>NZ_CP108290.1:0-853419 GCF_045160625.1 Kitasatospora sp. NBC_00039 | reverse complement strand
CCGCTGGCGCGGGAGCAGCGGTGCTGACGCACCGCCAGGTGCGGGGGTGCCGCCTACGGCGTCACCGTGCGTGGCGTGGCCTCGGCTGCGCCTCGCCGGGCGGTGGGTGGTTGGGGGAATTCGCCGATGGCGAATTCGTGGGCGCGGCACGCGCCGTTGGGGTGGGCGTCGGGCGTCGCTGCGCTCCGCCTTTCCGGTGGCTTTTTGTCCGGGCCTACGGCCCGTCCAATCGTTCGGCTTTCCCGCCTTGTTGGGCTGGTGTTTTCACGGCCCTACGGGCCGATTGGCTGGCAGGGTTTCCCGGGCTGCGCCCGGGGGTGGGCGTTGACGATGTGACGCAGAATTCGGGTAGAGGCCCATCCCTCCGGGCGGGCGGGGTGCCGGCCGGGGCCTGCGGCCCTCTGCGTTGACGATGTGTCGCGGACTTCGGGTATCAGCCACAACCCCACCTCCGGGGACCCTCCCCCGGTCCCGGCCGGTGGCCGGTCAGCCGCCTGGTTGCTGGGCTGGCGGCCCATCCGGCGCCCCTGGGACGGGGCCTGCGGCCCTCAGGGGCAACCTCCGGGCACCGGCTCCGGCCCGGCCTCCCCGGCCCGGGTGGCGGGCCCTCACGGGCCCCCCGGACGGCGGCCCCTGACGGGCCCTCAACCGCAGACTCCCGGCCAGAATCCGAAGCGAATCCGGCGGCGTTTCCCCGACTTCCGTACAGCCCTGTCCTACCGATTCCCGGACTGGCGCGGGACGCGAACAGGCAACCTCGCGGCAACCGTCCATTCCGGCTCTATCCGGCCGCACTTCTGGCAGGAATGCGAATTACCTTCCACTCACTTTCAAGCGGAAATCAGAACACCTTTCGGGGCGCAGCGGCGAGGAATCGCATTCAGGTATCTCTGAAAGGGGCCTACGGCCCTCCATGCCGACACGGCGACCGCCCTTCCAGACCGCCCAGGAAATCCCGCCCAGCGTCAACCGAGCAATTCCCGGTGCGGCGACACCGAACCGAACACCGGACCAGGACGGCGGCCAGGAGGGCGCAGCAGGGCGCGGCACCGGGCGGCCAGGGCGGGCACGGGCACAGCGGCCGGACGGCCGCTGCGGGCGCAGCGGGACGGCCTGGCGGCCGACCAGAACGGCAGCCAAAGCCCAGCTGCGGAGGCGGAGTACGGCTGCCAAAAGGATCAGGCAGGCGCCGGGTTCGGCAAGCCGGCGAGAGCGGCAGCCTGATCGCCGGTCAGCTCGCCTGCTTCGTCTAGATGAGTGAGTCCGATGTTCGGGCTGGCCGCGACCATGACGAAGGGTGTCCGTTGGTTGGTTTGTGAAGACGAACCTGGACACCCTTCTGACGGCACTCTATGTGTTCATCGATGACCATGTGGCCCCGCGTCACCGGATCGGGCGACCGCCCCGGCTGTCGGACGCGGAACTGCTCTGCCTGGCCGTGGCGCAGGTCCTGCTCGGCTTCCCGTCCGTGAGGCACTGGCACCGCTTCGCGGGCAGCCGGCTGCGGCACCTGTTCCCGTACCTGCCGGGCCAGTCGGGCTACAACAAGCGCCTGAACGCGGCCGGCCCGCTGATCTCCCGGGTCATCGCCGCGTTGGCCCGGCAGGTGCCGACCTGGCACGACGACCTGCGGCTGGTCGACTCCACACCGTTGCCGTGCGCCGCCTCCCGGGAGACGGTCAGGCGCTCGGCCCTGGCCGGGGCGGCGGGATACGGCTACTGCGCGAGCCACTCCCGGTTCTTCTGGGGCTTTCGCCTGTACTTGCTGACCACCGCCGAGGGCATGCCGGTCAGCTGGTGCCTGGCGAACCCGAAGCTCGGTGAGCGCGAGGTCGTGCAGGCGATGCTCGGCCGCGACCGTCACCTCGTGCGCCATGGCCAGGTGATCCTCGGCGACAAGGGTTTCGCCGGAGCCGCGTTCGAGTCCTTCGTCACCGACGAGCTCGGCGCGTATCTCGTGCGGCCGGACCGCAAGGGCGAGCCGGCCCGTTTCGGCCGGCTCGCCCGGGTCCGCCAGTGGATCGAGGCCGTCATCGACACTCTCAAGGGCCAGCTCAGCCTGGAACAGCACGGCGCCCGCACTGAGGCCGGGGTCTTCGCCCGCACCGGTCAGCGACTACTCGCCCTTGCGGCCGCGATCTGGCACAACTGGGCCACCAACGCTGCGATCAAGCGATCACTCATCGCGTATGACCACTGAGGACATCGGACTCATTCATCTAGTGCTTCGCCCAGAACAAGTACCTCCGCCCAATGCAGGTCGAGGACGTCCTCGACCTGGTTGCCGAAGTAGAGGTACGTCCAGAGCAGTCTCGCCGGGTCATCGCTCTCAGCTAGCGCCCGGAGACTCGGGACTGCCGCATCGCGGTCGTGCAGGGCACCCATCTCTGCCGCCCACCCTCGGTCTTGGGTCCAGAGGCCGTTGTCCCGGAGCCAGCGCTGCTCGGCTCGCTCCCCGGCGGCCAGCTGCTTGACCAGCGCCGAGTACGCCAGCTCATTGGGGCCCGGGCTCATAGTGCCTTCCAGCTCCAGCCGCGGCCCACAGCCCACGTCCCGGGTGTGCTCGACGATCTCGACGCCCTGGACGTGCATCCCGACGTGAAGAGCGACCACCGTGTGGCCGGCCTCGTGTACGGAGACGGCCCTCCGGTAAGTCGCGTGGTCGAGCCCCGGCACGTGGCCGTGGCAGCACCAGACCGCGGGCTCAGGGTGCCGCGAGTACGTCTCACGGCCTCCCTTGAGCGTGGTCGGGTAGAAGACCAACTCGCTCTGCCCGTCGGCAGGGGGCGTGCTCACCACGAAGCTCCTCTCTCCCGGCCGCTGAGACCGGGTCATCGTGCGCGGATACGCACAGACCAGCGTCCGGGGCCACACGAGAGTTCCTGTGGGCAGGCCCCGGCGAGGCACGGTGGACGGGCATGGCCGGCGCCCCAGCCCAGCGGGCAGCAGCACAACACCGGTCCGGACGGCGGCCGCCCGGCGGCGCCCAGCAACCCGGGACAACGGCGCAGCGCCGCACGGCAGCCAGCACACGGCCAGGACGGGGCGCAGCACCAGGACGGCGGCCGCCCGACGGCGACCACCGAGAAGCGCCCAGCCCGACCCCACCAAAACCGAACACCGGCCCCGCCACCACCCCCGGCCACCGAAATTCCGACCCGAATTCAAACCACCACCGGCAACCAATCTGCCAAAACAACCGGGCGGAATACCCGGCGGAATTCACCCCCGAAAACAGCCCACAACACCGGGCCCACCCCCGAGCGGGCCGACCCGACCCCCCGACCCCCGCCAGCCACCACACACAGTCACTACACCAGCCGCCCGACACCACCTACCCGACACCCCCAACAGGCACAACCAAAGGTCCAGACAACCCCGCGAAAGAGGCCAAAACACGGCCCACCACAACCAACAGGTCACACCCGACGGCTCCTCCCCGGGTAGAGCTTCGCGTGCAGCACGCGGTCCTCCCACCACGGATCATCCGGAGCGCAGACCAGCGCGGCCACCAGCTCGCGCCTGGTCGGGACCGGCAGCACCAGTGGGCCCAAGTCCTTTGCGGCGCGAGCCTGTACGCACTCGGGGCACTCCAGCCGGTCCGGCCGGGCCCTCTCCCGCAGCTCCAGCTTCGAACCCTCCTTCCCCCCGATCGAGCCCCGGCACGTCCAGCACGGACGCAGCTGCGCGTTGGCCGCGCGGGCGATCTGGGGTGTGTTCTTGATCGACATGCCGAGAGTAGGCGGGCGGGGCGGGAAGATGAGAACTGCCTTCGGGTTCTGCGGTTCTCCGCGAGGCTGGGGTCATGGTTCCCGGGATCTTCCGTGTGTCTCCTTTCGCCGGCGAGACGGTCTCCTCGTTCCTTGGGCGGGTCGCCGCCCGCTACGGCCTGGCCGACGCTGCCCTTCTGACGTCCTGGCAGTGGCATGGCCACCGGCCGCGGCACGAGGGCGGTGTGCTGCGGGCGGATGCCGAGGTGCTGCTGGATGGGGCCGGACGGCGGGTGCTGGCCGGGTTGTGCGGGGTCGGCGAGGAGGTGTTGGGGCGTGCGTTGCCGGCGTGGGGGCTGGACGACGAGAAGCTGGCCTCGCGGGCGGGTGGGAGCGGCCCTGGGGCGGTGTGGCGGGTGGGCGGTTCGGTGGTGGGGCCGGTGGCGTTCGGGTGCCGGTCGTGTGCGGCCCGGCGGTCCGGGGAGCCGGTGCGGGTGGTGCGGTACGCGCAGCGGTGGGAGCGGGTGTGTACGCGGCACTGGCGGTGGCTGCTAGACGCGGACGCGGACCAGGCGCTGGAGTCCCTGGACCTGCGTGGCCTGCCAGAGATCTGCGAGGCGCAGCGGCGGTGGGCGGGGGTGGTCCGTCGGGCGGTGCGGGCGGGGGTGGAGCCTGGGGAGGTGTTCTCGGTGGCGTGGGCGGTGGTGTGCCGGTGGTGGGATCTGGCGTTGGAGTGGCCGGACGAGCGGGTGTGGCTGGCTCGGCTGCACGCCCTGGCGGGCGGGGAGGCGGGCGGGGACTTCTGGCGGTGGCGGGCGGTGGCGCGGGACGCGGCCGTCTTCCCGGAGGCGGTGGAGGTCGCAGCCGCGCTGCTGAATCCGGTGATGGCCGATCTGATCTGGCAAGACAGCGGGGCCGGGCGGCCTCGGGCACTGCCGGCGGACGGGGCGTTCTGCCGGCGGCTGGGCGAGCGGGTGGGACGCCCGTGGCTGGGGCCGCTGGCTGCGGTCGACTACGGCGGGCCGCTGATCGCCTGGATGGGCGCGGTGATCCGCCGACGCCGCGGCGTGGCCGTGCCGCCCGGTCACCGGGACGGTCTGTGGTGGGTGCGCCGGGAGCTCCAGCCGCCGGGCATGGCCGCGCAGCTGCGGGCGCTGACGAAAGAAGCCAGGCTGCCGGGGTCAGGGACGGCGTGGCGCTCGGCGGTGGCGCCCGAGCGTCGCATGCTGATCGACAACTTGCTGGACGACGCACAGGAGCAGCTGATCCAGCTGCGCGGGGCGCAGCGGGGCAGCAGTACGGAGGCCGCCGAGCGGCTGCTGATGGGCCTGGGCTACAGCATCACTCGGCTGCAGGAGGCGGTACGGGAGGTCGCGGAGGCGGCGGTGGAGGCCGGAGTGCGGCACGGGGACGTGGCCGCGTGGGCGGGGCTGTCCCCGGGCGCGCTCGCCAAGGTGCTCGGGACTGGAGGAGGGGCTGGGCGGTAGAGGTTTCGGCAGGTTGATGGGGGCGCCTCGCCGCGTCCGGGGCGCAGGTCGGGCCGTGGGGCAGTGCTGTGTGAGGTGTACCGGGCTTGGGCTCGGTCGGTGGGGTGTGGGCCTGGGTGAGAACGCGGGAGCCCTCTACCGCACCAGGTCACGAGGTGGGGTAGGAACGGCGAAAGCGGTTCGCGTGAGCGTGTGTGGTGGGTTGGCTGAGAACCGTGAGCGATGTGGACGGTGTGGCCGGGGCGAGTGGATCCGCGGGCCCGGTGGATGTGGATGGGCGGGCGGGGTTCGAGGCGGTGTTCCTCGACCCGGTCGGCCGGGAGGTGCGGCAGCGGTGGGAGGACGCCTGTGTGGCGGTGGCGTTCGAGGACCTGGCGCCGGTGTCCGCGTTCCCGGTCGTGCCGGGGCGCAGATGGGGGCCGGGGCTGTGGTGGTCGGCGACCACCGGGCGGCACGTGGTCGCCGGGTCGAACGCGATGCGCGCCCAGCTGATGGTCCTGGACCGCGACCCGTTCGTGGTGGGGCTGGCAGGGCGGCCGGCGCGGCTGGTGTGGCGCGACGGGCGGGGCCGGGTGCGCTCGTGGGTGCCGCAGCTGTTCGCCCGGTACGCGGACGGCACCGCTCTGCTGGCCGACTGCCCCGGTCATCCGGAGGCGGGCGGTGAGCGGGCGCTGAGCGCCGCGCAGGCCTCACGGGCGGCGTGCGACCTGATCGGCTGGCGCTACCGGCGCCTGGAGACGCTGGATGCGGTGTTCGCGGCGAACCTGAGGTGGCTGGCCGGCTACCGCCACCCGCGCTTCCGGGGCCGCCCCGAGGTAGCGGACGCGCTGCTGGAGGCATTCGCGCGGCCCAGGCCGCTCCTGGAGGGCGTTCAGGCGGTCGGCACCCCGATGACGGTCCTGCCCGCCGTCTTCCACGCCCTGTGGCACGGCCAGTTGGCAGTCTCTCTCGAACGCCCGCTGCACCAGGGCGTCCTCGTCGGCCCGGGACGCGTACGGACCGAGGCGGGGAGCAGCGGGACAAGGATGACTGGGGTGGCGGGCGGTTTCGGCGGAGGTGGGCTGTGAGCGCGGGGGCGCAGCGGCGTGGTGGGCGGCCGGTGGTGTCGGTCGGCGGACAGGTCTGCTTCCGGGGATTGCGCTGGCAGGTCGTCGGCCTGGCCGGCCAGCGGATCCACCTGGTTGCCGAGGGCCGGGACGAAGTCGTGCTCGCCGGGCACCTGTTCGCCGACCCCACGTTCGCCCTCGTCGGCCCCGAGGCCGACGGGAAGGCGCAGGCGCCGCCGCTGTGGGGCCTGTTCGAGACCGCTCCGGCGGCGGCCAGGGAACGGGCGCTGGCGTGGCGGCGGCACATCCGCGAGGTGGAGACCGGCCACCCCGACGGGGCGGGCGCGGGCTATGTGGCCAACGAGCGCTACGACCCCGAGCGGTACACGCTGGCGCAGCGGGAGCAGGCCAAGGCCGAGGAGCTCACCGCGCTCGGCTTCGGGCGGATCTCGCGTTCCACGGTGCAGAAGATGCGGCTGGACTACCGCAAGCAGGGCCTGTGGGGGCTGGTCGACCACCGTTCGACCCGCGGGCCCAGCCTCGCGGGGCGCACCGACGAGCGGGTCGTGGCCGCGGTGAAGGAGGCGATCCGGCGCCGGCGTGGCCGCTCCAAGGGCACGGTGAAGGCGCTGCTCCCCGTGGCGGCGCGGATCCTCGCGGAGCGGCACGGCGACGCGGTGGCGATGTGCTCGCAGGCCACCTTCTACCGGCTCGTGGCCCAGCTCACCGACCCGCGCGACGGCCTCCACGGGCGCGGCGACGGCGTCCCCGGGCCCAGGGAAGGACGGGCGTTCACCCCGACCGTTGCGCTGCGCCCGGGCGAGCAGGTCCAGGTCGACACCACCCGCCTGGACGTGCTGGCCGTCTTCGACGACGGGACCCTGGGCCGGCCCGAGCTGACGATCGCCGTCGATGTCGCCACCCGCTCCATCCTGGCCGCCGTCCTGCGCCCCCACAGCACCAAGGCCGTCGACGCCGCCCTGCTGCTCGCCGAGATGGCCGTCCCCCACCCCGCCCGGCCCACCTGGCCCAACGTGCTGCGCTTCACCCGCTCCTCCATCCCCCACCGGGAGGAATTGCTGACGACCAACGGCCGGCTTGAGGGCGCCGCGGCGCGGCCGGTCGTGGTGCCGGAGACGATCGTCGTCGACCGCGGGAAGATCTACCTCTCCGAGACGTTCACCGCCGCCTGCCAGAGCCTCGGGGTCAGCGTGCAGCCCGCACCGCCGCATGCGCCGACAGCAAAGGGGATCGTGGAGCGGACGTTCGGGTCCATCAACACGCTGTTCTGCCAGTACCTGCCCGGCTACACCGGCTCCAACGTCACCGAGCGCGGCCGCGACGTCGAACAGCACGCCTGCTACAGCGTCACCCAGCTGCAGGACCTCCTCGACGAATGGCTCGTCCACTGGCACCACCGCCCCCACAACGGGCTGCGCCACCCCGTGCTGCCCAAGGCCAAGCTGACGCCCAACGAGATGTGGGGCGCGCTGACCGCCGTCGCCGGGCACGTCCCGCTCCCGCTATCGGGGCGGGACTACCTCGAGCTGCTGCCCGTGCGCTGGCTCACCATCAACGACCACGGCATCGGGCTGGGCCAGCGCACCTACGACCACGACCTCCTCGGCCCCTACCGCGGCCAGCCCTCACCCGTCGCCGCCCGGGCCGGCCGGTGGGAGATCCACCACAACCCCCACGACCTGCGCCAGATCTGGGTCCGCCTGCCCGACCGAGACGACCTGGTGGAGATCCCCTGGATCCACCGCGACCACGTCCACCAACCCTTCGACGACCGCACCTGGGACCACATCCGCACCACCGCCCTACGCCGCGGCAACCACGACCAGCACGAGGCCGACCTCGCCCAGGCCCTCGACGACCTCCAACGCCGCAGCAGCGCCGGCCACGCCACCCGCACCGAACAAGCCCTCCTCACCCGCGCCATGCCCGCCCGCATCCCCCACCCCACCCACACCGGCCAGGCCACGGCGCAGCCGGTGCAGCCGGGGCGGGAGGACCGCGCGGGCGCTCCAAGGCAGCCGGACACGGCCGGACGAACCGCGCACCGCCCCCGCGCCGGGGCCGGCCCGGACGCGGGTGACGGTGACACGGGCGGCTGGGAGGACACCGAGAGCCTGGACGGCCTGGACACCGAACCCGACACCGGCGAGTGGCCCGACGACCACAACGAGGACGACGACGGTTGGGCCGACGAGGGGAACGACGGCCGCTCCCCCGCCCCGCCCTACACCGGCCTCGGCCTGTGGAACGCCCACCAGGAAGCCGAACGATGGTGAACACCGCCCGCAACCACGCCCCCGGGCCCGACAACGGCCGACGTCACCACCACTACCGCCCCGGACCGGCAGCGGCCTCGACAGGCCAGAGGCGGGCGCAGCCGGGCCGTGCCGGAGCGTTGCGCGGCCGTGCCGGGGCCTTGCAGCGCTGCCGACCGCGCCACCGAGCGCTCCCCGCAACCGCCGAGGCCGCCGGTGCGGGGAGCACGGCGCCCGGTCAGAGCCCCCACACCGAGTGCCGGCACGCTCCAGCACCCGCGGGCACCGGAGAAACAGGGCACCAGCGATGAACAACACCCGCACGAACACCGCCGACACCACGGCGGAGCTGGCGCAGGAGACGCCGTACGCGGTGGACACCTGGCATGGCTTCCAGACCTTCGCCACCACCCCCGCCCCCGCGCCACCCGCGCCCGGAAAGCCGCAGCGCAGTATCGAGGAGCGCCTGGCCTACCACTCCGCGTTCGTCACCGTCCGCACCCCCGCCATCGACACCCTCGCGCTCACGGTGCGGCGTCTGATGCTGCTCGGACGCCACCAGCGCACCACCGCCCGCCCCAGCCTGATCCTCACCGGCCCCGCCGCCACCGGGAAGACCACCGCGCTCCTCGAGGTCGGCCGCACCTGCCACCTCGCCCACACGCGCCAGCACCCACCCACGCCCGGACAGCAGCCGGTGGTGCCCGTCGCCTACGTCCTCGTCCCCCCAGGGGCGAGCGCCAAGACCCTGACCGCGGGTTTCGCCCGCTACCTCGGCATCCCCGTCACCGCCCGCATGACCCAGGCGCAGCTGATGCAGGCCGTCTGCCACACCTACAACACCGCCGGTGTGCGTCTGGTACTGATCGACGAGATCCACCGCCTCAACCCCCGCACCACCACCGGCGCCGAAGCCGCCGACCTGTTGAAAGACCTCACCGAACGCATCGGCGCGACCTTCGTCTACGCCGGCATCGACGTCACCGGCACAGCGTTGTTCAGCGGGGTTCGCGGTGCTCAACTCGCCGCCCGCGCTTCCCTTGTGGAGACCGGTGCCCTGCCCGCCCGCCTCGGCGCCCGCCGCCCGTTCACCGACCTCGTCACCGACCTGGAAGCAGCCCTCGACCTCCAGCGCCACCAGGCAGGCACCCTGCCCCGCCACGCCCCCTACCTCCACCAGCGCACCGCCGGACGCATCGGCAGCCTCGCCCGCCTCATCCGCGAAGCCGCCCTCACCGCGATCCTCGACGGCACCGAACGCATCACCAAAACAACCCTCGACGCGGTGCGCCTGGACCACCAAGCAGAAACCCACCCCCGCCCCCACTCCCGCGGACGGGTCCGATGACAATCCCGGCCGGCTGAGAACCCCTCAAGACCAGTGAGAACACCACCCCGGACAGCCAAGACCCGCCCGCTCGTACCCGACATAAGCCAAGAAAACCCCGAGATCAATAAGAACGGCCCGCCGGCGAACATCCGGACAGCCCCCGAGACACCCATCCTGACCAGGCAAAACAGTCCTGACCAGCCACAACCCGAAAACAGCCATTAGCCTGCGCGTTTCACTTCGGGGCGCGTCCGGATCATGACCAGAAAAGCGAAAGTGCCTTCTGAGCTGGGACGATGAGGCTTGTCTAAGGTCTCCGTCGTACCAGTAGGAAGGCACTTTCTGCGTGCACACTACCCGGTCACGCCCCAAGCTCGTCGTCAGCGCCGACGGGCACGGGGTCGTCAGCCACGCCGGATCGCGCCTGCTGGCGGATCTGGCCGATGCCACCACACTGACCAGCACCTTCTCCGAGGCACTGCGGCGGCTGCGGCCACGCGGCACCGGGCACGCTCCCGGCCGCGTCGCGGTGGACCTGGCGGTGATGCTCGCCGACGGCGGCGAGGCGATCCGGGACCTGGCCCTTCTGCGCGACCAGCAGCAGGTGTTCGGCCCCGTCGCCTCCATCCCCACCGCCTGGCGCGTCCTGGCAGGCATCGACACCCAAGCCCTAAAGGCGCTGCGAGCCGCCCGCGCCGCTGCCCGCGAGGTCGCCTGGCTGCAGGCCGCCGAGACCAGGGACGGGATACCGTCGGCCCGAGTCGGAGGACGTCAACTGCCGGGCCTGGTCCTGGACATCGACGCCACCCTGGTCACCTGCCACTCCGAGAAGGAACAGGCCGCCGCCACCTACAAACGCGGCTTCGGCTACCACCCGCTGCTCTGCTTCCTGGACAACACCGGCGAGGCCCTGGCCGGCCTCCTGCGACCGGGCAACGCCGGAGCGAACACCGCAGCCGACCACATCACGGTCATCGACCAGGCGCTCGCACAGATCCCCGATGCCCAGCGCCACGGCACCGAGATCCTCATCCGCGCCGACAGCGCGGGTGGCGCCAAGGCGTTCCTGACCCACGTGCGCGCCCTCAGACAGCGCGGCATCCAGACCACCTTCTCCGTCGGACACGCCGTCACCGCCGAGTTCCGCAAGGCCATCCGCGCCCTGCCCGAGCAGGTCTGGCACCCCGCCCTGGAACAGGACGGCTCCCTTCGCACCGGGGCCGAGGTCGCCGAACTGACCGGCCTGGTCGACCTCGCCGGCCACCCGGACGGCACCCGCGCCATCGTGCGGCGCGAGCGTCCCCACCCCGGAGCCCAGCTCTCGCTCTTCGACCAGGACGAAGGGATGCGCCACCAGGTCTTCCTCACCGACACGCCCGTCGCCGGCGGCGGCTCCCTGCAACACCTGGAGGTCCGCCACCGCGCCCACGCCAGGGTCGAGGACCACATCCGCTGCGGCAAGACCACCGGCTTCGGCCGCTTCCCCTCACGCCACTTCGCGATCAACGCGGCCTGGCTGGAGCTGTCCCTGACCGCCATCGACCTGCTCGTCTGGACCCGGACCCTGCTGCTGGACGGCGAGCTCGCCACCGCTGAGCCGAAGAAGCTCCGCTACCGGATCCTGCACACCGCGGCCCGGATCACCCGCGCCGCACGCCGCATCCGCCTACGGATCGCCTCCACCTGGCCCTGGCGCCACGAACTCGCCCTCGCCTTTGCCCGCCTCGCAGCACTACCCCGACCGGTGACCTGACCCGAAGACACCGCCGCTGACCGCCCACGACCCGAGGACCAAGGAGCACCCGACCACGCGTCGGGCCCCAGGCACGCCCACCCAGCCCCAAGCAGTCCAGCACCACCGCCCCGGAGATCAACCCGGCTCAGCCAGCCCCAACCGAAACGCGGAGGTTAGCGCACGGTGAAACCCTCAACACCGGCCACCACACTCACAAAACCCACGACATCCCCAGCTCACACCCACCACCTAAGCCCACCAACCCCCACACGCCCGTTCTCACTCCACCAACAACACTCCAGCCCACCCACCACCCCACACCCCAACTACACCCCCCTGAAACCTCAGGACGGGCGCCAAGCCACCACCAGGGCGGGCGCGGGCACGGCGGGGCAGGACGGCCGAGTCGGGCGCAGCGGGACCGGCCTGGCGGCCGACCAGGACGGCGGCCAGGGCCCAGCAGCAGAGCGCGGCACCGGACGGCGGGCGAGGCAGCGGGGAGGAACCGAGGCCGGCGGACCGGCGCAGCCCGGTGCAACACGAGGTGCAACACGCCCACCCGCCCCCACTCCCAGCCACATAACACCTGGTCAGAACCGCAACACAGCCCCGTGTTGCACCCCCGCGCAACACCGCGTCGCACCCCCGCGTTGCACCCCCACCCGCCACCAGGCCACCCGCCACCCGGCCGCCGAACACCACCACCAGGACCAGGCCGCCGAGAAGGCCGGCCCCGACAGCGGCCGCCGTCCCGCCCCTGCCCGGACGGCGGTCCCGGGATGGGCGTCGGCGGCCCCGGACGACGGCCAGGACAACCGGCACCCGACGGTCGGCGACACCGGCAGCAGCCACCACCCGAATCTCGCCCGCGGCCCCACCCCGACCCTGTCGCACCCACCTGCCGCGCCCCCACCACACACAGGGGATCAGGGGCATCCGCCCACGTCACAGCACACGACAGCACCCGACACGACAGCAGGACGCGACAGCCAACGCGACAGCATCACCGGCCGCCCAGGACGGCGCCCGGACGTCCTCCAGGGCGGCCTGACGGCCACCCAGCACCAGCCCCCACCACCCGGCCGGGACGGCGGCGCAGCGAGGCCGCAGGCACAGCGGGACGACGACCACCGCCCCCGGCTGCCCAGGACGGCGGCGCAGCACGACAACGAGGGGCCCTGGACGCGGCGCAGACCCGAACGACGGCCCGGCAAGCAGGCAGGCGGGGCGCAGCCCGGCCGGAGCGAGCACAGCGGGCCCGGGACGGCGGCGCAGCAGGCCGGAGCGGGCCGCCCTGGACGGCGGCACCCGGCCCGGACCACACCGGCCGCACCACCACCCCAACGACCCGCACCGCGCGGCACCCAGCCCTGCCCACCAAACCGAACACCGACCCCCGCCACTGCAATTCCAACCAGAATTCATGCCATTACTGGCAGCCAATCCGCCAAAGCAACCGATGGAATACACGGCGGAATTTACCCCCGAATCCACACCCAACAACACCCCACCGGCCCCCAAGCGGCCGACCAGACCCCCGCACCTCACTCACCACCACACACAGTCACCAAACCAGCCGCCACCCACCACCCGCCGAGCTCCCCAACAGGTCCAACCAAAGGTCCAGACAACACGGCGTGTGGGGCCATTTCGCGCCCCACAACACCAACAGGTCACATCTGCGGGCCCCTCGCCGGATAGAGCCTGGCGTGCGGGCGCGAACATGCCATGTAGGGTCTGCCGCTTGCGGGGTCAGGTCAGTGCTGGATCTGCAGCAGTTGCTGCTTGGTCCATCCGTCGCCGGCCGGGGTGAGTGCGGTGATCCGGTCGTTCGCGAGGTCGACGAGGAGCTTCGGCTTGGCCTCCTGGTCTTCGATCAGGAGGACCTGAGGGTGTCCGTCGGCCTCCACAACGGTGGTCGCGCCGCACTGCAGCAGGTGGTCGCGGAAGCGGTTCAGCGCCGCGGATGCCTCGGCGGGGCGAAGCTTGAGGACCTGCTGGGTGAGGCCCTGGCCGGCGCCGCCGCCCGTGATGGTCGACTTGATCCAGGTCTCCACGCCGGCCGCGCGCAGCCGGGCGGCCCGCAGCTCGTCGGGGGCGCTCCACGGGAATTCCGCCGGGTCGCACGAGGTGGAGGGGGCGGCGGGCCCCTGGGGGCAGCTCGCGGACAGGGTCAGGGAGGTCTCGGAGCGGGTGTAGGGGGCCTGGGACCAGACACTGTCCGGGTGCAGCAGGTCTCCGTCCGGGGCGTGGTACTCCGTCGTGCACGTGATGGCCTGGGTGGAGGGCTGCGCTTCGTGGGTGGGCTTGTCGTTGGTACAGGCGGCCAGCACGGTCAAGGCTGCCAGCGTGGCGAGCAGGGCCGGTGCGGTGCGGTGGTTCATCGGTCTCCCCCGTGGCGGGTGGGTGCGGTGGTGGTGCGGGGCACGGCCCGGTTGTGGCCGCACCCCGCACCGTTGCTGCTAGGCGTTGTTGACCTCGGAGTAGCGCTCCGGCGCGCTCGCGGTGGCCCAGGACGTGCTGGTGCCGCAGTTGCTGTAGGTGTGGACGACCCGGACGCTGAAGCGGCGGTTGATGATGCCGTCGCGGTAGTTGACGGTCGTCCACGCCGGAACGTTCACGGTGAAGGTCTCCGTGTTCGTGACGGTGGCGGAGACGGTGACGGACAGTCCGAGCTTGGCCTGGATCTCGGCGACGAACACGTCGGCGCTGGCCTGGATCTCGGCGCTGGCGGTCGCGCTCAGCGTGACGCTCTTGGTGCGGGCGATCGCCCGGCTGATCGAGGCGCCGGAGCTGTTCGAGATGGTGCCGCTGTCGCTGGTGCTCCAGTCCCAGCCGATCTGCTCGTAGTAGCGGTTGGTCACCGGCTCGCAGTAGTTGCTGCTCTGGCCTGGATCCACGTCGGCAGCACTCGCCGGAGCGGCCCCCACAACCCCCGCCAGAACAGCACCGGCGAACACACCGGCCACAGCCTTCTTCGTCATCAGGTTCCCCTCCCAGTACCGACCCCCAGCGGGTCGGACACCAAGGACCCTAGGAGATACACGATCGGCTGTAGACGAAACTTGAAGAACTTCTGAGGAAGACATGCCAAGTGATAGAGCACCCTCCCGTTCGCGGCGCGACATGCCCGCCCACGGCCCCAGGCACTCGCTTGAGACAGGTCATGCCATCGTCGCCGGATCCGGCGGAACGGGCTGACTACCGGCCGCCCCGCTCGGCCTTGATGGCGGAGAGGTACTTGCGGGCCGTTCCCTCGGTCACCCGGCCTGTCCCGCCAGCTGCGGCGCGAGGTCGACTGTCGGCAGGTTTCTCAGCCCATCGGGGTGGAGCGGGTTGTCGTGGCCGAGTCCGGACGTCATGATCGCGGGATGGCTGAGGAGACGGTTGTCCAGAAGACCTGGCGGGGGATGCTGGAGGGTCATCCCATGGCGCGGCGGGGGGAGCCTGCGGTCATAGCGGCCGCCTATGCCGAACCTCGGTTGCGGGGCCCTGTTCCCGTTTCCGAGCCACGGGGCGCTCACCTTCCACAGGAACACGCAGTTCCCGTGGAGCAACGACCTGCCGTTCATCGTGGGCGACGCACAATCGTGCATCGTGTACGCGCCGCTGGGCGCGCCGCGGCGTGTCCTGGGCGAGTCACTCACACCGCATGAGGCGGCCGCGTTGGTAGTGGCCCACCTGCCCCACGACTGCGGGCCGGCCTTCGAAGGGCCGTGGCCCCCACCTGAGCACTACACCGACTGAACCAGCCGCAGAGCTACGGCGCTGGTCAAACTGATCAAACTTCGTTGAGCCGGGTCGATCACCCGGGACCAGATCATCTGAGACGGGACACCCAGGTCCGGCGCGAAACGCTGCCACCTGGGGAAACGCCCTGGGACCGTCCCGGCAAACCGAACATAACGGTCCTGCTGGGACGCTGCTGGGACAGGCGTACGACCGGGCCTACTACCGCGTGTTCACCGCCGTCGAGGAACAGGTCCGCGGGGACCTCGTCGCCAGCCGACGGCACCTGGCCAAGGTCGAGACGCAGCGGGCCGCACGCTCCCGCCGCCACGAGTCCGGACCGGCGGCGGTCGTCGCCGAGCGGGCTGTGGAGTCCGGGACGGCGGGCGAGTTGGGTGGTGTCGCGTGTGGTGAAGCGCCAATTGATGGTTCGTTCACATATGGTCTTCTCGGTTGTTGGTTGAGCGAGGCCGGCCCTGCGGCGCCATCCGCGCACCGGGACCGGGACCGGGACCGGAGGCACGGTCGTCGTCCGGTGCCGTGCTGCTCGACACAGTCGCGCGAGCACCTTCACGGGCGTCGCGCCGCGCGTGCGCGTTGTGCGCGACGTGTGTACCCAGAGGGCAACTGAGAGAGTGGGAACGGTATGAGCAACGGGTTCAGGGACGGCGTCAGTGCCGCCGTCGCGTCGGGATCTCACGGTGAGTCCGGTTTCTGGTTCTTCAAGGGGAACCAGGCGCTGAAGACGGACCCCGACGGGAACAAGGTCGAGTACGGGCCCGCGGACATCACGGCATCGGAGGCATGGCCGGCGCTCGCGCCCTTCGGGCGAGACATCGACGCCGCGGTGTTCTCGGGAACCGGGTTCTGGTTCTTCAAAGGCAACCAGTGCACCAAGACGTCGCCCGACGGGCGCCGCGCCGAGGTTCCCGACAGCCCCATCACGGCGGAGGGAAACTGGCCCGCTCTCGCCGGCACGGAGTTCGAGAACGGCGTCGACGCGGCTGTCGAGTCGGGCGACGGCGGCAAGTCCGGTTTCTGGTTCTTCAAGGGGAACCAGGCGCTGAAGACGGACCCCGACGGGAACAAGGTCGAGTACGGGCCCGCGGACATCACGGCGCCGGAGGCATGGCCGGCGCTCGCGCCCTTCGGGCGAGACATCGACGCCGCGGTGTTCTCGGGAACCGGGTTCTGGTTCTTCAAAGGCAACCAGTGCACCAAGACCACGCCTGACGGCAACCACGTCCTGGTCCCGGCCAGCGCCATCGTCGCGGAAGGCAACTGGCCGGCGCTCGACAGGTAGCGCGCCACCGCCCGAATCGGGCGGCGCGTGGTGCCGGGGCTCTCGTGGCCTGACCGCAGTCATGAGACCCCGGCGCCGTGACGTGTCACGAAGGAGGAGGACATGCAGATGGCAGCCCCGAACCCGGGCGCGACCAAGACCCCGGGCCCGTTCTTCATCACCGGCCTGTATGCCAACGGAAGCACGCATGCCCAGATCTGCGTCTACTCCAGGGATCTCGCCGGTTCCCCGCTTCCGGTGTGGACATGGAGTCCGGTCACGGACGAGACCCTCTCGGGTCGCGAATGGGACGACCTCAAGGCCAGCACCTCGGTGACGGAGGTGAAGTGGGCCGACGGCGGGAACAAGGCGGTCGCCCTCGTGGGCGGCTACATCGTGCTGCTGTCCACACCGAACGGCGGGCGGCAGCCGCGACTGGAATTCGCGACCGCACTGCAGAACGCGCAGAACGCGCACTCGGTCGAGGTCCTGCCGGGCAACATGATCGCCGTCGCGGACAACGGGCACCACCCCGCGGGCTCCGGGGTACAGCTCTACGCTATCGGCGACCACCGGATGGGCACGGGGAGATACGAACAGCAGGTGACCGGCTTCCCCTCCACGCACGGACTGCTCTGGGACCAGAAGACCGGATACCTGTGGGTGGTCGGCGACAGCAAATGGCCGACCAGTGAAGGCGCCCAGGGCCTGGTACGGGCCTACGCGTACGACCCGGCCACGAAACGGCTCAACCAGAAGCACGCCGTCCAGAAGGAGGTCGGCACCGGCTGGAGGACCGTGGAGGCCCCGGACGAGTGGGACGGCCCACACGACATCACCGGCATCCCCGACACCAGGGAAATCCTCATCACCACGGAACAGGACGTCTACACCTGGAACGTCGACGACCTGGCGGCCGGGCCCGTATGGGCCCCGCAGATGACCAGGTTCACAACCTTCAGCGGAGACCGCCACGAACACGGCTACCCCCGCTCCCGCATCAAGTCGATCGGCATGCGAGCCGGGTCCAAAGAGATCATCTACACCCAGCCCACAAGCTGGGGCGAAGACGCGGACTATCCGGACCTGATCGGCTTCTACGAGGCGACCCAGGGCGGCAGAGGCGTCAAACGGCCACGCCGGACCGCCTACAAGGCACGCTGGTTCGAAGCAACACCCGGCTGGCAATCCCCTCCACTGCGCACACCCGAATCGATCTGACGGACAATCGGGACGCGGCCTGACACGGCCAGGTCCCAGCCGGGGCCGAGCACCTGGGAGGCGTTGCGGCCGGTGCGGGCCGTCGGCACCGGGTTGGAGCAGCCGGGGCAGGCGCACACCCAGGCCTCGGCCGCGCCGTTCGCCGTCTCGCCGGCATCGCGCCACCGCACGCCCCCGCGTCCTGCCGCACGCCCGCACCGTCACCGACCCGACCGCCGTCCTGGAGACGCTCGGCATCGAGGAGGACCAGGAGCGGGCGACCGCTCGGGCGGCGGCCTGGACTGGCCTTTTTGTGGTCGGGTAGCCGGGTCACGTTGCCGTGACCCGGCTACCCGACCACAATTTCGGCGACACGGAGCCGCTGGAAGGTGGCTCTACAGCTCGACGTCCATCCAGGCGACGTCGTTCAGCTCGACGTCGAGGCTGCGGACGCGGCGTCCGCCGTCCTTGAAGTACTCGTCGCGCAGGGCCTCGGCGAGGATCGCTTCCTGCTGGGTCTGGGTGGCTCCGGCGTCGCGGGCCTCGTAGAGCCGCTGGGCGACCGAGCCGGGCATCTTGTGGGTGATCATCCGGGGGCGGGGGTCGTCGGTGGTGCCGCCGGCCGCGCTGTATCCGAAGGTCGCCTGGATGTGGAGCATGAAGCCGTTCTTCTCGGCGTCGCGGCGCACCCGCTTCTTCACCCGCGGCTGCCAGGCCGAGCGGACCGCTCGTTCGACCTTCGCCGCGTTGGCCTTCGTCATGGGGATGTCGCCGGTCAGCTCGCCCTCGGCGAGCGCGGTCAGGGCGTGGGCCCAGCGCTGGGCGGTGCGCACCGAGACGCCGGCGGCCTGGGCGAGCCGCTTGGTGTCGTTCTTGGCGACCTTCTCCCACAGGAACTTGACCCGGGTGTCCAGGTGCACCGGGATGGGGCGGGTGCGCTCGGCCCGCTCCAGGCCCTCGTCGATCTCCCGGCTCATGGGGATCAGGTCCTTCCTCGCCCCGTCGGGGCGAACTCGAGTAATGGGGGGCGGCCCACCGACTGGGTGTCGGCGGGCCGCACGGGACGGCGGCTACTCGTCGGCGGACACGACTCCGCCGGCCTTCATGTGCCGGGCCGGGTTGGCGTCGCCGGCGATCAGCTCGGTGATTTCGGCCATCGGCCGGGAGCCCTCGTGCTTCACCATCCCGGGGCTGATGCCCAGGCGCAGCGAGGTGGTGAGGGTGCCCTCGGGCTTGGTGAGAACGTCGAGTACGCCGGGGCCGGGGGCGGCGAAGACGGCGCAGTCGGAGAGGACGGCGAAGCAGTGCAGGCCGGTGTCGTCGGCCATGCGGAGCAGTTTGCGGTGGAAGTTGACGGTGGCGGTGTCGATGACCAGGGCGCGCATCAGCGGGTCCCAGGTCGGCCGGTCCAGCGCGGCCCAGCGCTCGCCCGGCTTGTAGCCGTGGCCGTGGGGGCGCTCGCGCATCTTGCCGATGGTGCCCTTCGCGGTCTGCTTGATCGCGGTGAGCACCGCCAACTCGGCCGGGTCGCCCTGCTTGACGGCGGCCATGGCGTCCAGGAACGCCACCGGGTCGCGGTCGGCGAGGGTGAGCGGGACGCCGAGGGCCGCCATCGTGTCGACGTACGCCTGGCGCAGGCGCTTGTACCACGGGTCCAGGTAGGGGCCGTGCTCGTGGCGCAGCCAGCCCTCGGTGGGCTGGACCCGGGCGCCGAGTTCCAGGGCGTAGGCGACCTTCACCGTGGAGTACCAGGCCGGCCCCGTGGGGCGGGAGCCGTCGGCGGTGAACGGCGACGGGAGCAGCGGGTCGGTCTCCACGTGGGAGAGGTCGACCAGCCAGGAGCCCGGGATCCGCTTGTCGAAGACCGGGTTCAGCTCGTGGACCGGTCCGGACAGCGGCAGCGTCAACCTGCCCGCGGCCGCAAGGAACGCCATGTTCACATCGAGACCGACCGCGTAAAGCGCCCTCCTCTTCTCGTCGTCGGTGAGCTCGCGGAACCAGTCCCACGCCTCCGTCACCAGCTCCTCCCCAGGGCCGCGGTCCTGGGCGAGCGGGTGGATCTCGGGGACCTCCGGCGGCGCGGGGGCGGGTCAGCCGGTGACGGTCTCGGCGTGCCGGTGGAGCGCGTCCAGGAGCGCGGTCTGCTGCTGGGTCAGCTTCCCCTCATCACGAGCCACCGTCTGCTTGCGCAGCCACGTACCGGGCCGAACGCCGGGTCTGCTTCGCCGCCGGTGCGGTTGGCGGGGCCGGTGAGGGTGCCGCCAACGGCGAGGTAGACGAGCAGCCGGCGGTAGGAGCGGTTCCAGTCCGGCTCCAGGCGCCACAGCTCGTCCAACGCGTCGAGCTTGGCGGCCTGGTCCTTGGTGAGGTTGTCGGCCTTGCGCTGGCGGCGCATCCACGCGCCGACCGCGTAGTCGTCGAGCTTCGCGGTCGCGGGGATCGCCAGGTGGCCGTGCTGGTGGTGGAACGCGGAGGCGTAGGCGTAGCCGCGCTCCCAGGCGTTGGCGTTCTTCGACCAGATCATGCCGAGCGCATCCAGCTCCGAGACGCGGGCGGCATCGAGAAGGCCCTGACCGTTCAGGTGGCGCTGGCGGGCGAGCCAGGAGATCAGCTCCGCCTGCTTCGCCCTGTCGGTCGGGTCGAGATGGCCGTGCTCGATGTGGAACCTGGTCGCCAGGCCGTGCATCCGCTGCCACTCGACCGCGCGCGGATTGAACGCCCGCAGCTTCACGGTCTGCAGAATCTGCGCTGCGTGGTGCCGGGCGTTGATCTTCAGCCACTCGATCGGCGACTCCACCGGCACCGTCGGCTGCTCGCTCGTACGCACTGCTGCGCGAGTCGATGATCGAGGCCGGGCAGGTTGCCGTCGCCCGCGTCGCGATCAGGACCCGCGAATCGCTGGCCGTCCTGCCGGGTGCGCGAAGACGTCATCGTGCTCCAGACCCTGCTGTGGCCCGACGAGATCCGCGACCCCACCGGCATCGCTCCCGAGGGCATCGAGCTGCGCGCCAAGGAGGTCCAGCTCGCCCGGACGCTGATGGACGCCGTCACCGAGGACTTCCACATCGAGGCCGAACACGACGAGTACACCCACGCCCTGGAGCAGGTCGTCGAAGCCCGCCTCGCCGGCATCGAACCCCCGCACGCGCCCGAGTCCCGGGTCCTGCCGCCCGGCGGCACCGTCACCGATCTGATGGCCGTCCTGGAGCGCGCCCTCGCCGACGCCCAGGAGCAGCACCCGCAGACCAGCGAAGCGGTGAAGAGCACCCAGCACCACCAGGCATGTTCGCGAGTGTTGAAGCCGCTGCGGGCCTTGCCAAGGGAGCATCGAGGTGCTTCTGGTGACTGGCCTTCCCGAACAGGCGGGTTCACGGGCGACGGCTCACCCGCACGGCGGACCGCCGGGCGCTGTCGGGCACGCTCACCGCCTACGGTCGCCGCGTACCAGCGTCCACATGATCCCTGCCCCCGTCAGCACGGCCGTGACGTGCAGTGCCATGGCGGCCGCGACGTTCTCCGGGTAGCTGACGTCGCTCGGGTGCGCCAGCGCCACGTACACCGTGGCGGGCAGCCTCCAGCCGCTCCACGCGAACATCGAGCCCGATCCCAGCCACGCCAGGGCAAGGAGGAGCGGATACGGCAGCCGAGTCGACCGGCGACGGACGAGAGGCTGTACGGTGGCGGACGCGACGAGAGCCCAGCCCGCGCTGACCCCGACCAGGACATGCCAACTGGCCGGTCGCTCGTCGGGGTGCGCGATGCCCAGGGTGCCACCGGCCGCCCAGTAGAGCCAGGCCAGGCCAGCCACAGCGCCGGTCACGACGGGCCACACCGGTCCTCGGGAGGTGCGGGTGCGGGGTCGCTCCGGGCGGCGCAGCGCGTGGGGCCAACGCCGCCACAGATAGGCGGGAAGCGCGATGGCCAGCGCGATCCCGGTTCCCACGAAACTGCACTGGAGCAGCGCCGCTTCCCAGCCCGGCATCGCCGCGTCACCCCCCGAGCTCCCTGAGCCTCCCGAACCGCCCGTCCCGGAGCTCACAAGCGTGCTGACGACCACGAACGGCAGGATCGACACCAGGAACCCCGACCCGACCCAGGCGAAGAGGCCCACCAGCCAGCCGGGGATCCGCATCCCCCACGGCCGCACCAGCGCCAGCCCCAGCGTGATCCCGGCCGCAGCCATCCCGATCGTGACGGTGTTGAGCACCAGCCACCCGCCCAGGCTGAACCCCCGCCCGACCGGTAGCAGCCCCAGTAATGAACCGACCACCCACGACACCTTGATCACCAGATACGGCACGAGGGCCGCCGCAGCCCCGTACGCCGCCGCACGCCCGATCCGGTCCCAACGCTCCACCATGTCTCCCCCTCCGCTGGAGATTGCCATCCTCCAGCGCCCGCACCCCCTCCGCATCAATCCGCAGGCGGACTCCGCTCACCTGTGGGTATGAGTGGCTGTTGTCGTTCCGATCTTGGGGGCCATTAATCGAACGGGAGTCTCGATCTGGTGGCTGCGGCGGCTGCCGCGCTTGAAGGCGGGGCGCTGTAGACGGTGGCTGCGGCCCGCGGTCCGGCATGGGCCGCCCGGTTCATCGCCCCGGACGGGCCCCCGCGACTCCCGGTGCTGAACAGCACGGAAGGCCGCCACCCCGCGGGGCGGCGGGGACGGCCTGACGGGGATCCGGGCGGCCGGGCGCCAGCGGGAAACGCGGCCGGGCCGGTCAGCCGGGGCCGGTTCCGCGTGGCCAGCGCCGGCGCCGAGACGGGGTCACCGCGACGACGAGTGCGCCTCTGACCTGGGCAGGATCCGGCTGCTGGTGAACCCGGGGTGGCTGGCCGGGCACTCTTCGCCCGGCCCGGCGACCGGGCGAAGAGTGCGGCACGAGGACTGCGGCGACGGCCTGGGCAGGATCCGGGCGCCGAATCGCCGCCGCGCGGAATCTGAGAGCCATCCGACATCAAAGCCTTCGATCAGCAGGCAATTTCTTGAACGGAACGTTAAATGCAAGGCCCGGCCCCGCGTTTGGGTGTAGGCTCTGAAGCGCAGATAGTGGTCCGAAGGATCGGCATCGCGGTGATGCCGCCGGATCACCTGTGACAGGGGGAGCACCATGACCTACTACATCGAGGTAGCGCGGGCAACGAACGACGAGCGTCTGCGGGAGGCCGAGAAGCAGCGCCTCGTGCGCGCGCTCCGGCTCCAGAGCCGCGCCGAGCGCACCGCCCGACGCGCACACCGGGCCCTGACAGGTCTGGTGGGCCCGACCGTATGAGCATCACCCGCAATGGGCCGTCACCGCAGCACCGGTGACGGCCCATCTGCTATCTGCAAAGAAGGCAGCAGGCTGGCTGGCCCGGTCTGGACGAGGACCAGCGGGACCTGCTGTCGGCGATCGGCACCGAGGAGGACCAGGAGCTGGTGGCCGCGAAGCAGGCCGCCGAGGCGGAGCCAGCGGTCTCCCGTGTGAACCGGTTCGCCCAGGGCCTGGCCGCTCTGGCGGCGTTCGTCGAGCAGCATGGCCACCCGAGGGTCCCGCGCCCGCACAAGCAGCCGCTGGAGACCGTGGAGGTCGGGCCTGGAGGTGAGGACGTCGCTTCCGTGTCGCACTTCGCTCTGGGCACCTGGCTCAACAACCAGAAGAGCAGAAGGGCGAAACTGACGGTGGGTCAGCTCACGCAGCTCGCCGAACACGGCGTGGACTGGGCGTAGCAATGCACGCGGGCCACGGACGCCCGAGCCACCCAGCACCTGCTGGAGAAGTGACCTGTTGGTCACGAAGCAGCGCTCTGCGAAGCACTACCCCACGGTGGTTCTGTTCACGAGTTCCGGTTCTGGTCCAAGAAGTTGGACCAGAACCCCGTTGGTTCCGACACCCGCCCAGGCGCGTCTTGCCAAGGGGGCCATCCGGCCGGGCTCCGACCCACCTCCTATGCGAGCTCCACGCTGAGCTGGGCGCCCAGCTCGCGGAAACCCAGCGCGAGCGCGACCCGCCGCGAAGCGGGCACCCGGGCCCGCCACTGCGGGAGCAAGCCGCCCGCCAACGCGTGCGCCACCGCCCCGGATCCCGTCGCCTGGGCAAGGCCCCGCCCCCGCCGTTCAGGGGCGGTCAGCACACTGACGTGGGCGGTCCGGCTCGGCCAGGACCGATATCCGGCAGCAGCGACGACTTCGCCTCCCTCACGGATCACGAAGGCGGGTGAGGTGATCTCGGCCAGCCCGGCCTCGTCCGAGTCGTCTGCACCCGCCACGTTCTCCAGCCTCCGCAGATCGGGATGCTCTCCCGGCACCTGTTCCGCTGTCAGCCCGCAAGCCACCACCGGCCGGAACCTGTCGTCGGACACATATGCCAGTGCCGCCGGGCCGAGGACCCGGGCCACCGGCAGCACTCCACGGACCGAATGAGCGCCGGCGAGGGCCCCCACTGGAAGCTTCGCCAGCGCGTCGCGCACCGTCTCGGTCATGTCCTCACTGGGCACGGTCACGATCGCCGAATTGCCCAGCACCACCACGCCCACCCAACCCGAGGGGCACATCCTCGACTGGGGTGACACCACCACGCTCACACCTCCCGTCGGCGCGAACGACACGGACACCGAAGCGAGTTCCTCCCACAGCCCACGGGCTCTGGCCAGCAAGGGATCTATCGACATGCAACCGATCCTGCCAGCCCGAGTATCCGAGGGACCCGCGGAATAAAGCCGACGAGACCGCCACCAAGGACCACGAAGCCACGCAAACCAAAAACGCCCGCCCAGACGCATCCTGTCGGGGGCGCGATCGGGGCGGGCGTTGCTCACCACACGCTACCGGCCGCACGACGATCCCCACCGACGCCACCACTCCAACGGGCGGGCAGCGGTGAAACCCCACCCGATCGAGGGGGTGGGGCCAGACGAACCCGGAACTCGGGCGCGCCTGCCACGTGGCCTCACACGCCCGCGCCGGCGCGGATGCGAGCAGGGACACCGTGCCGGTCGCGTACATCCTGGTGCCACCGGGCGCCACCGCCAAGACCCTCGCCGCCGAATTCGCCCGCTACCTCGGCATCCCCGTCACCTCCCGGATGACCCAGGCCCGGGCGTAGCGGGGTCTGAGGAAGGCCGGGGCGTGGTGCAACAGGTCTGCTGTAAGGCGGCCCGGCCGCCGGCCGGGAGAGTCGAAGTCCCGGTTCAGGTGTCCCGTCTCAAATGATCTGGTCCGGTTCCAGGGCGGTGACCTGCGGCGACCAGATCAATCGAGACGCCGGACCGCCGAAAATCTCAAGCGATCTGGTCCCGGAGGCCTGGATGCCGGGTGGTGTCTCAGTTGATCTGGTCCATCCCTGATGTCCCGATGCCGACGTGTGCGGACCGGAGGCCACGTGGCTTGGGAATCCGCAGCGGGGATTCTCGCAGTTGGTAGCGACGTCAGGGTTGGCGGGCAGAGGTGGTGAGCCGGTCGGCGAGCGCGATGACGAGGTCTCGGAGTTCGTCCGGTCGCTCGATGACGAACGGCCGGTCGAGCGAGGCGAGGACGGGAGGCAACCAGTCGAGCCGCTCTGCTCTCAACTCGACGCGGAGCCAACGCTCGGTGTGCGGATCTGTTCCTTCCGCGGGCGCGGGCCCTTCCACGCTCGCGACGCTGGCGGGGAGTCGGGTGCGGATCTGGTCGACCGTCCCATGGATCCGCAGGGTCACTTCGTACCGGTACGCGGCCTTGGCGAGCCCTGACAGGACGCGCTGTGCCGGATCGAGTCCCCCGGGCGGCTCGAACGAGCCTGGCAGCGTCCTCGCGTCCGCAATGCGATCGAGCCGGAAAGTCCGGTCCTGGCCGATCCCGGGATCGGCGCCCGTGACGTACCACCGGCCCGAATGGGTGACGATCCCGTACGGGTGCAGCGTGCGTTCGCCTCGTCGGCCGTCTCGGGCGGTGTACCTGATCGAGATCGGGCGGCGATGGCGTACCGCATCGGCGACGGCGAGCAGGACCCCTGTCTCCGGGGAGGCCAACTCGCCGGGCGGAGCCGTGAAGGCGAGGGATTCCATGACGGCGTCGAGCCGACGGGCCAGACGCTCGGGCAGTGCCCGGCGGATCTTGGCCGCTGCCGTCTCGCCCGCGGTCTCCGTCGCCGTCAGCAAACCCGCCCTGCGGCCCGCGACGAGGCCGAGCAGCACGGCGAGCGCCTCGTCGTCGTTGAGCATGAGCGGAGGCAGGCGGTACCCGGGGGCCAGCCGGTACCCGCCGTAACGGCCACGGACCGCCTCAACGGGGATGTCGAGGTCGACCAGGTGGTCCACGTACCGCCGCACGGTGCGCCCGTCGACGCCGAGCCGGTCGGCGAGTTCGGCCACCGTTCTGATGCCGCCCGACTGCAGGAGTTCCAGGAGGGTGAGCACGCGGCTGGTAGGTCGAGCCATGTCCACGAGCCTAGCGTTGATACCGGACCGATTGTGTCCACTATTTGCTCTAGCGTCCGAGGTGCAACGGCTTCACCAACCCGAGGAGAGCACCATGGACTTCGTTTCGACCCGGATCATCACCGGCAACATCGCGCGCCTCGTCGACTTCTACGAGCGAGCCACCGGAGTGCGGGCGGACTGGTCCACCGAGGACTTCGCCGAACTGCGGACCGCCGGCGCGACCCTCGCGATCGGCAGCACCCGCACCGTGGCACTGTTCGCGCCCGGCTCCGCCCGTCCGGCCGACAACAACACTGTGATCATCGAATTCCTCGTCGCCGACGTGGATGGTGTGTACCGGAACCTGGCAGATTTCGTCGCCGACTTCGTGACCGAGCCCACCACGATGCCCTGGGGCAACCGCTCACTCCTGCTCCGTGACCCCGACGGCAACCTCGTCAACTTCTTCACCCCTGTCACGCCGGTGGCCATCGAGAAGTTCGCTCGCTCACGGCAGTGCGACCGCCCGGGCAGAGCCGGTCCAGGCGGCACGTTCCAGACGGACCAGATCATCTGAGACACCGAGCGAATCGGACCAGATCATCTGAGGCCGGGACCAGATCGAGTGAGACGGGACATCAGGGGTGCAACGCGGAGTCTCGCGTTGCTGTCCTGTGCCACCGGACCTTGACCGACTGCCACTGAAGGTTGACGGACGACGGTTTGTGCCACGGAAGATTGACCGCCCGGTGGGTGATGGCCGCTATGAGCGAACCCCCCAGCAGCTCTGGCCACGAGGCGGAAGCAAGGAGCGGTCCAACGCCCCAGCGCCTGCCCGTGGCCCAGGCTGTCCGCCAAGCCCAGAAACAGATCGCAGCGGGCAAAGGGCGGTCAACTGCGGTGCGTTGGCTGGCGGAAGTGACCGGCACGACCCACGCAGGCGCGGCCGGTCTGCTCAGGCGGACGCTTGAGCAGACCCAGCGAGGATACGGCCATCTGGACCAAGCGGTGATTCTCGGGTGACGGGGTGGGTAGGTCCGCGCGAGGGCAGGACCGCCTGCCTCCGGCTGATGGGAGAGAAAATGACGGTCTCAGTGTTCTCCGACCCCGGTTCATTCACCTTCACCGTTCCGCAGGGCGTCACCTCGATCACCGCGACGGTGCTCGGCGGGGGCGGCGGGGGCGCCGGCGGCGGTGGGGGAGGCGACGGAACCACGTTCATTTCTGCTGGAAGCGATTTCACGCCCGGCACCGGGGGCGGCCATGGCGGGAGTCGCGGCGGCGCCGGCGGCGGGGGTGGCGGGGGTGGCGGAGCGGCCGCCAACCAGGGCTCCGTGGCGGTCCAGCCCGGTGAGACCCTGCTGATCAACGTCGGTGCCGCAGGCGCGGGCGGGGCCGGCGGCGTGGAAGCCACCTTCGACGCCAGCGGGACCCTGTTGCAGATCGCAGCGGCAGGCAGCCCGGGCTCCAACGGCGGAGATTCAAGCCTGGTCCAGAAATCCACCGGGAGTGTGCTGACAGGCGGCGGTGGGCCGGGTGGCGCCTCGGGCGGCCAGTGCGGCGACAGCACCACCAACGGCTCCGCCAGCGGAGGAGCCGGCGGCCAGGGCGGGGAGGGCGGAGCGGCCAGCGGCAGCGGTGAGGCATTCGGCCAGAACACCACCAACCCCCAGCCCGGCAACCACGGCGGCGACGGCGGCGCCGGAGGCAAATACTCCACTGACGGACCCCAGTGGGGGAAGGCGGGCACCGGCGGATCCGCCGGCATGATCGACACACTGCAACAGGCCCCCAACGGCAACAACGGAAACGGCGGAGACGGAGGCCAGGGAGGGGGAGGCGGTAGCCCCGCCGCCGACATCCCCAGCTCGCCAGGACTCTCCGGCCGGGACGGCCAGCCCGGCTGCGTCGTACTGACCTACTGACGCTGCGCCCGCCCTTCTGCCTCGCCGAGCCAGCCCATCGGCGAGGCGGAGGGCGAGGGGGTCAGCGCCCGCCCATCCTCCGCGGACCACTGCACGGCGAGCCCACCAGCAAGGCCATGACCACCGCGAAAGCCGCTGGCACACTGCGCGGCACCGCCGCCCGCTCCCTGATCTCGTGACCGCCACCCGCCACCCGCGGTAACCGGGTCGACTAAAGTCCAGTGGCACGAAACGCAGTCGGTTCAACTTCGGTGACACGAAATCGCATCGGTCAATCTTCAGTGGCAACAGGACAACGTCCAGTGGCACAGGACAGTTGCACCCCGCGTTGCATCTCCGGGGCCTGTCGCGCCGAGCTTGTCGCGCCCGGACCACGCACGAGGGGAAGCACCCATCCGCGCAGGTCACAGCACGCGACAGCACCCCACGCGACAGGGGGCGCGACAGCACCCGCGACAGGGCCCCGGGCACTGGCGCTCACGCGGTGCGGTCCTTCACCGGGTAGAGCTTGGCGTGCCGCACCCGGTCCTGCCACCACCGGTCGGCCGGGTCGGAGACCAGGGCGGCCATCAGCTCCCGCCTGGTCGGGACGGGCAGCATCAGCGGGCCGAGCTGCTTCTCCTCCCGGGTGCTCTCGCAGTCCGGCACTCCAGCCGGTCGGGGTCGGCCTTCTCGGTCAGCTCCAGCGGTGACCCTGCTTTCCCGCCGATCGAGCCCCGGCAGGTCCAGCACGGGCGCAGCTTGGCGTTCTCCTTCTGGGCTTCCAGCAGGCGTTGGAGCGCGGCGGCTGCCTCCTTCTCCTGCTGTTCCTCGTGCTTCTGGTGGCAGGGGTGGCAGCGGTCTCCGGGGCGGCGGGTCCACTTGCCGTGGAGGCCGTACTCCCAGGTGCTCTCCTCCTTCGGCACGTGGCCGCAGTCGGTGCAGGCGAGGGT
Source organism: Kitasatospora sp. NBC_00039 (assembly GCF_045160625.1). Lineage (NCBI taxonomy): Bacteria > Bacillati > Actinomycetota > Actinomycetes > Kitasatosporales > Streptomycetaceae > Kitasatospora > Kitasatospora sp. NBC_00039. The sequence goes on along the minus strand of NZ_CP108290.1, from coordinate 824,388 downwards.
CTTCATGAGGTCGCGGTGGGCCTGGCGGGCCTTCTTCTCCCGGGCCTTCTGGCGCTGGGTGTAGGCGTCGCGGTTGTTGGGGTTGTCGAGTGCGTCGGTCAGGGAGTGGCGTCCGGCGCGGCCGTAGCGCCACCAGACGGGGCCGAGGGGGCCGTGTTCGGCCAGGAGCTCCAGGGTGGTGGCGACCACCGAAACGGAGTCGTCGTACTCGCGCCAGCCGTCGCCGTCGTTGTCGTCCAGGTGGACTGTGTGCCACTGGCCGCCCCAGGCCCCGACCGACAGCTCGGCGACCGTGTCCTGGCGGTTGGCCAGTGCGAGGGGTCCGGCGGGGGTGACGACCAGGGCGACGGACGGGTAGCCGGGCCGGGTGTGGCCGGGCCAGGTCCGGCGCCACCAGTGGACCATCCGGTCGGCCGGGTCCTCGCCCACCTCCAGCGCGTCGGCAACCGGGCCCGGCAGCGGGCCGCCGGTGGGCGTGGTGTCGTCGGCGGCCGGCTTGGGCCACCCAGTGCCGCCGTTGAACCAGTCCCGGACGAAGGCGGCAACCGCGCCCGGGGCCGACAGCACGGAGCCGTCGGCGAAGACCTTCTGGATGTGCTCGTTACCGGCCTCGCCCGTCGTAGTCGCCGACGAGCCAGCCGGTGGTCTGCTTCCACGCGAGCCCCGTCCGCACCGGCTCCTCCTCGCCCTGGTCGTCCTCGCCGAGGCCGAGGTCGATGAACGCCTCCAGCCACATCAGCTCGCCGTCCGAGCTGTCGTACTCGGTGAAGGAGTCCGGACCAGCCGGGTACCCGGCCTCGCCGATCGCCCGGGTACGGCGTCGATGTACGGCTCGTGCGGCGGACGGTTCATCGGCAGCTCTCCCTCGGTCTCAACGGCGATGCCCTGCATTGTGACCGCGACCGCTACTTTGCGAATCCGAGCCGCATCTTGCGACTCGCCGGGTTGCCCCGCCCTGACCTGCTGCTTCATCGACGGCGAGGGGCTTCGGGGCCGTGGGCTCGCAAAGGTCGCAGAGGTTCGCAAACTACAACTCGCAGAAGATCCGCGACCTGGGCTTTCGCGCCTGGCGGCTCGCAACGTATCGGTCGCAGTCACATGCATCACCATCAACCGCCCCGGTGACAGTCAGGCAACTGTCTCGGACTGCCCGCCCGCCTCATCCGCAACCGCATCACGCTCGCCACACCGTCAGAGGTCTTCCAGCTAGGCCTGGTGGACGGTGCGGGCGGCCTCCTGCGCGGTGGCGCACAGGGCAGCCTGCTGGGTGGCGGGGTCGCCGAGGAAGTAGCCCGCGTACACCGCGACCCAGCCGTCGCCGCCGGCCTGGGCGAAAGGCCGCCGCTACTCGTAGCGCAGCGCGTTCGGCCGCATGAGCCGTAGCAGCTTCGGCAGCCCCAGCAGGGTCGTGAGCAGGACGGCGCACGCCGCGATCCCGGCCATCGCCAGCGTTGAGGCCCAGTCGAGGGCGAACGCCAGCCCCGCCGTGTACTGGAGCATGGGCCCCATCAGCAGGCCGCCGACGGTGGCGAGCGCCAGCCCCAGGGCCATCGGGAGCAGGGTCTGCCAGAGCACCGAGAGGCCGAGGACCCTCCGGCGAGTGCCGAAGGCGTACAGCACGCCGAGGATCCGGCGCTGCTCCCTGAAGCGTTCGAGCTGGCCGATGAGCAGGCTGAGGGCGACCAGCAGCAGGGTGAGGACGGAGCCCGCGGTGAGCAGGCGCTTGACCGCGAGGTAGGTCTGGTCCTTCTGGCGGTCCGGGGGGAACGCCGTGTGGCCCTGGGGCGAGATCGCCATCACGTCCGTGATCAGCTGCTCGTTCGGGTCCGGCAGGCCGGGGGCCATCGCCACCAGCACGGTGGCCGGCTGGCCGCGCAGGACCGTGGCGGGGACGGCGGCCGGGGTGATGAGGAGCATGCCTGAGTCGGGGCGGCCGTTGGCGCCGGCGATGCCGTCGACGGTGGCGGTCACGGCGGGCAGCTGCCAGACCGGGGGTTCGCCCTCACCTTCGAAGACGGCGGCGCGGACATCCGCTCCCGGCTTGGGCGAGGCGGTCGCGGCGTCGCTCAGGCCCGGCCGCACGACGAAGGCGTCGCCGTCCTTGCAGCTGGGCAGCGCGGCGAAGCCGCCGAGTACGGCGCAGTCGGCGATCCGGATCCGGGTCCAGTCCTGGCCGCTGACGCTGGTCACGGGAAACTCGGTGTAGGCCGCCGTTGCCGTCACCCCGGGCTCCTGCGCCAGCCGGTCGGCGAGGGCGTCGGCCTGGGCGGCGCCGCCGGGGAAGGAGGCGGACTGCTGGTAGCGCCCCGCCGTCGGGAGCGGCCGGCGGACATCCTCGTAGCTCGCGCTGACGCCGAGGAAGAGGGCCTGCAGGGCGATCGCCCCGGCGACGGCCACCACGATGCCGCTGACGGCGATCGAGGCGGGCCCGGAACCGAGTTGCAGCCGGCGGATCGCCAGCTGCCAGGAGAGCGCGCCGCCGGGGGCGCGCCGGGTGACGGCCTCCACCAGCCAGGGCAGCAGAGCGCAGACGCCGACCAGCATCAGCAGCACGCCGAATGCGACCAGCAGGGACCCGCGCGTGTCCTGAACCGAATTGAAGACGGCGCTCTGCTTCATCCCGCTCGGGTTGTACTGCGTGGGAAGCATCAGGGCGACTGCCATCACGGCCAGGCCGGTCAGCGGCAGCAGCAGCCGCCACCAGACCCGGCGCCTCCCCTCACCGGTGCGGCGGACCACGCCGAGCGGATCGACGGTGACCCGGCGCATCGCGAGCAGGGTGACGCCGATGGCCATCAGCGGCACCAGCACGGCGACCAGCGCGGCGAGCGCCGGCTGCGGAGAGACGTCCGCGGCGTAGAAGCTGAAGCCGGCGACCGTGATCTGCTCGATCAGGTGGCGTCCCGCCAGGAACAGCGCCGTGCCCGCGAGCAGGCCCAGCACGGTGCCGACCAGGGACTCGCCGGCGGCGAAACGTGCCGTCATCCGCCGGTCGGCACCGCCGAGGCGCAGCGCGGCGAGTCTGCGGTCCCGCTGCTCGCCGCCGAAGCGCGCGGCGGCGGCCAGGAAGACGCCGACCGGGGCCAGCATCACCATCAGGCCGACCAGGTTGAGCAGGATCAGCTTCGGGTCCATCGGCTTCGGCGGTGAGAAGTGGCCGAACGCGGTGATCCGGCGGGCGCCGGTGTCCACCGTGAGCCGGTCGCTGCCGAGCAGGTAGTCGGCCTGGCCGGGGCCGAGCAGTCCGGCCGGGCCGATGGTGCCGACCACGGGGTAGGGCAGGCGGTCGCGCAGCAGCCGGCTGCCGGGGGCGTTCAACAGCTCGGCCAGGGCCGGGGAGACGACCATTCGCCCCGGTGGCGGATAGGCGGCCACCCCCGGCGGGAGCGGGGCGTGTGCGCCTTCGGGCTGCACGACTCGTCCCCGGATCGGTGTCCCCTCGAAGGTTGTGTCGGCGACGGCGATGAGCAGGCTTCGGTCGCCGGGTGGTACCGGGCTGTCGCTGGCGAAGGTGTCGTTCTGCACGTAGAGGCGCTGGTTGCGGTGCTCCACAATGCCGGGAAAGGAGGCGGTGAACAGCAGCAGTGCCACGCCGAGGCCGACACCGCACGCGGTGAGCAGGAGTCGGCCCCAGCCCTCCCGTCCGCTGCCGAGGGCCAGCCGCGCGCCGAGGCCGAGTTGGGCCAACAGCGGCGAGCGGACCGGGTCTGCGGCCGGCGGTGCCACCGCGCGGGGGGTGGCCGGCGTCGGGGCGCTCACAGCGCGGCTGCCAGGTCTTGGGTTCGGCCGTCGCGGACGACGACCTCGCGGTCGGCGTAGGCGGCGACCCTGACCTCGTGGGTGACCAGGACGACGGCCGCGCCGGTCTCCCGGGCGGCAAGAGTCAGCAGCTTCATCACGCGCTCCCCGCTGAGGGAGTCCAGTGCGCCGGTGGGCTCGTCGGCGAAGACCGCCTTGGGCTGGGTGATCAGGGCGCGAGCCACTCCGACGCGCTGTCCCTGGCCGCCGGATATCTCGCCGGGGCGTTTGGCGGCCACGTCCGCGACTTCGAGCCGCTCCAGCCACTCGGCGGCCTGTGCTTCGGCGGCCCTGCGGCGCATCCCGTTCAGCCTCAGCGGCAGGGCGGCGTTCTCCAGGCAGGAGAGTTCGGGGACGAGCTGGCCGAACTGAAAGAGGAACCCGAACTCGGTCCGGCGCAGCGCGCTCAGCTCGCCGTCGGTCATGTCGGTGAGCTCGCGCCCCTGGTAGTCGATGCTGCCGTGGTCGGGGCGGGTGATCCCGGCGAGGCAGTGCAGCAGGGTGGACTTGCCCGAGCCCGACGGGCCCATGACGGCGACGAGTTCACCGGCTGCGATGGTGATCGAGGCATCGTCGAGGGCGGGGGTGGGACCGAAGGACTTGTACAGCCCTCGGGCCGAGAGGAGCGGGGCGGGTGGGGTCATCGGTGGGACTCCGTTGTCTGCGACTTCGTGATCTGGGAGCCGAGCTGGTCCAGGCGCGAGGCGGTGAGCTCCAGCCAGCGCAGGTCGGCCTCCAGGTGGAACAGGGCGTGATCGCAGACCAGCTCGTCCGCAAGGTCGCCGGTAAGCTTCCGCCGGGTCAGCTCGCGCATCAGACGCAGGTGTTCGGAGCGCTGAACGTCCAGGATCTCGGCGGCGGACCGCCCCGTCAGCAGGGCGAGCACGACCTTGGTGTAGAGGGTGCTCTGCAGGTACGGCTCCGGGCTCTCCGGGCGCGCCAGCCACTCGGCGACGTCGGTGACACCCGCCCCGGTGATCGCGTATCGCTTGCGTTCCGGGCCCTCACCCGCCTCGACGGCTTCGACCATGACCAGGCCGTTCTTCAGCAGCCTGGAGAGGCTGGCGTACACCTGCCCGTAGTGCAGGGCACGATCGCGCCCGAAGTACTCGTCGTAGACGCGTTTGATGTCGTAACCGTGCCGGGGCTGGGATTCCAGCAGGCCAAGTAGGGTCTGTGCCAGGGACATGTCGGCGACTATACACGGCATGTATAGCTGCAATGTATAGCCATGTGAGCCGCCGGGCCGGAGGAGGTGTGCTTCGGTCCGTACCCGCGGCGAGAGTTCGCAAAAGGGAGGAACCCCAGCCGGCGTACGGCCGGGGTTCCTCGAGGTGGTGAGTGTCGGCCGGTGGGTGCCCTGGCGGGTCAGCGCTGCAGGGTGAGGACGCCCGGCCGGCACGGGAATGGCCTCCGTGTCCTGGATCGGCCCCCTGCTGGCCGTACTGCTCTTCCTCGTCAACCTGGTCAGCCAGTGCCGATAGCGCGGACGGGTCGTCTGCGGACCACCCGGTCTGCGGACGACCCGTCCGCCCACTTCCTGCTGCGCGGGTGCCCCTGCACCAGCCCCCGGCGCAACACCGGTGCCGATGCGCTTTATCGTCGGCTTTCTATGGTCGTGCGCTTCGGAAAATTCTGCTGCTCTCGTGTGCGCCGTTTCCGGGTCGGATTCCCCGGGATTACCCTGCCGTGACCGCGATGAAGCTGGTCGCGGCCTGGCCGGTCGAAGCGATGATCCACGGTCGGATCACGGACGCCGCTCTGGCAACCACCGGAGCGAACTCGCCTGCTGGGTAATCCAGTTGGCAGGCAGGGTGTTGTGGCTGAGCACTACAGTTGGCGAGTTGAGCGTTGACCTGGTAGGGCCTTGCCAGAGCTGGCTCGGTGAACCCGGTGCATCGCCCGCGCATCCTGAAGCGGCCGGACGCGGCCTCGGGTTCAGCCGTCATCCGGCACGGAAGAAGTTACCTGGGGAGGTAACACGTGGCAGTCGAGGCGGGCAGCGATCGCCGAGCGCGACGGCGCGGCGCTGCCAGATCATCGCGGCCGCCGTTCAGGTGCTGGCCGAGAGCGGGTACGGACGAACCACCTTCGAGCGGGTCCGGCAGCGGGCCGGGATCTCCGGCACCCGGCTCATCTCGTACCACTTCGGCACCCGGGACGAGCTGATGGAGGCGGTGCTGACCGACACCGCGCTGCAAGCCCAGGCCGCCCTCGCCCGCCGCACGGAGGACGCGCCGACCGCCACGGAGCGCCTCACCGCCCGGATCGAGGCGGAGTCGGCCTGGATCGCGCGCAACCCCGCCGCCGTCCGGGCGATGTACGAGATCTGCGTGAACGTCAGGACGAAGAGGGCGCGCTGCGCTACGGCCCCCAGACATAGGCTGAGTCCGACGTCGCGGAACTGGAACCGATCCTGCGGGCCGGCCAGCAGAGCGGGGAGTTCCGGGAGTTCGACACCACCCTGAAGGCACTCAACCCTGAAGTCCGCGATCGACGCCGCCATCGTGCGGATGACGCAGCCGCCTCGCCTGAGCGTGGACGACTGCATCCGTGAGACCACAGCCCTGGCCCTTCTCGCGACCCGGAGGACGTCATGACCACACGCAATGTGCCGGCGGCGCCGCCGCGGCCGAGCGGCCGACGTCTGCTGCTCGGTGTCGTCCGGGACATCGTGGTCCCGATCGCGTTGTACTACGGCCTGCGCGCCGCCGGCATCAGCGTCTTCGTCGCGCTGCTGGCCGGCGCCTTCCTGCCGGCGCTCACCACGGCGGTGCAGTGGCTGCGCACCCGCAGCCTGGAGGGCATGGCGGGATTCATCGCCGGGACCATGCTGCTCGGCGTTGCAGCCGCGCTGGTCGGCGGCAGCCCCCGGTTCCTGCTGGCCAAGGACGGCTGGCTGACCGGCGTGGCCGGGTTCTGGTTCCTGATCTCGATCAGGGCCAGGCGCCCGCTGCTCTTCCATGGCGGCCGCCCCCTGCTGGAGGGGCGGTTCCGCTCCGACGGCACCTCCTGGGACGTGCTGTGGGAACGCGAGCCGGCCTTCCGGCGGATCTGGCGGGTCTCGACTGCGATCTGGGGTACGGCGATGCTGCTCGACGCCGCCGTGCGGGTCGTGATGGCCTACGCCCTGCCGGTGGACCTGGTGCCCGGCCTCGGCGCGCTGCTCTGGCCGATCACGCTGCTGCTGTTGCAACTGGTGAACGGCGTCTACTACGAGGTGGCCGGGCTCTGGCGGCTGACCTCCGGTACGGCCGCGCGCTCGCCGGATGGCTGAGCACCCGCCTGCTGTGGTCCAGCCACGCCAGGCAACCGGCCGCATGCGTCGACGCCGAACGCTCAACCCGCCAGCTCAACCGCTCACTCGCCAACTGAAGCGCTCGGTGTGCGACACGAGGTCGCACCAGGGAAGTAAGGACAGCCATGTGAAGGAGGTATCGATCGGCTGAACTTCGGGCCAGTGTCCAAGGCCCCTCCCCGCGCTCAGATGCGTCGCTGGCAACGGCGGGGTGTGAAGCCGAGCGTTCAAGCCCAAGAGCACCTCGGCCATCGAGGAGCCACAGGTGAGGGGAAGGCCGGACGGGCGAACGGAACTGAACCCCTGTCTGATGCTCCGTGACTTTAAGGCTGCGCGATGGCGTGTGAGCGGCGGCCACAGGATCCGGTGCTGCGAGGCACCAAGCGACCTCCGGGTAACTGTCCCCGGAGGAGGACACCGCTGGTCCCGGAGTAGAGGGGGCGCCCACCCCGGCCGCGTCTTACTGGTGCGGAACGTGGAAACCCCGTCGGGGTCCAGGCGAGGGCCTGGTAGGCCGACCGCAAGGAGAGCTGAACTCCCCGGCAGGAGAAGGATGATCCAGGAAGCGAAAGCCGGTGGGCCGAAAGGCCGGAGGAAACCGGAAGGCGGGACCTTCACCCGCCCCCCGCACAACTCGCCGGATACGGGCCCTGGTGGCCCGGCCCGAAAGGGCGCCCACGTGGATCGGGTGAGCCTTTGAAGTCACCACTGCAAGGACGTCGGAACCGAAGGACAAGTTAGGTACTGGAGGCGCGAATTGGGGGCACGGTCTTGGCTGAGCTCTCGGCGGCTGCGGTGAACGGACCGGAGGACGCGACCCTCGACTGGCACGGCATCGACTGGGCCGAGTGCGAGGAGAACGTACGGCGGCTGAGGCAGAGGATCTTCAAGGCGACGCAGGACGGGGACCTGAAGAAGGTCCGCAACTTGCAGAAGCTCATGCTGCGGAGCCGAAGCAACACGCTGGTCAGCGTGAAGCGGGTGACGCAGCAGAGCAGTGGTCGCAAGACCGCCGGCATCGACGGGGAGCGGGCCCTCACCCCAGCGGCGAGGAGCAAGCTGGCGGCCGAGGTCCATCGGTCGTCCCAGCCCTGGAAGGCCAGGCCGGTCAAGCGAGTGTTCATCCCGAAGAGCAACGGGAAACAGCGCCCGCTCGGTATCCCGGTCATCCGTGACCGGGTGCTCCAGGCCCGCGTGAAGAACGCGCTGGAGCCGGAGTGGGAAGCGCGGTTCGAGCCGAGGTCCTATGGCTTCCGGCCCGGCCGCGGCTGCCAGGACGCGATCATGGCGATCTTCCTGACGGTGAAGGGCAAGTCCTCGAAACGTCAGTGGGTGCTGGACGCGGACCTGTCGGCGGCGTTCGACCGCATCGACCACGACCACCTGATGTCCTCCATCGGCCAGTTCCCCGCCAGGGACCTGATCCGGGGCTGGCTGAAGGCGGGCGTGATCGACCGCGGCCGGTTCGCACCGACCGAGGAGGGAACTCCCCAAGGCGGTGTGATCAGCCCGCTGCTGATGAACGTTGCTCTGCACGGACTGGAACAGGCCGCCGGGTGCCGATACTCGGTGCGGGCCGGGCGCGAGCCCGGCGCGGCACCAGGCACCCCGGTGCTGGTGAGGTATGCCGACGACTTCATCGTGCTCTGCCACGACGAGGACGAGGTGCACCAGGTCAGGGCCCGGCTGGAGGAATGGCTGGAGCCGAGAGGTCTTCGCTTCAACGGGGAGAAGACCAGAATCGTCCATCTGGAAGATGGGTTCGACTTCCTCGGGTTCACCGTCCGGCGCACGGGCGGCAAGCTGATCATCAAGCCGAGCACGGCGGCCTGCAAGAGGCTCCGGGCGCGACTGCGGACCGAGGTGAGGGCCCTACATGGGGCCAACGCCGAGGCCGTGTTGCGCAGGCTGATCCCGATCTTTCGCGGTTGGGCGGCCTACTACCGGGCGGTGGCGTCCACGACGACGTTCTCGTCGCTGGACCACTACATGTGGCGGCTGACCTTCAAATGGGCCAGGCGTCGCCACCGCAACAAGTCGAGGCACTGGGGTCGTGGCCCGGTACTTCGGCAAGTTCCACCCGTCCAGGCGGGATCGGTGGGTGTTCGGCGACCGCGACAGCGGCGCCTTCCTGCCCAAGTTAGCCTGGACCGGCATCGTCCGCCACCAGCTCGTCAAGGGCGGAGCGTCCTTGGACGACCCGGCCCTGATCGAGTACTGGCGGGATCGCCGCCGACGGAAGGCGCCACCGCCGATGGACAAGACCAGTCTCGTCCTGGCAGTGCGGCAGCAAGGGCTCTGTCCCCTCTGCAAGCAGGCGCTGATCGCCGGAGCCGAGTACGAACCGGACAGCCCACGAGAGTGGATCAACTGGTTCGCGGCCCCGAAGAAGAAGATGCTCCACAAGCATCACTTCACCTACCGGCGGCATGGCGGCACGGACGAGCGGAACAACCTCCGCCTCGTGCACTCCGAATGCCACCGCCAGCACCACGCGGGCGACAGCAAACGGACTACATAACCCTGCTGACCTGCGAAGCCCTTGGGGCTCGCTTGAGCCGGATGTGCTGAAAGGTACAAGTCCGGTTCTGAGGGGGCCGGGGCCCAGCAATGGGCTCCGGCTACCCGACCACAGGCGTGGGGCTCAGTTCAGATCGAAGTCGTCGGGGTCGAAGTCGAAGTCCTCGGGCCGGAAGCCGCCGTAGGCGCCGCCGTTGAAGTAGTCGGCGAGTGCCTGGCCGATCACCTGCCGCACGTCCTCCTCGTCCTCCGCGCGGGCCAGGGCGGCCGCCTGCTCGCCCGAGAGGTCCAGGTGGACGTCACGGGCCCGGATCGCGTCCGAGCCGCGGATCGAGAAGGTGGTGGCGCGGCCGACCCGGGCGCCGATGCCGGAGACTGGCCGTGGCCTGGCCACCAAGGTCGGACTGGGTACCTTGGCGGCCCATCAAGGTACGGAACTGCCCGGGCGCAGAGACCATCAAGGCGGCCGACAGGTGGTCAGTGCGCAGCCGTGCCGTCCGTCCCGTCCGCGCCGTTGGGCAGGACCGGCAGCGGCCAGGCCGGACGAGTACCGCCGCAACGTCGAGCGGTACCAGGACCAGCTCGCCGAGCAGCGCCGCAAGCGGGCCGAGAAGGCGAAGGCCCAGGCGGCCGCCGAGGCCCGGCGCCGCACCAACCTGCGCGCGGTCGGCAGCCGAACCGCAGGGCGCGACCACCGTTCCCCTTCTGAGGAAGCCGGCTGCCACGGGCTCCTGGCGCAGTAGGGCCGGGGGTGCAACACGGAGAGCGTGTTACATCCCGCGCCGGGCCGCCGAGCGGTCCGAAACGAACCGGTCACTGCGGCGGCCCGGGCGGCCGGCCCCCCGTCGTGTACGCGGGCTCGTGCCAGGTCGTCCGGACGGCCAGGCCGCCCGGGGACAGGTGCTCGGCGGCCCGGCACGTCGCCGTCCAGGACCCGGCCGCCCGCCACCGAGGCTGGCGGTGCGCCACCGGCCTGCGCGACGGAGCGTCAGCTAGCCTGTCGTGTCACATGCCACACGTGGCGTGGCCGACCAGCGCGCCACCTTCCCAAGGGGTTCTGTGTTGCTGCGTAGACTCATCGTCTCAGCGGGGGCAGTGCTCGCCCTGGCGTTCGCGAGCACGTCACCGGCCGCCGCGATCGTCGGCGGGAGCGCCGCCGCCCCCGGTTCCGCGCCCTACCAGGTCGACATCGTGGCGCAAGGCTTGTTCGGGTGGAGTCACGTCTGCGGGGGCTTCCTGCGCGACGCGAACACGGTGGTCACCGCCGCCCACTGCGTCAACGACAAGGCGGCCAGCGAGCTGCAGGTCAAGTACGACGGCGTGGACCGCACACGTCTGGCCCAGACAAGGAGTGTCAGCGGCGTCCTCGGGCACCCGGACTTCAACCTGCTGACGATGGCCAACGACGTCGCACTCCTGAAGCTCACCCCCGCGGCCACGGAGAACGGCAGCACGGTCGCGTTCGCCCCGCTCACCGCCACCGCGCCGACGGCGGGCGACGTGGCCACGGTCACCGGCTGGGGCCGCACCCGGGAGGACAACACCACCCTCCCCACGGGCCTTCGCACCATGCGGGTACCGGTGACCGCCACCGCCGACTGCGAGGCCGCCTACTCCGGGCTGAACCTCAACTTCGGCGGAGACGAGGGCGGCCTCCTGGACGGCCTCGACCCAGGACTCGACACCACGAGCATGTTCTGCGCCGGGCCCGCCGACGGCGGCCAGGGCTTCTGCACCGGCGACAGCGGCGGCCCCGCCGTCGTCAACGGCATCGTGGTCGGCATCGTCTCCTGGTCACGAGGCTGCGCCTCGGCCGGCTCGCCCGGCGTCTACAGCAGCGTCGCCTACTTCCACGACTGGCTCTCCCAGTAGCCCCCATGCATCACCCCGGCTTGCGCGGGCCCCGACTGAATCCCAGCCGGGGCCCGAGTGCGGTGCCGATACCACTCACCGGGCCATCGGCGGCCAGCCGCCCGCAGCCCAGCACGGGTCACGGTCGATGTGGAACCGCGGAACGGTGTCGCGGTCCTGGCCGGGCTCCGGCAGCGGACCGAACCCGGTGTGCCCCTTCGCCGGTGATCCGGTCCCAGCAGCGGTCGCCGCGCCACCCCGCCGGCGTCAGTTCACACACCACTCGGAGGTCCTGGACCGGCACCCGGATCGCCGGCGCGTTCCCCGAGCCGGCAGACATCCCCGCACCCCGGCTGCCCGGCGACGAGGCCGCGTTCATGAACACGCTGTGGCACCAGCTCGCCGTCCTGCGCACGCACCTGGCCTTCCTCGCCGACGCCCGTGCGCGGGCGACGGGTACGGGCCGTTCGACTTCATCCCGGAGGTCACCCACCGCTTCGCCGAGGGCAGCGAGGGCACGGTGCGCCCGGACGGCCTGCTCTACTACGGCGCCGCCGACGCGGAGGGCATCGCGCGGATGAGGGCGTTCGTCGAGGTCGACCGCGGCACGATGGGCGCCGAGCGACTGGCGTCCAAGCCGAACGCCTACGCCCGCTACTGGTCGACCAGGACGCTCCCGGCCGGGATGCGGGAGTTCCACGACCACGAGGACATGGTCGGACGCGACGCCCCTGTACGGCGCGGCGCACCAGTCGGTGCAGCGGCCGGGCGGCCTGGCGGGGCCGGGTCTCCGCCGGGGCGGTGGTGCACCACCGCCCGTGTGCATCGGGCGTTCCTGAGCGGTACAGGTCGGCTGGCGGCACCGCACGCACGGCGGGCTGCTCGGCGACCAGCGCGCGTGGCCGGCGGGCCGCAGTCCGCGGCCCGCCGGGAGATGCCTCTCCTACCGTCAGTGGACGAGGTGGACGGTGAGCGCCGTATCCGTGGCGTTGACGTTGTCGGCGTGGATATAACCGCGGGCGGCGCGGAAGGACCCCGTGCCTCCGGTGATCGCGAGGTTGATGTCGCCGGGGCCGGCAGCGGTGACGGTGAACCTTCCCTGGAAGGTGATCTGCCCTTGGAGCAGGGACAGGGAGCCCGCGCACTGGAGGTCGAACTCGTCAAGGGGGGCGGTCCGGGTCAGTGTGCAGACCTCGCCGTAGTTGCCGACCGTGGTGCTGCCGGAGATGAGATCCCCGCTGACGACGATTTCGTCGCCTTGGCTGGGCCCGGACGACCCGTCCACATCGATGCTGCTCATCTGGGTCTGCCTCGCGACCAGCTGAAAGACTTCCTTCGCCCCGAGCTCGGGCGCGGGGCCGGTGCTGCTCGAAGCCGACGCCGGGGACGAGCAGGCAAGGAGGGTAGCCAGGCCGGCTGCCGCGCTCAGACCGACATACTTGAAGTGACGCACGCTGTGTCTCCTGTGGGACCAAGGGGAACGGTCCACTGACCATGTGTCAGGTGATGTAACCGATTCCCAGGGTCAGCCTCAGGTGGATCGCGCGGCCGCGCGACCGGCGCCTGCCATCCAGGTGAAACGGACATCGGAGCGCCGGCCGGGCCGGGCGTCGGGGCGGCCGGGAGACGCCGGTTCGGCCCGGCGTCGCTCTGGGACTGGGTGGGCATGTTGACGGTGGTGGCGTCGGCGGTCATGGCCCGGCCTTTCGGGTCGTCAGGACGTGAGGCGGTCGGGGCGCCGCCGGGATCAAGCAGACCCAGAAACGACTGACCCGTCTCCAGGCCGAGGGCCTGGCGGAGTTCGTGACCCTGCCGCAGTCCGGCCGCGCGAAGGCCTGGCACCTCACCGCGGCCGGCTCCGCCGTGACGGCCACCTTCCCCGAGGCCCTGCGCCCGGGCGCGCCGGTGCCCGGCTCGGAGAAGCCCGCGGTGCGGCACGGACGCGAGCACCTGCTCGACGTCGGCCGGATCCACGCCGCCTTCGTCACCGACGCCCGCACCCGCGGCGAGGCCTGCGGCCCGCTCGACCTCCCCCCGGCCCCGGAGCTGCCCGCCGGCGAGGCCCGGGGTGTACCGGCCCGCCGCCCACCTCGCCCACCTCGCCCACCTCGCCTGCACCGCCGGCACCGGCGACGACCGGCACCGCCTGCGGGCGTTCGTCGAGCGCCACCGCCCCGGCATCGGCGACGAGCAGACCGCAGCGCAGCTGGCGGCCTGCGCGCGGGTGTGGGAGCAGGCGGGCGAGGACGGAGCGGGGCGGGCGTGGGAGCGCCGCTGGCGCTCGTTCCCGCGGCTGCTGGTGGTCCCGGTCGGCACGACGGCCTCCGCGGTGCGCGGCGCGGTCGCCGACCTGCGGCTGACCGCCGAGGAGAACCCGGCCACCGTCCCGGCCGGCGCCGCCCGGATCGAGGACCCGGTCCAACGCGGGCCGTCCGCGCCAAGCTGGCACCCGCTCGGTGCCCGGGGCGGGCGGACGTGCGGGTGGACGGAGCTGTAAGCGGCGGGCCGGACAGCGGGCTGCGTCGCCCCTAGCGGCGACTATCGGTACCTCCCGACCGGCGGAAAATCGTCTTCACCCAGTCGCATGCCCGTCAGGAACGCCCCCCAACGGTCGGACCGGACACTCGCCACTGGCAGGCTCGAAATCCCTAGTACGCCAGGGCTGTTGACATCGTGAATACTGGCTGCCCTGTCCAGATCTCGGGAGGGAACCATGGCCAAGCCTGTGCCGAAGCACTTGACGGTCACCATCGACTTCGACCTTCAGACCGACGGGTCGACAGTCCAGTACCAGCGGGCCCGCGCGGCCTACGAGGCAGCCGTAGAGGCAGCGATCCGCGAGGCGAGGAAGGTGCTGCCGCCCGACAGCATCAGGGCCATCACGAGCGACATCGACTGGTCGTACCGCTGGCAGCGGCATCACGACGTCCGCTTCACCCACCCGGAGACCGCCACTGCCGGAGACCTCTCAGCGACGGAGACGGCGGACTCCACCGACGGCGATGAGCAGCACTGGACCGAGAACCTGGATGTCTCTTGGGACGATCAGAACGAACAATGGATCCCTCACCACACAGTCGAGCGCGGCGATGTCGCCATGGGACCCCTCGACGACGACGAGACCACCTGACCTATCCCATTGATCAGAGGGCGATAGGCCGGTATCCCAGCACCTCATCGACGATCTGCTCTGCGGAGGCGTCCCACAGTTCGGCCCAGGGATGGAAGATCAGATGACTGACCCGGGGATGCGGCACTTGGCTTCGAGAAGTCGCAGGTAGTAGTCGCTCTCCGGGCAGTCGGTCTGAAGCCTGCGGACGACTTCAACGAGCTCCTTCCGGGTGAGGTCCGCAACCCGGGGACGAGCCGGCCGGGCAGCCTCCGTCGCGAACTCGACAAGGCTCCGGCTGGCGTCATACTCGGCGAAGTCGAGCGCCGTATAGTCGTGGCCCGTCCTTGCATTGAAGGCCCTGATCACCTCGTCCGCGCTCGCCGACCGGGACGTCACCAGGTCGGCGATCCGCTCGATCTCACAACAGAGCTCGTCCAGCCGCTGCTGGCTCACGGGCAGGGGCGTCAGCTCGGGTCTCAGGTCCACGCTTCGAATTATGTCGTCGGGCTCCGACACGCCGACACCGTCGACGGCTCCTCGATGGAAGCACCCGAACGAACGACAACAACGTCCCCAACTCGCCGTCGCGGACATGTAGTCTATGAATCGTCGCAGTTCAGAGCCAGTTCATGAGCTCCTGCGGTCGGTAAAATCGACGAGATCCACCGCCTCAACCCGCGCACCGGCGCCGAAGCCGCCGGCTTCCTCAAATACCTCACCGAGCGGATCTCGGCGACATTCGTGTACGCGGGTATCGACGTCACCGCCACCGCCCTGTTCGCCGGCACCGCCGGCGCGCAGCTCGCCGGCCGTGCCGGTCTGATCGACTGCGACCCCCTGCCCGCCACCGCATGTGCAAACAGCACGGGGAGCAGCCGGAACGCTGACGGCAGGAGCGGCGCGGGAGGAAGTGGCAGCGGCGAGGGCGGTACTGGGGGAAGGGACAGGGGCGGTGCGGGAGCCGGCAGCGGCAGCGCGATGGTCACCTGGCCGTTCCGCGAGACCGTCGCTGCGATGGAGAACGCCCCCGACCTGCAGCGCCACCGCCTCGGCAGCCTCGTGCGGCTGGCCCCCTACCTGCACCAGCGCACCGCCGGGCGCATCGGCAGCCTCTCCCGCCTCCTGCGCCGCGCCGCAATCACCGCCATCCTCGACGAGAGCGAGAAGATCACCCGAACCACCTTGGACGCCATCACCTTGGACCACCTCGCCGAGGAGCACTACCGGCCCCGCACCCAGCCGCCGGCCCTCCCACCGAACCTCATGACGGCCCGTCGGACAGCCACGGCCGCCCCGTGGGCCACGCGGCGAGCCCCAGGCACCGACAGCCGGGGCGCTGCGGGTGCGGGCGATGCCCCACAAGACCACCGCCTCCTACCTGCGCCGCCTCGCGTATGCCTACCAGGTCACCACCACCGACCTCCTGGACGCCCTCCGCATCACCACCACCCGCCCCGCACCGGGGCCAGCAGCGCCGGCACCGTCGAGGTCCACCTCACCACGGCCGCGCTGCAGCGCCTCGCCGCCCTAACCCGCACCCAACCCGGCGACCTCGCCCGCGCCCTGCCGAACCTGACCCGCCATCCCACGCCCGGGCACCACTCCCCCGCCATCGGGCCGGTAGCCGGCCAGGCGCCGGCACCCTACGCAGCCGCCACCGCCGCCTGGCAGCCGCTGGAGAGAGGCGAGCAGCCCGGGTTGCGCGACGTGTTCAACGCGATCCTCTACGTCAACCGCACGGGAATCCCCTGGAAGTACCTACCGCACGACTTCCCGAACCACGGGACCGTCTACGCCTACTACGCCGCCTGGCGCGACGAGGGAATCTTTGCCCAGCTCAACTACGACCTGACCGGCCTGGCCCGCGTGAAGGAAGGACGCAACCCCGATCCGACAGCATCCGTCATCGACACCCAGAGCGTGAAGACCTCCACCAACGTGCCCCTGACCAGCCAGGGAACCGACGCAGCGAAGAAAATCGTCGGCCGGAAGCGCGGCATCCTCACCGACACCCTCGGGCTGATCCTTGCCGTGATCGTCACCGCCGCGAGCCTGTCCGAGAACGCCGTGGGAATACACCTCCTCAACCAGGCCAAGAAGACCTACCCGAGCATCTCCAAAAGCTGGGTCGACACCGGCTTCAAGAACGCCATGGTCGAGCACGGAGCCAGCCTAGGAATCGACGTCGAGGTCGTCCATCGAAAGTCCGACGTCCCCGGATTTCACGTAGTGAAAAGGCGGTGGGTGGTCGAACGAAGCCTGGGGTGGATCATGCTGCGACGGCGCCTCGCCCGCGACTACGAGACCCTGCCGACCAGCTCCGAAGCCGTGATCCACATCGCCTCGATCGACAACCTCACCAAGCGCATAACGGACGAGACCACATCAACCTGGCGAGGGACTTACTAGGGCATAAAGGGCAATCCATTCACATCAAACGCCCTCACAGACAACCCACGATTCCCGCCCCATCACCCATACCCGCAGGCCAGAACCCCGCACAGCGATCCCACCCAACAGAAACCGATTCAAGAAACCACGCGCCAACCCTCTGAAGGAGGCTGACACCGTCCCCGCTACAACCACAACACCCCACGTCACAGGTGAAAGCCACAACCGAAATGGCGACCCGTCGCAGGCGGAGATCACCTGGGCAGTGCTCGCCGCCCTGTTCCAGTTCCGGATCGCCACTGCCGAGCAGCTGCGGCGGCTGCGCGACCAGGGCCTGGTGGCCGAGCTGGTGCTGCCGCAGTCCGGGCGGGCCAAGGGCTGGTTCCTGGCCGAGCACGGCGCCCGGATCGCCGGCGCCTTCCCCGAACTGGCCGGCATCCCCGCTCCGCGGCTGCCGGGTGACGAGACGGCGTTCAAGTACACGCTGTGGCACCAGCCGGCGGTCCTGCGCACGCACCTGGCGTTCCTGGACGATGCCCGGGCCCGCGGGGACGGGTACGGGCCGTTCGACTTCATCCCGGAGGTCACCCACCGCTTCGCCGAGGGCCGCGAGGGCCGCGAGGGCACGGTGTGCCCCGACAGGCTGCTCTACTACGGCGTCCCCGCCCCGGAGAGCACGGTGCGGCTGCGGGCGTTCGTGGAGGTCGACCGGGGCACAATGGGCGCCGAGCGGCTGGCGTCCAAGCTCAACGCCTACGCCCGCTACTGGTCGACGAAGATGCTCCCGGCCGGGATGCGGGCGGGCACCATCGAGGCCGAGCAGGGCGGCCGGGTGCCGCTGTGGGAACGCCGCTATACCCGCTTCCCCAGGCTGCTGTTCGTCCTCACCGGCACCGGCCAGACCGGCTTCCACAACCGCGTCGGCCAGCTCCAGCTGCACGCCGGCGACCGGCACGTTGCCAAGATGCCCGCCACCGTCCCGGCCGCCGCCGCCAGCCTGGCCGACCTCGAAGAGCACGGACCCGGCGGCGCCGTCTGGTACCCGCTCACCGACCACGACGCCGAACCCCGGGGCTTCCACGAGCTGACCGTCCCCGGCCGCGCCCACCGACCCGACGTTCTCACCTTGATGGCCGCCCCGAGCGCATGGCGTGACGGAAGCGATACCTGGCCCCCGGCAGGGCCAGTTGGCCACAGCGCCACTTGAAGCGGAGCCCCAATCAAGGCTGCCCCGCCTGGCGGGACCCCGACCGGGCAGCAGGACTGCTACCGGACCGGACCGGCCAGCGTCTCGATCGGGCCCAGGTCGGGATTGGGCTTGCGGGTGATGCTCGCCAGCTCCTCAGGCGGTTCACTCCCGTCCCTGACGATCGTCACGTAGGCCTTCGCCTCCTGCAGGCTCATCCGCGGAGCCTGCCTGCGCAGGTGCTGCATGGCGGCGGCGGTCCCGACGGAGTTTGCGAGGTGCCGGACGTCCGCGAGGAGTGGGTCGGGCACCCTGATGCCCTTGACCTGCCAGAGATAGTCCTCCTCCCAGCCATCGGTCAAGCGGCTGCCGGGAACGAAGTGGATGCTCCCGTCCTCCCGGTCGACCAGTAAAGGGCCACCGAGGAGGTTCCCGCGCAGAGCAGGGTTGCGGGCGCCCTCCGCCGAGGTCCAGTAAGCAAGCCACCCGACCGACCGCTCCTCGACCGCGTAGACGGCCAGCTCCGGGACCAGCCTCGCCCAACCCCAGGTCGGCCGCTCCCGCGCCAGCAAGGACTCGACCAGCTCGACCGCTCGTTCCTTGGAAATCATGCTCCCCATCCTTCACTCCGAGTCAACCGGTTTCGGCACACCCGGTCGTCAATCCGGCGCCGTCCGGCACTCGGCGCGGGAGGCCAACCATGGCTGCCGGGACTGGCCAACTACCGCTCCAAACCGGATCACCACCTGCACAAGGCCGTCCAACCAGAGGCCAACAAGCGGTACCGGTCACACATGGGGCGGCCATCAAGACACCTCACGGTGTGACGCCGTCAAGTCGATGTCCGGATAGCACATGGGGCGGTCGAACAGAGCGGACCTTCGTGGGCCAGAATCGCCGCATGGTGATGGCGCGGCACTGGTACTCGTCGGTTCACGCTGCCGGTGCGGTTCCAGACGCCGGTGGATGAGAACGTGCTCGCGCTGTTCATCGCCTCGCGGGTCCTGGTCGGTGAGACGCAGTTGTGGCGTGAGGGGATCGGGCATGCGCGGCGGTGGTTCGAGGAGACCGGCGGACTTGACGTTCCCTATTCGGCGCTTGTCGGGGAGAACGGGAATTACCCCCTCGGAAAGTGGCTGTCGGACCGGCGCAGTGAGAATGCGAATGGTGAGCTGGCGTCATACCGGGTCGGGATGCTGGACGCGCTCGGGATGATCTGGTCCGTGTCGGATGCCCGGTTCGAGGCCGGGTTGGACTGGGCGCGGGTCTGGGCGAAGGGCCACGGCGGGTCGCTGGCGGCGCCGGCGCGGGCGTCGGTCGGCGGGTACGCGATCGGGACGTGGCTCTCGGAGCTGCGGGCCTCCGCGCAGGTGTCGGCCGGGGAGCAGGGCGCGCTGTCGCCGGAGCGGCGTCGGGCGCTGGAGGAGATCGACCCGTGGTGGTGCCCGGCCTGGCCGATCGTCTGGCAGCGCACGTACGCGGTCGCCAGGTCGTGGTGGCTGGAGTTGGATGACGTCGTCGACTGGACCACCCTGCCCCTGGACACGGTGTACGAGGGTGAGCAGCTCGGCCGGTGGGTGCAGGCGCAGCGAGCCGGCTGGCCCGGCCTGGAGGAGGACCAGCGGGACCTGCTGTCGGTGATCGGCATCGAGGAGGACCAGGAGCTGGTGGCCGCCAAGGCCGCCGCCGAGGCAAAGCCGACGGTCTCCCGCGGCGACCGGTTCCAGCAGGGCCTGGCGGCGCTGGCGGCCTTCGTCGAGCGGGAGCGGCATCCCCGGGTGCCCCGCCCGCACAAGGAGCCGGTGGAAACCGTAGAGGCTGGCCCCGGAGGTGAGGAGCAGGTGGTGGTGTCGCACTTCGCGCTCGGCACCTGGCTCAACAACCAGAAGGCCCGCCGGGCGAAGCTGACGCCGGGCCAGCTCGTGCAGCTCGCCGAGCACGGCGTGGAGTGGGCGTAGCGGCGGCGTTGGGATTCCCGGGACATTCACGTGATTCCCGTGCACCGACGACGTCGGCAGGTCAGGGCCGGTTGGGCCTCCATCGTGGATGGAGGCCCGACCGGGAACACCGGCTCGACGCCCCCGACGGATGAACCGGACGATTCCCGCCGAACTCACGAGATGCGCCGGTCAGAGGCCGTTCAAGCCTCGGCGCAGTGGTAGGAACTCACACCGCTGCCTACCGCAGGGATTGGCCGAGCTGTCCGCGCACCCACTGCGGATCGGGGTTGACGTAGGCCTGGCCCGCCACCACGACGGTGGGCACGGTCTCGTTGCCGTCGTTGGCCGCTCTCACCTTCGCCGCCCCGTCCGGGTCGCTCCAGATGTCGACCCAGTACACCTGGCGGGCACTGCGGCCCAACCGGATCCGCAGGCGCAGGCAGTACTTGCAGCCCGCCCGCCAGTAGACGATCGGCCGGCCGTCGACCACGCTGCGGCGTTGTGCCTCGACCGCCCCGATCGACCGGGGGAAGGCCAGCGGCGAGTACAGCCCGGCGAGCAGACCGAACATCAGCAACATGGCGACGGCAACGCCGGGAGACCCCTTGACGGCCAGTGTGGCCGCAAGGAGTGAGCCACTGGAGGCTAACGATATGGGCAGGATCCAGGCGCGCATCATAGTGGCGCAGACTACCGGTTGTGCTGAACGCCTACCCAGACGAGCGCCCGGCGGTGCCCGGATGTGGTGACCTTCTGGCCGATCGCTGCCTGGGCCTCGGTCGGCGCGCAGCGACCGCGGCCGGCCCCGCCGGACGCCCGGCCGCCAGCCCCAGAAGGAGAAAGGCACAGCGCAGCGTCGTCCAGGCCGACTGGAGCCATGCGGTGTGTCATGCCGTCATCGTCGGCCCGGCTGAACGTTGCCGACGGCGGTCAGTGTCGACCCGCCGTGGTACTTCACCCGCCCAGCAGATGCCGTGGACGCTTGCTCGACCCGGGCCTTCCGGGTGAGGGCGCCGGCCTGGCCGTGGGCATCGGGGAGCAGCAGTGCTTCGGAGAGCCGGGGCTTCTGGGACGAGCGCAGTACAGAGGTTGTCGAGGGGGCGGGCGATCGCTTGAAGCCGATCTTGCCCTCAGTCAGTCGTGCTTGGGTCCGTGGTCCGGTCGCGCCGACGCTGCGTTGGGGCTGACGGAACCCCGGTCC
Organism: Kitasatospora sp. NBC_00039; assembly: GCF_045160625.1. Lineage (NCBI taxonomy): Bacteria > Bacillati > Actinomycetota > Actinomycetes > Kitasatosporales > Streptomycetaceae > Kitasatospora > Kitasatospora sp. NBC_00039. The sequence goes on along the minus strand of NZ_CP108290.1, from coordinate 803,091 downwards.
GTGGTGCCTACAGGTCTGCGCGAAGCTGCATTACCACAGCGCCGAGCTCTGGCTCGGCGGTCAGGTCGAGCGGCAGCACATCTCCGGCTTGTCCTCGACGGTGCAACATCGCGCCTGGAGCAATGAGCAGCTCAGCGACTGGGTCGACATGCGGCCAGTCGACGTTGGTCATCCGCTCACGGGTGAATCGTCCGGCGTAGACGGCGGCCAGGTAGGACTCAGGGCTCGATGCCGCCGGGTCGCGCCGGACCACCAGTATGGTGACCGCCTTGAGGCTGGGGGCGACCGCAAGAGTTTCCCTCACTGTCGCCAGCACGGCGGAGGACAGCGCGGCTACGTACAGGGCGTTGCGCTCGGTCTTCGTTCGCTTGTGCAGCGTGGGGGCGCCGGACGGGGTCCTGGCTTGCTTGCGCTCCGGCACCACAGACGAGGGCGGGAACGCGATGACGACTGTCGCTTCGGCACCGGTGCAGTCGACCGGTGCCGCTGGGGACGTGTTGTCCTCGAATGCCACTTCCAAGGCCTCGATCACCGTCGTCGGGTCGCCGCTGGACAGGCGGGCCCACTCCGCTTCGGCGGTGGCCTGTGCTGCCGCATGCTCGTGGGCGAGGCGCGCCGTTTCCTCGTGGAGCGCTGCGGGTAGCCGTTCGTCGGCCTGTTTTCGCGCGGCGGACCGGGCTTGGTACCTCCACCAGGGGATGGCCTCTCGCGCTTGTTCCCGCAGTGTGCGACGCAGGGCGGTTGCATCAATCGGCGGCGGTGTCGGCAGCACCGGGGCGGCTGCGGGAGTGAACTCCTCCAGGTGTGTCAAGGGACAGTGAGATCTGGCTCTCCATCACTTTCCGTGATTCGACGGTCAGCTGTGCCTCAGCACCTGGCGGGCTGAGCGTTCAGCGTCGGAGCTGGCATGATCGCCGAGTGACAGATGTTCGCTTGCCCGCATTCCGGGGATCGGTGCGGTTTCGCTGCTGGAGTGGTTGCTGATGGCTTGGTGGTTCCGTCGACGGTCGGAGCCGGACGACGAGGTGGTGTCGGTCCGACTGCCAGCCGGCCACGAGGTCGAGCTGCCGCCCGACGAGGAGCTGGCCGAACTGACGGCCGGGGCGGAGCAGGGCGACGACGTGGCGATGGGCAACCTGGCGGCGGTCCTGCACCGGAAGGGCGACCGGGCCGGCGCGCTGCACTGGTGGGGCCGGGCTTGGGAAGCCGGGAACGTGGTGGCCGGCTTCAACCTGGGATGCAGCACGCGGCCGCTGGTGACGCGAACCGCGCGCAGGTGATCTGGGAGAAGGCCGCGGCGCTCGGCGATCCCGACGCCATGCTGGGCCTGGTCAAGCAGGCGCTCGACCGCGGCGATTCGGCGGGTGTCGAACGCTGGGCGCCGGTGATCCTCGCGCAGGACGAGGCGTTCCCGATCACCGCCCTGGGTGTGGCCTTCCGGGACCGCGGCGACCTGGCACGGGCCGTGCAGGCGTTCCTGCGGGCCGAGGAACTGGGCGACGGGTACGCGATGGAGTACCGAGCCCGGATCCTGGCGGCCCAGGGGCAGCACGAGGAGGCCGAGGCACTACGCGCACAGGCGGCGACAGCTGAGCGGATGCTCTGAGATGCAGCAGCGCGGCGAGCCGGCCCAGTGGACGCTCAACTCGCCAACTGAGCGCTCAGTCACATCAGCTCATGAGGAGAATTCGGCGTCTGAGAAGGCTGAAGCCGGCCCGGCCGTAGCCCGTTCTCTTGATCATCTTGATGCGGTTGACGTGGCCCTCGACAGCGCCTGAGCTCCAGTGTTCGGTGAGCCCGGCGGTCACGGCGGCGAGGTCCTTGCGCAGACCGGTGGCGAAGCTGGTGATCTCCTTTACGCCGCATGCTTCGGCTTGGGCGATCCACTCCATCAGGCGCCCACGCTCGCGCCTCCGCAGGATGAGAGCGAACGCCTGGGCCTGGCGGGCAGCGGTATCGATCTCGGGACATCGGGCCCGGACGCCCTTGATCTTCTGGTGATCGTCCTCGCTCAGCCGGGAGGGCCTACCGATGATCCACCGGACGATGTCCCGCACGGGCGGAGGGGGTTCGGGCCGCGGCAGCGGGCGACTGCCTGATTCGGCAAGAACTGAGTGGGCGTTAAGTCCGATCTTCCCCGGTTCGTGATCACTCGATCGTGGCAGTGATTGCTATGCGGGCAACTCGGTGGGCATGTCCATGCTGAGATGCGAGGTATGGAGAGAGAGCCGTACCCCAGTGACTTATCGGATGCACAGTGGGCGCTGATCGAGCCGATGATCACGGCCTGGAAGCAGGAGCGGGTGGCCCGGTCGGCGACCGGGGATCCGGGGTCCTGTGATCTGCGGGAGGTCGTGAACGCGATCTTCTACCAGAACCGGACGGGCTGTCAGTGGCGCTACCTGCCCCATGATCTCCCGGCCTGGTCGGCGGTGTTCTACTACTTCGGCCTGTGGCGCCAGGACGGGCTGGACCAGCGGATCCAGGAACTTCTGCGCTGCCAGGTTCGGGAGAAGGCGCGCCACTAGGGCGCGTATTTGGTTGTGATCAATAGGGGGAGCCGGGTGAGGTCCTTGATCCAGATCATCGAGGCGCGAAGGTGGAGACCGGCGAGGTAACTCTCGGGAGTCTTGTCGAACCGCGTGGCGATGCCTCGCCAGGCCTTCAGCTTGTTGATCAGGCGCTCGACGGTGTTCCGCTCCTTGTAGAGCTCGGCGTCGTGGCCGACGGGCCGGCCGCCCTTGCCGCCCCGCCTCTTCCGGTTGGCGGCCTGGTCCTTCTTCTCCGGGATCACTGCCTTGATACGGCGTTGGCGCAGGTGGGCGCGGTTGCCGCGGGACGAGTAGGCCTAATGGGAGGCGAAGGTAGGCGGGCTTGACCTTCATGGGCGCGAGCTGAGCCTTTGAGTATGCCCGAGCCTGAGAGCCCTGTTGACAAGACGAGGCCGACTCGCGCCCTTCAGGCTGGGCAGGAGTGTTCGTAGTCCGAGCCGGTTGCGCGGATCACCTCTCAGCTCTGCCTTGAGCTTTCAGCTCTGACGCGGACCGAGGGCCGTGTGCCTCGCTGGGGTTGCGAGCGGCTGGTGGGATGACGTGCCTTGAGCACTTCCATTAGGGAGCACGCGCACCCTGCACAGGCTCTGACCTGGGAAGAGAGTCGTCACGAAGGAGGGCCGGATGGAGATAACCGGGTTACCGACGCCAGTGTTCTGCGGGGTGGACTGGGCCGAAGATCACCACGACATCGCGCTGGTCGACGCTGGTGGACAGCAGCTCGCCAAGGTGCGGATCAGCGACGATGCCGCAGGGTTTGCCCAGCTCATGGCCCTGCTGGCCGAGCACGGTGACAACGAGGACACCCCGATCCCGGTAGCGATCGAGACGTCACGCGGACTGCTTGTCGCCTGCCTGCGGTCCACCGGCCGACCGGTCTTCGCGATCAATCCGCTGGCAGTCGCCCGCTACCGAGACCGCCACTCCGTCGCACGCAAGAAGTCAGACGCCGTCGACGCCGCGGCCCTGGCCAACATTCTGCGAACCGACATGGCCGCCCACCGCCCGCTGCCGGCGGACTCCGAGCTCGTCCAGGCCATCGCGGTGCTCGCCCGGGCCCAGCAAGACGCCGTCTGGGCCCGCGGCCAGGCCCACAACAAGCTTCGGTCCCAGCTCAGAGAGTTCTATCCGGCGATCCTCGACGCCTTCGCCCAGCACAAGCAAGGCCTGTGCTCGAGGGAGGCCCGCAGCATCCTGGCCGCAGCACCGACCCCCGCCATGGCCGCGAAGCTGACCCGGCGGCGTCTGCAGTCACTGCTCAAGCAGGCCGGCCGCGTCCGCGGCATCCAGGCCGAAGCCGAAAGGCTCCACGAGGTCTTCGGCCGCGACTACCTTCACCAGCTCCCGCAGGTCGAAGCGGCTCTCGGACATCAGACTTCCGCTCTGCTCAGGCAGCTGAACACCGCCTGCGACAACGCGGACCAGCTCGAAGAAGCCGTCACGCAGGCCTTCGAGGAGCATCCGGACGCGCCGGTCATCCGTAGCTTTCCGGGTCTCGCCGCACTGACCGGCGCCCGGGTCCTGGCGGAGATCGGCGACGACCGGACCCGCTTCGCCACCGCCGGATCGCTCAAGGCCTACGCGGGAAGCGCCCCGGTCACCAGAGCCAGCGGCAAGAGCTGCAAGGTCATGAGCCGGAAGGTCAAGAACCAGAGACTGGCCGCCGTCGGCTACGTCTGGGCTTTCGGCGCTCTCACCAGGTCGCCAGGCGCCAGAGCCCACTACGACCGCCGACGGGCAGCCGGCGACCGTCACGTCGCAGCACAGCGGAACCTCTTCAATCGGTTCATGGGCATGCTGTTCCACTGCCTCCAGAACGGTCACACCTATGACGAAGCAGTCGCCTTCCCAGAGGCATTCGCAGGGCCCAAAGCAGCAGCGGCTTGACGCTTATCCGCGTGGGATGTCTTGTCACCGGCGACCGCGTCGGGCCGGGTGCGGGGCCGGCCGACCGGCCCGCGGACCCGGACCTTCTTCAGTACGGGGATGAACTGGGGGCTGTCGGCGGCCTGCCCCTCGGTCAGGACGAACGCCAGCGGACGGCACTTGCGGTCACCGGCGACGTGGACCTTGCTGGTCTGCCCACCCCTGGAGCGTCCGAGCAGGGCGGCCTTCAGGCGGAGCTTGCGCCGGCGCCGGATGCGTCGCCGCTCCTCCCGTTCGGGGTCGTCCGTGGTGGCCTGCCCGTCTTGTCCCTCCGGTCCTCCCCCTTTGGCTGGCCTTCTCCGCCTCGTCGGCGGCCTTTTCCAGGACGGTGAGCGTGTCGGAGTCGAGGTGCATCCCGGCGGCGTCGTGGTGAGCCCGCACGGTGGTGGAATCCACACTGCCCAGCGACAGGTCCACCTCACCCCGCTTCGCGGCTTCCGCGATCACCCCTCCAGCAGGGCTTCGAAGACGCCGGCGTCCCTCCACTGCCGGAACCGGTTGGAGACGGTCGGCCAGGGACCGAACTCCTTCGGCATCTCCCGCCACTGCCCGCCCGTCCGGAACCGCCAGATCACGCCCTCGAACTGCTGTCGCAGCCGCTCCGGGTACGGGCCGTACTCGCCGATCGGCAGGTACGGCTCGATGAACTCCCACTCCGAGTCCGTCAGTTGCGCTCGCGTCACGCAAGAAGGCCTACCGGATCAGGACCCGCTGTGAGGGCGATTCCCGCAGATTGATCACAATCCGCCCTAATCGCCGACCTCGGCCGGCGAGACCGAGCTGTTCACCGGGAGCATCCTCCTGCGGCAACGGCACGGCGTGCATTTTGGCGTGCTGCTGTCGGATCGACGCTACTGAACTTGATTGGGTGATGTCGGAGCCGTTCGCCTGACGGCGGTCGGGCCGTTCCGGTAGCCCTGGACCGTGAGATACGCACAGGGCGGCGGGTTGACCGACGCCGGGAGGGCCGCGAGGGAGCGGGTCCGGCTGCAGGCCGTGGAACGCTTTGAGGGCGGGCAGAAGAATCAGGAGATCGCTACCGCGTTGCGGGTCAGCGAGCGGTCCGTGGAGCGGTGGCGGCGCCAGTGGCGCGAGCGCGGCGAGGCCGGGGTGCGGTCGAAGGGATCGCCGGGGCGTCCGAGGCTCAGTGAAGTGCAGATCGCCAGGCTGGAACGGGAGTTGGAGCGCGGTCCGTTGGTCCATGGGTGGGTCGACCAGCGCTGGACACTGGCACGGATCAAGACGCTGATCGGTCGCTTGTTCCACGTGAGCTACACGGTGGAGGGCACGTGGCGGCTGCTGAAGCGGCACGGCTGGTCCTGGCAACAGCCGGCCCGGCGGGCGATCGAGCGCGACGACGAGGCGGTCGAGGTCTGGAAGAAGGAGACGTGGCCGTTGGTAAGAGCACCGCGGCGGCGTGCGACGGCTGGAACGTCTTCGCGGACGAAGCCGGGCAGTCGTTGACGCCGCCGCGCGCGAGAAGCTGGGGACGCAAGGGCAGTACGCCGGTGATCCGGGTGCGTGGCCGAGGCTCGGGCCGGGTGTCCTTCGCCGGCCTGACCTGCTACAAACCGGGGAAGCGGTCCCGGATGTTCTACTCGGTCCGCGAGTATCGGGGCCGCAAGGGCGAGCCGAAGGGGATCGGCTGGCGCGACCTGCGCGACCTGCTGGTCAGGGCGCACATCCAGCTCGGCGGCCCGATCGTGCTGGTCTGGGACAACCTCCGCATGCACCTGGTCGAGCCACTGCGCGAGTTCTTCGCCGCCCATGCCGATTGGATCACCGTCTTCCAACTTCCGAACTACTCACCCGACTTGAACCCACAGGAGGGCATCTGGTCGCTGGTCAAGCGCGACATCGGCAACCTCGCCGCAGCCAACCTCGGTCAGATCACCCGGGCCGTGAAGCGCAGGCTCAAGCAGATCCAGTACCGCCCGGACCTGGTCGACGGCTGCCTGGCCGGCACCGGCCTGATCATGGACGGCTGACCGACATCACGCATTCAAGTTCAGTACCTGCGGCGGCCGGACACCCAAGGAAGGGCGCGCCCGGTGCCTGTGGCTCCTTCTGTGCCCGTCGCATCCGCCCAGGGGCGGAAGAACTTTAGGCGACGGAGTGGGTCACCGTTGCGGTGTAGGTGCCGTTCACCGCGCCGGCGGGGATCGCGACGACGAGGGTGGGGTTCCAGGTCGCCGAGTTGTTGCCGACGCCCGAGGTGAGGGTGTAGGCGGTGCGGCTGGTGTTGAGGGTCTGGGCCTGGCCCGCCGTGGCCTGGCCGGGGGTGAAGGTGCCTTGGCCGCTGGTGGAGGTGGCAGTTCCGGACCAGTAGGAGACCGCGCTGGTGGGGATCGTCTCGGAGGGGGTTCCGGCGCCGGTCGTGAAGCTGGTGGAGGTGACGGAGGCGGTCCAGGCGGCCGTGAGCAGAGCGCGGGTGTCGGTCACGGTGACATTGCCCAGCTGGCCGCTGACCGAGTTGCCGGGCAGCCCGCTTCCCAGACCCGCCGAGCCGGGCACGGTGATCGCCAGCGAACCAGCGGACACGGAGAACGTCACCGTCGTGTCACCGGGCGCGGCACTGGCCACTCCGGCGACGGCGACAACCATCGCGGCTCCTGCGGCCACGGAGTATCGGATACGCATGGATGGGTGCTCCCTCGTCGTCCAGGGCCGCAACGGACGGGCCTGTTCCTCTCCACCGGCACTCATATGATTATCCGTATCCGATTAGTGACTAAACGTTATGTCCTCCGTTCGGCCCGGCTTACGAGACCGCGCGCTCCCCACCGTCTCGGAGGCCGGCCGGGCCGGGTACCGGGCTGGCATCCCGCGGCCCGCCGCGCAGCCAGCCCGGCGCCGGGCCGCTCCCCCGGAGTTGCGTCCTCACGCTGAGGTGGGGAGTTGGCGGACTGCCGGGACATTGCCGCTCGGCTCGTGCCCGAGGCCTGGTCGTTGTCCGGGGGACGACCGGAAGCCGTACCGTTGACCTCCTCAGGGGTCGCGGTATCAGGCGACGGAGTGGGTGATGGTGCCGGTGTAGGTGCCGGTCGCCGCGGCGGCGGGGATGGCGATCACCACCGTGGGGCTCCAGCTGGTCGAGCTGTTCCCGTTGCCGCTGGAGCTGAAGGCTGCTCTGGGACTGTTGAGCGCCTGTTTGGCGGAGGCGTCGCTCTGGCCCGGCGTGGTGGTCACGGTGCCGTTCATGCTGTCCGCGGGCCCGGACCAGTACGAGACGTTCGAGGTGGTGATCGTCTCCGCGGGCGTCCCACCGCCGGTGGTGAAGTTCGTGGCGGACACCGTCGCCGTCCACGTGGTGGTGGCCAGTCCCCGCCCGTCTGAGACGGTGACCGCGCCGAGGGCCGCGGTGACGGTGCCGCCGGGCGCCGCGCCGCCGAGTGACGCGGTGGCCGGCAGGCTGATCGACAGTGTGCCCGTGTTCGGGATGACGCTGATCTGGGTGCTGTTGCTGCCGCTGGTCTCGACGGTGTCCACGACCGCGCGGGTGAAGCTGGCCTTGCCTCCGGAAGAGGCGCTCAGCTTGCCCGCGGCGGTGTAGACGGTGCCGCCGCCGGTGATCGACGTGCCGTTGCCCGAGACCGAGACCCCCGCGGTGTTGTTGCGGTCGGCGATGAACGAGAAACCGGCGAACGCCCCGGTGGTCGGCGCGCTGAGGGTGGTCTTGCCGCCGGTCTGGTCGAGGAAGAACGCGCCGGCGGTGAGCGTGCCGCAGACCGTCGGGTAGACCGGGCAGGCGAGGTAGATCGTCACCCCGGTGCCGTTCACCTTCCCGCCGGAGATCGTCATGCCGGTGGTGACGACGTACGTGCCGGGGTTGAGCGTGAGGGTGCCGCCCAGGTTCGTGATGCTGGTGTAGACCCCCGGGCTGATCGTCTGGTTCCCGGAGATGTGGTTGACGCTGGGGTACGGCGCGGCCGGTGTCGTGGGGCAGGCCGTGGCGGCCGGGCACTGGGGCAGCGCGGCGTACGGGTCGGTGACGGCGCTCTGGTTGGTCGGGGCGGGGCTGTACGAGCCGCCGCCGGAGGTGGCGAAGCCGGCCGGCGCGGCCGGGCCACCGATGGTGCCCCCGGTCGCGGTGACCGTGGTGGTACCGCTGACCAACGCCGCCTGACTGTTCGTCGAGTTGACCCGGATGTCACCGGTGACATGAATGCTGCCGGGGTGGGCGTACAGGGCGTTCGCGGCGCTCGCGTTCAGCACACACAGGCTCGCCGTACACGCGGTCGCGGCCCGCGCGACAGGGGACGGAGCGGCCACGACCCAGACCAGCATCGACGCAAGAGCGAGCACCACGGACCAGACCGGGCGGGACGAGCAGTACCGCACACGTGAGCGGCCGCGCCCGCTCACGACCAGACAGCCGCCCCGGAACGCGCCAGGACGGCATACCGGCGCAGCGGCCGGCCCCCGAGTGTCGCGCACCCGCCGGTCGGCGCCCACCCGGTAAATGCCTGAGCGTCCAGCGGCGGGTCTCACCGTCACGTCGACCATCCTCAGCATGGCCGAAAACCTACCAAGCCACCCATGTCGGACAGGGGAAGCGCGCGGGGCCTCGGGCGGCATGCGGCCGGCCGCGGCCGGATGCCATGGAGCGGCAAGTGCGGGTGAGCGTGAGGCGCCGCCGATGTGGACAGGCCCCTCGGGCGCTACCTTCCGGGTCGGGTGTGGCGTTGTTGCCAGACGCTTTGCAGGTAGCGGTACGGGCCGTAGCGCAGTCCTCGGCGTTCCAGCCGTCTGAGGATACGGATGCTGTCGTCGTTGCCCGGGTCCAGCAGGGGGCCGGCTTGCCGGGTTCTGCGCTGATTGGCCCGGTACCAGCGCCACAGGCCGTTGGGCAGGTGGCGCAGGAGGGAGACCAGCAGGCGTGGTTGGTGACGGACGGCGGCGGTGAGGTAGGCGGTGTAGCCGATCCCGAAGCCCTCGACCTGCCGGGCGAGTTCGTTCATGCTGCGGCGGTGGCGGTGCCAGACGATCGCGTCGGGTTGGTAGGTCACGGTGTGGCCGGCGGTCAGGACCTGGTGGAAGGCCAGCAGGTCCTCTCCGCCCCGGGAAGGGGTGCCGGTGCCGGTCGCGGGATCGAAGCCTCCCATGGCCCGCAGGACGTCGGTGCGGAAGGCCATGTTCGCGCCGCAGCCGAAGCGGCCGGGTGAGAATTGCGCGAGCGGGTCCGACAGCGGTTGGCGCAGGGACCAGGACTGGGGGGTGAAACCTCGCACTCCGGAGGCGTAGGCCTCGGCGGTGAGCTGGGCCTCGGTGTCCAGTTCGGCGGGCAGGACCATCCCGGTCACGCACGCGACGGTGTCATCGGCGAACGCGTCGACCAGGGCGGTGACCCAGCCAGGGTCGGTGAGAGCGTCGTCGTCGGTGAAGGCGCAGATCGCGCCGCCGGCGACCATCAGGCCGCGGTTGCGGGCCCGGGACAGGCCCGGCGCGGGCTCGCGGACGTAGCGGATCCGATCGCTGTAGCGGGAGCGCACCAGGCGCTCGGTGTCGTCGCTGGAGGGTGCGTTGTCGACCAGGATCACTTCCAGGTGGGGGTAGGCGATCCGCAGCACGGAATCCAGGCACGCCGGCAGCATCTCGGTGCGGTCCCGGGTACACACGATCACGCTCACTGGCGCCCGGTCGGCCGGCACCTTGGCACCGGCCGCCCGATGGAGTGGGGCCGCAGCCTTCTCGGTCGGAGCCACGGTGGACACCTGAAGCTGTTGAAGAGCGGCCTCGACCAGCATGTGACTCAGCGCAGCCTCGTCGCCCTCGGCACCGGTGGCCGTGACCAGGCCGAGTGGCTGTCCATGACGCCGTACCAGCGCCAGCACATGCTTCTCAAAATCGCCGGTGGGTACGGACCCGCCCGGTGAACGCAGTTCCCCCGGCTTCCCCAGGTCCAGCTCGACCACACGGACCGGGGAAGGGCGCGAGCCGTTGGCGGGAGGACGCGGCTGGGATCCGGATGTCTGCCGGTCGTAGTCGTTCATAGGGGACCTCTCCAGGCGGGCAGAAGCCCTCCCAATCAGACACCAGAGCACCCGGCGGAGACCGTGCGCCACACCGGCATCCTTCCGCCGTTGCAGACGACGCCCGGCAGCGGCCACCGAAAGCGCCGAAACGCGACCGGCACGCGACCTGCTCCTCTCCGGTGGCGACGACTGGGCGCTCAAAGACCACCGGGTGCAGTACCTGTCCGACCGTGCCGCCGGTTCCGCCGGGCTCCGGGCCCTGCAGGACTGGGCCGAGGCGGAGCCCGGGAGCGCCGATCCACTGACCGTCCTGTCCAGGGCGGACATCGCCCACGCCTGGTTCATCCGCGGCCACGCCCGGGCCAAGTACGTGCGTAATGACGCCTGGCCGAGGTTCTTCGAGCTGCTGGGGCAGGCCGACGAACTGGCGGCACGGGCAGCTGATCTGGCGCCGGCCGATCCCACACCCCGGGCGACCGCCGTGCACCTGGCACGCGGGCTGCAGGTCCCCCGGTGGGAGTTCGACGCCCGCTGGCAGGCCCTGACCGCCTGCGACCCCCTGCACCGCACCGGGCACCACCACGCCCTGCAGTACCTGTGCGCCAAGTGGTCGGGCTCGCACCGGGAGATGACCGAATTCGCCCGCGAAGCCGCCGACCGGGCACCGGCCGGCCACACCCTCACCCTCCTGCCGTTCCTCGCCGACCGGGAGAAGTGGGTGGCCGACGACGACGGATTCGACTCGAACGGCCTCCCCGCCCACCTGGCCGACATACAGGAGCGCTGGATCGACGCGGGCCCGCAGCCGCACTCCCGCATCGCCGAGGACCACTCCCTGCTCGCCTTCTCCATGAGTCTCATACAGCGCCGATCCGACGCCGCCATCCACTTCCGCGCCATGGGCCGCCACGCGTCCACCGCCGGGTGGAATTACAGCCTGACACCCCGCCAGGCCTTCCTCCGCGCCCGCTCCGCCGCCCTGCGCTCCCACTGACGACCGGCCCTCCACACCGGAAAGCCTCTCCCGTCGGACGGCGGCGCAGCGGTGCCACCCAAGCCCGGCGCGCCCAGGGCGTCACGACCAGCGCTGCCCACGACACGGCGCCCGTCGTGCGTGGGATCCCGATCCTGCGTCACCTGTGCCTTCGTATCGTGTCAGCCCCTACGGATGAAGGCGTGCCGAAACTGTCCACCTTCTTGGATGGCCCGGATCTGCCGGTCGCTATCGGACCGGGTTGCGACCGCTCCGGGGCCGGGGAGGGGATGAAAGGGTTTCCGATCCCACCGTGCTGCGATGCCTGAACTGAGGCGAGAAGCGGGTGAGTTGGCTGGTTGCGGTGACTGGGTCCGGGTCGTCCGGTGGTCAGCTGCGGAAGGGCCAGGCCGTGGCCATGTCGTCCAGGTAGATTTCCGGCGGCGTTCCCTCCAACGCCCCGGTAAGGGCGACGAACCGGTGGGTGAGCAGCTCGCCGAGCATCAGGCTCTCGGGCTGGCGGACCAGGACGTAGGTGGGTCCGGGCCAGCCGTCGGGGTCGGTGTCGGTGTCGGTGTCGGACGGAGTGGAGCCCGGAGAGACCGCGATGCCGCCGCGGCGGGCTTCGACGCGGGCCCGCTCGGCGTGCTCGGCCAGGCGGGTGTTCGCCGCGACGGTGCCCTCATACCGGCCGTCGATGCAGTCGTCCCGGTCGTCGGGGCAGCGCAGGCCAGTGCTGCCCACGGTGCCCTGTGCCCAGTCGAGAACGTCCGACTCGATCCGGGCGACCGCGGCGGAGGCCTGCTCGCGGGTGTGGCCGGCGGCCACCAGGAGGTCGGTCACCAGGTGGTAGCCGGGGCCGCGCATCCGGATCTCTGCTTCTCGACGTGGTGCGGGGCGGCCCCGGTGTGGGCCGCCCCGGGTGGGTTGCGGGTCAGTTCAGGTCGACATCGGGGTCGTACTCGAAGTCGTCGGCGGTGAACCCGCCGTACGCGCCGCCGTTGAAGTAGTCGGCGAGGGCTTCGCCGATCACCTCACGCGCCGCTCCCTCATCTTCGGCGCGGGCCAGCGCGGCGGCCTGCTCGCCGGTGAGGTTGAGGTGGACGTCGCGGGCCCGGACCGCGTCCGAGCCGCGGATCTCGAAGGTCTGGGCGCGCCCGACCCGGACGCTGACGCCGGAGTACGTGCCGAGCTTCTGGAGCTGCTTGGCCTTGCGCTCCCGGCCGCGCTCGGTGGTCTGGATGTCGAGCGCTTCGCGCTGCAGTCGTTCGGCGTCCGCTCCTTTGGGGTGGCGGCTCCCGTCAATCCAGGGCGGCGCTGTGCGGTCCCGGGCCCTGGCCTACACCACGGCCTCCCCTGCCGTTACCGACCGCGGGCTCAGGGTGGCCCGCCCGGGCCGCGCGCCGGCGGCATGGCCCGGAGGTGCTGGGCGGCCTCGGCCGCGGTGTGGGAGGAGGCGAAGGTGAACGCGCGCGGGGAGGGCCCGTGCGCCCGGAGGTCCGCCAGCCGCTCCAGGGCCTCGCCGACGGTCGGGAGGTGGCCGGCGGGGACCCACCAGAGCACCAGGTGCGCCTCGACGTGCCGTTCGAACCAATCGCGCCGCTGCCGCATCACCTCCAGGTGCCCGCTGCGGTAGGTGAAGTCCCAGAGGGCTTCCGGGGACTCCCACACCGACATGTTGACGATGACGTCCTCTCCCGCCGGACGCAGGCCGGTGGCGTCGGCCGCCCCCTCCTCCGCGAGTCGCCACACGAAGCCGGGCGCGTCGTCGGCAGCGGCGTTGACCGGGTCGAGCATGTCGACGAACGGTGCAATGCGCGGGTCGTCGAGGGGGTAGCGAAGCGTCGCGACGTTGAGTTGGGCGAGGTGGGCGGCATGCGTGGCGGCGGTCATGGCCTCATCCCAGCACGACCCTGCTTTCTAAGTCAATGGTCATTGTTTTTAGAAGCTTCGACCACCACGCAGCACTCCCCCGGCCGGGCGTCCATGCGGGCGCGCACCGGACCGTCCGCGCCGAGCAGCCCCTCCAGCAGTGCGAGGTTCATGCCGCACACGAGCGGCGGGAAGCGTTCGGCGACGGCATGGAAAGGGCAGTTGCGCATGCGGACGACGTGCGCGGCCGACCCGGCCGGCCCCTCGGCCCCCTGGGCGCCCTCCAGATGTGGTTCGTAGCCGCGGGCGGCCAGCACCTCCATCGCTTCCGCGAGGCCGCCGCAGGGCGCCGCCGAACCGCGCAGGGCCTCGCCCCGCCGGCGCGCGACCGCGCAGAGCCCGGCGTCCAGCCCGGCCTGCTCGGCAGCCTCGGCGAGCAACTCGGCGGCGGTGCGGTAGTCCCGGACCGGCAGCGACACCGACCGCTCGGCCCGCGCCCGCGTGTACACCTTGGCGGGGCGGCCCGCCCCCGGCCCCGAACGGCCCGTCAGACGGCGGCTCCCGCTCTCCAGCAGCCCGGCCTCGGCCAGCTTGTCCAGATGGTGCGCGGCGAGCGTGCGCGCCACCCCGGCCGCCTCGGCGGCCTCGTTGCGGCCGACCTCACGCCCCTGGGCCACCACGTACTCGTACAGGCGGCGCCGCACCGGATCCTGCAATACCGCGATCGCGTCGATGTCGTTCACCCGGCCATTCTAAGAACAACACAGGCGGGAAATAGAACGTCGGGAGCCGACCGGCAGGCTGCCGGCAGCGTCCACCAGCGCGTGGCGCGTTCCGGGGCCGGCCGAGTTCAGCCAGGGCAGGGCGTACGGCGGCGCGGCAGATGGGCCGGACGACATGGCACGGTCTCGCGCTGGGCCGACGCGCGTCACCGGCGACCGGGCCTGCAGGGGCAGGTCCCCCGGCACACGCACTTGGATGGAGAGGGTCCGCGACTGCCTCCGAACGTTCACGACCGACGCCCCGGGGCGTCCCGGCCAGCCACGCCGACGCGGCGTTCGTGGCGCGCGTGGTCCACAGCTGCACCAGCACGGCAGCCGCCGTGTCCGCCGTCGGCCGCGGTCAGCCAGGCCATCGGCGAGGTGTCCGTCTCCTGCCGGAAGCGCCGGATGAACGTGCGGTGGGACATGTACGCGCCCTGGGCCGGCTCGTCCACGCTCTGGCGGCGGGCGAGGTTGTCGAGCGTCCAGGGGCGAACGGGTGCGAGGCCCTCTCCGCGGGAGGCCGGCCGGAAGCGCCGGCAGGAGGAGCCGAGGTCAAGCCCCGGCCGGACGGTCACGTCACGCCACGATCCTTCGGACCCGCCGGCGCTTCGGCATTCCAGGCCTCAGCTCACCGGGATGGCCTTGACGCCCGAGAGTAGCGGGATGAGCTGGTACTGCCCGTCCCCAGGGCCGCAGGAGGGCGTGGTATCGGGGGTGTTGGAGATGTTCGTTCCGGCCTTGAAGCGCCCGTCCCCGCTCGGGGCGACCGTCGTGAAGTGGTCGCGGCGGCCGTTGAAGTAGTACATGCACTGGTGCAGGTTCAGGTACCGCCCGGCGGCCAGGTCCAGGGGCGTGGCGCTCGACAGCAGCGGGAGGAGGTCGTACACGCCGCCCCCGCTGCTGCATCTCGGTGCGGTGTCACGGGTGTTGGAGACATTGGTGGCGGCAGTGAACTTGAAGTCCGTGGTCGGCACCACCGTGGTGAGGTGGGTCTGGTCGTAGTCGCCGAAGTACACGCACTGGTGCAGGTTCAGGTAGCGCCCGGCGGTCAGGTCGTAGCCCTCGGCGGCCGAGTAGACGTTGTTCTCGTAGGTCCCGTCTCCGCGACCGCAGGAGGGGCTCGCATCCGCGGCACCGGAGATGTTCGTGCCGGCGGTGAAGCGCCCGTCCCTGCTCGGGACCACGGTGGTCATGAGATCGAAGCTCGCCGGCAGGAAGGCGTCGAAGACACACTGGTGCAGGTTCAGGTACCGGCTTGCCGGGGGCTGCGCAGCGGTGGCGGGAGCCGGGCCGACCAGGGCGGCGGCGGACAGGACGGCGCCGACGAGCGCGACAGAGCGGGGAAGAAGACGCATCGGGAAAGTCTCCGTGATCAGGTGCGGCCGCTCCGGGTGAGCGGCCCGACACGCAGGAGGCTTTCCCCGGGCGTCCGACACTCCCGGCCGCCACGCGGAACGTTCACCTGAACGACCGGCCATCCGGACGGGAGCCGTTCGGCAATCACGGTGACGATACCCGGTGACCGACTGCACCCTCGCCGGTGGCGACAAGGCGACCATCCCGGGCGGCCCCATCCACTCAACCGCTGCAGCAAGAGCTGCGGGATGATCTCGGCGGCGTGCGGCCGCGGTCGGCGTCGGCGGACCCGCGCAGATGGCGCGGGCGAAAGGCCGCCACGCCGGCCAAGGAGGCGCTGGAGGTTGGGACCCCCTCGATCGTGAGCAGCCGGCCTTGGCAGTAGCAGCGGCGGGCGACGGGATGTCATCCCGGTGACAGGAGCGTCAGCACATGGCCCTGCCCTGAGTTGCTTTGCGGGAGTCGCGAGAAGGCGGACGCGGTGCAGAGCGGCACGGTCGTGGCAGGGCGGTGCTTGATGGACCGCCCGATGGGCGCGGGCGGCATGGGCGAGGTCTGGGCGGCCCAGGACCAACTGCTCGACCGGCGCGTGGCGGTGAAGTTGCTGCACGAGACCGACGAGAACGCCCGGGCCCGCTTCCTGCGGGAGGCGCGGGCGGCCGCGCGTACACATCAGCGAACTCCTGCCAGCCACGAACGCGCCTCGGCTCCGCGGGACCTGGTGACCGGCGAGACGGCTGGTTGAGCCGACGGCGTCGGACGCGGCCCCTATCCTCGGGGACATGACGATTCAGCGCATGGACAACGTCGGCATCGTCGTCGACGACCTCGACGCCGCCATCGCTTTCTTCACCGAGCTCGGCATGGAGCTGGAAGGCAGGATGCCGATCGAAGGAAGCTGGGCGGGAAGAGTCGTCGGGCTCGACGACATGCGATGCGAGATTGCGATGATGCGGATCCCCGACGCCCCGGGCCGGCTCGAACTGGCGAAGTACCACAGCCCGAAGGCGATCACCCCCAAGCCGGAGATCACCCCGGCGAACACGCTGGGCCTGCACCGCGTCATGTTCGCCGTCGACGACATCGAGGACACCCTCGCCCGCCTCGGGCCGCACGGCGCCGAACTCGTTGGCGAAGTGACACGCTACGAGGACAGCTACCTGCTCTGCTATCTCCGCGGACCGAGCGGAATCATCCTCGGGCTGGCCGAGCAGCTGAGCTGAGAAGAAGAGGTCCGCTCACAGAGGCGCCGACCCGGTGTTCTTTGCAGGAAATGGAACCGGGAATGGGGGCCAGCCGGCGTTGAATCGTCGGAGACTTGTGCATGGTGTCGAAGGCCCTGTGTTGTGTCACGCTCCGGATGTGAGCCTGGCGAGCGCTGTTGTCGGCTGAATGCCGGTAGAGCTCGCGGGCGATTCGAGAGGCCTTGGGCGGTGCGTCGCTGCGGGTAAGCCTGGGTTCGGTCATCCCAGCGGATTCGGGTCATCACGATCCGGTAGAAGGCGGCGTTGGCCTGTCGGTTACCACCTCGGTTCAGACGCCGACGCTGGGTCTTGCCGGAGGACTGCTCGACCGGACTGACTCCGCACAGGGCGGCGAAGGCCGCCTCGCCGGTGAGCTGGTCGGGGTTGTCGCCAGCAGCGATGAGGAGGACAGCAGCACCCTCTGGGCCGACACCGACGAGCTCGAGCAGGTGCGGCCGGCAGGCGCGCACGGCTGTGGTCGTGGCTGTTGAGGACAGGACTGCGCGGGCGATGTCGCCGATCCGGCTGGGGCTGAGTGTGAGACGCCCGTAGGTCGTCCTCGAAATCGGCGTGCGGCCATTCGCGGCTCTATGCGATTGGGGATGGGGCGCTGGCCGGTCTGCCGGATTCGGGGTCATGTTGGGCGACCGTGCCCGTCCAGCCCTGGTCGAGCAGGAGACAGGCCTGGTCGACGGCGGCGGCGGGATCGGGGTGGGAGCCGGCGAACGCGAGGATCTCCAGGGTGAACCGGGCGTAGGCGGCGCAGATGAGGTCGCCGTGCGGCCGGCCGGCCTGGTCGGCGAGAGCGCGGGCCAGGGCGTGTTCGTGGCGCAGCCACATCGCGCGGGAGTACTCGCGCAGGGCCGGGGTCTCGTGGATGAGCCGCTGGAAGTCGGCGAAGCGGGGGTCTCGGGTGTGGGCCGAGTCGACGAAGCCGGTGAGGTGGGCGCGCAGAGCGTGGGGGATCGTCTGGCCCGGCGGCCGGTCGGTGACCGCGCGGACCAGGGCGGCCTCGTTGCGGGCGTCCTCGTCGAAGACCAGGGCTTCTTTGCCCTGGGGGAAGTAGTTGAACAGGGTCGACACCGACACGTCGGCGCCGTCGGCGATCTCGCGAACGCCCACCTGCTCGTAGCCGCGTTCCAGGAACAGCCGCAGAGCCGTGTCGGCGATCGCCTGGCGGGTGGCGGCCTTCTTGCGTTCGCGCCGCCCGCCTGTTCCTTCATGGTCGATCGTCTCTGCCATGCCTCGACCCTACCCGGTACTGGGCAAAGTTGGAACGGTTGCATTTTTGGATCTGTTACAAAATACTTGGCGATGCCCGACCGGCCCGCGCTGCAGGGCCGCCGCTGTGATCCGGCATCCACGAAGGGAACCCATGAATTCCGTAGCTCCTACCCGCGCCAGGATCAGCATCATCGGCGCCGGACCGGGCGGACTGACCTGCGCCCGCATCCTTCAGCGGCGTGGCATCGCGGTCACCGTCTACGACCGCGACCCCGGCCCCGACGCCCGCAACCAGGGCGGCACCCTGGACCTGCACGCCGACAACGGCCAGATCGCCCTGCGCGAAGCCGGCCTGCTCGACGAGTTCTTCGAGCTGGCCCGCCCCGAAGGGCAGGAAATGCGCCAGCTGGACCCGGTCGGCACGATGACGTCCCACAAGGTCCCGGAGGCCGATGAGTTCTTCAAGCCGGAAATCGACCGCGGCCAGCTGCGCGACCTGCTGCTCGACTCCCTGCAACCGGGAACCGTGCGTTGGGGACAAGCCCTCGACACGATCAGCGGGCCCGCCGACGGGCCTCGGCAGCTGCACTTCACCGACGGCACGACCATCGAGACCGATCTGGTCATCGGCGCCGACGGCGCCTTCTCCCGGGTACGCCCGGCCCTGTCCCCCGCCGTCCCCCAGTACACCGGGGTGAGCTTCCTGGAGGCCCGGTTCTCCGACGTCGAGAACCGCCACCCCGAGATCGCCGAACTGGTCGGCCAGGGCGGCGCCCATGCCGCCGACGGCAACCGCGGCCTCTTCGCCCAGCGCAACAGCGGAGACCACATCCGCGTCTACATCATCCAGCGGGTCCCGGTCGACTGGATCAGCCAGAGCGGCCTGACCGCCGGCGACACCGATGCCGTCCGCGCCCAGCTCCTCGACGAGTACAAACACTGGTCACCCCGCATGTGCCGGATGATCACCGACAACGACGGCCCCTACGTCGACCGCCCGATCTTCGCCCTCCCCGTCCCGCACACCTGGGAGCACAACCCGACGGTGACCCTGCTCGGCGACGCCGCCCACCTCATGCCCCCGCTCGGCGTCGGCGTCAACCTCGCCATGCTCGACGCCGGCGAACTCGCCATCGCCCTCGCCGACTCCGCCACCGTCGACGACGCCATCCGCACCTACGAGAAGACCATGCTCCCCCGCTCCACCGAGACGGCCAGGATCCTCGAAGGTGGCGCCGAGCACCTGCTGTCCGCCGACATTCCCGACTTCGGCGACCACCGCGACGCCCAGCCCTGAGCCCCCGCCCGCCCCGCCCTCAACGTCCAGTGGCTTCGACATCGACGAATCCCCCGAAGACCTCGCCGCCGGCACCCTGTCGGCGAGGTCTCCGGGCTGTGGCCAGGCGCCCGCCTGGGCCGCAGGGTTCGGCGACATCTGTGCGGGGAGGGCGTGCCCGGCGGTCCGTGCGCCGCCGGACGCTCCCGTGGACTGGGATTGGTCTCTCATGCCTCCGTGCGCGTGCCGGGCGGATCGGAGCTGCTGCCGAGGACGTTGTCGACGTGGGCCGCGAGCGAGGAGCGCAGGGCTTCGGGCGTCATCTTCTGATCGTCGATCAGATGCGCGACGAGATCGGCGCGGATGGCGGCCAGCAGGGCGTGGGCCGTGAAGTCCGCGGCACGGACGCCGGACACCTGATCCAGTGCCGCTCGAAGCGTCTCGTGCCACCAGGCGTATTGCGCGGCCTGGTAGGGGCTGCTGAGCCCCGCGTCCTCTGCCGCCGACATCAGGTTGCGGTTCTCGATCTTGAAGCGCAGTGCGGCGTCGAGGAGGTCCAGCACCCGCTGCCGCGGTGAGGACGCGGCCGCGTCCTGCGCTTCCTGTACGGCCTGCCGCGGGGGTTCGAGGCGGGAGGCGATCACGGCACCGATCAGGCCGGCGCGGTCGCCGAAGCGGCGAAAGAGGGTGCCCTTGCCCACACCGGCCGCCGCCGCGATGTCGTCCATCGACACGCCGTGGGGGCTGCTGCTGGCGGCAAAGAGGGTGTCGGCGGCAGCCAGGACGGCCTCTCGGTTGCGCAGGGCATCTGCGCGCTCCGTGCGCTCGCCCACGGTTCCTCCTTGGTCTTCGGCCAGTCACGGCCCCCGGGAATGATATGCGGGGAGGTTCGCACGACTGGCGGCTCGCACCAGGCCGTGCTTCCCGCGCCTGGAGGCGGGGCGGCAGTCGCCCGGCCTCTGATCTGCCACTGCGCGGTGGTCCGCAGGCCCGGATTCGGTGCGCGGTCCGGCAGGGCGGCGGCCTCGCGGATGCGCCCGGCGCCGGCGCTCGGCCGGTCCCGGGGCGGTGCGCTGCTCTACACCCTCCACGCCGACCCGGGGTCGGTGGACACCGTCGCGCCCTCACCCGCTCCCTGAGCCCGGAGCGGGCTCGTGCGGTCGGCCGTCGGCGTCCGGCAGAACCAGGCCTGCCGGACCGTCCGCCGCCGACCGGTTCTGCCGAGGCCTGCCCGGGGAGAGGGCGATCCTGACGCCGACGCAGAGTGCCAGCAGTCCGCAGCCGGCCGCGACGAAGACGGTGCGGGGCGACAGGACGGCCAACAGCGCGCTACCCAGGCCCGCCGCCAGGGTCTCGGCGAGGAAGATCGGTCCGTAGATCGCACCGAAGACCCTGCCGAGCAGCTGCTCGGGTACGGTCTGGCCGAGGAGCGTGTCGCAGGCGACGTTCTCCAGTCCGTTGCCGACGCCGGCGATCGCGTAGCAGCCGACGGCCGCGGCCGCGACGGGCGAGACGCCGGTCAGCAGCAGGCCGAGGCCGCCGGCTGCCAGGCCTGCGACGAAGTACCCGCCCAGGGGTGCCCGACCGGTGGCGCGCAACAGCAGCAGCGGCGCGAGGATCATGGCCGCTCCGTAGAGGCTGGAGGCCAGACCGACGGCCTCGGCTCCCGCGCCGAGTTCGTCCCGAAGCAGGAAGACCAGGGCCACGTTGTCCAGCCCCGCCAGTGAGACGCCGAGGAACAGCGCGACCGCGAGCGTGCGGGCGGTGCGGTGCCGGGCCACGTAGGCCAGGCCTTCCGCCATGTCGGCGATCACCCGGCGGGCGCCCGCTCGGGATGAGGAGAAGGCGGTCCCCGTCGGTCGGCCGTGGGGTGAGGTGGCAGAGGCGGCGGCGGGGGTGGGTGTGGCCGCACCGGGCAGCGGCGGCAGGCGCAGCAGCAGCAGGGTGGAGACGGCGAAGGTCAGGGTGTCCACGGCGAGGGCCGCCTGCGTGCCGGCGTGGGCGAACAGCAGCGCGCCGACGGCCGGGCCCACGGCGAGGCTGACGTTGTGCGACATCCCCAGCAGTGCGTTGGCGGGGCCGAGTTGGTCGCTCGGCACGATCTTGGGGATGGTGCTCTTCCCGGCCGGCAGGAAGAACGTGGAGAGCAGGGACGTGGCGGCCAGGACGGTGATCAGGACGGGGAAGGGCGGGAGTGCTATCGCCAGGAAGCCGATCAACAGCAGCCGCCCGAGGTCGCACGCGATCATCAGCTTCCGCGCGTCCACAAGGTCGGCGACGGAGCCGGCGAGCGGGCCGACCACCTGCGGAAGCGCGCGGGCGGCCAGGGCGAGGGCCAGCCGACCGGGGCCGGCCCCGGAATCCTGGAGGTAGAGGACGAGGGCGGTCAGTGTGATGAAATCACCGATGTAGGAGGCGGTGCGAGCGCCCCAAAAGCTTCGGTACGACTTATTTCCACCAATAGCGGACATAATTCGCATGATTGGCAACACTCCCGATCAGCCCCACATGACACTCGAACAAGCTCTTGCAAGTCGATTATTGCAAGGCTAGTCTGACCCTGCCGCTACTGGGCATCATGAGCATGAATCAATTCACAGAATTGGGGGTGCCATCATGGAGAACGTAGCCGACGGGGTCGAGGTTGTGGACGACTTCGACGCCTTGGACGACCTCGACGACATCGAGTTCAGCCTCGACGAGATCGAGAACAAGATCGCTCCGCTCGCTCTGGCCTGACGTCGAGTCAGCTGACGGAAGATCAGAAAAGCGCTTCCGTTCCAGCGAGTGGGCGAGAGGATTCGCCGCATGGACCGCGCTCGGCGGGCGTCGACGACGCCGCCCGGGCGCGGGCGGGCGGACCTTCTCGAACAATCGGGTCGAATTCAGATCCCCCGCCTTTTTCATTCCTTCGTCCGGCCCGGCCCGTGAAACGGCGCTTCCCACTTGTCCCGGAGATATCCGCCCGCGTGGACCTCGCATTCCCGGCCGGCCGCGCGGGCGTCATCATGATTCCACCCCCGTAGGCGCTCCGGCGAATCGCGAAATGCAAACTTCTGCGATAGGGCTGTTGCTGAATGCTGAATGTCCTGGACATGAGTGTTTCCTGCCCGGCGCCGGTGGCGTTCGACGGGTTGCGGGCGGTCGTGACGGCGCTCGACGACCTCGGCACCGGGATCCGGAGCCGGCTCTGCGCGAGGTCGCCCGTGGAGGCCTGCGTGCTGGTCCCGGCCTGGGACGAGGGTGATCCGCGGGCGATCGCCGACATCGCGCTGAGCCCGTCCGAGCGGCGGCTGCACCGGGAGTCCGAACAGGTCTTCCGCGTCATCGAGGCCGCCTGCCGCGCCGTCGCCGACACCCTGGTCGAGGAGGACGTGCGACTGCGACTCGGCCGCATCGGATCATGGGACACGCCGTCGCTGCGGGCCCTGGCACGGCTGGTCGAGCACCTGACCTGGCGCGGTGCGCGCGACCGGCTCACATTGTCCGGTGTCGAGCGACGCGGCCCGCTCGGCGAGGCCCTGGCCGGGGCCGGGCTGCCGTCGCCGGAGCCGGGCCAACTCGCCGCGAGGCTCGGTCACCTGGTCACGGCCGACACCGGTCCGACGGCCCGGCACCAGCGTGTCGAACCCGTCACCACGCCCGAATCGCGTCTGTTCGCAGCGGTGTTGGACGAAGGCGGCAATGCGGTCGACCGGATCGCCTTCGCGGTCGAGTCCGTCAGGCGCGGCTTCTTCCGCGGCGACTACGAGGTGATGGTCCGCTGTGCGCTGGTCGGCCTCGACCTGTGCGGACCGGGTACGCACCTGGACGGAGCGGTGATCGACGCCGTCCTGCGGCGCGGTCAGATGAGGTCCCCGCTCGCCGACGCCGTCGAGTTCGAACTCGGCCTGCTGAGGGGCGCGGCCGACGTCCGTGCCTTCTTCCGCAAGGTGCTGGGGATGGTCCACAGCTTCCGGGGCGACAACCGGCGTGCCCTCCACGAGTTCTCCCACATCGTCGACGGCGCGCAGTACTCGGTGGAGCTGCGGGCGCAGGCCGCCCTGTACGCGGCACTGACCAAGGTCAAGATGCTGCGCGACCCGGCGGCCGGGGCCCGACAGGCCACCCAGGGCATGGCGCTGTTGGAGCAGTACCCGACCGGCAGCGACCAGGCCCGTCGGGAGCGCGGCTGGCTGCATAACGTCCGGGCGCTGTGCGCCTTCTCGCAAGGGCGGCTCGGCGAGGCGCTGACGGACGAGAAGGCGGCGCTGGCCTGTGTCGCCGACGGGTCCGACTCCAGCTCGGTCCACCTGAAGATCAACTTGATCTCCAACATCAGCGTTCTCCAGGAGCGCGCCGGGAAGGTGGACAGCGCCATCACCACCTGGCAGAAGTACACCGTGGTCGGCGTCGCCTGGGGGCCCATGTTCACCAAGCACCACGCCTATCGGCTCGGCGGACTGGCCCTCGCCGCGGGCCGGCCCGAGGAGGGCGCCACCGCCCTGGAAGCCGCGTACGCGGCCGGGGACAGCCTGTCGGACACCTTCCACCGCGCCGCGATCGCCACCGAGCTGGGCGGGCTGTTCCTGCCCGACGACCCCGCCCGGGCCGCGCACTGGTACCACACCGCCGCCGAGGCCGCCCGGGACCTCGCCGACCCCTACGGCCACGCGCTGGCCTGCGCCGGGCGCGACCTGGCCGGGGACCTGGCACCCGAACCGCGACTCGCCGCGATGGCGGCCTCCTCGGTGACGTACCCCGAGCGGGGCACGGAGCTCGCCGCAGCGATCACCTCGGGCGACCGGATCCGCTGCGCCGGCCTGCTCCCGCGTCCCCGCACCAAACTCAACCGGCCCTTCGACCACGTGAACCTCAGCTGATGGGGGCGCGGACCGCCGCGTCCACGTGGACGCTCCTGCCGCACTTCCTCCTGCGCCGGGCGGGCTTCCCCTTCGACCTGCTCGCCGTCCCCGACGACGATCCGACGGTGCCGGCCGTCGAGCGCCTGGTCGAGTCCGTCCGCCGGATGGAGTGCGAACGGCACGCCCTGCTGCGCCGGGAGATCCCGGCCGAGGTGGAGCGCCTGCGCCGCGCGGGGGACGACGGCACGCTGCTGCGCCCGCTCTCCCGTTGCCGGAGCGCCCTGGGCCGGCGCCGGGACGCCGACGCTGCACAGCGCTGCGCGGCCCTGCCCGGTCGGGGCGAACACCTGGGCCCCGCCCTGGATCGCTTCGTCGCCGCCGCACGTGACGTGGAGCTGGCCCGGACGAGGGTCGCCGCCACGCTGGAGCACAGTGCCCGGGCCGAGGAGGAACGCCTGCTGCTGGGGCTCGGCCACGACCGGGTCAGGGAGGCGCTGGTCCAGCTGTCCCCCTCCTTCGCCGAGCACGCCGCCCGCTCGACCGCCGCCCGCCTGGCCACCGCCCGCCTCGCCGCCGCACAGGCCGTGGACGGCCAGGGCCCCGCCCGCGCCCGCGACCGGAAGTTCCTGCGCACCGCCTACCTCTACGTACAGCGACTGGCCGCCAAGAACGAGACCACCAGCTTCTTCGGCCCGTTGACGCACGGCCGGTTCACCCCCGAGCACCAGGGTTACGCCGGCGGGCCGGAGACGGACAGCGGCGTGCGCCGCAACGACGCGTTCCTGGCGTTCTGGGCGACGGCCGAGCTGGCACGGGTCATCGCCGCCGACCCGCGCCTCGCCGGCCGGATCCCGGTGCGCCGGACACCCCTGGTCGCGGTCCTGGACGACGGCGTCCGCGACCCGCACGGCCGGGTCCGTCGGCTCGGCGCCCTGGACCGGGCAATCCTGACCGCCGCCGACGGCGCCGACACCGCCGACGCGCTCGCCCGGCGGCTCGCCGCCGAGCGGGGCGTGCCACACCAGGCCGTCCGGGACCGCGTCGAGCGGCTGGCCGGCGCCGGCCTGCTGCTGGCGGATCTCGAACCCGCGTCGGCGCGCCCGCAGCCGCTGGACGACCTGCGCGTACTGGTCGCGGCCGCGGACCCGGGCTCACCGTGGTTGGTCGAACTCGACGCCCTGAGGAAGGACCTGCGCCGGTACGCGAACACCTGCGGCGCTCCGGAGCGCGAGCGCGCCTTCGGGGAGCTGGAGAGCCGCTTCGGTCGGCTCACCGGCGTGGACGCCCGCCGCAGCGGCGGGCAGATGTACGCGGACCGCCTCGTCGCGTACGAGGAGTGCGAAGGCGACGCGCCCCTGACGATCGGCGCCGACGTCGCCGATCGGTGGAGCAGGGACCTCGCACCGTACCTCGACCTGTGCGCCGCGTACGGGGCGCTGCGCTACCGGAGCGTCCGGGCCGAGGCCTCGCGGGTGCTCGCCGCAGCCGGCGGCGAGCTGCCGTACCTGGAGTTCGCCGACCGCCTTGCCGAGGCCACGGCCGCCACCGCCTCGCGGCGGGACGTCCCCGCCGAGCGGGTCTTCGAGGAGCGGCTGGCCGCCGTGGTGGCGGCCGCGGCGGACGGCAACCGGGCCCGGCTGGCCCCCGCCGACCTCCGGACGCTGATCGACTCGGTCGAGCCCGACGACGACGGCCCGACCTCGGCCCGCTTCGTCTCACCGGACCTCATGCTGGCCCGTGCGGGCGCCGACGAGCTGCTCGTCCTCGGCGAGATGCACCCGTACGTCTTCGCCTGGGGCTCCCAGGGGCTCTTCGCCCCCGACGCCGAGGCCCTCCAGGCGGACCTGGCCCGCGACCTGACGCCCTGGGGCGGGCCCGAGCGGATCGCGACCGTCCTGCGCCGTCGCCAGCACAAGGGCCTGGTCTCCGAGGCGTTCCCCGGCCGGTTCGTCGAGATCAGCGGGCTGGCGACGCGCGAGCGCGACCGGTGCGTCGCGGTCGCCGACCTCCGGGTCGTCACCGGGCCGTCGGGGCCGGAGCTGCACGGGCCGGGCGGGCAACTCGTGCTCTACACCGGCGAGAACGACCACCCCCACCTGCGGGCGTTCGCGCCGCCGCAGGTCGAGCCGCCGCCGGTACGCCTCGGCGGGCGCCGGCCGCGCGTCTCGGTCGGCGACGTGGTCGTCCAGCGGGCCCGCTGGTGGCTGTCGGCACAGGACCTGGAGGAGCTACGCCGTGCGGCCGACGGCCCGGAGGCGGTGGTCGCCGTCGCTACCCTGCGCGCCCGGTCGGGCATCCCCCGGCACGTCTTCGTCAAGCCCGCCGGCGAGCCGAAGCCGGTGTGCCTCGACCTGTCCTCGCCACTCGCGGTGTCCGTGCTGCGGGTCTTCTCGGGCGGCGACCTCGTCGTGGAGGAGATGCTGCCGGCGCCGGACCAGCTGTGGCTGGAACGCCAGGCGGGCCGGCACACCTCCGAGTTCCGGCTGGCCATGATCGGGCGGGGGGACGCCTGATGTGGTCGATGGTGTCCGACGCCGTCCTGCGCTCGACCGGCTTCCCCTACGAACTCGTCGAGCGGCTACGGCTGCCCGTCGCCGCGAGCGCCGCAGCCGCCGTGGCCGGCGCAGAACGCGAACTGCTGTCCCTGGCGGTCCGGACGGGTTGGGAGGAGTCACGGCTCGCCCACCTGCGCGCCGTCGTCGCCGCCGGCACCGTCCGGCTGGGGCCGGAGGAGCGCGCCGACCCGCACTGGGTGGACGCCGTCACCAGGCTGCGTGCGGCCCGCCGTGCCCTGGACGAGGTGGTGGCCAAGGAGGAGGCGGCCGCCGCCACCGTCGCCGAGCTGGCACGCGACGACCGCCTGCGGGAGGCGCTCGCGGTGTCCAACCCGAGGATCCTCGCCGACCTGGAGCGCCGCGGCCACACCGCGCAGCTCACCCACCAGCTCGCCACCTTCATCCAACGCGTCTGCACCAAGAACGAGACGCTGAGCTTCTTCGGCCCGATCAACTACGCGACCCTCGACGAGCGCGACCCGGACGCGATCGCCCTCTCCTCCCGAGGGCCGGGCACCCTGCGGGCCCGCCGCGCGCACACCGGCTCGTGGGTGGTCGCCGCGCTGGCCGAGGCGATCGCCTTCGCCGAGCCGGTCAGCCCCTGGCTGGTCCTGCGGCTCCGCAACCCGGGCGTCGCCCGGTGGAGCGGCGACCCGCAGGCCCTCCCGGCCCGGCTGCTCGCACTCGTGGACGCCCGGCACACCCTGGGCGCGCTGGCCGACCGGCTGTCCCTGACGCCGGCCCAGGCCGCCGAGGCGGCGCGCACGCTGGTGCGGGCCGGGCTGGTCGGCCACCAGATCGACCCGCCCGCCACCACCCCGGACCCGCTGGCCTTCCTGGTGCACCGCCTCGCGGGGCTGCCGGGCACGGGCCCGCTGGCCGCCGAGGTCGCCGCCCTCGTCGAACTCCGCGACGGGTTCTGCGCCGACGACGCCGACGGCAAGGCGCGCCGGCACCGGCTGTTCCTCGACCGGGTGCTCCGGACGGCCCCCGACGCGGCCGGGGGAAGCGGTCGAACCGGCGCCTTCTACACCGACCGGCTTCCGCTGCGCGAGGAGTGCGCGGGGACGGTGCAGCTGCGGCTGGGGGGCTCGGTGGTCCGGGAGCTCCGACACCGGGTGTTTCCCGCTCTGGACTTCCTGGCCGCCCTGGCCCACCGCCGCCGGGACCTTGCGCGGCACGCGCTGGCCGCCCGGCTCGGCGAGCGCGAGCTACCGCTGTGGAGGCTGGCCGCCAGAGCCGACGGTTGGCCACAACCCGAGGACACCGAGGTGGCCGCCGCCGTCCGCGCGGCGGTCGCCGACCCGGACGCCGCCGAGGTCGACCTGGCGGCGTCCGCCGACCTCGCCGACCTGGTGCGGCGAACCCCGCTCGAACAGTCCGGGGCGGTATGCTCCGTCGACCTGCTGATCGCCGCGGCGGACACGGCCGCGTGGCAGGCCGGGCGGTACGAGGTGCTGCTCGGCGACGTCCACGACACCGTCCTGCTGACGGACTGGGCCCTCCAGTTCCACCCGGACGCCGAACGCGTCCGTACGGCCAGGGATGCCGCGGTCGCCGGAGCCTTCGGGGCGGTGCCCGCGGTCAGCGTGCTCGCCAAGCGGCAGACCGGCATCCCGCCTCTCGAACTCCCGGGCCCCGTGGTCGAACTGGGCGGCACCTCGGGGCAGGGCAGCCCCTGGCTGGCCGACCTGCGCGACCTCGTGGTGGTCTCCGACGGCACCCGCGTGCGGCTTCGGAGCACCCCCCTCGGCGGCGAGGTGGCCCTGCACAACGGCGAGTTGGACACCCTCGTGCAGACGGCGTTCGCCCCGCCGAGGCTGCGCGCGCCGCGCATCGCCCTCGGCCCCCACACACCGCGGCTGCGCTGGGGGGCGGCGGTGATCCAACGGGAGAGCTGGACGGTACCGCTGTCCGCCGTGGCCGCCCTCGGCCCGTCGGCCACGGCCGCGGCCGTGCTCGCGGCCCGACGCCTGTGGGCCGACCACGGTCTCCCGGAGCAGGCTTTCGTCCAGCTGCCGGGCGTTCGCAAACCCCTTTTCGTCGACGCTGCAAGCCCGGCGCTGACCCGGGCACTGGCCCGGGCCTGCCGCAAGGTGGCCGCCCACACGGCCCCGGACGCCGTGGTCCGGATCAGCGAGATGCTGCCGGGACCGGACGAGTTGTGGCTGTCGGAGGCGTCCGGACGGTACACCGCGGAACTGCGGTGCGTCTTCGCCCGCCCCGCTCGCGTGCCCGAGACACCGGGAAGGACCACGGCCTCATGACCCACCTGATCGTCCTTCCCCACAGCGACCCCACGCTCCGCCACCAGGCGCCCGGCCACCGGGCCGTCGAACTCCAACGGGCCGCCGTCGAGCGATTGACCGCGCCCGCGGAGCGGGCACCGGTACGGGAGGCACTGCGCTCGGCTGCGGACGGGGGCGGTGAGCAGCTCGGCGAACTTGCCCTGTTCGAGGCCGCCGAACGCTTCCTGACCCAGGACCACGGCCCGGTCAGCCGCCTCCTCGCCCTCGACCTGGTGCTCACGCTGGCCGGCGCCCATGCCCGCTGGCCGGTCTCACTGCGCCTGGACGACCTCGAACTGGCCGCCGGCACCACGGAGTCGGGCGCGGACATCGCCCGGGCCGCACAGTCCGGCCTCCCGTTCGCGCCCGAACTCCGGGAGGCCCGGCGACTGCTCGACGAGGGGCCGGCCGTCCTGCTGATCGACCGCGACCAGCAGCTCCCCGCGCTGTTCGCGCTCGCCGCGGACAGCGGGAAGCCGCTGGCACTGGACGGCGGGTTCGCCCGGCGACACTGGCGGGCACTGGAGCCGCACCTGCCGGCCGGCAGCCACCTGGTGGCCACCGGAGCGTTCGCCACGGTCGACGAGGACGGACCGACCTGGCTCACCCGGCGGGCCCGCCGGCCCTGGGCGGACACGCTCAGCGGGGCCGAACTCACAGCCCTGTCGGCCACCGCGCCCGCCTCCGCGCCGGCGGGCTGCGCCGTCGCGCTCATCGCCCTGGTGGAGGCCGGCGACGACCTGGTCCGCACGGCCGACGGCGTCACCCTCGACACCGAGCGCCTGCGGGCGGCCGTCCACGCCCTCGCCGGCGCGGGGAGCGCCGTCCTCGTCGAACTGTGGCTCGGGGCTCCCGGCGCGACCCAGGAGCAACTGGCCACGACCGCCGCCTGGCTGGCCCGGGAGGACCTGCCCTGGCGGGTCGTCGGATGCCGGCCCTTCCACCTCGACCGCTCGGCCGTCCGCGGCGACACGGCGAGCTGGGCCGGCCGGCCGGTGCGACTTCGACCGGCCCGGCCGGGGCTGGACCTGCTGCGCGCCCCCGAATTCGACGCCCTGCCCGTCGAGCGGGCCCTGCCCGGGTTCGCCGCCGTCCTCGCCGAGCGCCACCCCCCGGTGGCGGGCCGACTGGCCGGGGCGTACCTGGCCGCGTCGAACGGCGGCGAACCGGCCGCGGCGTGCCTCGCCCCGGGCGTCACGGTGGTCGACCTCGACGGCCGCACCCTGCTGGTGGACCTGCGGACCCGCCGCACCCGCACCCTCGATCCCCGCCTGGGAGGACGCCTGGCGGCACTGCGCTGCGGGCAGCCCCTGACGGACGTGCTGCCCGAGGGCCGCGCGCTGGAGCGGACGCGCGCGCTGCTGTCCTCCGTCGCCGCCCTCCGCGGCACCGGACCGGCCACGACCGGCACGTGGAAGGTGAACGCCTCGTGAGCACCTGGGAGCTGGGACGCGAGTTCGTCCTGCGCCACACCGGCATGCCGTTCGACTGGATCGAGGGCCTCGGCGACGACCCCGGGCTGGAGCAGGCCGCCACCCGGCTGGCCGCCGCCGAGACGGCGGTGCGCGACGCACTCGACGGCCAACCCCCGGCCCGCGTCCGGGCGGTGGAGACCGCGCTGCACACCCTCGCCGGGCCGCCGGCCGCACCCGACGGCCGACTCCGGCGCGCCCTCGGCGAGTGGTCCGAGGCGGTGGACCGCTACCGGCTCGCGTACTGGGACGGCTACACCCGGATCGAGGCCCGCCTGCACACCGCGGCCTGTGAACCGCTGGTCCAGGAAGCGGTGTTCGTGTCCAACCCGGACATGTGGGAGAACATGTGGCGCCGCTACGCCACCGCGTCCGAGCGCGGTACGAACGCCGCGCAGCGCCGCCTGCAACGACAGGTGTACACCTACCTCCAGCGGCTGTGCGGGAAGAACGAGACGACGAGCTTCTTCGGACCGCTCGCCTACGGCACCGTCGACGAGAAGCACGAAACCGGCTGCACGCTGCGCCGTGACGTACCGGTACGGCGCCTGGTGTTCTTCGCGCAGTGGGCGGTCGCCGCCCTGGTCCGCGCCGTCCGACGGGACCGCGGCGTGCTGCCCCTGCTCCCGGT
Source organism: Kitasatospora sp. NBC_00039 (assembly GCF_045160625.1). Classification (NCBI taxonomy): domain Bacteria; kingdom Bacillati; phylum Actinomycetota; class Actinomycetes; order Kitasatosporales; family Streptomycetaceae; genus Kitasatospora; species Kitasatospora sp. NBC_00039. The sequence goes on along the minus strand of NZ_CP108290.1, from coordinate 772,139 downwards.
GTCCGTGGTCGACCCGGACCGACTGCGAGCCCGGCTGGGCACCGGAGCCGGTGGCGACCTCCCCGACCTCCCCGACCGGCTCGCCCGGCTGCTGTTGCGCGACGGCTCCGTGCCGGTCGGGCGGCTCGCCGCCGAGCTCGGCGTCGGGGTGGCGCAGGTGATGCGGCTGCTCAGGGACATGCTGGCGAGCAACACGGTCGAGCTCGGACCGAGCTACCCCGGGGATCGCCAGGACGCGTTCGACCGGCTGCGGGACGCGGTCGCCGGCCTCGGGGGAGCCGACCCGGACGCCGCCCGGTGGCAGGGCGGGTTCGCCGCGCTGGCCGCCCTGCGGGACGACCTGGCGGCGGCCCCGTTCCCGCAGCGGACGGAGGTGTTCTACCGGCTGGAGCAGACCTTCACCGCCCTCACCGGCCAGGCGGCGCGCCGTGACGGCGGCCTCTACACCGACCGGTTCGTGGTCTACGAGGAGGCGTCCTCGCCGTTCGCCCTCGCACTCGGCGCCGGCCCGACCGCCCGCCTCACCGACGCCGTCCAGGAGGCCCTGGACTTCTGCGCCGACTACGGCGCGCTGGTGCGCCGCCGTCACCAGGAGCACCTGCTCGGGCGCTGGCCCGAGCACGACCGGCTGACCTTCGACGCGTACGGCGAGGCGATGCGGCCCGCGGCGGACCCGGGCAGCGCCTTCGACCCGAACGCCGCGCTGGCCGTCGACCCCGCCGACCTCGGCGATCCGGTGCGCCGCCGCGAGCTCGTCGCCCCGGCCGCGCCCGGCCCGGCCTACGCGCTGCCCGACATCTGCCTGGCGGCGGCCGACACCGCGGCGCTGGACGCCGGTCGTTTCGATGTCGTCATCGCCCGGGTGCACCACCATCTGCTGCTGGAGAGCTGGCTGTCGGTCGCCCACCCCGACCCGGACGCCTTCGGCGCGGCCGCCGCGCGGTGGGTGGCCGAGAGCGGCACCCCGCAGGGCCTGGTCGGCCTCGACGTCAGCCGGCGCAACAAAGGCTTCTACGTGTTCCCCGGGGACCGCGTCGCCCTGCGGCCGCTGCGCGCGGACGACGCCGGCGACGCCCGGTTGGCCCGCGCCGGCGACTACCACGTCCACCGGGCGGACGGGCGGATCGTCCTGGTGGACCGCGCCGGGCACGAGCGCCTGCTCTACCTTCCGCTCGCCGACCTGGCCGCCTACCCGCCGCTCGCCGCGCTGTCGGCCCCGCAGCTGGTGCACGCCAGGATCGAGCCGCCCGCCGTGGAGCGGACGGCCGCCGTCACCCTCGGAAACGCCGTCTACCAGCGGGCCCGGTGGTTCGTCGCGATGCCCGACGTCGCCGGCCTCGACCCGGCGGCCCGCTACCTGTCCCTACGCCGACTGGCCGCCGCCCGCGGCATGCCGCGCTTCGTCTACATCCGGTCGGAGCGCCGCCGCAAGCCCTACCTCCTCGACACCCGCTCACCCCTCGGCGCCGAACTGCTCGCCCATGTCACCGAGGCCGGCGAACGGGTGCAGTTCGAGGAGATGTCCCCGGGGCCGGACGCGCTCTGGCTGCGCGACGAGGAGGGGCGCCGCTACACCTGCGAGCTGCGGATGCAGGCGACCCGTACAGGCGCCACGACGAACAGGAGCGTGACGGCCGGATGACCGCGATGAGCGAGGCGGGCGAGCTGACCGCGCCGAGCGTGATGTGCGAGCTGGGCGAGATGAGCGTCCTTCCCTTGTTCGTCCTGCGCGGTGCGGGATTTCCCGCCGCCGAGGCCCTGCTCCCCGGGGCCGGCGACACCCACGCCGACGTCGCGCGGATGCGCGACACCGAACGGCGGCTCGAACGGCTCGAACGGGCGCTGCTGACCGTCCTGGCGACCGAACCGATCGAACGGCCCGAACGGCGGCGCCTGCGGCGTCGGCTCGCCTCCCGGGCTCCCGTCGACGAGCCCGGGAAGGCCGGCCCCACGGCCACCGCCCTGATCGCCCGGTGGAACACGCTGGTCGCCGAACTGGCCGAACTGCGCGCCTGCACCGTGCGCGCGGGCGAGACCGAACTCGCCGGTGCCGACCGGTACCTGCGGGACTGGCACCGGACGCCCGTGGCCGCCGAGGCCGTCTGGTTCTCCAGCCGCGGCGCTGCCGGCGCACTGGCCGCGTACGCGCTGGGCAGGCCGGGCTCCGCCACGACCCGGCGGGTGGCGCTGCGCTACCTGCAACGGCTGGCCACCAAGAACGAGACCACCTCGTTCTTCGGCCCGTTCCAGTACGGTGCCGTGACCGACGGAGCGGGCACCGCCCTGCTCGCCTTCGACGCCGCCTCCCCCCGGCACGGCGAACGCGACACCTTCCTCGCCCGCCACGTCATCGACGACCTCGCCCGCCGGATCGGTGAGGACCTGGCGGCGCAGCCACGTGTCCTGCTCGAGCCGCACCCGCTCGTCCACGTCCACCACCGCGGTCTGCGGGCCGCCGGCCGGAACATCGCACTGCCCGAGCCCCTGGTGGCCGCTCTTCGATCGGGCCGGGTCCGCCCCGCGGACCTGCCCGAGCCGCTGCGCGCCCCGGTGGCCCGACTGACCCGGGCGGGTCTGCTGTCCGTCCGGCTCGCCCCGCCCTCCACCTCGCTCGCCGAGCTGGCCGACCTGCGGGCCGCCGTGGACGCCACCGCCGAGGCCGCGCCCGAGGCCGCACCCCAGTGGCTCGCCCGCATCGACACGGTGACCGCTGCAGTCGACCGCGTCCGCCGCTCTCCCTGGCCCGCCCGCAAGGAGGCCTGCGCCGACGTCGACGCCCTCCTGGAGGGCTACGGCATCACCCCGCGTCAGCGCGAGAACGGCTCGCTCTACGCCGACCGCCACGCGGTCTACGAGGAGTGCGAGGGCGGCCTGCGCGGACTGCGACTCGACCGCCGGGCCCTCGCCCGGGTCGAACGGCCACTGGAGACCGTCCTGCGCGTGCACGCCGCGTACGCCGCCCAGGTCCGCGGCGACGCCCAGGACTGGATGCGCCGCCACTGGGACGCCGCCGCCCTGCCCGCGAGGGTCCGGCTCTACGAGCTCCTGGAGGCCCTGCACCACTACCCCCAGCCCGACTACCGGGACGGCAGCGCCGCGGCGGACGCCCTGTGGCAGCGGCTGGACGCCGTCGCACCCGAGGGGCACAGCAGGGTGGACGTGGGCGCCGACCGCCTGGCCGGCCTCTTCGCCGACGTCCTGCCCGACGACCCCTTCGTCTGCTCGCCGGACCTGATGGTCCGCAGGACGACCGACGGCACCGAGCGGATCGTGGTCGGCGAGATCCACCACGGCATCCAGCCCTGGTCGTGGCTCGCCCGTGCGCTGCCCGCCGAGCAGCGCACGGCGCTGCGCGACGTCATCGGCGTGTGGGCCCGCGAACTCGCCGGCGCCGCCACCCCGGTCACCGTCGTCGAACCCCGCCTCACCGGGAAGACGTACACCCTGGAGTACCCCGGGCTGGCGCTGGAGCGCATGGGGCGCTCCAGCCTGCCGCGCGATCAGGTCCTCGGCCTCCACGACGTGGTGGCCGACCGGGACGGCATGACCCTGCACACCACGGACGGCACCCGGCTGGCCCTCATGCCGACCGGCCCCGTCAGCCCGCTCGCCCGCGCCTTCGGCGGACTCGCCCTGTGGGGCCCGCGCGGCGCACCGCTGCGCCACCACCGTCCCCGGGTGAGCGTCGACGGGATGGTGTGGCTGCGGGAGGTCTGGCGGGTGGGGCCCGGGGAGTTGGCCGCGCTGTCCACGGCCCGCACCCCGACCGCCGCCCTGGTGGCGGCCCACCGGCTGCGCGAACGGCTGGCACTGCCACGGTTCGTCTACGTCAAGGCGGACGGCGAGCCCAAGCCCGTCTTCGTCGACCTGGAGTCCGTCGCCTACTGCGACATGGTGGCCCACCTGGTCGCCGGCCGCGCCGGCGCCGTGGTCAGCGAGATGCTCCCCGACCCCGACGAACTCGCCCTGCACTGTTCGCAGGGGGCCTTCACCAGCGAGATCCGGATGTCGGTGCTGGTGAGGAGGCCGCGATGACCGTCGAACTGAGCCCGGTGGCGATCCTGCGAAGCGCGGGCGTCCCCGCCGCGATCGTCGACCGGCTGATCGACCCCGAGCTGGTCGCGCGACTGGACACGGCCGACGGCGAGGAGGCCCTGCGCCTCGCGCAGTCCGCGATCAGCCTCGCCGACCACCGGCTCACCGCCCTCTGCCACGACCCGGTGGTCCGCGACGCGACGGCGATCTCCAACCCCGGCATCCACGCCAACGCCGTGCTGCCCCTCGCCGAGGGCGCCGCCCGCCGCCGACGCAAGCGCGCTCGCAGCGTCGTCGCGCTCCTGCAACGGCTGGCCACCAAGAACGACACCGCCAACGGCTACGGCCCGATGGACCTCGTCCGCTTCGGCGGCCTGCCCGACCTCACCCAGCCGCCCGCCCGCACCGGCGAGTCCGCCGAACGGGCCGGCCTGGTGAGCTGGTGGGTGGTGGACCTCCTCGCCACCGCGATCCGTCACGACGAGGAACTCGCCCGGCACCTGCCCTACCGGCTCGGCGACGCGGTGGGGCTGGACGGCGAGCACTTGCTGGTCGGCGACCGCCGGGTGCGCATCAGCCCGACGGAGGCCGCCGAACTGGCGCTCCTGCCCGCGGCGGCCGGCGGCGACCCGCTGCCCAGGCTGCGCCGCGCCCGGCTCGTGACCCACGCTCTGCCCGTGCCCGCCGCCGACACCGATCCGCTGGCCGCGCTGATCGCCGCGGTGACGGACCTCGGCGACCCCGGCGCCGTCTGGGCGGCCCGGCTGACGGACCTGCACACGCTCGCCCGGCAGGTCGCCGAGGCGCCCACCGAGGTGCGGCCGGTACTGGCCGGGGAGGTACGCCGTCGGGCGGAGGCACTGGTCGGCCGGTTGCCGGACCGGCCCCGCGGCGCGTTCTACAGCGACCGCGAGGTGCTCTACCAGGAGGGCCGCGGCGCCGCCGGGGAGTACACCATCGGCGGTGGCCTGCTCGACCGGCTGCGGGAGGGGCTCGACCCGGTCTGCCGGCTTGCCGCGGTCTACGGCTACCAGCGGTTCCTGGGGGCCTCGGCGGCGCTGCTGGAGAGCGCGGGGGACGGCCCCGCGCGCCTGGTGGACGTCATGCGGCGGATCGGCGGCCTCGGCGACATCACCGCCGAACCGCCGGGCGCCCTGCGGCTGCGCGAACACCTGGCGGATCTCTGGCCGCACGGCGGCGGCGACCTCGACCCCGAGCGGCTCCTGGACCTCCTGCGACAGTGGCCGAACCCCGAACTGTCGTTGCTGTCACCCGACCTGATGCTCGCGGCCGGAGCCGACGGCTCGGCCCACGACGCCCGGCTGGTGCTCGGCGAACTACACAGCAACCTCCAGACCTTCGGCCTGTTCGAGCACTTCTGGCCGGACAGCGGCATGCGCGAGTGGTTCGCCGAGGCGAAGGACCTGCCCCGGCGGCTCGTGCAGTTCGTCGCGCCCCGCTCGCAGGGCAAGGCGTTCCTCGCCGAACTCCCCACCAGGTCGATCGAGGTCTCCGCGGACGCCGCGCAGCCCGACCCGGTCGCCTTCGGCCGCGTCGGCGTGCGCTGGGAGGACGGCGTCCCCTGGCTGGTCCTGCCCGACGGCGAGGCCCGCACCCTGGTGCCCGGCGACCCGTCCAACCCGCTGTACCTGGCGCTGTCCCCGCACACCGGGCTGATACCGACACTGCGCTCGCAGCCGCACGTGCCGGCCCTGTCGGTCGGCGGTGTCGTCGTCCAGCGCGAGCGGTGGCGGCTGGAGCGGCCCGCGTTCAGCCGGTCACTGGACGCCCTGTTCGTCGAGGCGCGGCGCTGGCGGGCCGCCCACGGCCTGCCCGAGCGGGTGTTCGTCCGGGTCGCGAGCCAGCCGAAGCCGTTCTACGTCGACTTCCGCAACCCCCTGCTGGTGGACCTGCTGGCGCACTGGACCGCGCCGGGAGAAGGGCTGCTGGTGAGCCCGATGCACCCGGGGCCCGACCGGCTCTGGCTCGAACGCGGCCGGGACCGCTTCTGCGCGGAGCTGCGGATCTCCGCCGTCGTCAGGGGGCAGGCGTGAACGAGCGCCCAGCGGTCGGGGTACGGGTGCCGCCCGGCCGCCTCACCGCCCGCCTGTACCCCGACCTCCAGCTGCGCAGCAGCGGATTCCCCGCCGCACGCCTGCTGCCGGCGCCCCCGGCCGGGGCTGGGCGCGAGGCACACGCCGCCATCCGCGCCGCCCGCCGGCTGGCAGCCTGCCGGGAGGACTTCCGCACGACGGTCTTCCCCGCCCTCAAGGACCGCTTCCCCGGGCTGGAGCGGGCGGACCGCAACCGCATCGTCCGCTCGTCCCGGCTGGTCGGCCGGGGAGCACCGCTGCCCGAGGAGACCACGGCGCTCCTCGAGGCGCTGGGCCAGGGCACCTGGGCGAAGGACTGGACCACCGCCGTCACCGCGGCGGACACCGCCGACCACGCCGCCCGGCTGGCCTACCTGGAGGCCGTCGACGCGGTGCTCGGGCAGGTCCGCGCCCGGCTCGGGCAGACCCGGGTGCACCAGGCGATCGGCCAGTCCAGCAGCGGATTCGCCGAACGGCTGTTCCGGCCCGGCGGTGCCGTGCACGGATCCGGACCCCTACGGGCCGGAGGCCGCCACGACCTGATGACCGCCCACCGCTACCTGCGCCGGCTCGCGACCCGCTGCGAGACCGTCTCGTTCTTCGGGCCGTCCTGCTTCGCCCGGCTCGCCCCGGACCTCGACGTCGCCCTACGGCTCGACCCGCCGACCGCCGAGCGCACCGCCGTCGACGCCAGCGCCTGGCTGGTCCGGGAGCTGGCGAAGCTCACCGCCCCCCGGGGCGGGGACGTCCTGGTGGGCCGGGATCCGCTGTGGCGGGTGGAGGATGGTGCACTGGTGCGCACCGCGGACGGCCGGAGCGTCCCGCTGACCCCGCAGGCCGCCGCGCTGTGGGAGGCCCTGGACGGTCGGCGGCCGATCCGGGAGTCGGCGCGGACGGCCGGATTGTCGGCCGAGCGGCTGCGCACCGCGCTCACCACGATCAGGCCCGCGGTGCGCCGGGGCCCGCTGGTGGCCTCGACCGAACGGCACGCCCTGCGCGCCCTCGTCGAGGCCCTGCCCGAGCCGGGCGCGGCCGGCGCGCTGCTCGGACGGCTGGAACGCGTGGCCGCGGCCCCCTGGCCGGAGCGGGAGGCCGTCCTCGCCGAGGCGGCCGAGGCACTGGACGCCGCAGGGCTGGCGACCGCACGTCGGGGCGGGGAGCACTACGCCGACCGGTCTTTCTGGCACGAGGAGCGCTCCAGCCCCTACAGCGAGCGCGTCCGCCTGGGCGCGCCCACGCTCGCCCGGCTGAGCGCCGTGGTCACCGCCGTCCTGGAACCGCTCTACCTGGCCGCGCTGCTGGCGCGGATGGACGCCCGGGACACGGTGCGCGCCGCGTTCGGCGGTCGCCGGGTGCCGCTGGCCCACGCCGCGACCGCCGACCTGTCCACCGCGAGCACCCGGCGTGAGGAGCTGCGCCGTGCGCTGGTCGACCTCGTCGACCGCACCCCGGCGGGCCCCGACGGCGCCGTCCGGCTGACGTCCGCCGCGGTCGCCCAGGCGTGCCGACCGTTCTGGTCGCGGATCTCGGCCTCGGACCTGGCGCCGTCCGCCGCCCTGCCCGGGCTCGACCTGCTGGCGGTCGGAGCGTCACCGGCCGCGGCGACCTGGGTGCTGGGTGAGGTGCACGACGACTCCAGTTCGGTGCTCGGCGGGTCGTCCACCCGCGTGCACACCGACCCCGAGCGGCTGTACGCGGACTTCTGCGCCGCCGTGTCACGCTTGGTCGACCCCGGCACCATGGCGGGCGTCGTCTCCCGACGCCGCAGTATGCACATCACCCCCGAACTGCCCGGCCTCGCACTCGAACTCAGCGGGGTCTCGGGCCGACCGCACGACACGGTGGCACCGGTGGCCCACGCGACCGTGAGCGCCGACGGCACCGCGATCGAGGTCGACGGCGTCCGCCGATGGCTCTACCCCGGCGACCTGTCGAGCACTCTGCACCGAGCGCTGTCCCTGCCCTGCGTCGTCCCCGTCGACCTCGCAGGCCCCACCGGCTCGCCCCGGGTGCTGATCGACGACGTCGTCGTGACGAGGGCGAGCTGGCACGTGCCGTGCCCCGACGGCGCCGAACCCGGATACCTCCACTGGAGCGGCTGGCAGCAGACCCGCCACGCTCACGGACTCCCTCGGCGGATCTTCGTCCGCCACCCCGCCGAGACCAAACCGATCTTCGTGGACCTGGACGACCCGGTGGCCGTCGACGACCTGGCACGCCTGGGGCCGGGCACCGTCCGGATCTCCGAGTGCCTGCCCGACCTGGACGCGCTGTGGTGGCGACCCGACGGCGAGGCACAGGTCGCCGAGCTCCGTATCGCCTGCCTGATCGACGTGGAGGGATGGACGACGTGACGCGCTCCTGGGAGATCCTGCCGCTCGCCGTGGTGCGCCCCACCGGTTTCCCCACCGACCTGCTGGCAGCACTGGCCGATCCGGCGCTCCTCGACCTGGTGGACGCCGCCCGCGCCGACCGGTCCGCCCTGGACGCCGTGGCGGACGCGTTCGAGCAAGCCTCCCGTGAGGCCCCCCGCCTGGAGGACGCGGACCAGCTCCGGGCGGCCAGAACCGCCTACCGGGCGGTCAAGCGGCGCCGGGCACCGGCCGAACCGCCCCTGCTGCCCGCGGGAATGCCCGGTTTCCGCACCCCGGAGGAGTTCGCCCGGTGGTGGTCGACGAGGTGCCGGGCCCGCGACACCCACCTCGCCGCCCTCGACGCGCGGTACCCGCAGACCCTCGACCGGGCCCGCCGACACATCGACACCGCCCTGCGCTCACCCCGGCTCCGGGAGGCACTGGTCCTGCTCACCCCCGAGATTCTGGGCACCACCGTCGCCGCCCTGCTGAAACGGCCCCCCACCGGCCCCGCACCGAACCAGAACGAACGCAAGGCCGCCGCCTTCCTCCAACGCCTGGCCGCCAAGTGCGAGACCAACGCGTTCGCCGGACCGATCGCCTACGCCGAGGTCGGCCAGGCCCTCCCCTGGGCCGACACCGCGCCCGTACGGCGGGGCCACCTCGCCTTCTGGGCCGTCCAGGCGGTGCTCGACCGCGCCCTGGACCGCCTGGCCCCCGGCGACCTCGGATGGCGGACCGGGCCGGCCGCCGGCCTACTGCCCGCCGACTCCCCCGTCCTGCGAGCCGTCCGGCAGGCCGCCGCCGGACGGGCCGGCGCGATCGCCCCCGCCACCCTGCGCACCCTGCACCGCAAGAACCTGCTCTGGGCGACCCGGCTGCTGGCCCCCACCTCCGAACCGGACGCGCTGCGCCTGCTTCGCACCGCCGCCACGGACCTCGACGACACCGACCTCACCGCCCTGGCCGCACTCCTCACGACCACGGCGGCCGAGTTCGCCGACGCCGACGCCGACGGCAAGACCGCCGCGGTGGCCCGCACCACGGCCCTGCTGACCGATCACGGCGTCGACACGGAACGCCGCGGCAAGGGGCAGCTGTACGCGGACCGCGTCGTGCTGTACGAGGAGGACCACGACCCGGGCTTCCGCGTCCGCTTCACCGAGGCCGGCGCCGCCCGCCTGTTCGGCCGGCTGGACCCGGTCCTGGACCTCGCCGCCGCCGCCGGTGTCGAGGCCTGGCAGCTGGCCCGCGAACGGTTCACCCACGCCTGGAGGCAGCAGTTCGGCCCGACGGCGGCCACCGCCTCCCTGCCCGAGGTACTCCGAACGATCCCGGTGAGCACCCCCGCGCCGCTCGCGCAGACCGGCGTCGGCCGACGGTTCCAAGGCCTCGTCCAGGCGGCCTGGGACGGCGCGTCCACCGAGGTGGTGCTCGACCCCGCCGACGTGCGCGCCATCCTGCCCGACCTGGACGACGTCCGAGCCCCCCTGCTGATCGCGCCCGACCTGCACTTCGACAGCACCGACCGCGCAGAGGTCGAGAGCGGCCGCGCACCCGTCGTGGTCGGCGAGTTCCACTGGGGCTTCCAGGGGTTGGGCAACCTGTGCTGCTTCATCGACGACCGCGGGGCACTCGCCCGGACCACCCGGCAGTGGCTGGGCCACGACACCCACCCCGAGGAACTCGTCCACGTGGCGACCGGTGCCCGGTTCGGCAAGCTCTGCTACCTCGAACTGCTGCCCCGCACCCTGGAACTCAGCGGCCCGGCAGCGCCCGGCCAAGGCCGCCTCCAGGCCGAGGACATCGACGTCCACCCGGACGGCGACATGGTCCAACGATCCACCGGGCAAAGCCTGATGCCCCTGCTCGGCGACGCCGAAGCCGCCACCCAGAGCCCCCTCGGCCCGCCCGGCTGCGCGCTGCCCCGCGTCTCCCTCGGCGCCCTGACCCCTCGCATCACCATCGGCGACGTGGTGGTCCAGCGCGCGGCATGGCAGCTGGAGCCCGGCGCGCTCCAGCCACCCGACGGCGCCCGCCCGGCCGGGCGGTACCGCCACACGGTGGACACCCTCCGCGCCCTCGGCGTCCCCCGGCGCCTGTTCGCCGCGGTCCAGGGGGAGCGCAAACCCGTGCACGTCGACCTGGCCAGCCCCCACCTGGTGGAACTCCTGCTCGCGGAGGCCAAGGACCGGCCGGTGCGCGTCACCGAGATGCTGCCCACCCCCGAGGGCACCTGGCAGCGCAGCGAACACGGCCGGCACCTGTGCGAGATCCGGTTCTCGGCACGGCGCCGGCGCCGAACCGACCAGACGACGGACGAGCCCGGAACGGTGGAACGATGACCCGACAGCTCACAGTGCTCGGCCTGGGCGGGAGCACCCGCAAGGGCTCCTGGGCCGAAGCTCTCCTGCGCAAGGCGCTGATCAACTCCCGAAGCCTCGGAATGAGGCCCCAGCTGTACCCGCTGGCCGCCAAGGACCTCCCGGTCTTCCGGGAGTCGCTGCTCCTCGACCCCCCGCCGGTGGTGGCGGAACTCCTCACCAAGGCCCGGCAGACGGACGTGTTGATCCTCTCCTCGCCCGTCTACCACGGCACGATCTCCGGGGCCCTCAAGAACGCCGTCGACTACCTCCAGGCCCTGAGCGACGACGAGCGGCCGTGGCTGACCGGAAAGGCAGCCGCACTGATGGCCGTCGGCACCCCGGTCGGCGGCGCACACGCGATCAGCGCGATGGACCACTTCTGCCGCGCCCTGCGCGCCACCACCGTCCCCACCGCCATCGTCACCGGCCCCGGCTTCCTCGGGGAGGACGGCACCTTCACCGACGCGCTCCTCGCCGAACGGATCAGCCGGATGGTCCGAGAACTGGCCGCCCACGCCCGGCTCGGCCTCGACGAGCCCGGCGTACCGGCATGAGCACCTTCTTCGCCGAACGGCGCGAAACCCTCCACCTCCTGGACACCGGTGACGGCCGGGAACTCAACCGCGGACGCTACCGGGGGCTCGGCTTCTCCCGCACCGGCAGCCCGGCACCCGGCCGCGAGGACTGGCAGTACCGGGCACTGCCGGCCCCCACCGGAGCCGCCCCCGTGCTGCCCCGCGAGGTGGCCGTCGCGGTCCGACCGCTGGCCGAGCCCTGGCCCGTCGCGTACACCGCCGAGTACCGCCTGCACGACCTGGCCGACCGGCTGCGCAAGATCGCGACCCAGGCACGGTTCCACCGGCTGGTCATCAGCCTGCGCGACCACGACCAGCAGGTGATCGCCGGACCGGACGGCGACCTCACCGCCGACCACCGGGCCTTTCGCACCGTCAACCTCCAGGCCACCCACACCGGCCCGCACGGCCCGGTCACGGTGCGCAGGGACTCCGCCGTGGCCGCGCAGGACGGCCTCGACGACCTGGCCACCCGGCTGCTCGACGAGCTGGACCGCGCCCTGGCCGACGCCACCCGCCTGCCCCCCGTCGGCCTCGACCCCCGCCGCCGACCGGTCCTGCTCGCCCCCGGCGGCTGCGCCCTGTTCTTCCACGAGATCTGCGGCCACCCTCTGGAGGCCGACGTCGTCGAGAGCGGCACCTCCTACCTGGGACGCCTGCGCGGCACGGCGGTCTGCCCGGAATGGGTGACCGTCCTGGACGACCCGGGCGCCCCGAACGCCGTCTTCGGCTACCGCGTCGACGACGAGGGCAACCCGGCCGTCGCCGTACCCCTGATCGACCACGGCACCGTCGGCGGCACACCGCACAGCGCCGCCAGCGCGGCCCAGGCCGGCGCACGGCCCAACGGCCACGGCCGCCGGATGTCCTACCTGTATCCGGCCGTTCCCCGGCAGGCGCACACCCGCGTGCTCGACGGCCCCTTCACCCCCGACGAGGTGCTGCGCCTGCCCGGTGAAGCCGTCCACGTCGAGCGCATGCGGGTCCGTCACGTGCACCAGGGCACCGGCGCGTTCAGCTTCCTCGCCCTGGAGGGCCTGCTGCTGCGCGACGGCGAGGCCGTCGGGCGGCTGAGCGACGTCGTACTCGACGGGGACGGGCTGTCCGCGCTGCGCGACATCACCGCGATCGGCTCCGACTCCCGCACCTTCGTGGGTGGCGGCGGCTGCGGAAAGCTCGACCAGGGACCGCTGATTGTCGGCTTCGAGCAACCGACCGTCCGGATCGACGGACTCGACACCTACAGCCTGTCCCGGAAGACGAGGAGCTCAGGGTGACGACGACCCCGGCGCCACACGAGCGTTCCACGCCCTCCTACCCGCTCTCCTGGCAGGCCGTCGACGAAGCCTGCGCCGCCGTCCACGGCGTCCCGCACGCCGACGAGGTCGAGCTGTGGATCCACGACGCCCGCGAGGCCGTGGCCCAACTGGTCCCGGCCACCGGGCGCACCACCGCCGCCGCGGGCGGCGCGTTCGGCGCCGCCTGCCGGCTCTGGCACGGCGACGGCTTCGGCGCCGCCAGCCGTACGGTGTCCGGCACCGACGACGTCGACCTGCTCGTCCGGGAGGCGGCGCACGCCGCGAGCCCCCAGCGGGCCACCGCACGGCCCACACCCGAGCCGACGACCGACGACGCCCCGCGCGTCCAGCCCGATCCGCTGGACACCGCGGCCTCGGAACGGCTCGTCCACGAGACGGCCGCCCGCCTGCGAGCGGTCGGCGCCGACGTCCAAGTGGTGCTGGCCCAGCAGTACCAGTGGATCACCTCGACCGCCACCGGCTCGGGGCTACGGCGCTCGCACTACCACGAGCAGACCCGGGTGCTGGTGCGCTGCGAGACTCGGCACGGCGCCCTTCTGGAAGCGGCCGAGGCGCAGCAGATCACGGCGGACCCGGGAATCGACGCCCTCGTCCGCCGGATCACCGCCGCCCTGGACGCCCTGGACGACCCGGACTGCCCGGACGCCCTGGACTGCCCCGCGGCCCCGCCGCCCCCCGGACTGCCCGTGGTCCTGCGCCCGCAGGTCGCCGCCCCGCTGGTGGCAGGCCTGAGCTGGCTCCTCTCCGGCACCACGGCCCTGTCGACACCGGGGCTCGAACAGGCGGTCGGCCGCCGGCTGTTCCCGTCCTGCCTCCACGTGGACGACGTCCCGGACGCCCACCCGGACGGCCCGCCGATGACCTTCGACGACGAGGGGCAGCCGGCCCGACCCGTTCAACTCGTCGACGAGGGAAGGCTCGTGGGATTCCTGCACTCCTGGGACACCGCCCGGCGGCTGGGCCACGCGCCCAACGGCCGCGGGATCCGGATGGGCGTCGGGGCCCAGCCGATGCCCAGGCCGATCGCCCTGCGCGTCGCCGCCGGCCGCGGGTTCATGCCCGACGACTACATCGACCTCGACTGCCGGCTGGAGAACCTCGTCACCATGCCGCGCGCAGGCCGCATCGAGATGATCGTGGCGGGATGGGCGGTCCGCGGCGGCCGGCGGACACACCGGATCGCGCCCTTCGAGTTCCACTGCGACCTGCTGAAGTACCTGCGTCTCCTGCGCGGGACGGGCGCGGATGCCGAGATCCTGCCCCTCGCCGACGGCGCGTCCACCCCGAGTCTCCACTTCAAGGAGTTGCCGTGAGCGCCACCTACGACGTCCTGGTCGTCGGCGCGGGTGTCGTCGGCCTGTCAACCGCCCTGGAGCTCGGGCTGCGCGGCGCCCGGGTGCACGTGGTGGACGCCGGCCACGAGGGCGGAGCCGGCTCCAGGGCGGCCGCGGGCGTGGCGATCCCCTCCCTGCGGCTGTTCGCTGACTCGGTCATGCACGACTTCGTCGACGTCGCCCGCAAGGTCCTCGACGCGGACGTCGAGGCGTTCGCCCCGGACGCGCCGGCCATCCGGCGGGGCCGGGGCGTCATCCGGCCGGTCCGCGACGACGAGGAGCGCGAGCAGCTGCTGCACACCACCCGGCCGGATCCGTCCGCCCTCGGACAGTGGGTGGACCGGGACGGGCTCTGCGAGCTGGAGCCGGTCTTCCGACGCGGCCCCTTCGTCGGCGCCTTCCGCACGGAGGCCGGCTACGTGGTCGACACCGCGCTGTACCTGGACAGCCTGGCCGCCGCAGCCCGCCGGGCGGGTGCCACCGTCTCCTTCGGGGAGCGGGTCCTGGCGGTGCGGGAAGGCCCGGACGCCGTGCACGTCACCACCTCCCACGGCGCTGCGGCCGCGGACCGGCTGGTGGTGGCGGCCGGCGCGTGGTCGGGAAGCCTTCCGGGCCTGCCGAGCCTGGCCGTCCACCCGTTGCGCGGTCAGATGGTCGAGTTGCGGGACCCGGACATTCGGATCGATCACATCATCTCCGGGCGGACCTATCTGTGTCCGTGGCGTGCCGGGGCCCTGTGCACGGGCGCCACGGAGGAGCACGCCGGGTTCGCCGACCATGTCACCGCCGCCGGTGTCGCCTTCCTGCTGTCACGGCTGGTACGGGACTTCCCGCTGCTCGCCCGAGCCCGGCCGGTCCACTCCTGGGCCGGGCTGCGGTCGGCCACCCACGACGGCCGGCTCGTCCTCGGGGCGTACCCGTCGACGACCCGCGTGTTCGTCGGAACCGCCCACGGCGGGCAGGGCATTCTCACCGGTCACCACACCGGCCTGCTGCTGGCGGACCGTCTCGACGGCCACGACGCCGCCGTGCCGGCCGAATTCGCCCCCGACCGGGACCTGAGCCCGCCCCCGACCGGGACCTGAGCCCGCCACTGGACGGGCGGGGAATCGCGCCGGTGCCTGCCCATCCGTCCGGCGGTGCCCCGGCCGCCCTCGCGACCCTGGCTGCCCTCAGCGCCCTCGCCGTCGGGCCGAGCTTTGTCCCCGTCCTCGGCTACCGGATGTGGTGGCAGCGCCGCCCCAACCGCGCGACCGCACGGCCCGCCCCGGCAAGGCCCCTGTCCGGGGCATCTGCCGGCGCCTGTCGCCGTCCACCTCGGGGACGACACAACGCCCGCCCGGACTACGTCACCCGCCTGCGGGGCGTCGTCGACTGGCAGGGCGTCCGGGCCGCTCGCGGCCGCCACCGCCCAGGGTTGATCCGCCCTTTGGTCGGATCTGCTTCGGTTCGACGAGGTCAGACCCGTCCGCGCCTGCCGCACCCTGCGCCCTCCGTGGCACCTGCCCCCATCGGTCGGTGCCACGAAGGGCGTTGCTGTCCCGTCGTGACTTTCGGTTATCGCGTCTCCGGTCACCGGTCTCCTGTTGTAGCGAGGCCGAATCCCCTCGCCCGCTACGGGAAAGACCTGCCGGTGACCGCTCCTCCCCCGCGTTCGTTCTCCCGAGGTTGGCTGTTCGCGTCCTGCCTGCCCACTCTGCTCGTCCTCGGGATGGCTGTGACCGTCCCGTCGACCCCCTCCGGTTCCCCGCGAGCCGCGAGGGCGAGCATGCCGGGGATGCCCGGGATGACCCACCGGGCGGGCACCTCCCAGGGTCTCGCCCGTGGCCTCGCCGCCGAGCAGAACGGCTACCGGCTGAACGCCGCGACCTGCGGCGTGCCGGCCGGGCGACCGACGGCCTTCCGGTTCACCGTCACGGGCCCCGACGGCTCCCCTGTCACCGACTTCGTGACGGAGACCTGCCACCACGAGGACCGGGTACTGCGGCTGCGGACCGTCAGCGGGCGCCGGTGCGCTTGCGGCGCCACCACCAGGCGCCACCCGCGGCGAGCACGACCACCACGGCAGCACCGATGGCGATCGGGACGGCCGCCGAGGAGTCGCCGCCCGAGGCCGTCGCCGCCGCGCTGGGCGAGGCCGTCACGCTTGGGGCGCCCGATGCGGTGGCCGGCTCCGACGGGATGGCCGGCGCCGAGGCGGTGGCGGACGCGGACGGCGTGGCGCTGGTGGGCGCGGCGGACGGAGTACCGATCGGGGTCGCTCCGGGCGCGGCGACGGCAAGCTTGGGGGTGGGCGCTGGGTGCTCGGGCTCGGCACCGTCCTTGGGCAGCTCGATCCAGCGGTCGATGCGGCCGTCGCTGTAGGTCTCCAGGGTCTTGAAGACCAGCTCCTTGGTGTTGGGCAGCTGCTTGATGGTGATCTTGTAGACGGCGTCCTCGCCCGGGACGAGCGCGGTGCCGCCGACCGTGAAGCCGTCGGCGCGGCGAGGGTCCAGCCGGACGGGGCGTCGGCCAGGGCCACGTCGGAGGGGGCGATGCCCCCAGGGAGGACGACCTGGAACATGGCGAGGCCGGCGGTGGTCGACTCGGCCTCGGCGGTGAAGGTGACCGTGGCCTGGGTCGCCAGCGCCTGGGCGGTCTCGGACTCGACCTCCACGTGGGCGAAGGCCGGGACGGCCAGCACGAGGGATCCGGCCACGACCGCCGTGCCGGTGGCGGCCCGGCCGAGCAGGCGGGAGGGGTTCATGGGCAGGCACTCCGGGGGGAGATGGCCTCGGGCCGGGGGCGCGGACCGCACGACCCGTGCCCGCACCAGCGGCCGGCGCCCGGTCCTGTGACCGAAGGCGGCTTTCTTGAGGGTGTGCCGCTCGGCGGCGCCGCGGACATCCACTGGTTCCAGGACCCGTACGGTATGGCCCGCTGTACGAACAGAATCTGGGTGGCAACCCGAGCAAGAAGGACGTCCTGTGGCCGGGATGTGGCTACGAGCCCTACGGCCGGAGACGAGCTACGGGACAACGCTTAATCGATCACAATGACGGGGTGGTCGGCGGGGTCGATCCAGCGCATCGTCCGGGTCATGAAGGCGGCGGGAACGGCGACGCAGCCGGCGGTGGCGCCGGCCTGGGCGCCGAGGTCGTGGAGGAAGATCCCGGCACCGCGGCCCTTCACGACCGGGGCGGTGTTGAAGTCGATGACCAGGACGTTGTCGTACTGGACGGGGTGGTCGACGAGGTGCTCGCTGCCGAGGGGGCCCTGCTCGGTGAGGTGGAAGCCGCCCTGGGTGTCGGTCCGCATGCGGTTGTAGTGAGCGGAGGAGGGGTCCTGGACCCACCAGTCGTGCCCGGTGACGCGGTGGTAGGGCATCCTCGTGCCCGGGTCGGGGGCGATTCCGAAGGCCTGGGTGATGGTGTAGGTGCCGGTGGGCGTGGTCCCGGTGCCCTGGACGCGGGTGAGGCCGTCGTGGAGTCCGCCGGACCCGATCCGCGCGTCGGCGGTGGAGGCGAGGGAATGCCAGACGCCGTCCCTTCGGCCCCACAGGGTCACGGTGGCGCGGGTGCCGTCGGCCTTGACCGCGATCGCCTGGCCGGCCCGGCCGGCCGCCGCCGGTACGGGGAACGGGCCGTCGGCAGCGCCCGCACCGTGGGCGGGGCCCGCACCGGTCACCGTGACGGCGACGCCGAGCGCGACGGCCACCGCCGCGTAACGGCCGGCCGGGCCACGTCGGGTGACGGGGAGTCTTCGGGTGCCGGGGAGTTTTCGGGAGACGGCCATCGAGGGTCCCTTCTGGCGTGGACGACACGGACGACGTGGCGGAACAGCGTGCGGCGGGTCGAAGGCCGAGGCCCGCACCGCATACCGTCAAGCGGCGCCCCGGCCGACCGCGGAGAGCGGCGAGCGGTTGGGGCGCGATCGGGCGACGGGGGGCCGGTCGCGCTCGGGGGTTCGCGTGGCCCGCCTCTCCCCCAGCGTCGCCACCGGCCCAAACCGTGTCCACCAGGCGCCACCACCCACGCGGCCACCCGAGTGCACCACGTGCTCCGCCCGGACCAGACCCCGCCGCCGGACACCCGCCCGGCCGGCAGCCCCAGGCTCTGCGCGGCGCTGCAGCCGGTGGTCTTCGGGTCGAAGCAGAACTTCAGCTCGGCGTTGGAGAACTTCTTCAACCACATGGTGTCCGTCGACGACGTCCTGACAGACAGGGACAGCGGCGCGGTGTCGCGGACGACGTCCTTCAAGAACATGAAGGACGTCAAGAACACCGTGTTGTCGCCGAGGCAGTGACCACCGCGCACCTGTGCTGCTCAAGCCAGTGGCAGTGAGCCTCATTGACCGGGCAGCCCGAGCCGGCGGGCCGGCAGTCGACGGAACCAGGAGAGGTTGCAGCCCGTCGGACCGTGGGGTCAAGTCTTGAACACCCCGCCCCCTGGATGAACAGTCAGGCAGTCGCTCACGGCCAACCCGGACCGTCCCCCGCCAGGAGACACCGAAAACCCTGGCGGGTGGAGCTCCAGCAGGGTCGACCCACCGACTCATGATCGAATAGTGTCGATGCGCACGCCGGACCGTGCCCTGGGGACCCGGACGAGTTGGGGGAAGTTCACATGATCGAACTGTCGGCGACGCCAATGACCTGGGTGGCGGCGGGAGACAGCATCACCCAGGCCGTCCTGCACACCCACGGGGCACGGGGCTGGGTCGAGCACGTCAATGAGCGGATCGGCTGGCAGCTGGGTCGGCTCACAGACGTCGTCGTCAACACCGGGGTCTCCGCCTGGCGGGCCGGCGACGTCCTCGGGTCGTACGACCACCTGATCGGTCGGTTCAACCCGGACGTGCTGTCGATCTCGCTGGGCACCAACGACGCGCGCGCCGGTCTCGCCGGGCTTGACACATTTCACACCGACATGCGGGAACTGATCACCCGTTCCGAAGGTGCCCAGATCGTCCTCCACACGCCCGTCCCGACGAGTCCGACAGGTCGGGTCGCCCGCCCCGAACTGCCCGCCTACTGCCAGGCCGTCCGGGAGATCGCCGACGAGATGGACTTGCTCCTGGTGGACCACGAGGCACACTGGCTGGCCCAGTTTCCCGACGGCGACCCGATCGCTTGGCTCGACGACCCGGCGCATCCCAACGCGGCCGGCCATCTCCAGATGGCCAACCACACCCTGCGCACCATGGGACTGGGCGAGCTGACCGGTCTCTGACCCAGCGCGCGACAGTACGGGCGAGTGGCGGATGGCCTCCTGGACGCGGTAGCGGCCGGCCAGGGGCACCGGGTCACCACGCCGTCACCCGGACAGAGGATAGAGCTGCCCCGCGGCCGCGTCCCGTGACGGACGAACTTGACCGACTGCTATGGCATCTCGACCGGCTGAGGGCCGGCCCGGTCCCGTGCAACGACGTGGGGGCGGTTGAGCAGGTCACGGCGGTGTGGAGTGGTCCGCCGTGACCTTGGTGCCGCCTCGGGCCGTGCTCTTCCTGCCCCCGGCTAGCCCGCCAGTGCTGCGAGTTCACCCAGGATGCGGGCCGCCGGTGCCGGGTCGACCAGCCACTTCAGGTGGCTGCCCTCGAGGGTGCGGACGTCGTACGGGTTGTCCGGCGTCAGCGAGTTGCCCTCGCGGATCAGCCGGTCCTGTATGGCGAGCGGCAGGCTCGTGTCGTCGGCCAGGCGGACGTACGTCTTCGGAATGCGGCCCCAGGTCTCGGCCTGCGCCCGGTCGGCGGAGGTGCCGACGTCCAGGTTCTCGTCCGGCTGGAAGGTGTTCAGGAAGGTCAGGAACTCCTCGTCGGTGCCGTCCGCGAGGAAGGCCGCTTTGAAGGCCGCGAGGGCATCCGGGTTCGCGGTGCGGAAGTTGACGCGGAGCAGACCGAGTTCGGCCGGGTTCCCGACCAGCGCCAGGCCCAGGGAAGCGGCGTCGACCGTGGCCATCTCCGGCTCGGCGTAGTAGGCGCTGACGTCGAGATCGACAGGGCACCAGGCCGAGACGTATACGATGCGGTCGATCAGATCCGGCCGCGCATTGGCCGCAGCCGTGGCCGTCATGCCACCGCGGCTGTGGGAGACGAGGATCACCGGCCCGTTCTGCTTGGCCCGTTCGAGGATCCCGATCAGGTGGGCGGCGTTGTCGGCGAGGGTGACGCCCTTGATCGAGCCGGGCTCCGTGGCGAGCTCTTCGAGATCTTGTGGCGCCTGATAGGCGCGCGTGCAGGTCGCCCCGAAACCGTGCCCGGGCAGGTCGACGGCGACCGAACGGTGTCCCAGGAGGCCGAGTTCGGCCTGGAGTGGGGCGAAGGCGAAGGAGTTGGAGAAGGCTCCGTGAACCAGTACGAATGTCGGTTGCATCTGTCTACTCACTTTCTGACGTCCCGTGGCATCGGCGGCACCTGCGTCGCCGGTCCCGGCCCGCAGTCACATGCTCGAACCGGACGTCCCGGCAGGACCAGAGCGGGCGTCGCATCCGGGCGCTGCCTTCGAAGAACCCAAGGCCAAACACCCCGAGAGCCGGATCCGCGTACGCGCCCCCGAGCTCCCCCACCGCCACCCCCGACGCACAGGCATCCCGTGCCACTCAAACTTCGATGACATAAACCTAATGATCATCACGGTTCGATGGCAATGATCAAGGTTCAGTGGACAGCGCCTGGATCCGCTCCTAGCCGAGTGCCGGAAGGTCCTCGGCTGGACGGCGTCCCCAGGCCGAGATCAGCGGCGCGAGCGTCAGGTCGAGTTCGCCCGCGTGGATGGCGGCCAGGTGCGCGTCGATCTCGGCGTCGTCGGCCAGGCCGGCCGCGAGCAGCTCGCCGCGCACGTGCCGGATGGTCGCCGCCTCCAGCCGGTCGCAGGCCGGCCCGCCGACCGGGAATGAGCCCGCCGCGGCGACATCCACCAAGCCGGCCTCACGCAATGCCCGCGGCAGTGTCCGGCCGTAGCGCAGGTCCGCGCCGCGGCGCGCCAGCAGCTCCCGGACCGCGTCGCGCAACCGGTTGGCCCGCCGCTGCGCGGGGCCGCTGTCGTCCAGGCATGCCAGTGGCTGCAGAGCGGTGTCGGCGTCCTCGACCAGCAGCCAGCCGCCGGGCCGTAGCGCTGACGCCATCGTGGCCAACGCGCGAGCCCGGTCGGGTACATGGACCAGAACGAGCCGGGCGTGCACCAGATCGAACGTCCCCGGCTCCGGGGGCGGATCAGCGGCGACGTCGTGCCGGCGCACCTCGTACCCGTCGCCTGCCTTCAGCCACGACGGGTCGATGTCCGTGGCCAGCACGTGCCCGGTCGGACCGACGGCCGCCGCGAGCGCCTCCGGGATACCGGGGCCACCGGCCCCCACCTCCCAGCAGCGCGAGCCGGCCCTGACTCCCAGTCGATCGAAGTGCCCGCGCGTCACACCGTCGAACAGCTCGGCCAGCCAAACGAATCGCTCGCCCGCCTCGGCGCGCGCGTTGTCCAGCAGGTACCCGCGGGCGGGAGCGGACTCTCCACCGAGCGCGGTAGTCCCGCCTATCGAATCCGGTCGGCCAAGGACGTGCGGCGGACGGGGCGAGGAAGTCATGACTACATGGTCCACCTTTCCAGGCCACCAGCGCCACGACGACGGGAGAGGGATGTCTCACACAGCCTGCGAACCCCGCACGCCCTACAGCACGGTTCTGCACCGTGGCGCGCCGGAAGGGTCCATGCATTCGGCCCCCACAGCCGGCGCACCAGGCGCGGGACAGCGCGCTGACCGGACTGTCGGCCATGGCGGGTTCGACCTCGTACCGGGCGCCTTCGATCACAACGTGAAGTCGGGGCCAGCGGATCGAGCGGATGCACGTCCCCGTTCGTGGCGGGTGGCCCCTCTTCTCCGGTTCGGACTCCAGGGCTGAGAGCACACACCGACACGGCGACAGGTCCACCTCACCCCGCTTGGCGGTTTCCGCAATCGCGCCCTCCAGCAGGGCTTCGAAGACCCCGGCGTGCCTCCACTGCCGGAAGCGGTTGTGGACAGTCGACCAGGCACCGAACTCCCGCGGGAACTCTCGCCACCGGCCGCCCGTCCGAAACCGCCAGATCACGCCCTCGAACTGAAGTCGCAGCCGCTCGGGGTACTGGCCCGTACTCACCGATCGGCAGCTGCGGCTCGATGAACTCCCACTCGACATCTGTCAGTTGCGCTCGCGTCACACAACACGATCCATCTGATCAGGCGCGGCCACGAGGGCGGAACCCTCAAATTGATCACTGCCCGATACGTGCCCTGACACGCCCGGAATGGCGGACCCGCCACAGCACTCCTGGGCCGCCGAGCAGAGCAGCCACGCCTCCCGTCGGCGCTGCTGGCCTCCCAGCCGTCCGGGCCCTGCGCCCCCCGTTTCCGGCGGGCCCGACCGTACTGCCGCAGTTCGACGCGCTTACGGTGTCGCAACGCCTGACTGTGACAGCCAGAGTCAGCAGCCCTGCGCCTGGGCGTCTGTCGCTGTCATCCAGCGGTGAGCGCCAAGTCGTGGACCGAGAAGCGGAGTTGCGGGTCGCCGCAGGCAGCACTACCGGGCTGACGGGGCAGGCCGGGTCCTGCGCCGGGTCAATGTCAGGACCCGGCACTTCGGGGGCGTGGGCGCAGGGGCTGGCCTCCGGGTGGCCGC
Source organism: Kitasatospora sp. NBC_00039 (assembly GCF_045160625.1). Taxonomy (NCBI): domain Bacteria; kingdom Bacillati; phylum Actinomycetota; class Actinomycetes; order Kitasatosporales; family Streptomycetaceae; genus Kitasatospora; species Kitasatospora sp. NBC_00039. Next base: position 749,438 of record NZ_CP108290.1, on the reverse strand, counting down.
CGAGCAGGGCTGGCGGCTCGACCATTCGTTCCCCGCCGATCCGCAGGACACCCTTCACCTCTGCCGCGCGGAGGATGCCGTCCGGCGGCGGCGCTGACACCGCGTCCTGTGCGGAAGCCTCCCGCGGGGCGGCCGTCGCCCCACGGAAGGCCCGTCCGGCGGCTGCGTCCGGGGTCGTTCCCTGGCGCCGGCGGTCAGCCGGAGGTCAGGAGCAGCTGGCGCGGTCCCGCCCGTCAGCGGGCGCCTCGCACGCCACCGAACGGTGGAATGCCGAGCCGCCCCGGGTAGTCCAGACAGATGCGGTCAGGCAGCATCGTCCTGTACCCCGGAGCTGGCGGCACCGTCAACCTCGTTGCCCCGCAGCTCGGCCACGACCGCCACCAGCACACGGACCGGTTCCTCCGCCTCCGCGACACCCGCCTCGGCCTGCCGCGGCGCCTGCCGGGCCAGGTCCAGCACCTGGCCTGCGGCCGACCGCCCCGCCGCGGGCACCCGAGACCCCAGGCCGCACGGGGGGCCTGTTCGTGCAGGTGGGCAGCACACGCCGGCAGCACCGCCCGGGCCCGTGGGTCCGCCACGTGATCGTGGACCACTCGCTGAGCAGGTGCCACGGGATGTCCTTCCGGAGCGGTACCCGATCCAAGTGCTCTTGCCGGCCCTGGTACCGCTGAGCGAGCTCGCGTACGGCGGCCCCAGACGGCACCTCCCGCACGAACCGGGCCAGGTCCTCCGCCTGCTCGGTCTCCCCCTTGAACCGTCCCTGCGGACGTCCAACCCCCACCCCGCGCCCCCTGCTTTGTCCGCGGCCAAACCGGATTGTCCGCCACCCACCTGGGTGTTGCCGACTTCTGGTGGACGGACAATCCGACATGCCGCACGGTGGGACCTCCACCGGTTCTTCGGACAACTTGGCGGGGCCGAAAAACCCGCGAAGGCGTTCCGGGAGCGAACCCAGGACGAGACCTTCCGGTCCGTCCATCATCGAAGGGAATTCCATGCGATTTCACGGTCGGACGGCTTCTGCTGCCGTCGTCATCAGCGGCGCACTTCTCGGTGCGCTGGCTTCCGCGGCGCCCGCACAGGCGAGCGGCGCGTGGAACGAATGGGGACTGGGCAGCTACCACGCCGGCCTCGACGGCACCGCCGGGAGCAGCGACGTGACACTCGGCGGATTTGCCTGTGGCGGTTGGAGCGCCAGGCTGTTCTACGTGCAACTCGTGCGATCCGATGGAACGAAGATCCGGTCCACGAAGAGCTGGGCGGCCGACGGCACCTACCAGTACCAGACCTTCTACGGGGCGACCTCACCCGGCACCACGTACTACGTCCGCTGGTACGGGCAGGACAGCAACGAGAACAACGGCTTCCCCGCCAAGTGTTCCGGCGCGGGGTTCGACTCCTGAACCGGCCGGTACCGGCGGACCGGCCGGCCCTCATGGCCGGGCGATCCGCCGGGCGGTCCATCCTGCCGGGCAGACCGAGGGGAGGGAACCGATCTCGCGTGGGTGTCCACCGGAACGGCCTGGTGTCGAAGGTCATGTCAGGCTCTGCCGGGCTGATCGCAGCGTTTGCCCTACTGACCGCCTGCGCCGCTGGGACCTCCTCGCCGAGTCCGCCGTTCGACGTGCTCTCCGCCGTCGAACGCGGCACGACGGCAGGCCTCGAATGGCGCGTCGAACTGGTACACAAGGGCGGTGAGTTGTGTACCGCGGCAAGAGTGCGGGACGACCTCGTGGGACTGGCCTGCCAGTCTCCTTCGACAGCTGAGAGTCCGTTGAACTTCGCCGTCGACGGGCACACGAAACTCATCCTGGTCCACGGCCTGGTCAGCCCCCGTGTCAGCAGCCTGGAAGAAGTCGACGTGGGCAACCGGGCCCCGCGCATCCTGCCCATCCACGCGCTGCCCGCCGACCCTGCCCATCGCTACTTCGCCTACGCCGTGGTGCCGGGTCAGGCCGTAGACCTCATCGCCCGTGATGCCGACGGGGCCGTCCTCATGTCCGGCGCCGCCAAACTCGCCGATGTCCAGACCGTGGACGACGGGCCGCCGCCGAAGCGCGACGGCCCGTAATCATCCTGTTCGGCCCGGCTCTACGCCGGACCACACCGCACCGCTCCGACAAGACGGATGGAAGAAGGACAGCATGTCGTTCACCGGAATCCTCAGGGCCCGCACCATACTCGCTACGGCCACGGCAGTACTGGCGGGCGCCGTCATCGCCACCGCACCGGCCACCGCCTCGACACCGCAGCAGCCACAGTCACCGATCGCCTGCTGGTCCACCGACTACCACTGGTGCGACATGCTCGAGTCCAGGGACGCCAACGCGGAAATGGATGTCTTCTGGGGCAGCGACGGTCATGAGTACATCGACTCCGTCCTCAACACCAACCACTACGGCCAGAACCTGTGGATCCTGACCTGGACCGGCAGTGGCTGGGACTGGCTGGGGATACCCGCAACCACCAGCATCGGCAACGGCTGGTACACCGCACAGGACAACAGCCGGTCCGACGCCGGCAAGACCATCAAGATCGCCGTGTTCAACTGGACCACCAACGCGTACATGTACTCGAACGCCCATTGAGCAGGCCTGACGCCGCAGAACGGTTCCGACGTCCTGCCGGCCCGGAACGCGGTACGCCGCCAGACCCCACTGGAGCAGTCCCCCCAGGCCGGCCGAACCGCGCCTCTACGACACCGCGCTGCTCCCCTCACCCCGGGTGGATCCGGGTTGAACTATGCCCTGTCAGAGTGGGCTCATCCGGGGGATTCGTAGGGCCGGGACGACCGCCAGTCAGCCGTCCGACAGTTCCCATATCCGACGTCACCACTGGCGCCATCGTCGCACCTGCGGCTGGAGTAGATCCTGGCGTCCGCGGACACCGGGCCCGGCGAGCGGGAGATCGAGGACCTGGACGGGGTGTTCGCCCGGCTGGCGCGAGAGAGCGCGGGGATTCAGGACGTGGAGCTGCTGGTGGACGACCTGGTCGACGCGCTGCCGACTGCGGGCCGCGGTGATCGGGCGAGGGCGGCGCCGCCCTCGCCCGATCACCGCGGCCCGCAGCCATGACGACAGCAGGAACAGAGCGAGGCCGGACGCGGAACCGGACGGCGAGCACCGGGAGGTGGAGACCACCTGGGCGGTGCTCGCCTCGCTGTTCCAGTTCCGCATCGCCACCGCGGAGCAGCGGCGCCGGCTGCACGCCCCGGGTGGCGGCATCGGGAAGACGCGCGGCCGGCTGCGGCGGTCGGGCCGAGCAGCCCACGTCCCGACCAGCAGCGGCAGTTCCGGCCGGCACCCATGGTGAGCGACTCGCGGATCGGCCTTCAGCCGATGGAGCGAGCCCCCTCGATGAGCCCCACGCGGGCCTCGTTCAGGGCTTCTGTTTGCTTGATCAGGTGATCAACGGCGTTGGTCACGAGAGCCATCTCGGCCGGCGTCGTCCAGCCCGGCCGGTGGATGATCTTGAGCAGCTCCTCGTGACCGTCGTTGGTCACGGACTTGGTCACCGTAATGAGGTGGTGAATGCGCTGCTCCAGGTGAGCCAGCTGGTCCTTCTCCATGGTGCGCCCAACTTCCTCGGTCGTAGTGGCACGAACAGGCCATACCTACCCAAGATGGCTCGCCTTGTCATCGGACCGAACGGGTGGCGTCACCCGGTCTCGTCCGACACGGGTCAAAGGGCCGCGTGGTAGCGGCCGACTGGAGATGCGCACCAACGTGACCGATCGCCGCACGAGTTGGGTGATCCAGGCAGCTGGCGGCCGCAGCCCTATCCCGCGTTGCGCGGCGACAGCCGCCGTGTAATCCGGTCGAACAGATCCTCCAGCGGCTCACCGACGTCCCGACCGAACTCGGTCAGCCCGTAGGTGACCTGAGGCGAGGCCGTCGGCTCGACCTCCCGCCAGACCGGGCCGTCCCGGACCAGCGCGCGCAGGGTCTGGGCGAGCATCTTCTCGCTGATGCCCTGGATGCTCTCGCGCAGCCTGTAGAACCGGAGGTTCTGACTCCGCAAGGAGATCAACACCCAGATGCCCCATCTGCTGTCGTCGCCGCGCCCTTCGGCGACGCCGGGGTGCCCATCATCGACCCGGCGGACATCGCCGAGGTCGCGGCGGCCTGCCTGCTGGATGACCGGCACACCGGCGGCGTGTACGAGCTGACCGGTCCGGAGGTGATCACACCGCGCCGCCACGCGGAGGCCATCGCCGCCGCGCTGGGCTCGCCGGTGCGGTTCCATGACCTCACCCGCGACGAGGCCAAGGCTGCCATGGCGCAGAGCATGCCGGCCGAGCTCGCCGAGGACACCCTGACCATCCTCGGTTCCCCGAACCCGTCCGAACTGCGCGTCAGCCCGGACGTCCAGCGGATCCTCGGCCGCGCCCCGCGCCCGTTCGCCGACTGGGCCGCCCGCAATATCGCTGCGTTCCGCTGATCCAGGTCAGCGTCGCTGGAACTGATCGGCTTGCGAGCGGCGATCAGGACCAGTGGATCGGTCCTGGAAGGAGGTCGCCGAGCAGGCTCGCACGACGCCCACCCACAACCTTTGACCGTTGCTCCCAGCCCCTGCGCCGGCCGGGCGGGCTTACCTGGTGAGTGGTAGCAGTCAAGATGTCCCTGCTTCTCCTGACGTCCGGACGATCCCCCGCTCAGACGTCCCACCTGTCCGGGCTGTGGAGGAGCGGCTGGATGCCTACGTCACCGCCCTGATGGACGCGCTGGGCTGAGCCCAGGCGGTCCGGGGGCACGGCCCAGCGCGGGTACCGGTATCGCCCGCGCGCAGGCGGGACGCCCGATCGGGTGACTCGACGCCGGTGGTGGCGCGGGTGTCCCGGCCCATTGGGGGCAGGCGGATAGCTTGTTCGGGATCCGCCCACCAGTAGCGGCACCGACGCATGGGAGCGGTGCCGTCCAGGCCGGATCCCCGGCCCTCACCATCCCATCGCAGCAGGGAGTGCCACCGCCGGCATGGACGTTCTCTTCATCACGAGCGTGGCGGTGGTCGTCGCCGACCCGCCGCTGGGCCGCAAGCTGTTCATCGAGGCCCTCGGCCTGCCCCTCGAGGGGGAAGACAACGGCTACTACTCCAGCGGGAGTGTCTCCGGCAGCAAGCACTTCGGCCTGTGGCCGCTCTCGCAGGCGGCCGAGGCGTGCTTCGGCACGACCCAGTGGCCCGCAGGCCGGGTGGTCCCGCAGGCATCGATCGAGTTCGAGGTGGCGAACGCGGAAGCCGTCGCAGCCGCCGGGGCCGAGCTTCAGCGCGCGGGCTTCGAGCTGGTGCACCAGGCCCGCACCGAGCCGTGGGGCCAGACGGTGGCCAGACTACTCACGGCGGACGGCCTGATCGTCGGGATCTCCTACGCCCCTTCGCTGCACGACGTTCAGGACGACCAGCATCCCGGGTGAGCCGGGCCCGTGACCGGCGTGGGCGACGCGGAATCGCCCGCCGGTCAGCGGGCGGAGGGCCTCACGTACTGCTGCCGGGCCGCCGGGGAGGCCGGCAGTCGGGCAGCGGGCGGAGGGCCTCACGTACTGCTGCCGGGCCGCCGGGGAGGCCGGCAGTCGGCCGGCTCGCGCGTCCCGGCCCGCGAGCGGTGCCAGCGCGGGCGCCGGTGCCGCCGCGACCACAGCGCACACCCCGGGCCACCCCACCGCCTGGTAGGCATGGGCCCCCGCCCAGGAGCCGACCGTCCCGCCGAGGTAGCCGCAGGTCATGTACGCGGTGTTGAGCCTGCTCCGCGCATCGGGGCGCAGCGCGTAGATCCGCACCAGGTTGGCGACCGCCCCGCACTGCATCCCGACGTCGAGCAGCAGCGTGCCCGCCACCAGGCCCGCGAGCCCGACCGCGCCGCCGACGGCGCCGGCGGCCAGGACGGCGTGCGGGAAGGGTGGGGGAACTGCGGCTCGGCGGTCGTGGGTGCCGGTGACCGGCCGCTGAAGGTGATCCGCCGCCGGCGGTCAGGCGAATTCCGGTGTCATGGCGGCAGCGATCCTCAGGTGCGGAGCGGCCTGTTCGTCCAAGCCCAGGCGCTGAAGGGTGCGACCGAGCATGAGCCGGAGGTAGGAGTCGTCCGGCAGGTCGGTGACCAGCTGTTCCAGGGTTTGCCGGGCGCGGCCGAGCTGGGCGGAGGTGAAGTACGCGCGGGCGGCAAGGCGACGTACGTTGAGGTCGTCGCCGTGTTCGTCGAGCAGCGGTTGGAGCAGGGTGAGCGCGCCGAGCGGGTCCCGTAGGTCCAGGAGGGACTCGGCGTACCGCAAGCGCCCGACCTCTTCGGGTACATCGCGTTCCGGGCCTGCGGTGGCGAGGAAGTCGGCGATGATGTCGGGTGGTTGTGCGCCGGCCAGGGCCCGGTCTCCGACGACGATCGTCGGGGAGGTCTTGATGCCCCGCGCCTTGCCGATCAGGCGAAGCTCCCGGACGGTGCGGTCGGCCGCGTCGGTGTCGAGCAGCGCGGCGGCTTCGGCGAATCCGGCGGCGGTCGCAAGGGTCCTGAGCGTGTCACGCGCGCTGATGTCGTCGGCCTCGACGAAGTGTGCCCGCATCAGGTACTCGGCCAGGGTGTCCTGCAGTGCGCTGCCGCCGTGCTCGTGGGCGAGGGCCAGGAGCCGGTGGGCGTCGTGGCTGCTGGATCGCCAGGCGGCGCCCCAGTTGGGTCCAAGCCCTTCGGCGGCTGCGATGCGGGAGATGGGCACCCGGTCGTCGGCGGTCGCCGGGCTCTGCGTGGCCGGCGGGTCCACCACGCACCGGCCTGCGGTGTCGTCGACCATCGGGTCGCGCTGGGCCGGTTCCACCGGGACGGCCTGGGCCGGGGCGGTCGGGTCGATCCGGTAGGGGCGCCAGACGACCTCGATGTCGCGGGCGGACAGCGCCGGATCGGCGAGGGCCGCCTCCAGCCGGCGTTTGCCGATGTAGGCCCAGGGGCAGACGACGTCCGCCCAGATCTCGATGCGCATCTTCGCCCTCATGTCCTCTCTGAGGCTCTTGCCTGCCGTGCGGTTGTTCAGGCCGGTGTGGGCGCCGGGCGCCCGCACCGGCCTGCGGAGCGGGTCGACGACCGGGGCCGGCCGTGGGGACGGTCAGCCGATGAAGTCGGCGAGGTTCCGCTTGAGCTGGTCCTTCGGCAGGGCGCCGACGATGGTCTTGACGGCCTTGCCACCGGCGAAGACCTTCAAGGTCGGGATGGACATGATCCCGTACTGGGCGGCGAGAGCGGGGTTCTTGTCGATGTCGACCTTCACGACCGTCAAGCGGTCGGCGTGCTCGGCGGCGATCTGCTCCAGGGTGGGAGCGATCATCCGGCACGGCGGGCACCAGGTGGCCCAGAAGTCGACCAGAACGGGCGTGTCGCTCTGGAACACGAGCTCCTCGAAGTTGCTCTCGGTTGCGGTGATGGTGGTGCCGGCCATGGGAGATGTCCTTGATCTGTCGGTGACTCGGGCGAGTCGGGTGGTTCGGGTGACTGGGGTGGTTCGGCTGGTTCGGCTGGTTCGGGTGAGTGGTGGTGGTCAGACGGCCGAGACGACCATGACGGCCTGGGTCTCCGGGTCGGCCAGTGAGGCCAGGTAGCGCTCGGCGTCCAGGGCGGCGGAGGCGCCGGTGCCGGCGGCGGTGATGGCCTGGCGGTAGGTGTGGTCCACGACGTCGCCGGCGCCGAAGACGCCCGGGACGTCGGTCCGGGTCGAGGGGGCCTCGACCTTCAGGTAACCCTCGGCGTCGAGGTCCAGCCGGCCCTTGAACAGCTCGGTGCGCGGGTCGTGGCCGATGGCGATGAACAGGCCGGTGACGGCCAGCTCGCGGGTCTCGCCGGTGGTGCCGCCGTCCTTCGACACCGTGCGCAGGGTGACGCCGGTCAGCTTCGGGTCGCCGTGGATCGCCTCCACCGCGCTGTCCCACTCGAAGCGGATCTTCTCGTCGGCGAAGGCGCGCTCCTGCATCGCCTTGGAGGCGCGCAGGGTGTCCCGGCGGTGGATGATCGTGACGCTGCGGGCGAAGCGGGAGAGGAAGGTCGCCTCCTCCAGTGCGGTGTCACCGCCGCCGACCACCGCGATGTCCTGGTCGCGGAAGAAGAAGCCGTCGCAGGTGGCGCACCAGGAGACGCCGCGCCCGGAGAGCTTGTCCTCGTTCGGCAGACCGAGCTTGCGGTGCTGCGAGCCGGTGGTGACGATCACGGCGCGGGCCTTGTGGACGTTGCCCTCGGAGTCGGTGACGGTCTTGATGTCACCCGTGAGGTCGACCGCGACGATGTCGTCCGGGATCAGCTCGGCGCCGAACCGCTCGGCCTGGGCCCGCATGTTGTCCATCAGCTCGGGGCCCATGATGCCGTCCCGGAAGCCGGGGAAGTTCTCCACCTCGGTGGTGTTCATCAGCGCGCCGCCGGCGGTGACGGCGCCCTCGAAGACCAGCGGCTTGAGGGAGGCACGGGCGGTGTAGAGCGCGGCCGTGTAGCCGGCCGGGCCGGAACCGATGATGATCACGTCACGGATGGGGGTGCTCAAGGCGATGCCTCCTGATAGGTCACGGCGACGGTTGGCTCCGCCGGGGGCCGCGGTGTCGGGCCCGACCGCCTGGCTGCTGCGGCCCGGACCACGCCGCGCCGCTGCTGGGCCGCGCGGCGGGGGTCCGGCCAATCCCGAGAGAGTGGGGCGACCGGAACATCTACAACGTATCACGTTGCAGTGATATCACGCAAGAGTGGTATCAGCACGGCGTGATATGTGATAATCGAGGCATGCTGACACCAGGGACCGACAAGGCGACGCTGACGCAGGGCGACCTCATTCGAGTGCTGGGCGAGCCCCTTCGCCTGCGCATCGTGACGCTGCTCGCGCAGGCGGCCCTGTGTACCAACCACCTGATCAAGGAGACGGGTGCGCGGCAGACCGCGCTGTCCAACCATCTGCGAGTGCTGCGCGAGGCCGGCATCGTGGAGCCGGAGCCGCACGGCCGCTTCACGTACTACCGACTGCGCCCCGAGGTACCGCAGGCCCTGGAGGAGTTCTTCGGCGGTCTCGCCCGCGCCGCGGCGGAATCGCTGGCCGCGGACCGTAAACGGCCGTGCGAGTGACCGACGCCGAGCGCCTCCCCGCGCACGGCCCGGCCTCCGGCGCGATCGGAAGGCGCGGGCCCGGGCCCGCGCAGGCCGGCTGAGCGAGCCCGGCAGGCGCCGACGGCGAACCACCCGCTCAGCCTTCGGCGAAGTTGCGTCGTCTCGACGCGTCGGCGCCGACCTGGTGCCGTGGGCTGCACCGGTCCTTTCCTTCGGCCGCGTGTCAGCTGGAGATGCGGGCTTCGATGCCGTCGAGCAGGAAGTCGAGGCCGATCCGGAAGGTCTGGTCGGCGTCCAGGTGGGCGGCATCGCGCACCACCGTGGCCAGCGCGGGGAACCGGCCGGTGGCGAAGGTCCGCTCCAGATAGGGCCCGAGTGAGGCCTGCCAGCGCTTCTCGTCCATCCCGGTGGCCCGCTCGGCACGCCGCTCGGCGATCTCCCGGCGCACCGCGCCGATCACGTACGCGTCGACCGCGGTGACCACCGGCATGATGGCGTCCACGTCAACGCCGCCCAGCGCGGCCACCACGGCCTCGCCCCTGGCCAGCGCGTTCGGCCCGAGCTGCGGACGCCCACCGAGCAGATCGGCGAGCCATTCGTGCTCGTGAGCGGCCTGCCGGGTCGTTTCGGCAAGGGACCGCAGCACCTCCCGCCACTCGTCTCCGACCGGCCGGATCTCGGCGTGGACCGCGTCGACCATCAGGTCGAGCAACTCCTCCTTGCCGGCGATGTAGCTGTACAGCCGCATCGGCCCGACGGCCAACGCGGTGGCGACCTTGCGCAGCGACACCGCCTCCAGGCCGTCCGCGTCGGCCAGCTGGATCGCTGCTCGCACGATCCGCTCCCGGTTCAGCGGGGCCGGCACGGGTCGATTCGGCGGCTCCGGCCTCTCCCACACCAACATGCCGCTAACAATACATCGCATCGGTAGATACAGTGTATCGGTCAGTACGGCGTATCAGAGAGAGGCAAACATGACCATCGCCATCATCGGAGCCGGCCTCGGCGGCCTGGCCCTCGCCCGCGTGCTGCACGTGAACGGCATCGACGCCGTCGTGTACGAACGCGAACCGTCCCGCGGCGCGCGCGGCCAGGGCGGCATGCTCGACCTGCACTCCGGGACCGGGCAGCGGGCACTGCGCGAGGCCGGCCTGATCGACCGGTTCCACGCGATTGCCCGTCGCGAAGGCCAGGACCTGCGACTTCTCGAGCCGGACGGCACCCTGCTGCTCCAGGAGGACACGCCCGACGACGCCCCACTCGAGCGACCTGAGGTCGACCGTGCCGATCTGCGCAACCTGCTGCTGGACTCTCTCCCCGAACACGCGGTGCGCTGGGGCCACGCGTTCGAACACGCCGACCGCGGCCTGCTGCACTTCACCGACGGCAGCAGCGCGACGTGTGACCTGCTGGTCGGCGCCGACGGTGCGTGCTCCCGGGTCCGCGCGCTTCTCACCGACGCCCGCCCGGTGCACACCGGCCAGAACGTCGTCGAGCTCGGCATCCCCGACATCGACCGCACCCACCCCGACCTCGCGGCGATGGTCGGACGAGGCAACTACTGGGTGCTCGGCAACGGGCAATCCCTGGCGGCCCAGCGCAACGGCGACGGCCGCGTACGCATCTACCTGAGCTTCAGCACCGCCGAGGACTGGTTCGCCTCCAGCGGCATCCCGTTCGACGACCCTGCCGTCGCCCGCGTGCGGCTGATCGATCTGTTCACCGGCTGGGACTCACGGTTCACCGCACTGATCGCCGCCTGCGACGACACCGTCCTGCCACGGTCGATCACCACTCTCCCGGTCGGCCTGACCTGGCCGTCGACACGAGGCATCACGCTGCTCGGCGATGCCGCCCACCTGATGCCGCCGGTGGGGCAGGGCGCCAACATGGCGCTGCTCGACGGCGCGCTGCTCGGCCTCGCGCTGGCCGCGCACCCGGACGACTTTCCCGCCGCCGTCGAAGAATACGAACGCGAGATGTTCGAACGCACCAGCGCCGCCGGCCGGCAGTCCGCGCACGTCCAGGAGATCCTGACGTCGCCGGGCGCCGCCAAGAAGATGCTGGCGTTCTTCCAGCCCAGCTGAATTCAGCCGGCAAACGACGGGCAGCCGACGCTTGAACGTGCATGCCTTGTGCAGTGGCCGCGCGGCCGGCCGGCCTCGCTCCTCCCGCCCCCAGCCACCACAACGACCAACGATCCGAGGAACGGGAGCGGGGTGGGGTGGATCTCGGATCCTCATGACCCGCGAGGTCGGCCGCCGACGGCGAAGACGAGAGGCGGGCTCGCGACCGTTCCTCCCCGAGCAGGAGGGGGCCGGCCGGACCACGGTGATCTCCGGCAAGCGGGGGCGGGCCGGGCGGTCAGCGCCCCAGTGCGTTACGGACCGTCAGCCCGTGGTGGCGGCGTAGCCGGCGCATCTCCCACCAGGACAGGGCCGTGACGGTCACGGGAGCGCCCAGGATGAAGACCGCCCGGGCGCCCGCCGGAACCTGGGGGTAGGCGCCCGTGATCACGTCCAGGAGCGCCATCTCCCACACCAGGACGCCGGCAAGGACCGGCGGCAGCACCTCGTGGATGTCAGCGGTACGGAAAACGTGCACGAGCGACAGGCCGATGCCGTAGAGGGCAAAACCCATCGACCACACGCACAGCACCCCGATGGCGATCGTTCCCGGCAGCCCGACGGCTTCCCGGAGCCCCGCCGTCTCCGGCGCCATCGCGAGCGCCGCGGTGCCCATGGACGCCATGATGGCCACCACTGCACCGAGCGGGCGCAGGGCCCGTCGCAGGTAGACGCGCCGCAGCCCGCCCCGCGCGGCCGCCACGAACGCACCCACCACCACGGGGAAGGTGCAGACCAGCACCAGGACGCTGGACCAGCTCTGGTTGAGGCGTTCGTCCGCAACGGCCTTGACGTCGGCGGCACTGACGACGGAGTTGTAGGTGACCATCAGGCCCACCCAGGCGACCAGGCCCAGCACGGTGCGCCACAGTTGGAGCCTGCGGACCGCCGGATCGTCCACGACCGCGGGACGGGAAGGACGGAAGGTCCGCTGGGCGGCGTAGAACGGATTGCGGACCCCGCGCAGGATCTTCCGGCCGCGTGACGGCTCGGCAGGTGGTGGCGAAGCCGGCGGAAAAGGCGGCGCGTACGGATACCCCTGCGGAGAAGCAGACGGAGCATACGGATAACCCTGCGGAGCGTACGGGTACCCCGCCGGCGGAGCATGCGCGGACCTGGGCGGCGGGACCGGGGAGCCCTGGCCGGGCCACCCTGCCGGCGGCCGACTGCCCGCGCCACCCACCGGATCCCCGTACCCGCCCCCGCCGTAACCAGCCACGCCCCGCACCCCCACTGTCCTGCCCCACCGACGCCACGCATCGTAGTGGCTCCAGGCCGACGACTACCCGCTCGACGGCGTGCCGCCGGTGCGCAGGCCTACAAGCCGGCGCTCGCTGGGGAAGAGCCCACCAGGACCCGCCGCCCGATCGCCGGCACCGGCCCCCTCAACCCTCCGGCCACCCCGGCCACTTCTGGCGGCCGATGGCTACGCCTGCCCGAGCACCCGGCGGTGTTCCCGACACGGCCGCCCGGGCGACACGGATGTCACCGGTTTCGAGGGCGACAGGCTCGTCGTCGTGCGGGCCGGCGGAGAGCGGCTGACGCCGGCCGGCCCTGGTCCCCTCCCGTTCCGTCCTGTCCACAGCGCCAGGCCCGCCCAGCGCAGCACTGACCGGCGGGCCGTCAGGAGCACCAGGACACGGACGCTGCGACGCGGTTCAGGCCACGAGCAGGCGGAGGCCGAGATCTGCCGCGTCGCGGTCGGCGAGGTCGCGGTTGCGCTCGGCCCACCGGCCGGAGTCGAGGTCGTCACTGAGGCTGCGTACCGCCCGCTGCTCGGCCTCCGGCCCGACCCTCGTCCACACCGACATCGCACGGCGCACGTGGTCCTCCAGATACGCCCCCGGCCGGCGCCAGTACGCCTCGAACAGGCCGTCAGCGCAGTCCCACGGGACGGGCACCGGCTCGGCGCGGGCGCCGATCGCGTCGGCCAGGACGGCAAGCGAGGGAAATTCGGCCAGGACGGCGGCGAACTCGGGCAGGTAGTCGCGGGTGAGCCAGAACCGGTCCTGCCATCCGGGCTCGTCGGTGTCGAAGGTGAGCACCACCACGCGGCGGGCCACGCGCCGCATCTCGCGCAGCCCCGCTACCGCGTCCCCCCAGTGGTGAACGGTGGAGACGGCCATCGCGACGTCGAATGAATGGTCCTCGAACGGCAGGCTCTCCGCGGCGGCGGCCACGCACGGCGCCGACCCGGCAGGCCGCTGCCCCCGCATGACCGCCGACGGCTCCACCGCGGTCACGTCGCGATCAGCAGGCTCGTAGGAGCCGGTGCCGGCCCCGACGTTCAGCACCGTCTGCGCGTCGCCGAGCGCGTCCCAGATCTGCGCGGCGATCCGCGGCTCGGTGCGCCTCGTCGCGGTGTAGGCGCCGCCGATCGCGTCGTACAGCCGTGCACCGAGCATCTCCAACTGCTCCTCCGGTGTCACCTTGAGTCCCTTCGCCCGTGCCTCGAGTTCCCTGTCGATGGCCGCCACCATGGCGCCGGCGCGATCACGCCGCTCCTGCAGCAGACCGCGCAGTCGACGCAGGTGCGCGACCGCGTCGGCGGACGGGTCGCCGACCAGCTCCGCGACCTCCCGCAGGCCGAAGCCCAACCGCCGATAGGCCAGCACCTCCCGCAGCCGCTCCACGTCGCCCGCCGAGTACGCCCGGTACCCGGCCACCGTCCGCGCCGACGGCCGAACGAGCCCGATCTCGTCATAGTGATGCAGCGTACGAACGCTCACACCGGCCAGGCCGGCCACGCGTCCCACGGTCCAGTGATCGTCCACGGCACCGACTGTGCAGCCTGACGCCACGTGAGGGTCAACACCCTCACTCACGGCAGCAAAGATCCCGGACCCGAAGGAGCGGGCCCGAGGCGACTCCTGCAAGCCGGAGCGACGGTCCGGCCCGCAGAAGCCTGCCGCGATGTCCGATGCACCGGCCGGACCCTGACCAGCGCCTTCCGCATCGAGGAGATCCGCGACGACCTCATCGCGCGCGCCGCCCGAGCCGAACGCGAGGGCCGGACCGGCCAGGAGACCAGCTCCGTGATGGAGATCAGTGGCGGACGAAGATCAGAACGGAACCGACACTCCCGCCTCGCGCAGCCTGGACAGGGCGGCGGACATGCACTGCCGCAGTGGCCCAGGGCGTCGGCGATCGACCCATGCTCCAGCTCCCGGTACACCGCCAGGCCGTCGTCACTCAGGTAGGGCTTGAGGTCGATGCCGAAGGAACGGGAGACCCCGATGACCGCCATGGGGATGACACCGCTCCACACGAGGGAGCCGTCGACGTACTTGAGGTTGTGCGCCGGGTCCACGAGCAGGCCGCCCTCGGCGAAGCCGACCAGCTTGCCGTTGACCTCGGGGGCGTAGCCCGGTGCGAGTGCGGCCGCCCAGTTGGTCGCGATGGCGCCGCCGGAGTAGCCCATCAGGGCGATGGCGGTGTCGGAGTCCATGCCGGTCTCCGCGGACCTGGTCGCGGCGCGGATCGAGTCCAGCGTGGTGAACGCGTACTCCGGGCCGGCCGCGAAGTCGGCGGTCTGTCCCTCGGTGTCCGGGATGACGAGGTTGTAGCCCTGCAACAGCAGCGGCGCCAGGAAGACGGCTTCGGCGTTCGCGATGGCGCCGCCCAGGGTGAGGTCACCGGCGCCGGCGGTCCGGTTCCGGTGGCGCGGGCGCCCTCGCAAGGGAGTCGGCGGGTACGGGGCACAGCGGCCTTTCGCGCGGGCACAGCGGTCCTCCGGTACGGGTGGGGGCGTGGGGGTGTGGGGGCGTGAGGGTCCGTTGGACGGTGAGGTCAGCGTCGGCACACGTCTGGTGATCCACCGGCGAGAGTGTTACCAACCGGTAAGTAACCTCTCGGCAACCATGATGACGGCGGAACGGCGCCGTGTCCCCGGGCCGTACAACAGAGATTCACCAAGTGGATTGTGACCGCACCCAACGCGGCGGAACGCGACTCGGCACCACGGTTCGCCGGCACGCCGGTCCACGAACGGCTCCGGGCCCCCGCTCCGGTCCGGCAGCAGGCGGCGCCCCCAGCCCCGGGGCGCGACGGGGCCGGTGCTGCCACCGCCCGGGAGGGTCCGGCCGAGGGTGCCGTTCCGGCCGTGGAACCTCATACCGTCGCCGGACGGCTGGTTGTAGTCGGACGGCTGGTTGTCGCTCCACGGGCCGGTCCCCCATGGGTGGTTGCCGGCCGGATTCACCCTGGGCGGCGTGCTGGCGGGCGCGGGCCCGGTGCCTCAGCGCCGCACGCCGTCGATCGCGATCCGCAGGTGGCGGGGCCCGCGCAGCACCGCGTTGGTGCGGTACGGGGGCGGGTCCTCCACCAGGCGCGGGCGCTCCAGCCGGCGGGCGAGTCCGGCCAGTGCCAGCTGTGCCTCCAGGCGGGCGAGCGGCGCGCCGAAGCAGCTGTGGATGCCGCTGCCGAGGCCCAGGTGCTGATTGTCCGGCCGGTCGGGGTCGAAGCGGTCCGGGTCCGCGAACCGCTCGGGGTCGCGGTTGCCGGCCGCCAGCATCAACCAGAGCGAGGCCCCCTTGGGAATGGTGACGCCGGCGACCTCGATGTCGGTGATCGGTGTGCGGCTGGGCAACATCTGCACCGGCGGCTCGTACCGCAGCAGCTCCTCCACCAGCGGCACCGCCACCCGCGCGTCGGCGCGCAGCCGCTCCAGGGCCTCCGGGTGGCGCAGCAGGGTGAGCATGCCGTTGGTGATCAGGTTGACCGTCGTCTCGTGGCCGGCGATGAGCAGGAGTGCGGCGGTGCTGAGCACCTCCATGCCGCTCAGCCGGCCCTCGGGCCCCTGTCCGGTGGCGAGTTGGGAGAGCATGTCGTCGCCGGGCGCCTTGCGGCGCTCCTCGATGAGGGCGTTCAGGTAGAGGCCGAGCTCGACGCGGGCCTGCTGGGCGATGCGGTTGCGTTCGGTGAGGTCCTGGCCGGGTTGTGGGTCGAGGGTGGCGACGAGGGTGTCGGCCCAGCCGTGGAAGCGGCTCTCGTCCTCGCGGGGGATGCCCAGGAGGCGGCAGATCACGGTCACGGGGAACGGGTAGGAGAAGCGGTCGACCAGGTCTATCTCGTCACCGTCCAGGGCGTCGATGAGGTCGGTGACGATCGTCTCCAGCTCGCCGTGCATGCCGTCGATGCGGTGGGGGCTGTGCGGCGGGCCGAACGGGCGGTTGGTGATGGCGCGCAGCCGGTCGTGCTCGGGCGGGTCCAGTCGCAGGAAGTTCGGTGGCAGCACCCCGCCGGCATCGCCCTCCTCCTGTCCGGGCGCCGTCGTGTCGGGCACGGCCCGGTAGCGGGCCTCGGAGCTGATCCGCGGATCGTGGAGCAGCGCGCGCACCGCGTGGTACCCGCCGATCACGTACGGGCCGCTCTCGTCGTGGTGGACCGGCTTCTCCCGCAGCCGGGCGTACAACGGGTACGGGTCGTGGCGGTTGGAGTAGTCGGTGATCTGCTGCAGCAACGTCAGGTCGGTCATGACGGTCCTCGGGTTCGTGGGGCACCGTGCCCGTCGTGCGGGTGCGGGGTGTCCGCGGGAGGGCCCGCGGCTCGCCGGCCGGCGGCGGGTCGGCGGACGCGGGAGGGCTGGACGGGGTCGGCGGGCGGCGGGCGCGGGACGGCGGGCGACGGTCGGGTGGCGACGGTCAGGCCCGCGCGGGGGTGAAGGTGACGGTCCGATCGGCCGGGGAGTAGCCGCTGACGGTGACCGTGGGGCCGTGCGAGGGCACGGACGGGTCGGGGAAGCCGGCCGGGCGCGGGCCGCCGCCCTCCTGCGGCCGGTCCATGGTCTCGAACGGCGGCGGGAAGGGCGCGGTGCGTTGGATCAGCTCCTCGTAGAACGGGAGCCAGCGTCCGTGGTCGAAGGTGACCGCGGCGATCACCCGCCCCTGGTGCCCGTACACGGCCGTGAAGCGGCGTTCGGCGAGCGAACCCTGGGTGACCATGATCTCCTCCCCCATCGACGGCACCCCGACCGACTTGATGTTCACCCCGAACTGGGACGACCAGAAGGCCGGCACCCACAGGTGCGGCAGCCGCTGCGGGGCGGCGTTGATCATGTTGTGCGCAGCGACCTCCGCCTGTGCGACAGCGTTGCCCCAGTGCTCCAGGGAGAGGAACTGGTAACCGAACAACGGGTGCGGCGAGCGCGCCACGTCCCCGGCCACGAAGACGTCGTCGGTGACGATGCCGCGCACGTCGAACGCCCGGCAGCCGGCGTCGCAGGCGATCCCGCGCGGACCGGCGCCCAGCCCCGACCCGGCAAGCCAGTCGGTGTTGCGGATCGCGCCGAGCGAGACGATCACGACGTCCGCCTCGACCGTCGAACCGTCCGACAGGGCCGCCGAGCGGACCCGGCCGGCCGCGTCGCCCTCCAGGGCGGTGACGGTGACCCCGCACCGCAGGTCGACCCCGGCGTCGAGGTGCATCTGCGTGGCCACCTCGCCGATCACCCCGCCCAGCGCGCCCACCAGCGGCGCGGCCCCCCGCTCGGCGACGGTCACGGCCAGGCCGCGTTCCCGGCACGCGGAGGCGATCTCGGAACCGGTGAACCCCGCCCCGATCACCAGCACCCGGCGCGGGCCGGCTCCCAGCCGGCGTTCCAGCGCGGCCGCGTCGTCGCGGCCGCGCAGCACGAACACACCGTCCAGGGCGGCCTGATCCGCGTGCGGCCAGGGGCGGGCCCGTACCCCTGTCGCGATCAGCAGCCGGTCGTACTCCAGCTCGTCGCCGTCGGCCAGGCGCACCCGCCGCGTGGCCATGTCCAGCCCGGTCGCCGCGTTGCCGAGCCGCCAGTGCGCGTCCACCTCCCGCCGGTGCGGCAGCGCGGTGCAATCGGCGGACGCCACGCCCAGCAACACCTGCTTCGACAGCGGCGGCCGGTCGTACGGGCCGTAGGGCTCGTCGCCGACCAGCGTGAGCGGCCCCGTGAAGCCCTTGTCCCGCAAGGTCTCCGCCGCCCGCAGCCCGGCGAGGGAGGCGCCCACGATCACGATGCGTCCCTCGCGGCGGAGCCGCTCCAGCCAACCGTCACCGTTCACCGCCGACCACCTCCGTGGCCGCCGGCCTCCGCCCCGCCGACACCTGTCCCACCGACGGGCGTGCGCTGCTCCTCGTCCCGGTCGTCGACGACGATCGCCTGCACCGGACACGCCGCGACCGCCCGTGCCATGCGCTCGCGCTGTTCGGCCCCGGCCCGGGGGGTGTAGAGCAGTGCCTCGTCCCCGTGCATCCTGAAGACGTCGGGCGCGAGGAACGCGCACTGCGCGTACCCCTGGCAACGATTGAGATCAACGACCACCCTCACCGGACACCACCCTCACCACACGCGGTCACGTCCACGTCAGCCTCCGCCACCCGGGCCGCCACCGCCCGCCGGAGCACCCCCGTCGAGTGACCCGCCCGGCCCGCAGGCCGGGCCGGTCGTCCCGGCTGCCGCGCCCCCCGGTGGCGGTGGCCTGAGGGCCGAGGGGTGGCGCGCTCCGCTGTCGGCGGCAAGGGAGAGGACGCAGGTGGGCGGCGCGCGCCGGGGATCCGGCGCAGGTCCCGCCCGGCGGCGCCAGTCGGCCAGCAGGGCGCAGACGAAGTCCTCCTCGACGGCGCGCAGGTGCTCCAGCAGGTTCGGGTTGTTGGTCTGGTTCCCCTGCTCGGAGACGGTGAGGCTGCGGCGGCCGTCCGGGGTGCCCACGCCGAGTAACCCGCGGTGTTTCCCGTATGCCCGTACACCACACCGCACCAGGTGCGGCACTCGAAGATCGCCAGCCCGGCGCGGTTGGCTCCGGGGCCGGCCGGCTCGGAGGCGCCCGCGACGAAGGTCCGCTGCTGGCGGCGGGTAGAGTCGCTGATCAGCGAGCCGCCCGCGTACCCGGCCGTGAACGTGCTGAAGTCCTTCGGGGTGGACACCAGGCCGCCCGACGCCCAGGCACCCGAGGCGCCGAACAGGGAGCTGACGTCCTGCAGTGGGCCGTCCGGCGGGACGGCGTAGCCGTGCAGGTAGGGCTCGGGCAGCCGGTAGCCGGAGGCCGCCGACCCCGGGAGGCGTGACTCGCTGCAGGCAGCAGCCTGATTTCCGCCTCGCGCCCGGGCGGGCAGAGCCCCAAAGGATGTTGTGGGGACGGTGTCCGGCGCGCCGGTTCGGTAGCTCGGTAGCCACCCCGGCTACTCGCGCCATTCCGCGGTGACTTCGGCCCGCTCCTGCCACAGTCGCGCGCCCGCTCCCCCGGCCTCCTGCCGCTCGCAGAAGGTGCGCAGCGCCTCGCACTTGTCCAGCATCGCCTGCCGGCGAAGCGGCCACGGCGGCACCGGGTGGCCGTAGGCGTCGAAGAAGGCGTCGAGCGCCGCCAGTTGCCCGGGGTGGTGCATACGCATGATCCACTCACACCAGGCGAGGTCCTCCACCGGGGCCCCGAGGTGGGCGAACTCCCAGTCGAGGACCGCGTTGACCTTGAAGGTCCCCGGGTCGAGCAGGAGGTTGTTGGGGCCGAAGTCGCCGTGCACCAGCACCTGTTGCGTCTCGTCCTCGCCGGCACCGAGCATCCCCGGGACCTTGCGGAGCAGAACGGGGTCGACCTGCTGGATGCGCCGCAGCACGGCTCCGCAGGCACCGAGCGCCGCTGTCGCCCGCCCGGCGTCCACCAGGTCCTGGCCGAGCTCGCCGGCCATGAATCCCAGAGTGAGCGTGCCTGCACCCGCTGCGCGCACCGGCGCCACCGGCAGTTGCCGGCGAAGCTCGCGCAGCAGTCCGGCCTCGCGCGCGAGACGCAGTTCGCGGTCCGGCCCGCGGTACCGCTTCACCACGACTTCGCCGTCGCCCGCCGTATCATTGGTGTACCCGTGCCGCATCGGTTGCATCCGACCATCATTCAGCACCCGGAACCGACTGAAGCCCCCGATACCCCCGAGCCGTGGTCACGCGCTCGCGTGCCTACGTCTTCCACGGCACCATGACGGTTGGCCTCGATCCGCCCCTGGCCCAATCCGTGATCACTCAGCCGCAAGGTGAAGCGACCCCGAAGTCTCGTCAGGTCGATCACCGTGTTGCTCTCGCATCAGTTCGCCGCCGGACCGCTCCGCGCGGAGCACGGAGAAGAGCACGGAATCGTGCCACCGCCCGCCACGGCGCCGAGCACGCCACGCCCTCCAGCGGCAGGACCCAGTGGGACCCGCGCACGGGCGGCCGCGCGGCGGTGAACGGTGGCGCGTCGGTGCACGCCTCGGCAATCGTGAGAGCGGGTCCACTGCGCGGCGGTCTCGATTTGTTGTCCCGCCGGCGCCGTGGATCTTCCAGGTACCGCGCGCAGCGCGACTGACATCGCCCGTCCGTCCTTCGCTTCCCCTCCGACGTGCTCCACCTGCTCCACGTGGTCAAGTGGCGTGCCGAAGCCGACGACTGATCGGTGGCCTGGTGGATCCGCACCGTCGAGCACGGGCTCAAGCGGGTGGCGTGACCGGGGACCACGCGCCGAACCACTGCTCGGCACCCCACTCCTCGAACCGTTGCAGCTCGGTGAACCCGAGCCTCGCCGCGAGGCGCATCGAGCGTTCGTTGGCGGTCTGGGTGCAGAGCACCACCGGCTCGCCGGGAAGCGCGTCGGCGAACCAGCCGAGCGCCGCCGCGCACGCCTCGGCGGCGTACCCGCGTCCCCACGCCTCTGGCAGGAACAGGTAGCCGAGCTCGGCCTCCCCGGCATGCGGACGGACATGACTCCGGTGTTCCGAGTCGCGCCGGTTGAGCTCGACGGTACCGATCATCGCTCCGCCGAGCTCGATCACGAAGAGGCCGGGCCGCCGCCCGGGCACCTCGGGCACCGCGCGCTCGAGCTCATCACGCGGTCGAGAGCCGCCGATGTAGGTGCCCACCTCCGGCGAGGCGAACAGCTCGATGAACGCCGCACGGTCCCGGGCTTCGGACTGGCGGAGCACGAGCCGCTCGGTGCTGATCGGGGCAGCTGGCCGGGGGACGGGGTGCACTGTCATCTCATCCGACACGGAACGGTTCCTGATCCTCTCGACCACACGTTTCGACCTCGTACGACCACGGCAGGCAGCGACTTCTGACGTCGCCGAACATCGAGACGTGCTCCGAGGAGAACCAGTTGCATTCGCCCGGGAAGATCCGCCGGACAGGGCCTGGCCCCGGCGCTTCCTTGCAGGTAGTCCTGGTGGACGAGAAACTCTCGATAGCTGGTGCTGCGAAACTCACGTACTCGACCGGGAAGCGGCAGCCGACCTCGTCGACGCCGCGGTGCACGGGGCCGGGCACGCCGGTTGCCGCTCTCCTGCCCGGCATCCACGTGGTCACCACCACCGACCTCGACGGCGGCGAGACCGCGGTTGCGCACGAGCGGGGCCTGGCCCGGCTGCGGCGGTGCCGCCCGTCCGGACGCGCGTTGTCGAGGCCCATCCGGGCCAGGCCCGAGCAACGCCGCAAGCCCTGACCCTCTGCTCTGCAAGGTGCCAGGGGCCGCGTCAGGGCTCTCAGACTGTCATCATCGCGGCCGGCACCGGGGCGGTCAGCCCGGCGCGGGCATCCTGCATGGCGCTCAGCCGGCGCACGACCAGGATTGCCAGGACGGCAGCAGCGAGAGTGAAGGCGCTCTCCGCAATCTCCAGCACCAGCGAGGTCTGAACAGCCGCGACGTCGGTGTCGACGTCTCCGCTCGCCACGGTGGCGGCGCCCACGGACGCCGCGGTGATCCGATTGAGGATCAGCCCACCGATCCCGGCCGTCCACCAGGACGACAGCAGGCCCTGGGAGAGAATCTGCCGCTCACCGTAGGGGCCGGTGACGGGCGCGCTGGCCTGCCAGCAGTCCACCGTGATCCGCCACGGGAACCAGAGGCACACGATGGGCGTGAACCATGCGCCGATCACCCAGCCCTTGCCGTGCTGATGGGTGCCCGGGGCGAAGAGCTCGGCGTTCTCGCGCACGCGGTAGAGCCAGATGATGAACAGGACGGCCGTCGCGACCAGGACGGTCACCGAGAGCACGTTCAGAGCGTTTGAGAGTGCAAGCATGGTGTCGAGGGAATCGTCGGCCGTGTCGGTCGTGCCGCCCGCCAGCGCCCCGACCGACGAGTAGTCGACCACGTCCAGCACTGCCACGGCGAGCGCGAGCGCGCCGTTGACCCCCAGCAGAACCGAGGTTGCCGTCCCCAGCGATGCCGGTGACCGGTACGCACCGGCGCAGGCGAAGCACCGTCCGTCCGCCCCCAGACTCGGACGCACCCTACAAACCAGACAGGACATCAGTCGGTAACCCTCACGTAGAACGCCGAGGTCAAGTCCCCGGGCGGGCATGACCCTAGCGCTGCCAACGCGCCGCCGCCACCAAGAAAGTCGCAGGCCAGAGGCCTTATTGCCAGATGTCCGACACATCCCCAACCGGGGCGTGGTTCGTTGCCACCCAGCGCTGTGGACGGCGACGGCGGACGGTGGCCACCCACGGCCGGCTCCGCCGGCTGTGCCGGACTGGCCAGGCAGTGCCTGTGCCTGCTGAACCCGCCCCCAGCCCTCTGTGCCACGCCCCGGCCCGGACGCTCCCGCAGGACACGGCGTCCCCCTTCCGAACCGGCCGGGCCAGTCGCTCGGTTGGCCGACCGATCGGTGACGATCAAGCCCCCTGCCTGGGTGGGGGTTTCGGTGCTGACGGCACGTCAAGATGATGCGCCACCCTCAGCGGTAGGCCTGTCGTGTGTGCGTCGAGGCATCCGCGGTGCACTCGCCGAGCAGTAGTGCAGCGACCGCCTCCGGGGCCTCATGCATGGCGTCGTGGCCGGTTGGGAGGTCGTGGACCTGCCACTCGGGATCGGCTTGCAGTCGGGTGCGGAGTTCGGCGAACGGCGTCCGGTCCTCCCATCCCGAGCAGTAGACGAACTCCCGGCGGGGCACCCGGGCGAGCGCGCCCGTGAGCCGGATCGTCTGCAAGAACGAGGCGAGGGGATGGGGACGGCGGCGGGGATCGCCGCCGTCCGGCGGTCGGACGGCGTAGCCGGTGGTCGCGGCGCCGGCAGCGAACACCTCCCGGTAGCGCTCGGTCGTCGACGACCAGCACGACTCGCCGTCGCGCGGTACGTAGGCGTCGAGATGCACCAGACGCGAGATCCGGCCGCCGGCTCGATCGGCGGCCGCGGCGATCACCATGCCGCCGTAACTGTGGCCGACGAGCGTCGCGCTGGTGATGTGGGCGCGATCGAGGAGCCGCAGGACGTCGTCGGCGTGCGTGTCGAGGTTGGCGCTCGCGACCGTCGCGTTGTCGTCGTCCGGCCGCAGACCGGTCAGGGTCAGGGCGTGAACGGCATGACCGGCACCCTCCAGCAGCGGAACCACCGCCTCGAACGACCAGGAGCCGTGCCAACCGCCGGGCACGAGGACGAAGGTCGCCATGCGTTTCTCCTTCTCTCGATCCGCGGCATCGAGGCACGCTGCCTCGATGCCAGGGGGTCCGGTCGGGTGGCCTGCGCGACCGACGACCGCTCCGCATGGAAGAAGTGTCACCAGATCAGGGTGTGGCGCGGTACCGGTAGGATGCCAACTGATGCCCGTTCGCCGCCAACCTCGCCTGCACACCGGTGTGACGTCCCATGTGTGGCCGTCCGGCGGGCGCCACCTCTGGCCGTCGGGCGAAACCAGCGCAGCACAGTCGCACGCACGGGGGCACCTGGTATACGCAGCCGGCGGCGTCCTGGCGGTTCACACCGAGCACGGCACGTCGATCGTTCCCGCCAACCGGGTCGCCTGGACCCCCACCGGGTTCACGCACTGCCACCGCGCTCACGGCGACACCGACATGCGGATCGTCTTCCTCACGCCATCCCTCGCCCGGCTCCTACCCGACCATCCCGCCGTCTTCCTGGCCTCCGGCCTCGCCCGCGAGGTCCTGCTCGCCCTGACCGGCCCCCGCAACTACGACGACGCCGCGTCCGGCTACAGCCGCTCCGCGCGCTCTCGCCTCCTCCGCGTCCTCGTGGACGAACTCCGCGAAGCACACGAACAGCCACTGCACCTGCCGGAGCCACGGGACGACCGACTGCAGGCCATCGCCCGGATGCTGTACGAGAAGCCGGCGGACAACGCCACGCTGGCCGAACTCGGGAAGACGATCGGAGCCAGCACCCGCACCCTCAGCCGACTGCTGCGCAACGAACTCGGCATGACCTTCTATCAGTGGCGCACGCACCTACGCATCTACCACGCTCTCGTGCTCCTCGCCGACGGCCACGACACCATCCACACCGCCTACGCCTGCGGATGGGCCAACCCCAGCAGCTTCATCGCAGCGTTCACCGGCATCATCGGAACGACCCCGGGCCGCTACCGAACCGGTCGCCAGACCACCGCCCACGCATCTCGACTCCCGACGGCGGTCAAGTCCTCGGGGTGATGCGTACTCGCACCCGCGACGACAGTGGCCGGCGACCGGACGATGCCTGGCGCAGGCCGCCGTGAGGGCCCTCGCCCCGGGTGAGCCCGGATCCCGCGAATTCCCACCAGTTGGCAGGAATTCGCGGGATTCACTGTCAGAGACGGATTCAACGGGCCGACAGATATCCGGCCGACTCCCCCGACGGGCCACGGAACCCGGACCTGCGAGGTCGGTGTAGCCAGTGCTTGTCGGGGCGAACGCGGGAAGGCGCCGACGTGGCCGTGACCACCGGCAGGATCCGCTCCTGATCGGGCCGAGCCCACCCCTGACGCAGGCGGCCGCGGCGCTCAGACGGCGAAGCCGGTGATCTTCTGCGGCGTCACCCGGACGATGAGCCGGAGCACCTCGTCCGGCTCGGCCGGCGGGTCCTCGCCGAGGTACTTCTGGGAGAGCCTGCGCGGCAGCGACTTCTCCCGGTCCGCGAGGGAGGGGCTCTCGACCCCGGCAATCAGCGCGTTCAGCCCTGCTTGGACGAGCCGGTCGGACCCGACGTGCTTGCCGAATGCCCTCTCTCGCGCGATGTGGCTCAGCTGCCTGAGGGCGTCGTCGTGGTTCATCGGAGTCTTCTCGACCGGCATCGGGGAGAAGAAGGCTCGCACATCGGCCGCCGCTGCTGCCATCGAGTTCCCCGCCTGATCGGTGATCATAGTGAGGAGGCATGCCGGGGCGGTTCCGGGACGGAAGCCGGTCACGACCCTGTGTGTGACAGGTGCGCTGGTGGCACGGCGGCCCCCCTGTGCCTGAGGTTGACGGCCGAAGCCTTGGCCAGTGCCATGGGGTTCAGGAATCGCAGCGGGCCTATCAGGCGGGATGCGAAGCGATACATGTGCCGCGCCATCGATTCATCGCGCGCTGCGGCCGAGAACATGAGCCGCTCCAGGGGATTGAACGGACGGCCCTTGGCGAAGTCGGCGGCCAGGTACTGGTGACCGCGCAGCCGGCGCCGGTGCGTGCGGGCGTACACCGCGAGCGACCTGTCGAGGTCACCCCGACCGGTTGCGGCCGAGGCGACCGTCTCGGCCAACCATTGCGCGGACTGCAGGGCCCATCCGCATCCCACTCCCCACAGGGGGTCGCCGGTCAGGGCGGCGTCGCCGATCAACGCGACACCCGGGGCGGTCGGCTTGCGGCTGTGAAGCGGGTAGTCGACGGTGCCGATGATCTTCGTGATGCGCTCGGCGGAGTCCACGGGCGGCGCCTCGGGCAGGGCGCGGACGAATTCGAGGAAGCTGCCCTCCAGGTCTTCCCGGAAGGCCGGCAGCCGTCGCTTGTCCGGGAGCACCGCGATGACCGTCACCCCGTCGTCGTTGGGAAACGCGTACGCCATGTCGGGCTCGAGGAACCAGGTCTGACCGATACCGCCGTGCAGCGGAAGATCGCGGAAGTGCGCGAGATAGCCGAACCGCGCGTTGTCGTGCAGCCGAGCAGGCACTCCGGCGAACTTCGCCACGGCCGAGTCCTTGCCATCGGCGCCGACCACCAGCCGGGCCCGGATCTCACGCCCGCCCTTCTGTGTCGACGCGCGCACCCCCACGGTTCGCCCGGCTTCACGGACCAGCCCGGTGACCTGGTGACCGGGGAACAGATCGACACCAGGGGTCTGCGCCGCGCGGGACCTGATCAACGGGTCGAGGGTGCTGCGCCGAATGTTGTACGCGTACGGCAGTTCGGGGCCCGCCGGCGCCGCCCTCGGCTCGATCCACCCCCAGCGGGTGTACCAGCGGGCCTCGTTGCGGACGGCTCCCGCCTCCTCGAGAGCGGGGACGAGGCCGAGTTCGTCCAGCACCGGGTACGCGCCGGCCTGGAGGGAGTGGGTGCAGAGCACCTTGTACGCGTCCGGGTCCGACCGGCGTTCCAGCAGTGCGACGCGGACACCGCGTCGAGCGAGCAGTATCGCCGCGGCGCTGCCGGCGAGGCTGGCTCCGCTGATGACGACGTCGTAGTCGTATCCCGCGCTCTCAGGCTTGGTCATGCGCTGATCGCTCCCTTCGGGGTGTGGTGCCGTTCGTGGGAGGTGCACCGCCAGTGCTGTCAGGAACATGAACGGTTGTCAAGGGTGATGGATCGGATGATGTGCGATCAGGCCGCCGTCGCCTCCCGCCGCGTGTTCGGCCCGGGTGCCTCCCGTCGAACCCCGCAGCCCCCTGCTACAGGGTGACAAGCAGCTTGGTACCCGGCACCAACTTCCGGTTGACGGACGTGGACTGGACGAACACGGTGTACGACGGGTTGTCACCCGGCTTCACCGTGACCTCCGACTCCGGCAGGCCGAGGAGCCGGCGGGCCGCCGGGCCCGAGAACACCCTGCCCGTCATCCGGCCGGTGGCCGGGTCCTTCTCCGCCACGGCGAGCTGCTTGCCGCCCTGGATCTTCTCGCGCTTGGACAGCTCGTAGAAGGCGCAGCCGCTCTTGTACGCGTGCCCGGCGCTGGTGACGAAGTCGCGGATCGGCATCTGCTGGTCGACCGGGATCAGGATGTACTTGCCGGTGTCCAGGGCGTCAAGATTGGCCTTCACCTCGGCCGTGTTCAGATCCTGGCCCATGGCGAACAGGTTCCTGGTGCCACGCACGCCCTGTTCACGGCCCCGCAGGAAGCTCGTGGCAGCGGCCTTGACGGTGCCGATGGCCTCCTCGACGCCCTTGCTGGAATCCGCGTCCCAGATCGCGATGTTGCCCGCCGGGAAGCCGTACTCCTGAGCGGTGCGCTTGGCCAGGGAGTTCGGGACCAGGATCGCCGAGGTCCAGTGGTCGGGAAGGTCGTCCATGGCACCCTGGATCCGGTCCATCCAGCTGCGCAGCACCGCGGTGCCCTTGCCACCGGCCATGCGGGTGTGCATCTGGCCGCTCTCCGAACAGCCCGAGGCGTTCTCCTCGCCGTCGGTGACGACGACCTGGAGGAAGGAGTGCTCCCCGTACCCCTCCCAGATGTTCTTCAGGTCGTCGACGGACTTCACGGCCGCCTCGATCAGCGCCGTCGCACCGTTGTCGACCGCGTAGAGGCCCCGCAGGGACGGCAGGTGCTTGACGTCCATGTCCCAGACCAGGTTCTGCACCTCGTGATCGAAGGCGTAGAGGCTGATGCGGGTCTCGTGGCCGAGCCGGTCGGACTCCTCCTGAAGGCCCTTCACGAACTCGTCCACCACGCGGACGAGCTGCGCCTCGTGCTGGCGCATCGAGCCGGACTTGTCGACCACGAGCGAAACGTGGTTGACCTTGTGCTTGATCCTGTTCACCGACATGCCTCTACCCCTGTTCCAACGCCCTTTTCGACGCCTTTTCCGGCGCCCCTCCAACGTTGATCCCACACTACGAGGCGGCACTGACAGACGGTCCGACCTGGGGTTTCATGGGCCCCATGACCGGTGTCGGAGTCTGACGCAGGGAGGTGGTTGTCGGGTTCGGCAGGACGGCGCCGAAAGGGTGCGGCTGATCTCCGGGGCCCGGTCAGGTCGACCAGGGAAGGACCTCGTGGCCCGGCGGCGCGAGCGGCCCGTCCGGGATCGTCACGGGGGCCACCGAGTCCAGTTCGACCGGTGCCGGACGAACGCTCGCGTCGTTGACCAGTGTCGCGAGCTCGCCGACTGCCTGCCGGTAGGCCGCCTCGTCCCGCTCGGTGTGCAGGTACGCCAGGACGTCGGTCAGCCGCTGCACCTGATCGACGCGGTCCGGCCTGACTCGCCGCCACAGATCCGGTGGCAGCAGGACCTTGTACTTGGAGAAACGGCGACCGATGTCGATGAAGTTCTGGAGACAGGAGTCGCGCGTCCGGTCGAACTCCGGCGGGTACCGGTACTCCCGGCCGCGGAACTCGACCCACGCCTGATCGCCGGCCTCGCCGAACGACGTCGACACCGTCGCGTGGACGTCCAGCTCGAACGTCTCGTCGGCGGGACGGTTGGCCAGCCGTAGGCGTGCCCCCGCGGGCAGGAGTTCGATCGTGTAGGACACGACGACCGGACGGATGTCCTCCTGTGTGTCGAGCCTGGGGTTGGCGACCTGCACCTGCTTCGACAGCAGCAGCTGCCCGGACGGCCCCTTCAGACGCGTGCCGTCGACGGTCCACGCCACGGTCACGGGTACGTCCGCGGGCGGGTAGCTCGCCTCGACCACGGCCTCCTGGGTGTTGGCCAGCTCGCGGTAGTCCCAGGTGCCCACGACACACAACTTCTCGCCCGGCGCCCAGGTGGTCTCGCCCGCCCCCGCCTCGTCCTCGCGCAGGGTCTCCACGTGATCCGTGAACGCGATCTCGACCGGCTGGACCCTTCCCGGACGGAGACGGACCGTCACCGTGTGATCGGCAGGGGACCGGGCGATCACCGCCATGCCGAAACCCGGACCGTTGTAGACGCCGCCCCACGACCCGAAAGCGATCGGCAGACGGCGCAGCGCCAGGTACGTCGTCGCGAAGGTACCGGGGTAGTGCGCATCACCGGTACTGCCGCGGCCTTGCGCGACGATCAGCGCCGGCGTGCCCTGGCCTTGGTCCCAGTCGGCGTTCTCCCGGTACTCGATGACGTAGTTCCGCCCGCCAGGGGCCAGCACTTCCACCGCCTGCGGAGGCAGAGCGGTGTCCCGGCCGAGCCAGTGCCGGCTGCGCAGGGTGAACTCGGCGGCGCCCGCGGTGGCCGGATCGTAGGTGTGCCCGTGGATCCACCCATGGCCCAGCGCGGTCGTCGCGTTCAGGCTCGGGCCGAGCCCCGAGTACTCGGGCCGGTTGTCTCGTGGCGTGGCCGGGAGGTAGGAGCTGCCGATGCCTCCGTAGGCCATCGCGCTCATGATGCAGTACGGGTGCGCGTAGCCGCCGTAGTCCTCCCCGGGATCCTTGAAGGCGGGGTCGCCGAAGGAGTGGGTCAAGCCGAGTGCGTGACCCAACTCGTGGGCCACGAAGTCGAACCGGTCGTTCACCCGCGTGACGATTCCGTGGTGCTGCCGGTGACGGGAGGTCGCCACGTCCGACCCGCCGTTGGACGGGTAGCCGTCCCTCAGCCCCAGCACCACGACGACGACGTCGAACGGTGAGAAGTCGACGCCCCGGCTGTCCTCCATCGCCCGGATCGCCCGATCGAGCGTCTTGCGGCGCGTGGACAGGTCGGGAGCGGGGTCGTCGATGAACGCCCAGTCGAACACCTCACCGGTGAGCAGTACCTCGTTGTCGGTCTGCTTGAGCCAGTACGACGCCTGACCGTGTGTCGGACTGAAGAAGTAGGAGACGTACCAGGGGGCGTCACCGCGAAGGTTCAGCGGCTGCCCTGCCGGGAGGCCGAGGAGAATGACGGCAGTTCGGACGACAGGCACGATCGGGCTCCATCATGCGTGGTAGCCGTGGCCGGGTCTGGTGCTCAGGACGCTCACGGCCCCGGAACTATCCCACAGGCTGGTTGCACGAGGTCTCGTCACTGCAAGCACCGGCGTGTTGTCCGGGTGCCGTCGGATCAGCCCGGGCGGGGCGCCGCGCTCGACACCGGCAGGCTCCCTGCGAAGACCGGATGGTCCCGTGCCTGCCCCGGGGAAACGTTCAGGCTGCGCGGCAGAGTGCCCCGGGGCCGGTCGGGGGCGAGGTGAGGGCTACGGTCGCGTGCACGGGAGGGGCATGGCGGACGGTGGTTGCGGCCTGCGAGCGGCTCCGCGTGAAGACGACCAGGCGCAGCACCGCGAAGCGCGCGACGCCGGCGAGTGCGGAGGCCGTGAGGTAGACGGCCTGCTGAAGCAACGCACCGGGCGCCGCCGTCACCTGCTGCAGGGCAAGCATCGCCAGGCAGGTCACCGCGTACGCCGCTGCCGCCGACCCGGCCGACTGGGCGTGCTGGTGCCACGTCGCGCGCCCGCCCGCGTCGAAGGTGAAGCGGGCGTGCAACTCGGTGGCGAGGAGCGTGGAGACCACGGTGATCACGGCGTTGGCCAGGATCCAGGGAATCCAGGAGGCGAGGGCCGTCACGGCGAAGCCGGAAGCCAGCCCCACCGAGCCGCCGAAGAGAACGAAGCGGGCGAAGGCCGTGACGGCTCCGGGTGCCGCCTGCTGCCGGCTCTGCACTGTCTCCATGATCCGCCCCCTGTTGATGGCCCACCCGCGCACCGCGCGCCCGTCGGTCTGCGAGACCGGAGGGCGCACCGCCCGGGGCACCGGCCCACGACCCGCTGCCGCTGTTTCTGACGATGGAAACGCTACGTTGCCTTCAGGCTTCACACAACAAGACAGTTGCACGGAAACACTGTTAATGCAGGCCACAGCGGTAATATCGTTGCAATCGCCTCACTTCTAACGCAATGACAGGAGCCTGATCGTTGCACTGGGTCGACGGTGAACGCTATGCCGGGATCAGGGAGACGTGAACGCATCCGTCGTGCGGCGGGGCGGATCGATTCGCCCCACCGCACGGCCCGCCGACCACCGCCCCGCCCTCCCGCTCCCGTACGCGCATCGCCTCGCGCCTCGCAGTTCGCAGTTCGCAGTTCGCAGTTGGCGGTGCGACCAGCCCTTCCGGTCAGTCGTCGTCCTGACCCCGGTCGTCGTCACCGTCGCCGTCGCCGTGGTTCCCGGTGGTGCGGGCGAAGACCTGGTAGTCGGTGGTCGCCGGGCCATTGGTGCCGGCGAGCAGGTTTCCGCCGGTCGAGCCGAACACCACCGTGTAGCCGTTGGCGTCCACGACCGGGTCGATCGAGGAACCGTTGCCGAGCGAACCGTCCGGCGCGGTGGCGATCCGCTCGGTGCGGCCGGTCGTCAGGTCCTGGCGGTAGACGTCCCAGCCCTGGCGCTGCGGGCCCGCCACCAGGTTGTCGGCGGCGGAGGCGAAGTAGACCCAGCGGTTGTCGGCGGCGATCCGGCCGTGGTCGGAGGAGCCGACCGAGGTGGTCCCGGGCAGGCCGCCGCTGATCTTCGTCACGGTGCCCTTCCTGAGGCCCCGGACGTACAGCACGGTGTGGTACCGGTGGACCCGCCGGGCTCGGGCAGGGCGTAGATCGCGCGCCGCCCGTCGGGGCTGATCGTCGCGTCGAAGCTCGCGTAGCCGAGCTGGCCGCCGAGATCGAGGCTCGCGGCGGCGATGCGGCCGGAGTCCACGTCGTACGTGTAGTAGGCGCCGGTCGTCGGCCGGGCCAGGTCCGGCTGGACCAGGCTCGCCCGGGCGCTGCGGGGCATGGCCGCGGCGATTCCCGGGGCCGGCTCCACGTCGGCGGCGGCGCCCTCGGCGGCCGGGGCGGCGAGGGCGGGGGTCTGCTCGGCGGGCAGCAGGTTGCCGGCGAAGGAGGTGAAGCCGATGGTGCGGCCGTCCGCGCTGATCGTCGGATTGAGGGACATGCCGTCGCCTGGCTTGCCGTCGACGCCGCGCGTCACCAGCCGGGTCTTCCCGGTCCAGCGGTCGGTGACGTAGACGTTGTAGTCCCAGGTGTAGGGCCTGGCCAGCGACGGGTCGCCGCCCTGGGGGCCGGGGACGAGGTCGGTCCGGCTGGAGACGAAGGCCACGTATCGGCCGTTCGCGCTGACCGAGGGCGCGTACGAGGCGTGGAACCGGTCGGTGTCGGTGCTGGTGGGCCCACCGCTGACCAGCTCCGTGCGGCCGGTCCGCCGGTCGCGGATGTACACCTCGTCGCGCCCCTGGACCTGCACGCCGGGCACCACGTTCGCGGAGTCGCTGTCGAAGGCGACGTACCGGCCGTCGGCGTTGATCGCGACGTAGCCGGTGAAGCCGTCCAGCACGGCGCCGTCGTCGGACAGGTTGATCCGCTCGGTGCGGCCGGTCCGCAGGTCGCGGACATAGGCGTCGCGTCCGCTCTTCGCGGGCTGGGCCACCAGGTTCGTGGCCCACGAGGTGAACAGGGCGTAGCGGCCGTCGGCGCTGATCCCCCGACTCCATGACTGGTTGTCCGGCACGGCGCCGTTCAGCCCGACGCTGACCTGGACGGTGCCGCGCGGCGCCAGGTCGGCCTGGGCGGGTGCGGCGGTCGCGGCGAGGACGGCGGCGGTCGCGAGGATGCTGCCACCGACGGCCGGCCACCGGTTGCGGGTGGTACGGGTGCTGCGTGCCATGAGGTCCGTCCTTCCCCCCGTGATCGCCCGACCGGGCTCCCTCCCGGCGGCGGGCTTCAGGAGAGCCAAACCGTCGGGAGGCACGGCGGTCAACGGTCACGGATGACCTCGGCGGGAAATACGTCAACAGGTGTACACCGCGCGGGAGTTGGGCCCTCTGTCGAGCGTCCCGGCCTCGGGGGGCACAGGCGGAGCGGGAATACTTCCCGTGGCAGGCACGGTCGACACGCTGCCGGGGCAGGGTCGGCGCAGCGGACCGGGAGCGCGGAGCCGCTGGACAGCGGGCGCGGAGGGGGTCGGCGAGCCGGTCGCCGGGGGGTCAGGTCCGGCCAGGGCGGCCAGGCGCCGGGGCGCCTTGACAACCAAGGTAATTAGCCGCCATATTACCTACATGACGGGGGATGGGGTCGACGACGAGGTGCCCACGCTGGACCAGGCCAGGCGGCAGGTCGAGCACTACGACCTGGAGGCCGATCCGCAGGCGGTGCTCGTCGCGGTGCGGCTGATCTCGGCGGGTGCGCGGGTCGGCCGGGCGGCCGAGGCGCACTTCGCCAGGTTCGGCCTGTCGACGGGGCGCTACCGCCTGCTCGCCGACCTCGAAGCCCACGACGGAGAGAAGTCCCCTTCGCGCCTTGCGGCAGACCTCGACGTATCCCGGGCCACGATCACCGGCCTGCTGGACGGCCTTGAGCGCGAGGGACTGATCGCCCGGCGCCCGTCCGCGGAGGACGGGCGGGGCACGGTGGCGGTTCTGACGGCGCGCGGTGCGCAGCGCCTTCGCGACATGGCACCCGAGCACTTCGGGCGACTGGAGGCGATGGTGGGCGGGCTCAGCGTCGAGGAGCGCGCGGTGTTCCTCGATCTGCTCGCGCGCGTGGTGCGCGGCAGTGCGGCCCTGGCTGCCGACTGACCCGGTTCTCGGCCCTTCCCGGCCCCGCCCTCCGGGCAGGGCCTTTTTCACGAACATATAGTTAGCCACCTAATTTCTTTGGCCGGCAGGTCCACCGGCCACCCGGCAGCAACCCTTCGCTTTCCTCACCCTGACGAGAAAGAGGCCCGCATGCCCGCAATGAAGGACAGAGCCGGCCGAAGCCGGGCGGCGTCCCGGCCGTTCACCCTGTGGCGTGAGGTACTGACCGCCTACGCCGCCCCCGCCCTGATGGCCGGCACCGCCGGGGTCGTCACCGGCCAGCGGGACCTGGCGGTTGCGGCGTGCACCTCCATCGCCGGCACCTCCGCCGTGGTGGCGTTCCTGGTCGGCGCCTGGCTGGTGCACGGCGGGAAGCCGCGGCGGTGGACCACCGCCGTACCGCGCGTCGCCCTGACCGCCGTACTCGTGGTCACCGCCGCCGGCGCAGCGGCTCTGCTGGGGTGGCTCGCCGCCCGATGGCTGCCCGCCCACACCCCGGCCCCGGCCGGCCCCTGGCTGGAACGCCTGCGCATCGACCTGCCCGTCTCCGCAGCCCTCGCCACCACCATCGTCACCCTGCGCTGGCGCAGCATCATCACCACTGCATCCCGGCCATAGCCCACCGCGGCACCGGACCTGCCCGACTGCCCGTCCGACTGCCCGCCTGCCCGCCTGCCCGACTGCCCGCCCCGCGAGCCCGGGCCCGGCCGGGCCCACCCCGGCGGCACCCGCCGCCGGGAACCCACCAGGAAACCCACCAGGAAGTGAGAACACCGATGATCGTTGTCATGGGAGCGACCGGAACCACCGGGAACGCCCTTCTCCACAGCCTCCTCGCACTCGGCGAACCCGTTCGTGCGCTGACCCGTACCCCGCAGCGGCCGCTGCCCGGTCTTACCGGCGCACACCGTCCGCCTGTCGAGGTCCGGTACGCCGACGCCGCCGACCCCCACTCGCTGCGCGCCGCCTTCGAGGGCGCGAGCGGGCTCTTCCTCGCCATGGCCAACAGCCCCGCCCAGGTCGAACTCGAAACCCGTGTCATCGACATCGCCGCCCACTCCGGCATCGGGCACATCGTCAAGATCTCCGCGCCCGCAGCCGAACCCGACTCCCCCGTCGCCATATCCCGCGGACACCGCGCCGTCGAGGACCACCTGCGCGCCTCGGGGCTCACCCACACCGTCCTGCGCCCCTACGCGTTCATGCAGAACCTCCTGCGGCCGGCGCCCACCCTCGCCCAGGGCGTCATCCTCGGCACGATGGGCGACGCGCCCTGCAACTACGTCGACTGCCGCGACATCGGCGACGTCGCCGCCGCCGCGCTCACCAGGCCCGACATCGCCGGCAACACGTACACCCTCACCGGCCCGGAAGCCGTGTCCCACCCCGAACTCGCCTCCCGGCTGTCCGCCCTGACCGGCAGGGAGATCCGCTACGTCAACCTCAGCCCGAACGAACTGCGCGACAGCCTCGTCCACCACGCCCACATGCCGACCTGGCTCGCCGACCACGTGACGGAGATCCAGCAACTCGCCGTCGCCCGGCCCGAGACCCCCACCACCACCGTCACCGACATCCTCGGCCGCCCGCCCCGCAGCCTGGACGCCTTCCTGCGCGAACACGGCGACCACTTCCGCCGACAGGGCCGATGACCGACCCGGCAACACGACCGCCTCAGCGGCACGCGCTCGGGCTCGACCGACCGGTCTCCTGGAGAGCCCGGCCATCTCAAGCCCCTCGGTCGTAGCCTGGCGATCAGGCCGGGGCAGAGTGCCGGGGTGCCGGCGCGCACCGGCACGGCCCGCCGGTCGGCCCGCATCCCTGCGGGCCGACCGGCCCCTCGGCCGCGACCGTGCGGCACCCTGTGCCGACCGGCGCCGGCGTAAGATCGTCGCCACGACTCAGGGCGTCCGCACCCTCCAACTCCTGCAGCAGCGGGTCCGGGAGGCCGAGGACGGGCTCCTCGCGGCGCTCGACGACAACGAGTGCCGGGCGTTCCGGGGCCGGCTCGGGCGCATCGCCCGCGCCGGCCCCGGAACATCGAACCGGTCGCCGACTCCTGCGATGTGGCCACCGACTCCTGCGGTGTGACGACCGATCCCTGAGACCGGCCGCACGGCGGCCGCCGGCGTGTTCCGCGGCCGAGCCGGACGCGGGCCCGGCCGGTCCATGGGATGTCGTCGGCGTCAGGGTGCTGACCGCTCGGGCCGAAGCCCCTGAAGAAGCAGTCCGACCAATCGGCGGGGGTCGTAGCGCGGGTCGCTGTCGCGTCCGATGCAGAGGTTGCCGATGCCGCGCATCAGTTCGTAGGCCTGGGTGCCCGGGCCGATCTCGCCGGCGTCGACCGCGGCGTCGAGCAGCTGAGCGCAGACGGGTACCAGGCGGTCGAGGAAGTAGGTGTGCAGCGCCAGGAACCCGCTGCTGTCCGATTGCATCGCGTTGGCGAGTCCGTGCTTCGTGACCAGGAAGTCGACGAAGAGGCCGGCCCACTGCCGCAGTGCCGCGAGGGGGGAGTCCGAGCCGGCCAGCAGCGTCGGGCCGGCTTCGGCGCAGGCCTCGACCTGGTGGCGGTAGACGGCGACGACGAGGTCCGCCCGGGTCGGGAAGTGCCGGTAGATCGTCCCAAGACCGACGCCCGCCCTGGCCGCGATCTCACGGATCGGGGCGTCGACGCCGGAGGTGACGAAGACCTCGGCAGCGGCGGCAAGCAACGTCTGCTGGTTGCGCAGCGCGTCGGCCCGCCTGCTTCGGGCGGGCACCTCACCGGACGGGCTGGAACTGGGCACCACGCTCTCCTCCCATGACAGTTGACGAAGCGGAACATTGTTCCGTACGTTAAGCGGAACAACGTTCCGACTCTACCGCAGGTGAAGCCGGACACTCCCGCCCGCCTCGACCGCCGCCGGCCCGATGGGACCGGCAGCAGAGGCCGTTGAAGGGACACATGCATCATGAGCGAGTCTTCCCACACCGCCGACATCCTCGGCCCGCCCACACCGGTCCTGTCGGTCAGTCCGGTCGTGCTGCCGGCTCCCGGCCGGGCCGTCGATCTGCAGGTGCGGGTCTCCGTGCCGGTGACCGGGAGCGACCTACCGGTCGTCCTCCTCTCGCACGGTCAGGGCCACTCGAACAACCTCTCCTCGCTGAACGGCTACGCGCCCCTCGTCAACTTCTGGGCGGCGCACGGCTTCGCCGTCATCCAGCCCACCCATCTGAGCTCCAGCACGCTGAGTCTGGATCCCGGGACCCCGGGGGCTCCGATGTACTGGCGCTCGCGGGCCGAGGACCTGCGGCACATCCTCGACCGGCTCGACGCGATCGAGGCCGCCGTCCCGCAGCTCCTCGGGCGCCTGGACCACAGCAGGGTCGCCGTGGCCGGGCACTCCATGGGCGGACACACCGCGAGCCTGCTGCTGGGCGCGCGGCTCACCGACCCGCACGACGGAACGGTGGCGGACCTGGCCGAGCCCCGGATCAAGGCGGGTGTCCTGCTCGCCGCGCCCGGCAGGGGCGGCGACGCGCTCACCACGTTCGTGGCCGAGAACTACCCCTTCCTCTCGACCACGGACTTCTCCGGGATGACGACGCCCACCCTCGTGGTCGCCGGCGACAAGGACGCCTCCGGCCACCTGACGGTCCGTGGCCCGGAATGGCACACCGATCCGTACGTCCTCTCCCCCGGCCCCAAGTCCCTGCTCACCCTCTTCGACGCGGAGCACGGGCTCGGCGGGGTCTCCGGATACGACGTCGCCGAGACCACGGACGAGAACCCGGAGCGGGTCGCAGTGGTCCAGCGGCTCACCTGGGCCTACCTCCGCACCGCATTCCACCCCGGGGATCCCGCGTGGCAGACGGCGCGTGACGCGCTCACGGCCGGCCCCGACCCGCTCGGGCGGGTCGACTCCAAGTAGGAGGCCGCAAGGACAGGACGTTGTTCACCGGCGGGGCGGGAACGGTCGTGCGAAGTCCTTCAGCACGTTGAGATGACGAGCGGATGTTCGGCCCCGGTCGCCGAAGTCTGTCCACCCGCCGGGCAGGAAGGTCCTGATCCCCCCGCCGAGAGCCCGGCGCGCTGGCGCGCCCGGCGGATAATGGCCGGGGCCGCGGGCCGGCTGGGCCGGCGGCACCGATCGATGGAGAGGCAGAGAACGGATGACCCTGGAAGAAGGCCGGCGCGTCAGGTTGGCCGAGGAGCTCGGGATCGGTGACGCGGTCACCGGGGAGCCCGGGGCCGTCGTCGGGTTCCTCTCGCTGGGAGCCGGGATCGAGGGCACCGTCGAGCGGGTGGACGGGGAACTCCCGGAAAGCGAGGAGGTCCGCGAGTACCAGCGGCTCAAAGCGCTCTTCGAGGACTACGGGCACACCATGCCGGAGGCGAGCCGGAAGCGGCTGGAGGCGGAGATCGCCGCGCTGGAGCCGGAGTGGGCCGCGTACCGGGAGCAGGGGAGGCGGGTGACGGTCCGGGTCCGGCTGGACAACGGCTTCGTCCTCGACGGGGCGCACCAGGACATCCTCACCCCACTGTGAAGGAGGAGTCGCGACGCCCCTGCCGCCTGGACGACGAGCTCGACGAGCCCTGGAACCGTCTCGATCAGACTCACCCACCGAACGATCCGGACGCCACCAGGCCGACGTCACCACCGTTCCCGGGCACCGGAGCCACGCGCCTGACCCCGGCCGCCAGGCACCTCGCGCCGCCGCGGTGCCGCCATGCCGGAGCAGTGGCGAGACGCGTGGGCGTCCGGGAGGCCGGCCTACGGCGCCGCCGCAGTCACCGGCGTGCCAGCACGTCCTGGGCCTTCTTCAACTGCGCCGCCCGACTGCCGAGGACCTCGTCAAGGGCCTTCTTGTTCTTCTGTATCAGCTCATGTTGAAGGCCTGGTCATCCAGCCCGACGGACGGATCCTCGTCGGCGGCAGCGCCGCCGCCACCGAGTTCCTCGTCGACAGCAGCTTCCTGGTCGGCCGTTACCTGGAGAACGGCACACCCGACCCCGGGTTCGGCACCGACGGCTTCACCCTCACCCCGACCGGCACCGCCGGCGGCGACAACGAGATCTACGACATCGCCCTGGCCGGTCACGACGGGCTGATCGCCGCCGGCGAGTGCGACCGCACCACCACCGGCCGCGACGTCTGCCTGGCCCGCTACCGACTCGACTGACACCACCCCGGACTGCCGAAACAGCCGGCGGTCGAGGGCTCCCGGCCCCGGCGCGAGGGGTGTCCCGGGCCGACGCGAAAACCGACGGAATCGGGGACCTCGGAGCCGCCGGGAACGGTCTCGTACGCGGCTTCGCCGGGCCCGCGGCCGCGATCCGCGGCAGTTCGCGGCCCCGGGGCCGACTGCCTGCGGACGGGCGCTCACACGGCCGTCAACGCCCTCGGCAAACCTGTCCTGACCTGGCGTTTTCCCGGGATTCGCCTAAGCTGGGGGGCTCTGCCGGGCACCTTCGGAGGGGACATCGTGAGCAAGGAAGTCACCGGGTACGACGCCAGCCGGATCCAGGTGTTGGAGGGGAGGGAAGCGGTTCGGAAGCGGCCCGGGATGTACATCGGCTCCACCAGTGAACGTGGCCTGCAGAACCTGGTGTTCGAGGTCGCCGGCCGGGCGGTGAACGACGTCCTGGCAGGCCGCGCCGGGCGCGTCGACACCACCCTCACACCCGGCGGCGGTGTGCGCGTCAGCGACGACGGACCGGGCATCCCCGTCGAGGACTCCGCGGACGCCGGGGGCTCCGGCGGCCCCGGCCTCGAAACCCTGCTGACCCGCATGCCCACCGGAATGGCACCCGGCGGCCGCCACGACGTGACGCTCGGCTACTACGGCATGGCCCCCTTCGTCGCCAACGTCCTGTCGAGCCGTCTGACGGCCGAGGTGCGCCGCGAAGGAGCGCGCTGGGTCCAGGAGTACGCGCGCGGTGTCGCGCTCACCCCGCTCGCGCAGGCAGGGCGGGCCACCGGAAGCGGGACCACCCTCGTCTTCTGGCCCGACCCCGACGTCTTCGGAACGGTGCAGTGCTCGTTCGACGGCCTGGCGGAGCGCTACCGGGAGCTCGCCTTCCTGAACCGGGGCCTGGACATCTCGCTGACCGACGAGCGCCGCCCGGCCCGGTCCCGCTCGGCGCGGTTCCGGTTCTCGGGCGGGGTGCGGGACTTCGTCGCCTTCCTCGACGAGCAGGCGGAGGGGCTCGTTCCCCCGGACGTCCTCGGCTTCGAGCGGGAGGAGCCGCGGATGGCCGGGACGATGGAGGTGGCCCTGCGGTGGTGCGGCTCCCGTCAGGAGCGGGTCCACAGCTTCGCCAACTGCCGGCCCACCCCCGCCGGCGGCACGCACACGATGGGCTTGCGCGACGGACTGGCGGCCGCGGTCAACGCCTACGCGCGGGAGCGGCGCCTGCTGACGCCGGCGGACCCCGATCTCAGCACCGACCGGATCGGCGAGGGCCTGACCGCGGTCGTGTCGGTGAAGCTGGACCATCCCGAGTTCGAGGGCGCCATGCGTGACCGGCTGGGCAACACCGCTGTGCGTGCCTGCGTCGGACAGGCCGTCCAAGAACACCTCGGCCAATGGCTGGAGCGGCACCCGGAGCAGGCCGCGGCCGTCATCGGCCGGATCACCCAGGGCACCCGCCGGGACTGACCGGCAACAGACCGCCCCGCCGGTTCCGGCAACGGAGCCGGCAGGGCTGTCTGCCCCATACGGGCCGGATCGGCCCCCTCGGCCCGGTCCTCAACGCCCTCGACGCCCTCGCACTCCTCGACGCCGGTCTTCGGCCGGCGACCGGTGTCTCATCCGCGCTCGCGGAGGTACGCCTCCAGCTCCGCGGCCCCGGTCAGCATCGCCCGCCCGCGGGCGGACAGCCGGCCGTGCCAGTCGGACAGCGCGGCCTCCAGCGGTTCCAGCCCGCCGGCCGCCCGCACCTGGGCGATCAGCGGGGCGATCTGCTCCAGCAGGTAGCCGCCCCGCCTCAGCTGGTGAACCAGCCGGGCGTCCCGTACGTCGGCCTCGTCGTAGACGCGGTAGCCGGTCTGCGGGTCGCGGCGCGGGCGCACCAGCCCGGCGCTCTCCCATTTGCGCAGCGTCGCGGGCCGGACGCCGAGCTTCCCAGCCAGCGGGCCGATGAACGTGCCTCCGGGGGAGGACACCGCGATGGGCCCGGACCCCGCGACCGGCCCGGGCCCCGCACCGGTCTCGGGCGCGGTGGTGGGTTTCAGGTCACGGAGGGCGCTCTCCACGGCCTGGAGGGTCCGCCGGTCGTCGAGGAGCTGGGCGTGACTCTCGTCGATGAGGCGCAACGCCCCGTCGACCGCGCCCTCGTTGACGGCCCGCATGATCGACGTCGCCGTCTGGTGGCCGTGGCCGGGCACCAGGGCGAGAAACGCACGCAGGGCTCCCGCGTGCAGCGAGGTGTAGGTGCGGTAGCCGTGGGGTGTGCGGTCGGCGGCCGGAAGGATGCCGGCCGCCTCGTAGTTCCTGACCGCCTGTGTGGACAGGCCGTGCCCGCGCGCCAGATCAACCGGCCTCAGTCGCCCCCCTGTTTGAAGGTTTCTCCCCATGAGAGCGACGATATCGCGGCAAAGCCTCAACCGAGGGTTCAACGATAGCGTTGAAGGCATGGCTACTGACATCAAGGACGTCGCCCATGCCGTCGACGCCGCCTCCGTCATGAGGCTGCTCCCGGCCCGGCCCCGGCTGCTCGCCCTGGGCGAGCCCACCCACGGCGAGGACGCGCTGCTCGACCTGCGCAACGAGCTCTTCCGGCAACTCGTCGAGCAGGAGGGCTACCGGACGATCGCGATCGAGAGCGACTGCATGATGGGCCTGGTCGTGGACGACCACGTCACGTCGGCCACGGGCAGCCTCGACGACGTCATGGCGCGCGGATTCAGCCACGAGTGGGGGGTTTCCGCGGCCAACCGCGAACTCGTGCGCTGGGCACGGGCGTACAACGAAGGCCGGCCCGCGTCCGAACGGCTCCGTTTCGCCGGCGTCGACGGCCCCCTGGAGATCACCGGCGCCGCGAGCCCCCGGCAGGCCCTCACCGCCCTCCACGGCTACCTCGCG
This sequence comes from Kitasatospora sp. NBC_00039, assembly GCF_045160625.1. Lineage (NCBI taxonomy): Bacteria > Bacillati > Actinomycetota > Actinomycetes > Kitasatosporales > Streptomycetaceae > Kitasatospora > Kitasatospora sp. NBC_00039. The sequence goes on along the minus strand of NZ_CP108290.1, from coordinate 707,840 downwards.
GCCCGGGTGGACGCGAAGCTGCTCCCCTGCACCGCGACAACACTCGACCGCCTGCTCGGCGCCGACGACCGCTGGACCGATCCCGCCGCGATGACGGACCCGGCCCGGTCCGTGGGGCAGTCGGCCGAGGCCGGTCGACTGCGGCTGCTCGCCGACGATCTGGTGGCGCTGCTCGACACGCAGACGCCGCACCTGGTCACGGCGGACTCGCCGGACGCGTGGGACCGGGCCCGCCTGTACGGGCGCACCGCCACCGGTCTGCTGCGCTACCACCACTGGATGGCCGACACCTCACCGGCCCGCATGACCAGGCTGGTGGGCCTGCGGGACCAGATGATGGCCCACAACCTCCTCGCCCTCGCCGACCGGGGCCCGACACTCGTCCACGCCCACAACTCCCACCTCCAGCGGGAGAAGAGCTCGGTGCGGATGGGTGGGGTCCGTCTGGAGTGGTGGAGCGCCGGCGCGCTGGTGAACGCCCGGCTCGGCCAGGAGTACGCCTTCGTGGCCACGGCCCTGGGCACGATCCGCCACCGGGGAGTGGACACCCCGCCGCCGGACACCCTCGAAGGACTCCTGTACGCACTCCCGCAGGACCGCTGCGTCATCGACGCCCCGCGGCTGGCCGCCGCCCTCGGCGACACGCGGCCCGCGCCCCGCGTCTCCCCCTGGTTCGGCTACGCCCCGCTCGACCCGGCCCACCTCGCGAGCATTGACGGCATGGTGTTCGCCAAGGACATCGCCCAGAGCTAGCACCTCCAAGGGTCCGGCCCCGGCCGCGGACCGACGGGGGGACTGGCGTTGCAGCGCGGTGTGCAGGCGCGTGTCGAAGGGCATCATCGCGAATCCCGCGATCATGTATCCGGCCACCACCCACCACAGTGAGAACGGCGAGAGCAGCACGAGCGGCACGGTCGTGAAGAGCGCGTTGAACACCATCGCGCTCGTTCCGGGACGCTTCAGCCGGATCCGCCCGACGACGATCGTGCCGATGAGGCCGCTGAGACTGAACACCGCGATGACCAGGCCGTAGGTGGAGGGCCCCGAGAACCTATGCGCGTCTTCGGCGAGCCGAGGCCGATGGCCGGCCGGGTGCCGTTGGACGCCGCCCACCCGGTGTCAGCCGCCGGCACCGCGACGGCCGCCGTTGCCGCGGCCGGAGGGCCGTGCGCGGCCGGCTCAGCGGCGGCTTCCGCGCTGGATGTAGGCGGCGGCACCTACAACGGTCAGGCAGGCGGCCGTCGTGGTGGAGGTGACGGTGCGGGGTTCCTGGACCATCCAGGTCAGTACCTGTCCGTCGAGGGTGATCCGAGGCCCCAGCGCCAGCATGAGCAGGGCCCAGCCGATGGAGGGGACCCAGGCCGCGTGGGCCCCGAGCACCACCGCGGTGAGGGCGGTCAACGCGGTGAGTGCCAGGACGGCCTCCACGAGGTTGCCCCACGGAACGGCGCGCGCCGGTTGACCGGCGATCAGGTGGACGGCGGCGAGCAGACCGAGGAGGACCGCACCGAGCAGCGTCAGGTGGACGGCGCGGATCAGCCGCCAGGGGACGGGTGTGCCGCGTTCCAGTTCCTCGTCCGGGCCGGCGAGGGTGCGGGCGGTGGCGGCGACGCCCAGCACGACGGCGATCAGGCCGACCATGCGAGACGTCGTCGGGTCGTCCGTCAGGTACCCGGCCCAGGTGAGCCCGGCCGCGGCGAGATAGGCCAGTACGGTCGCCGGGATCCCCCGGCTGCGCAGGTGCAGCACGACGCCGCGAAGATCCCCGGTCATCGGCCCGCTCCCTGTCCCATGACGACGGCCAGCGCGTCCCCGCAGGTCAGTCCGGCCCTCCTGCCGTCCCCGATCCGCTGACGGCGCTCCTCGGCAGGCAGCGCGCGCAGCGTTTCGTACGCCGTGCGGGCCGCGGGGCTCAGCTTGTCGGTGGGGGTGTCGAGAAGCAGCGCGGTGATCGCACCGGAGGCGTCGCTCGCGCGGGTCCGTTCCCGGTCCCCGGCATAGCAGCCGATGTCGACCGTGGCGTTGTGGACCAGCAGGGTGAGGACCGTGGCCGGGTCCCACCGGATGCCGCCCTCCTGGGTCCGGTACGGGAGCTGGAGGCGGACCGTGTCGAGATCCGCGGCGGCCGCCGTCCTGCCGTCGTCGAGCATCCAGCTCACCGGGTCCTCCTGCACCCTCCTCGGGCCGCCCGGCACGTCGGCGAAGGCGTCGAGCACCTTCTGGGCGGGAGCCATGAGATCGGGCAGCGTGTTGCTGTGCACCTTGGTGACGCAGATCCGGCCGTCGTGCGGTGCACAGACCAGGGCGGTGGCCTGCGGGGCGGGGACGATCGCGCCCGATGGCGCCACCAGCGTCCCGAGGACCACGCCGGCCAAGGCCGGCGTCAGGGCCAGCAACCGGGCTCGCGTGGTGACCGCAACGGCCAGCAGCACGCCGGTGGCGCCGAGGGAGGCGAACCAGATGCCCTGGGCCGCGGACAACGAGGGCAGCAGCCGGTGGAAGTCGTCCGTCACCGGCAGCATCGGGAGCACGGTGTCCACCAGACGGTTGGCCGGCCGGCCGTCCCGTGCCTGGCTCACCGTCAGGATCAGGAACAGCAACACCGCGCCCAGCGGCGCCGCGACCGGCGCCGGCACCGCACGTCCGATGCCCAGCCCCAGCAGGGCGACGGCGGCGACGGCGACAAGTCCCACTGCAAGGCCAAGTGGCCACGCACCGTCGCTGAAGGTCGCGTGCCCGCTGACCACGACCGCCGCCCATCCGACCACCGCCGCCACGGCGAGCACCGCCGTGCCGACGATGACCAGGAAGGCGGGCAGCAACCGGACCGAGCGCGGCCGTGGCGTGGCGGCGAACAGCTCGGAGACCTCTCCGCGCTGCTCACGCCCGCCGTGCCAGATCGCGGCGGCCAGCACCACCGGCAGCCCGATCCAGGCGGTCCCCCGCATCGAGTAGACCAGAGGGGTCCAGCTGGCCGCCCATTGCTGGACGTCCATCCAGAGGAAGACCCGGGTCAGGGCGGCCAGCGCCAGGAACAACGCCAGGGCGACCGAGCGCTTCGCCTCCAGGCGCACCATTCGGAACATCGCAGTCTCCAGTAGTCGGGTGGATCAGGACATACAGGGGGGTCGGAAGGGGATCAGGCCGCGCCGCCTACCCCCGGGCGCCGACCTTGCCCTCGCGGTGCCGGCGCAGGAGGGCGGAATAGCCGCGCTCGAAGTCGCTGTCGCCCGGGTCGGCGTCGGTGCCCGCGACACGGAGGTGGTCGATGTGACCCGCGAAGACCGTGCTGCCCTCGTCCATCAGCACGACGCCGGCGCAGGCGGCGCCGACGTCCTCGACGAGGTGGGTGGAGACCAGGACGCAGGACTGGGCGCCGATGTCGCGCAGCAGGGCGCGGAACTCCATGCGCTGGGCGGGGTCCAGGCCCACGGTGGGCTCGTCGAGCAGCAGGATGTCGGGGTCGTTGACGATCGCCTGGGCGATGCCGGCCCGGCGCAGCATGCCGCCGGAGAGCGAGCCCATGCGGTCATCGGCCCGGCCGGTCAGGTCGACCCGGTCGATGGCGTGCTGCACCGCGTCGGCGGTCCTGCGGCGGGGCACCTCCTTGAGCCAGGCCATGTACTCGACGAACTCGCGTACCGTGAAGCGCCGGTAGTGCCCGAAGGCTTGCGGCAGGTAGCCCAGTCGGCGGCGGAGTTCGCGCAGTTCGCCACGGCTGCGACGGGCGCTGCCCAGGAGTTCCAGGTCGCCGCTGTGCGGGTGGAGAACGGTGGCGAGCGTGCGGATCAGGGTGGTCTTGCCCGCCCCGTTGGGACCGAGCAGTCCGTGCACACCGGTGCCCAGGTTCAGGTCGATCCCGTCGACCGCGGCGCGGCGGCCCCGCCGCACGGTCAGCCCGTGGGCCTGGATGTGATGGGCGTAACCGGTGGGGGCCAGCTCGCTCGCGGTACCGATTCCGGGCATGGCGTGTCTCCTCGCTGTGCGGGTGAAGGACGGTGTGAGTGAAGGACGGTGTGAGTGAAGGACGGTGCGGGTGACGGGCGGCGCGGCTTAAGGAGTGCGCGCTGGTCAGCTGCGCGCAGCACTCAGCGGCGCGCGGTTCAGCGGTGGCGCGCGCGGGCCTCGCGGGGGTGCAGATAGGCGGTGCGACAGAGGACGACGGCGACGCCCAGGACCGCGGTCGCGGCGGCCCATCCCGGGGCGGTGGACTCGTGCAGGTAGGACGGAACGGTTCCGCCCTCGACGGCGGGGACGACCACGAACAGGGCCCAGACGGCGCCCAGCGCGGTGGCGGCGCGCTGGATGCCCAGCACGCTCCCCAGCGCCAGGCTTGCGCAGGTCAGCGCGAGGGCCGGCAGGAGGACCAGCGCGGATGCGGTGCCGGTGAGCCAGCCGGCGGCTGCCAGCGCCGGGATCACGAGGGTCAGCACGGCAAGGGTGCGCCGCAGGACGAGGCCGAGCCCTGCCCTGGGGGTCGTGGCGATCAGTTCATGGACCGGGTCGGAGTGTGGGCCCCAGCTCACGGCCACCCCCAGCAGCGGCATCGCCGGGGCCAGCAGCTGGAGGGTCGGGGAGTTTCGCGCGACGGCCGATGACAGGACGAGGGCGCCGAGAACGACGAGGACGACAGCCGCGGCCCACGGTCCGAACGCCGGGGCCGCCCACCGGGCCAGTCCGCGCCGTACCCGTCGCCACCGTCGGCGGCGTACCGGCGCCAGCGTCGCCGACAGGCGCCCGTGCACCTGCTCCATCAGCGTGGTGTCGGCCGGGCAGTGGGCGAGGGAAACCTCCCTCAGTTCGGCCTGGCAGGTGGCGCACCGCTCCAGATGCGCCTCCAGGGTCCACAGCGCCCCGACGCTCGGACCGGCCTGGGGACCGGCGTCCAGCACGTAGCTCACCAGCAGTTCACGGGGGACGTGCAGAGTCATGACAGTGCCTTTCGCATGTCGAGGCGGGCACGGCGGGCGCGGGTCTTGACGGTGCCCTCGGGGATCCGCAGCAGCTCGGCGGTCTCACGGACCGTCAGTCCGTCGAGCACCATCGCGGTCAGGACCTGGTGCAGCTCGGGGGCCAGCCGGTCCAGCGCCGCGCCCAGGTCGCCCCCGATGGCGGCATCCAGCACAACGTGCTCGGCCGAGGGCGCCAGGCCCGGGGCGACGGACGCCGGCGGGAGGGTGCCGTGCCGGCCGCGCACCCGGAAGGCGTCCACCAGCCGACGGGCGGCGATCGTCCACAGCCAGCCGCCGGCCTCCTCACCGCGCATGCTGTCGGCGAAGGACCCTGCGGCCCGCCACACCGCCATGTACGTCTCCTGCAGGACCTCGGCGACGATCTCGTCGTCCGCGCAGCGCCGACGCAGCCGCGCCGTCAGCCACGGGGCGCTGCGCCGGTACAACTCGTCGAAGGCCGCGGTGTCTCCCCGGGAGATCCGCCGGACCAGCTGCGCCTCGGTCAACGAGGCCGGTGAACGTTTCACATCCTGGTCTGACGGGGCATTCAGGCTCCGGGTTTTCCCCGGCGGCGTGATCCACATCACACTCACTGCTGGATGGCCGACACCTCACCGGCCCGCACGGCCAGGCTAGGGGTCTGCGGGGCAGACAGCGGCGGGATCGTGTTCGCCGAGCAACAGTCAAGACCTGTGCATGAGGTGAGGTGGCGGTCCCGCGATCCCCGGCGCGCTGGATGCGTGTCCCGGCCAGCGCAGTCGCGCTCCGGTGACAGTCTGGGGCGCCCAACGAGGTTGGTCCTATGCTGACGGTCGTGCAGGTACTGGGTATGAGCAGTGAGGACGAGATGGTCGCCTGCTTCTTGAACGGCGAGCTGTCCAGCCGGAGGTTCGGGCCGAACCTCCGGTCCCACCTGGCGGCAGCCGGGCAGGCCGAGCAGTTGCTGACGCATCCGGACCTCTCCGACGCTGGAGCGAACTTCGCACGTCGGGCTCTCCTCGCTGCGACGCGCGGGTACGGCGAGAACCGCGACCTGTTCGAGAACTTCCCCGCTCAAGTCGCGTGGACCAGGGCACTCCTGTCCTCGGACGAGGCGGCCGGCGTGCGCTACCTCGACTATTCCTACTGGGTCGAACTGTCGGGTGGCAGCCGCCGGTCGACCGACGCGGCCGCACGCATCAGGGCAGGGCTACGGGCGTTCGACGTGCCCAACGAACCGTTCGTCGACTCGGCCCGCGCGTTCATCAGAGGCGAGCGGTTTCCTCCGCTTATCCTCGTCGGCGAGAGGCGGGACAACCTGGTCTGCCTTGAGGGTCACCTGCGCCTGACCGCCTACGCCCTCGTTGGCTTCCCGACCGACGTCGAGTGCCTGATCGGCACCGCGTCGGCCATGGGACGCTGGGCGAAGTAGTCCAAGCGCGCCAAGCTCTCGGGTGGCTCCCTCCCCGGATCAAGCGGCCTGCTCCTCGCGCTCGACCAGGGTGCCGTTCTCGAGCCGTGCCCCTGCTCGGACCAGCCGCACGAGGTGGGCACCGGTGATCGCGCGCCAGCGGGCCTGGGCGGACTCGACGAGCTTGAACACCATCGCCAGCGCGGCGGCGGGGCTGCCGGCCCCGCGGGTGACCTTTGTGCGGAGCTTGACCGTGGAGAACGTCGACTCGATCGGATTCGTGGTCCGCAGGTGGATCCAGTGCTCGGCCGGGAAGTCGTAGAACGCCAGCAGTTCTTCGGCGTCGTCCGCGATCTTGGCGACGGCCTTGGGCCACTTCGCCCCGCAGGTCTTCGCGAACGCCTCGATCGCCTTCTCGGCATGGGCGCGGTCTTCGGCGTTGTAGATCTCCTGTATCGCCTTCGGCGCGCCTGACTGTGCGGACTTCGGAAGACAGTTCATGACATTACGGGCCTTGTGGACCCAGCACCTCTGGTGCCGGGCGGCCGGGAACACCTCGGCCAGGGCCCGCCACAGGCCCATCGCGCCGTCGCCGATGACCAGCTCCGGATCACGCATGCCACGGCGGCGGCAGTCGCGCAGCAGGTCCGCCCACGACTCGGTCGACTCCCGCACCCCCTCGGCCAGCGCGATCAGGAGGCATTGTCAAATCCTGTGGACTGACCAGACGGCCCAATGACCGGTGATCAAGCAAGCGGCTTGCGGTAACGGACGTACTCGTTCTGCCGCCGGAACCCCACACTCTCGTAAAGGTCGTAGGACCGGTGCGGGTTTGCCGTGCCCGTGAACAGCCGGGCGGTCGTTGCACCCTGCTCGCGAAGGCTCCGCAGCCCGTCCAGCAGTAGGACCCGGCCGATTCCGAGGCGTCGCTGGTCCGTCCGGACACTCAGCTCTTCCACCTCGCCCACGGTGTGGTCGTGACGGCGGATGGAGCAGAGGGCGACGCCGACCATGTCCTGCCCGTTCCAGGCAGCCCTCCAGCATGCCGGGTCGGCGGTGTCGACGAAGTCCTGGAAAGGCCATCTCCGAGCGAAGCCTGTGTCCGCGTACGAATCGACGACCGTCCTCCAGGCTGCACGGTAGTGGCTCGTCCCGATCGGCCCTGTCCGTATCCCGGCCGGCAGTTCGCTGCCCGGCTCGGGCACCTGCTGCAGATCGCCCAGCTCCAGCTCGACCAGGCTGAAGACACGTCGGTAGCCGGCTGCGCGGAGAAGCGCCGTGGCATCCTGCTCGGAGGTCATGGCGTTCGCGCCGATCACTGCCGTCCGCGCCGTTCCATGCTGTTCGACGAGCTGGCGGATCCGCTCTTCTGCCCAGCTCAGCATGGCTGAGCCGATGCCCTGGCCGCGATGTTCGGGCAAGAGGTAGCCGCGGTGCAGGTACAGCCACGTATCGTCCCGCTCCTGCCACCAGCGGATCGTCGAGTAGCCGACGATGCTCCCGTCGAGCACCACCAGGATCTGGTTCTTGGACGGCTCCTCCAACTTGGCAGAAGCTTCGGCGATCTCGGCCGCTGTCGGGAGCCCTTCCACCACCGAATGGGCATCGACCCGGTCCCGTTCAACACATCCCAGCCGCACCGCGGCCATGGCGCCGTGGTCTTCGTCGCCGCGATACGGCCGGAACCCGAAGCCGACCGGAAGGTTCTGTCCTGCCGTGCCATCCAACATGACCGGATGTTCTCGAACTTCGAGGCAGGTCCGCCACCCTATTCACTCCGCGGTCGTCTGCGGCCGTTCAACGAGCTGGCCGCGTTCGAAGCGGGCCCCGGCGCGGACGAGGGCAACGAGGTGGGGTGCATTCACGGCTCGCCAGCGAGCCTGGGCCGACTCGACGAGCTTGAAGACCATCGCCAGGGCGGCGGCCCGGGATCCGGCGCCCTTGGTGACCTTGGTCCGCAGACGGACGGTCGCGAAGGTCGACTCGATGGGGTTGGTTGTCCACAGGTGGATCCAGTGCTCGGCGGGGAAGTCGTAGAACGCCAACAGCTCATCCTCGTCATCGACGATCTTCTTGACGGCCCTGGGGAACTTCGCGCCGTACTGCTGGGCGAATGTCTTGACCGCGGCGGCCGCGTGCTCCTTGTCCTCGGCGTTGTAGATGTCCTGGATGGCCTTCTTCGCCGCGGGCTGAGCTGACTTCGGGAGCTGTCGAGGCAGTTGGCCGTTTTGTGAACCCAGCACCTTTGGCGGCGGGTTTCGGGGAAGACCTCGTTCAGCGCTTTCCAGAATCCCAGGGCGCCGTCGCGGGAGATGGGACCGACACGACCGAGGACGTTCTCTCCCGCGATGCGGACCCCAGCGGCATCTCGGATTCCACTGCCGCATTTCCTCGCAGCGATGGAGGCGCTCGGCGCCCCCGGCGGAATCGTCGAGGTTCCCCGGGCAGGTACAGAATCGACGGGGCGCCGCTCAAGGCGAGCACCCCCGTGCACTTCCGAGGGGCGGGAGGCATGGTGCGCCCGACCGTCGCGCGTGACGGCGACAGTCTGAACACGGCTGCGCTGACGCTGGCGCTCTTCTTCATCGACGCGTCCGGGCACTCCGGCGAGGACATCACCCTCCAGGGGCCACGACTTCTCCACCACGAGGAAAACGGAAGCGTGAGCGCCGCCTCGCGCGGATACGCCGATCTCGTCGGGGCACAGTTCAGGCGGATCGGTGACTCGCTCACTGTGCAGTGAGAGGGACAGGGGCCGGGCAGCGTCGGCACGACGCCACGCGCGAAGGGCGGGGCCCGCCACCGCGGCAGCGGGCGCCGGGCAGGGCGCGGAGGTCCGCCACCCGGCTGCCGCGGTCGCTGCGGCTACCAGGGCACCACCTGGCCCTGGTGGTCGACGAAGTGGAGACCGGGCTTCCCGCGGTGGTTCTCGATCGTCTCCGCCACTCCGGGGACGCTCTCCTCCACGCTGAGATCGGCGTCGGGCCCGCCGAGTTCGGTGCGCACCCAGCCCGGGTCCATGAGCAGCAGCGTCCGAGCGCCCTCGGCGTTGCGGGCCGCGTAACTGCGCATCAGCTGGTTCAGTGCGGACTTGCTGGCCCGGTACAGGTCCTGCCCGCCGTCGGTGTTCAGGGTGATGCTGCCCTGGTCGGAGGACATGACGCCGATCGTGCCGGCCGGCGCGACCAGCGGGCCGAGGGTCTCCACGACCCGCATCGGGCTGAGCGCGTTGGTGATCATGACCTCGGTGAACATCCGCGTCGGCACCTCGCCGATCGGCAGGTCGCCGCGCGTGATGGCGGCGTTGACGAAGAGCAGATCGAGGGTGCGCCCCGCCAACCGGTCGCGCAGCGCCGAGATCTGCTCCGGCTCGGTCATCTCCAGCGACTCGACGGTCAGCCGCCCTTCGGCCGCGTCGAGCAGGTCGTGCAGGCCGGTGGGCCGGCTGCCGCGGACCGTGCCGATGACGTCCCAGCCGCGGCGGAGGTACTCGGCGGCGAGCCCGAGGCCCAGAGTCCGGGAGGCACCGATGACGAGGGCGGTCCCGCGGGTGCCCGCGCCGCCCGTCGGAGTGGTTGTGGCGATCATGGGCCCAGTCTCCGAGCGGTCCCGCCGGACGTCCAATACCCTTCCGGCCGCATTGATACCGTGCGGACATGGATCTGGACCTGCGCAAGCTCCGCTACTTCGTCGCGGTGGCCGAACACCGGCACTTCGGCCGCGCGGCACAGGCGTTGTTCATCGCACAGCCGGTCCTGAGCCGGCAGATCCGCGCGTTCGAGCAGGAGCTGGGGTGCCGGCTGCTCACCCGGACCACGCGCAGCGTCGAACTCACCTCCGCCGGGCAGCAGATGTACGACGAGGCGCGCAGGATCACCACGGTGGTGGACACGGCCCTGCGGCGCGTGCACGAGGCCGAGCGGGGCGAGCGCCGGCTCGTCATCGCCTTCTCCCCCGGCCTGCACGTGTCGGACGCGATCCGGGCGTTCACGGCGAGCCACCCCACGGTCGGGGTCGACGTCCTCCCGCTGCGCTGGTGGGAACAGGACGCGCCGCTGCGCGACGGCCGCGCGCACCTCGGGTTCCTGCGGCGGCCCTTCGACGACTCGGGGCTGCGCACCATCCCCATCGGTCACGAGAGCAAGGTCGCATGCCTGCCCGCGACACATCCGCTGGCCGGCCGTGAGTCGCTCACCTCCGCCGACCTCGACGGCGAACCGGTCCTCGACGCCAGGACGCGGCGGACGTCCTCGCTGGAGGAGAAGTTCGAGCTCATCGCCTCCGGGCAGGGCATCGCGATGGTCCCCGTCAGCGTCGCGGGCTCCTACTCCCGCCCCGACCTCGTCCACCTGCCCGTCACCGACGCCCAGCCCGTCGAGACCTGCCTGGCGGTACCGGTGAACGGCTGCGCGGGCCCCGTGCCGGACTTCCTGGAGATCGCCACCGCGACCCTGCGCCGGAACTCCGGCGTTCCGGGCAGTGACGGGGCCCGGGCCTCGAACCCGGTGGCCGGCGAGGACGGCGGCGTGGTCGCGGACACCGAGGGCGCCGGTGAGGCGGGCCGCTCCACCGGCGCCCTCGGACAGCCGGCTTTCCGCTACACGCCCTCGGCGGGCCAGGGAACGGAGGTCTCCACCGGGGCCTCGTAGTCGACCTGCGGGACGTCCCAGCCGTACAGCTCGCGGAACTGGTCGTAGAACCAGGCCGGGCCGGCCGGGGTGTCGGCCAGCGAGGCGCCCGGGTCCTCCCACAGCTTGCGGACGCCGTCCTGGACGTCCTGGTCCATCTCCCAGTCGTCCAGGCGGATACGGCCCTGGGTGTCCAGGTTCAGCGGCCGGGAGCCGGCCAGCTGCTCCCACAGGTCCACCGCCTGGTCGGCGGTGGTACGCCAGCCGCCGGCGCCCAGCACGTTGCGCAGCAGCGAGGTGTAGAGGGCGATGGAGGGGATGGCGGTGGAGGCCTGGGTGACGGCGGCGCCGGCGACCACGGTGAAGGCGCGGCCGCGGTCGGCCAGGACGTCGGCGTTGAGCTCGTGCGCCGTCTTCTCCAGGTGTTCCTTCGCTGCACCGATGGTGCCCCGCCGGTACACCGGGGCGGTGATCTCGGAGCCGACGTAGGAGAGTGCCACCGTGGTGAAGTCCTCGCCGAGCAGCCCGGCGCCGGCGAGGGCCTGGACCCACAGCTTCCAGTCCGTGCCGCCCATGACCTGGACGGTCGCGGCCTGCTCGTCCTCGTCGGCCGCTGACAGGTCCACGGTGCCGATCGACGCGGTGCCGTCCTCGAACACCAGCGAGGGGGCGGTGTAGGCCTCGCCGATCGGCTTGATGACCGAGTGGTGGACCACCCCGGTGGCCGGGTCGGTGCGGCGCGGCGACGCCAGCGAGTAGACCAGGTAGTCCACCGGTCCGTACCGGTCGGCCAGCAGCTCCAGCACCCGTGTCCGGGTGGAGTCGGCGTAGGCGTCGGCGTTGACGAAGGTGAAGTCGCCGCCGGCCACCTCGACCAGCCGGGCCGCGGCCGCGGTGCGGTACCAGCCGGCCGAGGCGGTACGCCGCTCGGTGCCGGCCGCCTCGAAGGCGACGCCGACGCCGCGGATGCCCTGACGGCGCAGGCCGGCCAGCAGGATGGACAGGCCGTACCCGGCACTCGCGCCCAGGACGAGGGCGACCGGCGCGCGGTGGCCGGAGTCGGCCGGCTCACTGCTGCCGGGGGCGGCCGGCCCGATGCCGTCCCACAGCCGGTCGACCGTCGCCGCGCACCCGTCGGGGTGGGAGTTGACGATCAGGTAGCCGCGCTGTTTGGGGGTGATGACCTGCTTGCTCACTCGGTGGTGCCCTCTCGGGTGGGGTGGTCCTGCCGGGCGAGGAGCGTGCGAAGGCCTGCGGTGGTTTCCGTGCGGCCCACCTCATTCGTCCGGGACGGCCACGTTCGGAAGCCTCTCCCGGGTGACGACGAGCCGGTGAACGGCGTGGCAGTCGATCCCGGGATCCTGCTCCAGGTGTCCGTCACTCGGATCGTATCCACGGTGGTGGACACCGCTGGTGTCGGAGGGTCACGGACGATGCGGGGTCCGGTTGTAGGGGGTCGGCATTGTCTCGGGTGCCCTCCGTCGGCTATCCGGTCGCCGCATCGAGGCGGCGGCGCAGCTTCCGGGGCCGAGGAGCCCACCCCCGAGCCCCGGCCGGGCGCGGGTGCCGAGATCGCGCTCGGCACCCGCAGTGCGCACCGGAGTGTTGCCCGCGCAACTCCCCCGTCGTCCGTCCGCGGCGCGGGAACCGGCTTCAGCGTGCGCTGCCGATGGTGCGGTCGGCCTCGGAGCCCTCGAGCATCAGCGTGGTCTCCTCGATCCGGCTGAACCGGCCGTCGGGGGCGAGGTCGGCGAACACGTACACCTCCATCCGCACGGTGGAGCCGTCCTTCTTGGTGACGTGGGCGGTGTGCCGGTCGGCGTACTTGTTGCCGTCGTGGAGCTCTTCGTGGACCACGACGTGGCCACCGGCGACGACGGTGCGCAGGTGGGTGATGTGGTCGAGGAACTCGGCACGGTCGGCCCACTCCCCGTCGGTCCGCTGCCGGTACTCCGGCGTGAAGTGGCGGTCGGCGGCCTCGGACACGGTGAGGTCGCGGTTGAAGAGGAGGTCGTCGAGGGCGGCCTCGATGCGGGTGCGGGTCATGGGACTTCCTTTCGGGGTAGGGGAATTCAGGAGATGCGTGCATTGCGCACGCTTCTCCTGAACTGTAGCACCCGATGCGTGCACCGCGCACGCTAATCTGGTGGCATGGAGAACGAGGTGGGCAGCGAGATCGCGGATGCGCTGGGTGCCCTGCTGCGGCGCACTTCGCCCGCCACCTGCGCCGCTTCACCGCCGAGGACCCCTTCGCGTAGCGGACCACCGACGAATACCTGAGGGGTCATGGAGTCCGACGCGTCGTCACGCCCCGCCGGGAGACAGAAAGAATCACGTCGGACCGGATGGCACTGGCCACTGTCCGACACTTCCAAGGGGGCAGCCGGCGGGCCGCCCCCTTCAGGAGGTCACCGGCGGGATGGTCCCACCCGACCGCGTCGTGTCAGTCGGCGACGGGCCAGTTCAGTTCGGTGCGGAGCGTACGCGGGTCCATGTCCGGCGACGGCTGGGTGGGGTAGACCTCCCACCTGTGCGGCTCCGCCGAGAGGCCCTGTTCCGTGATCCACCCGTGGAGCCGTTCCCAGGACTCGCCCAGCCCGTCGTACGCACCGGCATGCACCATCCGCGCCACGCGCCCGCCGGGCAGTGCCTCGGCCACGACCTCCCCGTCCGGCCGGACGGCCCGGTCGGTCGCGAACCCGACCTCGATGTCGACGGGGTCGCCGAACGTCCCGCGGTAGCGGCCGAAGGCGGGGCCCACGGGTGCGACCCCCTGGGCGGCGAGGGCCTCGGCCAAGGCGCGGAACGCGGCGTCGAAGAAGTCCCGCAGCGCGGCCATCGGTACGGTGGCGCGGAGGACGGCCGTCGTCGCGGGGGCGATGGTCACCAGCTCGGGCTCGGGCACAGTGGTCATGGGGAATCCTTCCGGTCCCGGAGTCTCCTTGAAGACAGCAGTGGGCCCGGTCCTGCCGATCCCGGACGTGCCGGCCGCGCGCGGGCCGTGCGAGCCGCCACCTTCGCCCCTGACCACGCGATTCCCGACTCCCGTCGAGCCGCACCGCGCCGCCCGCCGCGTCCCACTCGTGCGCGGTCCGCGACGGGATACCGAGGGACGCCCCCGGTCACGGACCGCGCGGGGCGGGTGCGCGGTGCGCGACCGGGGCGTGCCGTAGTGCCGCTACGCGCGGTGGTACTGGACGGGTACGGGGACCCGGGCGCCGAGCTCGGCTGCGGCATGGCGCGCCCAGGACGGGTTGCGCAGCAACTCGCGGCCGATCAGGACGGCGTCGGCCCGGCCGCTGGTGAGGATGTCCTGGGCCTGGGCCACGTCGGTGATCAGACCGACGGCCGCCACCGGCATGCCGGCGTCACGGCGCACGGCCTCGGCGAAGGGCACCTGATAGCCGGGCCCGGACTCGACGCGGGCGTCGGGGACGATGCCACCGGTGGAGACGTCCATCAGGTCCACGCCGTGGGCCCGGAGCTCCTTGGCCAGTCGGACGGTGTCCTGCGAGGTCCATCCCTCGCGGCCGTCCTGCGGGTTCTCCGTGAGCCAGTCGGTCGCGGAGATGCGGAAGAAGACCGGCAGTTCCTCCGGCCACACCGCGCGAACGGCGTCCACGACCTCCAGGGCGAAGCGGACGCGGCCCTCGAACGAGCCGCCGTAGGCGTCGGTGCGGTGGTTGCTGCTCGGGGAGAGGAACTCGTGGATCAGGTAGCCGTGGGCGCCGTGGATCTCGGCGACCTGGAACCCCGCGCCGAGCGCACGCCGGGCGGCGTCGGCGAACTGCCGCACGATCCCGCCGATCTGCCCTACGGTCAGCTCGTCGGGCTTGGTGTGCGCGGGGCTGAAGGGAACGGCGCTGGGGCCCACCGGCGTCCAGCCGTGGGCCTCGTCCGGGGCGACGGCACGCCCGCGATCGACCCAGGTCCGCTCGGTGGACGCCTTGCGTCCGGCGTGGGCGAGCTGGACGCCCGCGACGGTGCCCTGCGCCTTGAGGAAGGAGGTGATCCGGCGGAATGCCGCGACCTGGGTGTCGTTCCAGATGCCGAGGTCGTACGGGCTGATGCGCCCCTCGGGGCTGACGGCGGTGGCCTCCGTGATGATCAGCCCCGTGCCGCCGGTGGCACGGGCCGCCAGGTGGGCGAAGTGCCAGTCCGTCGGCACGCCGGCCGTGTCCCCGTCCGGCGCGGCGCTGTACTGGCACATCGCCGGCATCCAGATCCGGTTGGGAACGGTCAGCGCCCGCAGGGTGTAGGGGGTGAAGAGGGTGGCGTTCATGGCGGATCTCCTGATGGGACGTCCGGGACGGGAGGGCGCCGGACGGGCGGGATCCGGTGGCTCGGGGCGGCCTCGGCCCCGCGCCACCGGTGCGGCGGAGGTTCAGCGGTGAGCGGCGGCTCGTTGCCGGGCAGCCGTAGGGCCCGCGACGGCGCGGCCGGGCCGGCACGGCGGATGCCCTTGATATTGCAAGCAGGCTTTATCTGATCTCACAATAGTTGCACACGCGCCCCACTTGCAAGCCTGGGCCGTTCCGTCCATGGGTCGGTGGCGCCGCCACCCCGGCGTTCGGCGCGCCCGTCTCGTCTCGTCGGACATGGAGCTCCTCCGGCTCGGCGATGGCCAGGGCTCCCGCCCGGCAAAGCCGTGACTCCCGGGCACCCTCGGGGCCAGGGGGTGGTCCGGCTGGTCCGGATGCCACCGTGCGGGTGCGGCGGAGGGACCGGGCGCCCACGTTGAGGGGATGGACATCGTCGTCGTACTGGAAATGGATATGCCAAGCAATGTTCGGGTCCTCGACCCCGACCACACGCCAGCGCACCCGGAGAACCCGGTGCGCCGCGCACACGCGGCCCCCGCGGAAGCCTCCGGCGCCTGCGGGCCCCTCACTCTGTGCGGTCTGGACACCGGCGAGATGACCCTCGCCCCGCACCGATTCACCGAGAACGACCGACCAAGGCCCCGACCACGCTGGCACACGTGCAGTGCGTGCCAGACCGCCGGCCAGACCGCCGGCCAGAACTCCACACCCACCGCCGCCGAACCGGCCATCACGGAGCACGACGAGGACACCGCCACCGCCCAGCCGGCGGAGACGCCGGCCCGCTGAGCGGCGCCCCATCCGTCGGCATCTCATCGGCGGACTGCCCGGCCGGCGTCCGCACAGGGTCCGGCGTCCGCACAGGGTCCGGCGTCCGCACAGGGGCGAGGGCTCGCCCGACGGCGGGCCCTCGCCCCTCCCCGGGCTCACCACCCAGGGGCGGCCACCGCCAACCCCACCGGGCGCCTCCACCGCGTAACGCGGCGCGGCGGTCCGTACCACGAGGCCGAGCGGCGTGGCGGCCGTGGCCGTGGCCGTGGCCGTCGAGATCGCGGTCGGGGTCAGGCGGTGCCGGTGCTCAAGCGGTGCCGGTACTCAAGCGGTGGCAGTGGTGACGGCGGCGGTGCGCAGGCGGGCGGCGGAGCGGGCCAGTCGCGCCGCCGCGATCAGGGTGGGGCAGAAGCCCGCCGCGCAGGCGACGAGGACCCCGGCCGGGCTGAGGCGGGAGACGGCCGCGACGACGCCGGCGGCCGCCGGCGTGACCAGGATCGGACTGAGCAGGAGCAGGGCCGCCTGCTTCTTCTCCCGCTGGGTCCACTGGGCGGACCTGGCGACCCTGGCCGTGGCGACGACGGCGGCGATCAGCGCGAGGCCGGGCCCGATCGCCGGGACGAGGAGCAGCGGCATCGGCAGCACCGCGAGGGCCAGGGTGAGGGTGGTGCGGCGGCCGGTCTCCGGCTCGGGCCGGGTGCGGCCCTCCTCGGCCAGCGCGGCGTCGGCGATCTGCCGGGGGCTGCCGAGCCGGCCGAGAACCTGCCGGACGGCGCCCTCGTCGACGAGGTCTCGCTCCGCCAGCGCGACCTCGACGTGCTCGCGCAGGTCGGCGAGGAGTTCGCGGCGGCGCTCCTCGGGCAGCGGGGCGGTGTACCGGTCGACGGCGTCGAGGTGGGCACGGACCAGGGGGTGCTCGATGGGGTTGTTCACGGGTTCTCTCCCGGGGCGAGGACGTGGTCGACGGTTTCACGGAAGGCGGGCCACAGGGCGGTGAACTCCCGCAGGGCACTGTGGCCGGCCTCGGTGAGGGTGTAGTAGCGGCGGGACGGGCCGCTGGCCGAGTCACGCAGGAAGGTGTCGGCGAGTCCGGAGCGGCGCAGCCGGGACAGCAGGGGGTAGATCGTGCCCTGGCTGGTCGCGAGCATCGGGAAGCGGCCGAGTTCCTGCAGCAGCTCGACCCCGTAGCGCGGCCCGTCCCGGAGCAGCGCCAGCACGCAGTACTCCAGCACGCCTTTGCGCAGCTGGGTCGCCACGGGTCCGTCCGCCGCGTCCGCGCCGCCTTCGGGGTTTGCGATGCCAGGTACCATGCATCGCAAGATAGCACGCGAAGCCAGATAGCCGGAAGGTCTCTGCGCCACGCGTGCCGCCCCGGGTAGTCGATGACGCCGGGGCCGGAAGCAGGAAGGCGGTGAGGGGCCGACCGTGACGATCGAGCCTTGCCCGTCGCAGGTCAGCGGGGGCCGCCGGGCTCGATCGACGGCGTCCACCGCGTCGCGCACATGACGATCGCTCACCCCGGGGGCGGTCCCGGGCACACCGCGCTCCCGGCCCCCTCCGGCAACGGGGTGTTCCCGAACCGCTCCGGTTCGGGAACACCCCGTTCTCGGTGGCCCGTCACGTCGGCGATCACGTCCACCCGGGCCGGCCGCACTCCCGCCGCGACCGGTAGCTGACGGGGTGAGGACGGGGACGCGGGCCTGGGAACGGCGACCTTGCGCGCGTGCAGGACGGTGGCGTCCAGCGGCAGCGGCGAGCACTCCAGCAGTTCGAGTCCCGCGTCGCCGAGCAGCCGGGCGTAGTGGTCGGCGCGGCGTTCCCGGCCGCCGGTGTTGCACATCATGTGGAGGTCCCACGCGGTGGCCAGAGAGGCCGACCCGTCGGCGGGCAGCACGCGCTCGACGATGAGCAGGTCGGCGTGGGCGGGCATCGCGCGAGCGCAGTGACGCAGGATCTCCCGGCATCGCGCGTCGTCCCAGTCGTGCAGCACCCGGGAGAGGAGGTAGACGTCAGCGCCGGGCGGCACGTCCGCGAAGTCGCCCGCCCGGTAGGTGCAGCGCTCGCCGCACCCACGCGCGTCCAGCAGCCTGCGGGCGGCCTCGACGGCGTGCGGGCGTTCGAGCAGGACGCCGCGCAGGCTCGGGTGCGCCGCGAGGACGCGCCCCAGCAGTTCCCCGTTCCCGCCGGCGATGTCGACGACGGTCATCGGGACGGCTGCCGCGCCGGCGGCCGCGACGACCGGGTGGGCGGGGATCGGTTCGAACATGCGGGAGCTCGCGGCCATGGAGCGGTCGAACAGCTCGGCCATTTCGGGGTCGCGGGCGAAGTGGTCGAAGTGGTTCTCGCCGAAGAGATGGTCGAAGGCGGCCTGCCCGGTCCGCACCGTGTGTCCGAGGCCGGCGAAGGAGCGGTAGAACGGGCCGCCGTACATCAGGGCCAGCGGCCGCAACGACCCCGGCGAGCCCGCGCGCAGCAGCGCGCCGAGCCCGGTGAGCCGGAAGCCGTCGCCGTCCTGCGCCACCACGTCCAGCATCGCGAGGTAGCGCAGAAGCGTCGCCAGGCTCTCCGGGTGGGCGCCGACCTGCCGTGCCAGGGGCTCGACGCCGGTCGCCGCGCGGGTGTCCAGGGCGTCGGGCACCCCCAGCTGCGCGCACACCGCCAGGGCCTGCGTCGTCCACGCTCCGGTCAACAGGTGCAGGAGTGTCCGGGCCGGCCGGTGCGCCAGGTGCTCACCCAGATGCGCCGCCAGCACGTCCGGGTGATCGCCGCTCATGTGGAGCTCCACCCGCCGGTACCCGCATTTGGAAGCCGCGGGGGCGGTGAAGTAGAGGACCGTGCCGTCCTCGTGCGGGTTGTATCCACCGCCGTCGGCGGCCGCGCCGTGCCGTGCGAGGAGTGCGCACAGGCCGCGCAGCACCAGCGGGTCCGGGCGCTCGACCTCGAAGGCGAGGTGCGCCTCATGCTGGCGGGCCCGCTCGTGCGCGGCGATCCCGGCCAGCTCCGAGCCCGGCGGTACGGTCAGCGCGAACACCTCGACCTCCCGGCGCTCCCCGTCCGGGCCGCGCACCGGCGGGCGCAGGATGGACACGTCGAGCTCGGCCGTGTCCCGCCCGTGCCGCAGCGCCAGCCGCTCCCGGACGACGACGCTGGGGGCCGGCGGCGCGTCCACGGCCAGCCCGCAGGCGGCCAGTTCCGCCCACAGTGCCGCCTGGTCCGCCGGGAAGACGAGGAGCGCGGCGTGGGCGAAGCGGCAGTGGTCCACCAGCGCCCGCAGTTCCGGCCCCTGGATGCCGGGCAGCAGGAGCCGGAGCAGGGTGGTGCTGTCCTGGTCCCTGACGAATGCGGCCGTCGCGCGGAGGCGGGTCGCATCGTCCGGGGGTGTCGTCGTCATGGCGGAGGGGTCCTCGTTCCGGTGCTCAGTGCTGGGGTGCTCAGTGCTCGGGGTCCGACGCTCGGCGCTCGGGGTCCGACGCTCGGGCCGTCGGCTCACAGGCCGACGTAGTTCTCGGCGAACCAGTCCTGGTGGGTGCGCGAGGTGCGCAGCGACTCGATGCGCGAACGCCGCAGGGAATCGCGGAACAACGATTCGCCGTCCGAACCGGGCGAGCTGTGCAGCAGCCGGATCATCCACTGCGAGAACTCCTGCGCCCGCCAGATGCGCGCCAGGGCCCGGGCCGAGTAGCGGGAGAGGGCGTCGCCGTCGCCGTGTGCGAGGTCGTCGATCAAGGCCCGGGCGAGGAGTTCCGCCTCCAGCACCGCGAGGTTGGCGCCCTTCGCGGCGGACGGGCTGATCAGGCCGGCGGCGTCGCCGGCCAGGAGGAGCGAGCCGTGGCGCAGCGGTTCGACGACGTCGGACTCGAGGTCGACGACAGCGCGTTGGAGGATCCGGCCGCGGTTCAGCGGCCCGTAGTCCCCGGCACGCATGCGGAGGTCGAGCTCGTCCCAGATCTGTTCCTCGGACCAGGCGTCGGCCGGGGTGCCGCGTTCGCACTGCAGGTAGTAGCGGGTGATCTCCGGGGTGCGTGCCATGTGCCCGGCGAAACCCCGGCCGTGCACCGCGTAGCCGACGGCGTCGAGGCTCGGCGGCGCCTCGACGAGCAGGCCGAGCCAGGAGACGCCGTGGTCACGGTGGTGGCGGACCGCCCCGGGCGGCAGTGAACGGCGCGTCGCACCGTGACGGCCGTCGCAGCCGGCGACGTATCCGGCCCGCCACCGGCCGGGGCGGCCGTCCGCTCCGCGCACGGTGACCGACGGCCGCGGGCCGGACGCGTCGAGCACGGCGAGCGCCTCGGTCTCGAAGTGGATCCGCCCACCGGCGTCCAGGTACTGCGTCAAGAGGTCGGTGACCAGGTCCTGTTGCGGGTAGACGGTGTGCTGCTCGCCGCGGCCGAGGCTGCCGTAGTCCAGGCGGAAGCGGCCGTCGTCGGTGCGGAATTCGCAGCTTCCGTGCCGGCGGCCGCGCCGGTGCAGGCCCTCGGCCAGGCCGTGGCGGTCCAGGGTCCGGACGGTTTCGGCGGCGAGGAAGCCGGCGCGTGCCCGGGTCTGGACGTGCATCCGGTCGGCGCGCTCCAGGACGGCGCAGTCGATCCCGTTCCGGTGGAGGAGGTTGCCGAGAAGGAGTCCGGCCGGCCCGGCGCCGAGGATGACCACGTCGGCCGCATCCTCGGCCGTTCGGGTGTTCTGACTGTTCGTCACAGAAAGTGGATCATAATCGGCGCAAGATACACCGAAGGGCGAAAACCACCCCAACCGGTGAATAGGATGATGATCTATGTCATTTGCACCCGGAAGCAAGCCGAGGCGGAGCCCCTCCACGACGAGAGCGGGCGATGGTCCGCCGCATGGCCCGATGCCCTTCCCGGCGAGCGGGAAGGGCATCGAGGCCTGCGGGCCCGGCGGCGCCGGGCCCGGGCGCCTGGCCGTCGTAGCGAGGGCTTCGGCGCCAGCCCTCGGGTGTCGGCCTGCCGGAGGAGCCGGACTGGCTCCTCACGGTGCGTCAGCGCCGGTCGTCGTCCGAGGTGCCGTCAGGGATCCAGGAGCCGTGGAGGCCGGCGCTCACCCGGTGGGGCAGGTGGACGGTGGCGATCCGGTCGAGGCCGGAGGCGTCGAGGACCAGCAGCTGGGAGGCGTCCTGCTTGAGGTCGGAGACGACGGTGAGCAGGTAGCCGTCGTCCTCGCGGGTGGCTTCGGCGGCGGGGACGAAGACGGCCTCACCGGGCATCCGGGCGTCGCCGACCTGGTGGATGCGGCGTGCACCGGTGGTGCGGTCGTACTTGACCACGCCGTAGCCGCCGAAGCCCTTCTCGTCGGGGAAGGAGATGGCGTAGTGGTAGCGGTTCTCGGCGCCGAGGTACTCCTCGTTGAGGGTGGGGAACTCCACCGGCAGGTCGTCGATGATCTGCTCGTCGACGGTGCCGGCCGCCATGTCGACCACCCAGCGACGGGTGTAGGAGCGGGCGACGGGCTCGGTGCCGCGTCCGGGCGCACCGACCCACCAGTTCCAGGAGAGCCGGAATCCCTCCCGGTCGACGGTGGGGCCCTCCAGAACGATGCGGCCCCGGCTGTCCTCGTAGGCGTTGGCGACGTGCAGCATGTTGCCCGGCTCGATGGAGAACCAGCGGACCTTGCGGGCGCCGTCGTCGCCGCGGGGCATGACGCCGATGCGGGCGGGCTGCCCGTCGTTCCAGCCGTAGGGGATGCCGGAGTGGTCGGTCGGGTCGAACGTGACGTTGCCCTCCACGAAGACCACGTGGTGGCGGGTGATGGCGAAGTCGTGCTTGAGCGAGGCGGTCGCCCCCGGGATCTCGGCAGTGTGGACGATCCCGCCCTTGGCGTCGGCGACGTAGTACGTGAGGAACGGCGGGAACGGCGAGGATCCGAAGAAGTGCAGCTCCCCCGTCACCGGGCACTCCTTGGGGTGCGCGGTCATCGCGGTGCGCAGCTTGCCGTCGAAGTCATGGGCGCCGACCGTCTCCAGCTCGCGGGTGAGCTCGAACGGGAGGTTCGCCTCGCAGAGGGCGAGCAGCCGTCCGCCGTGCTCGATGACGTGCGTGCCGGCGGCGGACGCGGTCAGGTCGGGGCCGTGTTCGGTCATGTAGGGGGCGCCGTCCAGGGCCGGGGTGCGGACCCAGCGGTTGCGGTACCACTCGGCACGGCCCTCGCGCAGCCGGATGCCGTGCACCATGCCGCTGCCCTTGAACCAGTGGGTGGGGGTGATGCCGGGCTTGGGGTTGTGGCCGTTGCGGATCAGCCGGCCCGTCAGTTCGGGCGGCAGGGTGCCCTCGACGGTGAGCCCCGTGGCGGTGATCTCGTCGGCGACGGGGGTGAAGTGGCCGGTCAGGTAGGGGGGCTTGACGGCGGTCATGGCAGGACTCTCTTCCGGTGGGTGTGATGGCAGGACGGCGCGAACGCCGCAATTTGTGACGATTGGTCAGAGAGGCTTCTCGGCCCGACTCTTGAGGTGGGAGAGCCAGTTCTCCAGGGAGCCGTGGAGGGCTTCGCCGAGGTGGTCGGCCGCGGCCTCGACCGGAGCACCGCTCCAGGACTCCTCGGTGCGGACGGTGACGTGGTTCCCGCCCTGCTCGAACGTCCACACATGGACGCCGTCGATGCCGTCGGCGGGGCCGCCCCAGACGATCCGCTCACCGGGGACGAGCTCGTACACCGTGGAGGTGATGTCCAGGCCGTGGGTCCGCCAGCCGAAGGAGTTCCCGGGCGACAGCGGGCCGCTGACGACGGTCTGCTCGATGTCCGTGTTCCACGTGGGCCAGGCGGCGACGTCGGTGTGCAGCTCCCACACCGTCGCGAGTGGGGCGTCGATCACGGTGGACAGGCGGACGACGACGGGGGCGGTCTCGTCGATGGTGACCATGGTTGTGGTTCCTCTCCTGTGGGCGGGTTGCCGGCGGTTCGGCCGGGGCCGTCGGGCCGGCCGGCCGGTCCGGGGTGAACCGCGGGGATAGCGGGGATTGCGGTTCACGGGGGCAGCGGGTCCACGGCGATAGCGCGGATGGCGGGAAGATGGCGGGCGGGGTTTCGGGGATTGCGGTTCGAGGGCCTACGGGGCATGCAGGGCTGTCGGGGTACGCGAGCCGGAGGCCGAGTGGGTCGCGGTGGATGCGGTGGCCGTGGTGGCAGCGGTGGCCGTGGTGGCAGCGACGGCCGCGGTTCGCGGACGGGTGCCGCGGGTGAGGAGCAGTGCGAGGAGTGCGGTGGTGGCCAGGACGCCGGCCGACACCGCGAAAGCGGCGCGGTAGCCGGCGGTGAGGGCCGCCAGATGGGGCTCGTGCGTGGAGGCGTGGGCGGTGACGGAGCCGGCGAGGGTGGCCAGTGCCGCGAGGCCGATCGCGCCGCCGACCTGGCGGGTCGTGTTCACCAGTCCGCCGGCCAGACCCGCGTCCTGCGGCGGGAGGCCTTCCACGGCGAATGCGGTGAGCTGGACGAAGGCGATGCTCAGGCCGAGGCCGACGAGGACGCTCGGGCCCAGGACATCGGCGAGGTAGCTCCCGTCGGCGGTGATCCGTGACAGCCAGAGCAGGCCCGCGGCCTCGGTGAGCAGGGCCGCGGTGACGGTCGCGGTGGCGCCGATGCGCCGGGAGACGCGCGGCGCGAGGGCCGATCCGAGCATGTTGGCCGCGGCGAGGGGGAGTTGGCCCGCCCCGGCGACCAGCGGACTGGAGCCGAGGACCTGCTGCTGGTAGAGCGGCAGGAAGAAGAACAGGGCGATCCAGACGGACCCCAGCAGGGCCATCAGCAGGTTCCCTGCCGCCACCCGGCCGGTGGAGAACAGCCTCCGCGGTATCAGCGCGTTCGGCCGGCGGAGCTCGATCACGACGAACGCCGCGAGGAGCACGGCGGCCGCGCCGAGGGCGCCCAGCACCCGGGCGTCCGTCCAGCCGGCGCCGCGGGCGGTCGTCAGCCCCCACACCAGGCCGGTCAGCGCCAGGGTGACGGTGACGGTGCCCAGCAGGTCGAACCGCCCGGCCTTCCGTCCGGCCGCCCGTGGGAGGAGGGCCACCACGGCGGCCAGGACCAGCGCCGCCCCGAGCGCGACGGAGTGGAAGATCCACGGCCAGCCCCACGCCTGGGTGAGTGCACCGCCCAGCAGCACGCCGCCCGCTCCCCCCGCACCGGAGACCGCGCCCCACACCCCCAGTGCCCTGCCGCGCCCGGCGGCGGACGGGAACACCTCCATGGCCAGGGCCAGCGCAGCCGGGGCGATGGCGGCGGCGCCGACCCCCTGGACGGCACGGGCGGCGATCAGCACGTCCGAGGAGGTGGCCAGTCCTGCGGTCGCCGAGGCAGCCGCGAACAATGCGAGGCCGGCGACCAGCACCCGGCGGCGGCCGAGCAGATCAGCCGCCCGTCCGCTCGCCGGCAGCAGCGCTCCGAACGCCAGGCCGTAGGCGTTGACCACCCAGGTGGTGCCACTGTCCGACAAGCCGGCCCCGGCGCGGATCTGCGGAAGCGCGACGTTCACGATCGAGGTGGCGAGCATGACGGTGAACTGGGCTGCGGCGAGCACCGTGAGCACGGCGACCGGCCGCGGGGCGGGCCCCGTCCGCCCCGGCTGTGTGCGTTGGAGGTTCATGACGCACAGCCTCGTGCGGAGCGCTGTCCACTATCCAGGCCCGCCGGGGGCCATGACTGTCCACCGCTGTCCGCACCTGTCCGGCCCGCCCTCGCGGGCCTGCGCCCGCCCTCGTCACCGGGGGCCGTGCAGCTCCTGCCGCCACAGGGACTCGCACAGCAGGTCCAGGCCCTGGCGCACGTGACGCCGGTAAGTGCCGTACGGAAGGCCGAGGCGGCGGGCGGCGGCCTCCTGCGTGGGCGCACCGGAGAGGTAGCCCGCCGCCAGGGCCTCGCGGGCGCGCACGCCGCGCGGGTCACCGGCGAGGTCGTCCACGGCGTGGCGCAGCAGGGTGCGCAGCTCTTCGGCGGGATCGGTGAAGTCGGCCGCCAGGCGGGTGCGGGACAGGGCGCAGACCGCGAAGGCGGCCGGGTCGCGCCAGTGCGCCAGCGCCTCCCGCACGGCCTGGTCGAACGCGGTGCGCGAGAGGGCGGACGGCCCCGGCTGGGCGGGGACGTCGGTGGCGGAGATGAAGCGGCCGAGCCACTTCTCGACGGGCACCTGACGCCAGTCGACGCCGAACAGCCCGTAGGTGTGCTCACCGACCCGCGGCCGCGCGCCGGTGTCGCTCAGGGTTCCCCTGACGCGGTCGGCCCAGGCGTCGGCGTCCCGCCAGACGGCGAAGCCGTAGGCGCGGCCGCGGGCACGGGCGGACTCCGCCTGGGCGCGGGAGCTGCTGAGGTCGATGACGCGCGAGGGGACTTGGTAGCGCTCCGGGTAGACGGAGAAGCGGCTGACGCCGATGTGCTCGCCGGGGCCGACCGGCGCGGTGGCGTCGGTGTACTCCCAGGCGGCCGCGACGACGGGATCGACGGCCACGTCCCGGGGGTCGGCAGGGGCCGGCAGGGCCAGCCGGGCGGTGAACGCCACGGTCCGGCCCGTGCTCACCAGTCGGTAGACGCTGAACGCCTGCGGCTGCCGCTCGGCCCAGTAGCGGACCAGCTCCGCGGAGGCCGGCCCCTCGGTCTCCGCGGCCATCCGGAGCACGTCGTCGAGGTCGTCGGCCCGCAGCGGGCAGTCGTGCACCTCCTCCTCACGCGACCAGGTGCGCAGCCGGGTCAGGCTCTCCAGCTCCCGGAAGAGGTAGAACAGTTCGTCGGTGACCGTCCACACCCGCTCCTCGGGTGCCTCGCGCAGCATGCGCAGATACTCCTCCACCAATCGCTGACGCATCGTCACGAAGGCATGCGGGGCCCTCCACCGCAGGTCGGCCGTCAGCGTCTCGCGCGCGGCGTCGTGCGGATAGAGGCCCCGGGGGGCGGACTCGATGAAGGGAAGGTCCCTCAGCCACCCGAACAGCAGATGGACGTCCTCCTCCGGCAGGACCGCGGCGAGCAGCTCCTCGGAGGTCGAGTGCGCCTGCGCCGCCACCTCCAGGGCACGGCGGTGGGCCGCCGTCGGCACCTCCCCGATCAGCCCCGTCAACAGCGTCCGCAGGAGGTCGGCCGAGGGCGCCCAGACCTCCTCCCTGCTCCAGCCCGTCGAACCCGCGGCCGCCGCGAGGGACAGCGCCAGCGGGTTGCCCCCGGCGAAACGCAGCACCCGCTCCCGCAACTCGGGCCGGACCTGCGCCGTGGCCAGCACGCTCCAGGCCTGTTCCTCCGAGAACGGCTCCAGTTCACGGACGTACAGCGCCCCGGCCCAGGCCGGATCGGCGAGCCACTGCGGCTGCGGCGCGACGCGACCGGCCAGGACCACCAGCGTGTCGTCGGCAGCACGAGGCAGGAGGCGCTGCCACAACCAGCTCTCCAGCCACTGGCAGTGCTCGAAGGAGTCGACGAGCAGCACCGTGCCGGCGACCTCCAGGAAGGGGCCGGCTTCTCGCTCGAAATCGGCCGGGTCGCGGCCGACGAAGCGACCGTCGACCTCGACGATCGACCGCCCCGCCGCACGGGCCCGATCCGCCAGGCAACGCAGCAGCGCCGACTTCCCGATCCCTCCCGGCCCGAACACGTAGAACGCGAACGGCGCCTGCGGATCCCCCGCCAAGGCCTCACCGAACGCGCCGAGTTCCTCCTCCCGGCCGATGAAGGCCCGCTCCCGCGTCCTGCTCAGTCTCTCTCCCACAGACCCCATGGCGGTTCCCCTCCCACGTTCCACCTCCGGACGGACCCGCCCGGAGACCTGACAGACCGCACCGACCGCACCGACCACACCGGCCGCAACGCGGCACGGGCGACGGTGCTGCGGACCGCTCCACCGTCCCGGCCCCAGCGGTCACTTCTCGTCACACGCCGGCCTGATGCGACATCAGGCGGCCACACCCTGCGTAGCGGGGACCCCGACCGGCGGTCCGCCCCTCGCCGCAGTACGCCGGCCCGCGGCGCGACGGACCCGCCGTCGCGAACGGCCCCCGCCCGGCGCTCGGCCGGCCTCTGCGTCTTCTCCTACGTGTCCGCGTCCGCGTCTGGACCTGGACCTGGACCTGGGCCTACGTCTGCGTCCGTGTCCGGGCCTGACCCGAGGAGCCCGGCGACGAGCCCGCGCGCGTACGCGGAGTCGAGACCGGCCGGACGGAAGAGGATGCGGTACATCAAGGGGGCGACCACGCGGTCCATGGCCGCCTCGACGCCGGGAGCGTTCTCCTCGCGCGCGATCGCCCGCGCCAGCAGGACGTCGATCTGTTCGGCCGCGTAGGCCGAGCACCTGCCGGCGTTGCTGCCGTCCGGATCGCCGAGCAGGGCGTCGCGGATGTAGGCGCGCCCCGAGGGGGACGCCATCTCGTCGAGGAACTGCTCTGCCCAGGCCGTCAGGTCGGAGCGCAGGTCCCCGTGGTCCTCCGGCGCCGCGTCGGGCCGAAGACGCTCCACCGCGACATCCGACAGGAGCTCCTGGAGGTCGCCCCAGCGGCGGTAGACGGTCGACGGTGTCACCCCCGCGCGCTGGGCGACCAGGGGCACCGTCAGCGCGTCGCGGCCCACCTCGGACAGGAGTTCACGTACAGCGGCGTGCACCGACGCCTGGACCCGGGCACTGCGCCCGCCGGGGCGCACCATCTGTTTGCGGCTCATGACACCACCTTAAAGCACAATCCTTGCGTTTACGGGGCGCCCTTTGCGGCGACCGAACGGCGGGAACGGCGCGGCCCCGCGCGGGCCGCCTCCGCCCCCGCCGCACTTCCAGCCCTGCCTGCACCTCCACCGCCACCGCTTCCGCCAGGCCCACGCCTCCCGCTCGCACCAAACACGCCTCCCGCTCGCACCAAACGCTAACAGTTTGCGTTAGTGGCCCCGAAGGCCCTACGGTGGCTTAACGCAAACAGATTGCGTTTACCGGGAAGGAGTCCCATGCCCAGCGTCCTGTCCGACGCACCCGCGCCCCGCCCCCACGGGGTCGCCCGTGCCCGCGCAACCTCCCTGGCTCTCCCCTCCTCGATCCTGGTGATGCTGCTGGCGGCCTCCAGCGCCCCGACGCCCCTGTACCCGCTCTACCAGGACCAGTGGAACCTCTCCGCGCTCGCCGTCACGGTGGTCTTCAGCGCCTACGCCCTGGCGCTGCTGCTGGCCCTGCTCACCACCGGAGCGCTCTCCGACCACCTGGGACGGCGGCCCGTCCTGGTGGGCGCCCTGGTCTCAGCCGCCGGCTCCATGATTCTCCTGGCCTCTGCGGACGGCGCAGGCGTCCTGACAGCCGCACGGACCTTGCACGGACTGGCCACCGGAGCGGCCACCAGCGCGGCGGGCGCAGCACTCCTCGATCTGGAGGACCCCCGGCGTCCGGGCCGGTCCGCCCTGGCGAACACCATCGCCCCGGTCGCCGGCATGGCAGCAGGCGTCCTGGCCGCCACCCTCCTCGTCCGCCTCGCCCCCGCCCCCACCGTCACCGTCTACGTCCTGCTGGCGGGATTGTTCGCCGCCCAGGCGATCGCGGTCACGTTCACCGCGGAGACGGCTCACCGGCACACCGGCGCGCTGCGGTCCCTGCGCCCGCGGCTCAGCGCCCCGCCCACGGTCCGCCGCGCCCTCTCCACCGTCGGCACCGGGGTCGTGGCCATCTGGGCGCTGGGCGGCTTCTACTCCTCTCTCGGGCCGGCCCTTGTACGCCTGGTGGCCCCCGACGCCCCGCAAGCAGCCCGCGGCATGGTCTTCTTCACCCTCAGCGCCGCCGCAGCCCTCACCGTGTGGACAGTGCGGCGCACCGACCCCCTCGCCGCGACGACCGGCGGATGCCTCTCCGTCCTTCCCGCCGCGCTCCTGACCCTGAGCGGTCTGCACGGCGCCGGACTGCCCGCCGTCTACGGTGGCGCGGCCCTGGCCGGCATCGCCTTCGGCGCCGTGTCCCAGGGGGCGCTGCGCCTGATCCTCTCCTCGCTCGACGAGCGGGACCGCGCCGCGTCGCTGGCCACCTACTACGTCCTCAGCTACCTCTCCATGAGCCTGCCCGCCATCGCCGCGGGAGCCGCCACCCAGCGCTACGGGCTCGCGATCACCTCCCACGCCTACGCCGTCATCGCCGGCCTGCTCGCCCTGGCAGCACTGGCAGCACTCGCCGCGTCAAGGCGCGGAGCAGCCCGCCCCGCAGACGACCACCTGCGCTGACGAACACCTGCGCCGACACCCCGCGCCAACGACCGCCGACCGACCGCCGACCGCCGACCGCCGACCGCCGCGTTAACGAACAACTCCGCCAACGCCCCCCAACGACCACCTCCACCGACAAGAGCAGAGGAAACGACGGACCATGCAGACTCACGCCGCCACGCCCACCCCCTCCTGGACTCTGGGCGAGGTCACCGTCCACCGCATCGACGAGGTCCTCCTGCCGCCCGCGACCGGACCGTGGCTGTTGCCCGACGCCACCCCCGAGGTGGTGACCGGCCAGGACTGGCTGCACCCCGACTTCGCCGACCACGAGGGAATCCTGCACCTCGACAGCCACAGCTTCGCGTTCACCGTGGCCGGACTGCGCGTCCTCGTCGACACGGGCATCGGCAACGGGAAGGAGCGGGCCAACCCCGCCTGGCACAACCTGCGGACGGACTACCTGGAGCGCCTGACCGCCGCCGGCTTCCCCCCGGACTCCGTCGACCTCGTCGTCCTCACCCACCTGCACGCCGACCACGTCGGCTGGAACACCCAGGAGGTGGACGGAGCGTGGATCCCGGCCTTCCCCAACGCCCGCTACCTCACCTCCCGCGCCGAGCGGGAGTTCTGGGCCGCCTACGACATGGACGAGGCCCGCCGCCAGATGTTCCGCGACTCCGTGACGCCGGTCGAGCAGGCAGGCCTGCTGGACCTCGTCGACGTCCCTGCCGGGGGCATCGCGATCGCCCCGGGCCTGCGCCTGCTGCCCACGCCCGGACACACCCCCGGCCACGTCGCCGTCGAGCTGACCAGCCACGGTGCGACGGCGCTGATCACCGGCGACTGCATCCACCACCCGGTCCAGCTCGCCCACCCCGCCATCGGCGCCTGCGTCGACATCGACCCGCGTCGGTCCGAGGCCTCCCGCCGCGAACTGCTCGCCTCCCTCGCCGGCACGGACACCCTCGTCCTCGGCACCCACTTCGCGCCGCCCACCGCCGGCCGCGTGATCACGCACGGGGACGCCTACCGGCTGACTCCCGTGCCCGCGGCCTGACGGCCCGCCCGCCCGGCCGAACCGGCACCTCCGCCGGCCACACGATCAATCAGTGGCGGAGTCCTGGCCCGGACCGGGCACAGGGGCCGGCACGAAGAGGCTCAGCCGATAGGTGGTCGGCTGCACCAGACGCCCACAGAAGGTGTCCATCCGCACCGCCGTCCAGTCGATCTGTCTGTCCGTCGCCCGGAGATGCTGGATGTGAGCGCGCCATTCCGACTCGTCCTGGGTCTCGAAGAGCACGTCCCAGCTACCCGCGTCGGGCGCGAAGCGAGCGGCGGCCCGCCGGATCTCGTCCTCCCGCTGACGCCTTCTCTTCCGCTGCCCTGGCATCGGCCCAGCATCGCTCGCATCCACCGTCGCAGCAAGGCAATTGCCATGCGGCTTCCCCCGGTCGACTCCCCCGGTCGGCTGTCGGGGGGTACTCGGCCCCTACGGTGTTCCCTTGATCGACGGCCCCGCCGCCGTGTACGAGGGCGGCCGGGGACCGGAGCCCGCTTAGGCGCGGACGAGCCGGCGGCGCGCCCGCGTTCGGCCGTTGCGCAGTCAGTCCGAAGGGGCTGCTCGGGTCAGCCGCGAACGCGGCTGACCCGACCCTCGTCCCAGACCGGTTCGTCCGCCTCCACCACCAGGCCGTCGGCCCGGAAGACGAGGAAGCGGCTGAACACCCGGGCGAACCAGCGGTCGTGGGTGACCGCCACCACCGTTCCGGTGAAGGCCGCCAGGGCCTGTTCCAGGGCCTCCGCCGAGATGAGGTCGAGGTTGTCGGTCGGTTCGTCCAGCAACAGCAGGGTCGCCCCGGCGAGTTCCAGCAGCAGGATCTGGAAGCGTGCCTGCTGCCCGCCCGACAGGGTTTCGAAGTTCTGGCGGCCGGCGCCGGCCAATCCGTAGCGGCTCAGGGCCGACATGGCGCGCTCCAGGTCCAGCCCGGCCCGGTCGCCCTCGCCGGCGCCGAGGATGTCGGCCGGGGTCCGGCCGGCCCACTCCGGGTGACGGTGCGTCTGGGCGAACAGTCCTGGCCGTACACGTGCACCGAGCCGGCATTCACCGGTGTGCGCCACGGTCGCGGCCGCGTCTCCGCCGGCCTCGTCCAGCAGGCGGAGGAAGTGACTCTTGCCGGATCCGTTCGAACCGAGCACGCAGACCCGGTCGCCGAAGAACACCTCCAGGTCGAACGGCCGCATCAGCCCGCTGAGTTCAAGGTCGCGACAGGTGATCGCCCGAACGCCCGTCCGGCCGCCGCGCAGGTCCGGCACGACCCGCTGCCGGCGTGGCGGCGCGGGCGGCGGCCCGACCGCCTCGAACTTCGCCAGCCTGGTCTGGGCAGCGTGGTACCGCGAGGCCATCTCGTCACTGATGGACGACTGTTGGCGCAAGGTCCTGACGAGGTCCTTGAGCTGCTCGTGCTTCTCGCTCCAGCGCTGCCGCAGCTCGGCCGCGCGTTGCCAGCGGGCCTCACGGGCCTCGCCCCAGGTGGCGAATCCGCCGCCGTGGGTCCAGGCTGTGCCGCCCTCCAGCGTCACGACCTGGCCGGCCGTCCGGCTCAGCACCTCGCGGTCGTGGGTGATCAGCAGCACGCCCTGCCGGGTCTGGGCGAGCTGCTCCTCCAGCCAGCGCTTTCCCGGGACGTCCAGATAGTTGTCCGGTTCGTCGAGCAGCAGCAGTTCGGCCGGGCCCCGGAGCAGGGCCTCCAGGACAAGCCGCTTCTGCTCGCCGCCGGACAGCGTCGCCACCTCCCGGTACTGCGCGATCTGGAACGGAATGCCGAGTGCGGCGACCGTCACGGTGTCCCAGAGCACCTCGTAGTCGTACCCGCCGGTCTCGCCCCAGTCCACCAGTGCCTGGGCGTAGCGGAGTTGGGTGGGCTCGTCGTCGGCCTCCATCATGGCGAGCTCGGCCGCGTCGAGGGCGGCGGCCGCCGCCCGGAGCGGCGGCGGTGCGACGGTGAGCAGGAGGTCCCGGACGGTGCGGTCGTCGCGCAGGCTGCCGATGAACTGCGGCATGACCGCAAGGGCACCCTGGCTGCGGAACGACCCCTGTTGTGCCGGGAGTTCGCCCGCGAGGGTGCGCAGCAGCGTGGTCTTGCCCGCACCGTTGTCGCCGATGAGCGCGACCGTTTCACCGGCGGGTACACGGAAGGAGACGTCGTGGAACAGCTCGCGACCGTCGGCGAGAACGTGACCGAGGCCGGTGGCTTCGAGATAGCCCATGGGAGCGGATCCTAGTCGCCGAACGCTCGGTGGGCGATTCAATTCCCGCGCCTCTCCGATGGATCCGTCACCCGCGTGACCCATCGTCAACTATTGCTCATCGGATCATATCCAGTAGCTCGATCGGGCTATTCACTCGTCAGCCTGAACGCTTCACCAGATGCCTTGCCCGAACCGGCCGTATACACAATGGTTGTGCCCGAAGGAAGCCACCAGGCGGGCCGTTCACGCCCTCCCGAGGCGGCTCCGCCTGCGTACGTGCGTGGGCGTCCGAAGCGTGGCCGGCCCTCCACGGAAATGCGAGAGACAACCGATGTCATCCCCCGTCACCCCGCACTCCACGGCCCTCGCCCCGGGATCCGCACCGGGATCCGCTCCGGTCACCGTCGCACTCGTCGGGGCGGAATTCGGCTGGGGCAGTTCGGGAAAGCTCAGCGCGGTGCTCTCCGCCCTGCGGGACCGCCCGAGGACGCCTCCCCTGCGCTTCGTCGGGCTGGCGTCGGGGCTGGGCCGCCCGCTGCTCGCCGAGCACACGGTGGACGACTGGCACGACCTGCCCGACGATCCCGACCGGTCGGCCGCCGCGGTCCGGGACGTGGTGCGGTCGCAGCAGGTGCGGGCCGCCGTGGTCGTCCTGGACGGCGCGGCGGCGAACGACCTGCTGGCCGCAGGAGTGCCCACCGTGTTCGTCGACAGCCTGCCGTTCCTCTGGTCCGAGGGCGACCGCTCCGCGCTGCCCCTGGACGCGACGGTGTACTGCGCCCAGAAGAGCGTCGAGCTGCCGCCCGAGTGCCTGGACGTCCTGGCCGACGCCCGGGGGCTGCGCTGGGTAGAGGCGGTGATCGCCCGGCCCCGCGCCGCGGAGCCGCAGCGCGGCGCCGGACGGGGCACCGGCCGCCCGTACCGCAAGGCACTGATCAGCCTGGGCGGTCTGCGGGCACCGAGGCTCGACGATCCCGGGCACTACCCGCGTCTGGTCGTCCCGGCCGCACTCGAGGCCCTCGCCGCCCACGGGGTCGAGGAGGTGCACATCGCCGGCAACCTGCCCGCCGACCTGGCGGGCCGGCTCGTCGACGCGGCGATCGCCCCGCCCCGGACGACCACCGGGCCGCTCACGCACGGCGCGTTCCTGGAGCGGTTGGACGACTGCGACGTCCTGCTCACCTCACCGGGGCTGACCACCCTGCTGGAGGCGGGCGGGATGCGCGTCCCCACCGTCTGCCTACCACCGCAGAACCTCAGCCAGATCTTCAACGGCCGGTACCACAGCCAGGCGCTCGGGGCCGGGCTGCGGGTGCCCTGGCCCAAAGCCGTGCTCGCCGAGGACGAGGCACTGGCGCTCCGCTCGGAGGGCGAGGACAGCGCCCTCGAACTGATCTACGGCGCGATCGCGTCGGCGGCGCAGGGCGATGACCGCCCAGCCGTCGGCCACGCCCTGCGCGACGGCGTCCTGGAGGCACTGCGCCGGGCCGCCGGGCTCGACGACTGGGGCGCGCTCACCACGGCGATCGGCACCGGCGGAGCGGCCCAGGTGGCCGACGCCCTGCTCGGCGTCCTGGGCGCGGCGGATCCGCGCTCCTGACCCGCGCACTCCCGCCGGCCCGCCACCCCACCCCGTCCACTCGTCCCGTGAGTCGCCTGGAAGGTCTCCGCCCCGTGCGTGCCCGTGATCGTTACCTCTTCATCAGGATCCTGGAAGCCTGCAACGCCGACTGCTTCATGTGCGACTTCGCCCTCTCCCGCGACACGTTCCGCTTCTCCCGGGAGGACTTCGACGACCTGCTGCCGAAGGCCAGGGACGCCGGCGTGGGCTATGTCCGGTTCACCGGCGGCGAGCCGCTGATGCACCCGGACGTGGTCGAGCTGGTGCGCGCCGGGACGGCCTCGGGGATGAAGATGTCCCTGATCACCAACGGCTCGCTGCTGCCCAGGATGGCCGCCCCACTGGCCGCGGCCGGTCTGGCCCAGGTGATCGTCAGCCTGGACGGCGCCTCCGGCGCCACCCACGACCTCTACCGGCGCTCCCCCGGCATGTTCGACAGCGGGCTGCAGGGCCTGCGCGACGCCGCCGCGCTCGGCGTCCTGCCCAGGGTCAACACCGTGGTCGGACCGCACAACTACACCGAGATGCCACGACTGCAGGAGGTGCTGACCGAGGCGGGGGTACAGCAGTGGGAGCTGTCCGCGCTCAAGCTCGACCGCACGATCACCTACCCCGACGCCGATCACGTCCGCAGCGTCTGCGATCCGATCTACGACGCCGACCCGGCCACCGTGCTGGTCCCGATGGGCAAGCGCTTCTACGGCGACACCCCGCAGGAGCAGGAGCGGTACTTCACCCGGTCCGTCACCCCGCGCGCCGCCGAACCGCTGTGCCACGTCGCCGACGACGTCATCTACGTCGACGGCAAGTACGGGCGGATGTTCGCGTGCAGTTGCATCCCCCACCGGGACGGCGACGACGGGGCCGGGGGTGCCCCTCTGCGGGAGCAGGGGGTGATCCGGCTGGACACCCCGGTCTTCCGGGCGCACGCCGACTACTTCCGTGATCGCGGGCCCGAGGTGTGCAGCGGGTGCTCCACCACTGCCGCCGGATACAGCGACGACGTGGCGCGACTCGGGTCGGTGGGCGCATGGCACTACTGACCTCCGCCCGGGAGTCCCCGGCAACGCAGGGCGGTCGCGCCGTGCACGCCCTGCGGGTACTGCTGAGTGCCCGCGAGGACCAGCTCGACTCGGTCCTCGCCCTGCGCCGGGTGGCCGCCCACCTCGGCGACCTCCGCCGGACGGACCCGTCCGAGCTCCAACCGCCACCGGTCGCGGCGCTGGTCTGCGACGACATGGTGGTCACCGAACGGCTGCTGGGCCTGGGCGTGCCGGTGGTGCACCTCGGCTCGGGCCACCCCGGCCCGCCCGCAGCGGAGGCTCCGCCGGGGCGTGCCGTCGGACGGCTCCACCGGCCCGGATGGCTGCCGCCGTCCGGGCCCCTCCCCCGCGGTACACGGCCGACCGGGGTGCTCGCGCCGCAGCGCACCGGTCGGAGCCGGACCCGCTCGGGCACCCTCCTGCTGCTTTCCCTGTGGGGCGTACCCGAGGCGGACGCCGAGGCCTTCGCGACCGGGGCACTACGGGGGTGGGCCGAGGCGGCACTGCACCGCACCGGAAACTGCACCGTGGTCACCGACACCGGGCTCGACCTCCTGCGGTCCGCCCTCGGCAGCCTCGCGGAGCATCCGGATGTCAGGGTGCACCGGGCCGTCGAGGCCGACGTGGACGCACTCCACGCCGATTCCGCCGTGTTCCTGGCCTCACCGGTCCTCGGGGCACTCACACTCGCCCAGGCGCGGCGGGCACCACTGGTCCTGCTGCCGCCACTCGGGGCCGCCCAGCGGGACTTGGCCGACCGGCTCGCCGAGGTCCTGCCGCTGCCCTCGGCGGAGGATCCGGCCGACCCCGGTGTGTGGGCACTGCCGGCGGACGCCGCAGCCGGGCCCTGGCACCTGCTCGACCCGGCCCTGGACGACCTGCGCGGCGCGCAGCGGGTCGCGCGCACCCTCCGTCAGCTCGCGCTCGCCCCGATGTGAGCCCGCCGTGAGCCCGCCGTCCGCCCGCCGCGGCCCCTGCGTGGGCCCGCCCGTTCAGCCGTCCCGACACCGCCACCAACCGTCACCCCGCCCACCGACCGTCAGCCTGCTGGTCCGACCGCACCGGTCGCGTCCACCCCGTCCACCCCGTCCACCCCGTCCACGTCGTCCGCGTCGTACTGGAGCCGCCATGTCCGACACACTCCGTGAGTCCACGGCTGCCGCCCGCCCCGAACTGATCCGCCCCAGGGTCCCGGAGACCGAGTGGGACGACTGGCGCTGGCACATGCGCCGGCGCATCACCACCGTCGACAAGGCCCGGCAGTGGATCAACCTCAGCTCCGACGAGGAGACGGCCATCGCCGGGGTGGCGGGCAAGTACCGCTGGAGCGTCACCCCGTACTACGCCTCGCTGATGGACCCGGACGACCCCGACTGCCCGGTCCGGCAGCAGGCGGTGCCGGCGCTCGGCGAGCTGATGGAGTTCCCCGGCGCCGAGGTCGACCCGGTCGGGGACACCTACTACCGCAAGACCAACCGGGTGGTGCACAAGTACCCGGACCGGGTGATCATGCTGATCACCGAGGCCTGCCCGGTCTACTGCCGCCACTGCACGCGCAAGTTCCACACCACCGACGTCGACGGTACCTACTTCCGCGACGACGAGGGCGGCTCCTACGACGAGGACCTGCGCTACATCGCCGACCACCCCGAGATCCGGGACGTCCTGCTGACCGGCGGCGACCCGCTGTCCTACCAGGACGGCAAGCTGGAGGAGATCATCGCCGGCCTCCGGGCGATCCCCAGCGTGGAGATCATCCGGATCGGCAGCAGGTTCCCGGTGCTGCTGCCGCAGCGGATCACCGAAGGCCTCTGCTCGATGCTCTCCCGCTACCACCCGGTCTGGCTGAACACCCACTTCAACCACCCGAAGGAGATCACCCCGGAGGCCGCGGCGGCGGTGGACCGCCTGCTGCGGCACGGGATCCCGGTCGGGAACCAGACGGTGCTGCTGCGCGGGATCAACGACGACGTCGCCACCATGCGCACCCTGATGACCGAGCTGCTGCGGATCCGGGTCCGGCCGTACTACCTCTACCACTGCGACAACGTCACCGGGGTCTCGCACTTCATGACGTCCGTGGAGAAGGGCTGGGAGATCATGGCCGGCCTCCAGGGCCACATCACCGGGTTCGGCGTCCCCCAGTACGTCCTGACCACGAAGATCGGCAAGATCCCCATCGCGCCGCCCTCCTACACCCAGATCCCCGAAGGCCTGCTGCTCCGCAACCACCGAGGCCAGGAAATGGTCGTCGACGGTTCGGCGCAGCCGATCACGGAGTCCGACACGGCATGAGCTCACTCGACAAGCGGCTCGGGCAGCGTTTCCTGCCCTACGGAGCGAACTACCTCGACTGGTCCGACATGTCGGAACTGCAGAAGGTGATCGAGCACCAGGTCCTGTTCCGCTACCAGACCGAGACCGAGAGCATGGCCTCCCGGCTGGAGCGGACGGCCGCCGAACGGCTGGGCGCAGGCCACGCCCTGGCCGTCCACAACTGCACGGAGGCACTGAGGCTGGCCCTGATCTCGACCCGCCCCGCCATCGGCGACCTGGTGCACATCCCGGCGGTCACGTTCGTCGCGGTGGCCGGCGCGGTGCTGTCGTGCGGCCTGATCCCCGTGCTGGTCGACGCCGACGACTCGCTCTCCATGGACCCGACACTGCTGCCGCCCGGCGCCCGGCGGGTGATCACCGCCCACATGGAGGGCACCGTGGCACCGCTGCCGGCGGATGTCCCGTACCTCATCGAGGACTGCGCCCAGTCCCTCGGCGCACGCTTGCCCGACGGCCGGTACGCCGGGACGGCCGGCTACGCCGGGACGTTCAGCTTCCACCACAACAAGGTCCTCACCTCGGGCGAGGGCGGGCTGGTCCTCACCGATGACGACGACGCCTGGGCGACCATGCGCCGCTACCACGACCACGGCTCGGCGCGGGTGCCCGGCCACTACCCGACGTGGGACCAGGACGCCCACTTCGGGGAGAACTTCGTGACCAGCGAGCAGGTCGCGGCCGTCCAGTGCCAGCAGTTCCGCCACCTCGACGAGCTGCTCGCGGGCCTGGAGCGGATGTACGCCATCGCCATGGCCGAACTGCCCGACCGGCCCGACCTGGAGGTCCGGCCCCGGGCCGCCGGGGACGTCAAGGTCAGCCTGCGTTTCCGGTGCGAGAGCAAGGAGCTGCGGAACGCCGCGGTGACCGCGCTCACCGCCGCCGGCATCGCCAACTGGACGCTCGGGAAGTACCTGCTGCCCGACCATCCGGTGCTCGCCGGCCGCCGTTCGCTCTACCGCGACGGCTTCCCCTGGAACCACGCCCCCGAGGGCCCGCTCGCGCTCAGCCGCGACGGCTTCGCCCGGACCAGGGACCTGCTGGACCGCACCCTGTGCGTGCCGCTCTCCCCCGAGCTGCCCGAGGAAGAACAGGCCCTCGCGGCCAAGACCGTCCGCCGGGTGCTGGAGGCGGTGTGACCGACGCCGAGGTGCTGTTGATGGTGGACGACCGACCCTCGTCCTTCACCCGCTACGCGGCCCGGGAGCTGGCCGACCGGCTGGTCCTGCTGCGGTTCGCCGAGACACGCCTGGACCTGCCGGAGGACTACCTCCTGGAGACCGCGCACCTGCCCGCCTTCTGGGTGCGTGAGGGCGTGCCGGCGGAGGAGGAGGCGAAGCGGTACCGGGAGTGGGCGGCCGGGCTGCCGGTGCCGCCGACCCGGTTCTGCAACCCGTCGGAGCCCCGCCAGGCCGTGGCCCAGCGGTTCGCGGCGCTCGCCGGCCTGCCGCACCTGACCGAGCAGCAGGTGACCCTCGTCCGGGACAAGGCTGCCATGAAGGCCCGCTTCCGGGAACTCGGCCTGCGGACGGCGGAGTTCACCCGGGTGTGGTCGAGCGCCGAGGTCGAGCGGTTCGCCGGGCGGCACGGCTGGCCGGTTGTGCTCAAACCGGTGGACTCGTTCGCCTGCGTGGACACCTACCGGCTCGCAGGGCCCGGTGACCTCGCCGGGATCGACCTCACCGCACGGCAGTGGATGGTGGAGGAGCACCTCGGCGGTACCGAGTGGGAGGTGTGCGCGATCATCCTCGGCGGCGAGGTACTGGACGCGTGGCCGAGCGCGATGCCCTGCCGACCGCTGGACATCGTCGACGGCGCGATGAACGCCAACATCAGCGTCGGCACCGGTGAAGGGCCGCCGGTCGACGTGCGGGCGCTGGTCCAACGCATCGCCACCGGGATGGGCATCGACCACGGGTACGCCCACATGGAGTTCTTCCTGATCGACGGCGAGGTGTACGCGGGCGAGATCGGCGTACGGCTCGCGGGCTGCGAGATCCCCGCCAACCACGGCCACGCGTACGGCTTCGACGTGTTCGGCGCCACCCTGGCGGTCTACCTCGGCCGCCGGCCCGGGCTGGACTACCGCGAGCGCCGCTGTGCGGGCGACCTGCTGCTGCCGCTGCCCGGCTCCGGGACGATCCGGCGGATCACCCCCCGGGAGGAGCTGCTGGGGATGCCCGGCGTCGTCGACGCCGTCCTCAAGGTCCGTGCCGGTGACCGGGTGGCGGCCCGCCGGGCCTCGCACAACGCCTCGGGGTACGCCCACGTCGTGGGAGGGTCGGTCGAGGAGGTGGAAGTCCGCATGCGCGAGGTGCTCGACCGCTTCGCGATCGAGGTTGAGCCGGCTCGGGAGGCCGGTGTCGTCCCCACCTGATCCCGCCGTGCCGCCCGCCCGCGCAGCGACCCGGCACCCGACTCCGCCGCCCCGTGCGGCCACGGAACGGAGAACGACCACGTGACCAGCGGCCTGCCCCGTCGCTTCCTCGATCTGCTCACACGCCCCCGGGTGGCCGGGGCGGCCTGGTGGAGCGTCGTCTCCAGGCTGCCGGTCTATCTGATGTCGCTGGCGGTCGTCCTGACCGTCCGTGAGCAGGGCGGCAGTTACGCCCAGGCCGGTCTGGTCGCCGCGCTGTACACGCTGGGGATGGCCCTCGGCAGCCCGCTGATCGCCCGCCACCTCGACCGTCGCGGCCGGGCGGCGGTGCTGACGGCGACCGCCGTCGCCTACCCGCTGGCGCTCACCGTCCTGGTGTGGTTCACCCACCCCGGCGGCTGGGCACAGCCAGCGGCGGCGGTCCTCTCCGGGGCGGTGCTGCCGCCCGCGAACGCCTGCATGCGGTCGCTCTGGGCGCGGCTGCCGCTCCAGGAGGAGGAACGCGAGACCGCCTACCTCTGGGAGGCGCTGCTCACCGAGGTCCTGGTGATCGGCGCCCCGCTGGTCCTGGCAGCGCTGATGCTGGTCGGCTCGGCGGGTCTGGCGCTGACGACGGTCGCGGTGGTGGGCGGAATGGGCACGCTCGGGCTCGCGTACACCCGGCTCCCGGTCGGCACCGAGGACACCGCGGTGGCCGCTCCGAAGGAGCCGCGCCACCCGCTCGGACCGCTGCGGGAGCCCGCCCTGCTGGCCCTGACCGGCATCATGGCCCTCTCCGCGGTGCCCATCGGCCTGCTGACGCTGGCCATCCCGGCCTTCGTCGACCGGCACGGAGCCCCGGGCGGCGCGGGCGTGGTCTACGCCTGCTGGGGGGTCGGCAGCGCCCTGGGCGCCCTCTGGCTCGGCCGCTCCCAGTCCCGGGTGGCCCCCCAGGTGCGCTTCCCCCGGCTGCTCCTGGCGTACGCCCTCGGGACGGGCCTGACGCTGCTCGCCGGTTCCCCGGTGGGCCTCGCGGTGGCCCTCGCGGTGGGCAGCGCACCCATCGCCCTGGTCTCCGCCAGCGAGATGACCCTGGTGAGCGGCATCGCCGACGGCCGCTCGCTGGCCGAGGCCTTCACCTGGGCCTCGCTGGCCACCGTCCTGGGCGACGCGCTGGGCCAGCAGGCCGGCGGGCTGCTGATGGACCCGCTCGGGCCGCGCGCGGTGTTCGCCGTGGCGACCGGCACCGCCCTGGCCGCCGCCGCACTGGCCTTCGCATGCCGGGGGCTGCTGACCCGGCGCGCGGTGCCGGTGGTGGAGTGTGCGGCATGACGGCCGGGCCCACCACCCGGGACCCGCCGGCCGGCTCGTCGACGCCCCGCCTCATCAGACCTGTCGCCCCCCGGCCGCCAGGCTGACCGTCATCGGCTCGCCCGCCGAGCCGCTCCCCTTCCCCCGCCCTCCCGGCGCGGACCACACGAGGTGTCCACCATGAACGCTGCCCCCACCGACCAGCGGCCCGACCGGTCCGAACCCACCCCCCTGTTCCGTCCGGTCACCCGGGACCAGTTACCGCAGGCCGTCCGGGAGTTCCTGGCATCCCCCCAGCTCCTGCCGGTGCCGGTCCCGACCGAGGACCGCGCCGATCTGGCGCAGAGCGTCG
The DNA here is from genome assembly GCF_045160625.1 of Kitasatospora sp. NBC_00039. Classification (NCBI taxonomy): domain Bacteria; kingdom Bacillati; phylum Actinomycetota; class Actinomycetes; order Kitasatosporales; family Streptomycetaceae; genus Kitasatospora; species Kitasatospora sp. NBC_00039. Next base: position 666,359 of record NZ_CP108290.1, on the reverse strand, counting down.
AGCTCGCCGGCCGGCTGTACGGCGGCCTGCGGCAGCCGCACCCGCTGGATGTCGGAATCGTCCTCGGCGCGGCGCAGCTGCCCGAGGGGCTCGCGGACCTCGCCCGCCCGCTCGCCCGGACCTGGGTGGCCGAGGAGGAGCTGGCGGACGTCGCGGCGTTCCAGGAGCGGCACAGCGGTTCGCTACTGCTCGTCGGCCGCTACGACCGCCTCACCCTCGACCCCGTCCGGGCCCTGCTGCTGGCCACCTACCGCGGCCGACCGTACGGGCTGACGCTGCTGAGCGGCCGGGACGACGCCTCGGTCGGCTGGAACGTGGCCAAGCAGTACGCGGAACCGGCGCTCGACGTCGACGCGCTGGGCCTGTTCACCGACACCGACCGCCCGCCCCGGCTGCCGGGTGTCCAGGTCTTCGACGACCGTGACTTCGACCGCGAGGACATCCAGGCCCAGATCCTCGGCACCCGCTGGCGGCGGGTCGCCTTCCAGGGACACGGCAAGGACGACAGCGTCAACCTCGGCGAGTTCACCATCTGCGGCCTCAACGGCTCGGCCCCGGCCGTGCCCGGGCTGCTCGGCCCGCGCTGCGCCTACGGGCTGCCCTGCTACAAGCCGGAGGACAAACTCGTCCCGCTCAACCGGGTGGAGGCCGTGGAGCTCGTGCTCAGCGCGTGCAACAGCGGCCCGCTCGCAGACCTCGCCCTGTACGACCCGAAGTACCAGCTGCTCCTGAACGCGCTCGACGGTCCGGCCCGCACGGTGGTCTCGGCCGTGTCGGTGCACGACACCGACCGCCCGGAGAACGTCGCCTGGATGCACGGCGCCCTGGTCGGCGCGGACTCCGTCGACACCCTCAACGCCAGCCTGGCCGGCTCCCACCCCTACCCGGCGTTCATGCGCTTCGGCCTGCCGGGAGCACCGGAGGACACCCCGCCACCCCCGGCGCCGGCGGACCACCGCCCCGACCCGCTGCTGCTCACCGTGGGCGCCCGGCTCACCGCCTACCTCGCCTCGGAGCTGCTGCCGCACAACCACCCGCTGCGTCCGCGGCTGACCAAGCTGGCCCGGAAGGTCGACCTCTGGGTGGCAAGGCCGACCCACCTCGCCGACCAGTCGCCGGAGCAGGTCCGCGCATCGCTCACGGCGGACCTGCAGTCCCTCGACCACGTGATCACCGAGCAGGTCGCGGCCAACCCCGAGCACGAGCTGATGAACTACCCGGCGCATTTCGGCGACCGCAGCAGCCTGGACCCGCAGGTCCGCGAGGTCGCCTGCCACTGCGGGCGCCCCGCGCAGGAGTTCAGCCGGCGCGGCCTGCTCCCGCACGTCCCGGACACCACGTGCGTCGTCTGCATGCGCTGCGGCGACGTCACCTTCCAGCTCCCGGACGCCCCCACGCTGCTCGCCCACGCCGCGGACGAGGTCGAGCAGGGCGGGGTGCTGGAGGTCCGGGCGCTGGTCACCGCGCCCCGGACCGGCCCGGTCCGGCTGGGCCTCTTCGTCCCGAGCTACCTGCGCGAGGACACCACGGTGGAGCCGGTCACCACGAGGCTCCGGCTCACCGGCGGGCACGCCGAGGAGGTCGCGTTCCGCGTGCGGTTCGCCGCCGACACCGCCCCGCAGGCCTACTACTTCACGGTGTTCGCCGTGCAGGACCTCGCCGTCTCGACGGCCCGGCGCCACTTCGGGGTCGTCCCCGTGAGCACCTGACCCACCCGCAACCCCCTAGGGAGAACCATGGAGAGCCAGACCAAGCCCGCGATCGAACTGATCGAGCAGAACGGCGAGGTGACCCTCAGCATCGGCGGCGAGCAGGCCATGCAGGCCTGGGAGCGGGACTTGATGTGGGCCAGCGCCGACATGCTCTGCGAGTACGGCCAGGACTTCTACGAGGTGGGGCTGGGCCTCGGCCTGTCCGCGCTGCGGATCGCCGGCAACCCGGCGACCCGACGGCACACCGTGCTGGAACTCTTCGACGAGGTCGAGGACCTCTTCCAGGCCCGGCACCCCGAGCTGCCCGACAACCTCACCGTCGAACGCGGCGACTTCTTCCAGCGGATCTTCGAGCTGCCGTCCGAGAGCATCGACGGAATGTTCTTCGACCCGGCCCTCGACATGGACGTCTGGACGGACGCCGAGCTGTGGGCCAGGACCATGCCGGAGGTCGTCCGGGTACTGCGTCCCGGCGGCGTGTTCATCCCGTTCTTCAGCACCAAGCCGGAGCTGCGCTGGCAGTACTTCCCCCACTTCCGCCGCATCCGGGTCGAGCGGCACCCCTTCGTCGCGTACGACACCACCGAGTACACCCACGGCGGCACCACCGGCGACGCCTTCATCCAGTGCTTCCTCAAGGACTGACCCCGGCACGCCGCCTTCAGCCCACGCCCGCCCGCCGGTCGGCCCTCACCCGACACCCGGTCACCGGCGCTGCTCCGGAGGTATCCCCATGGCCATCACGCTGCCCCATGACTCCCGCCCCGACCTGGGCATCCGTTCGATCTTCCTCGCCGGCCCGTTCATCCAGCTGCTGGACCCGGAGACCGGAGAGATGCCGGCCGATGCCCGGGCCCCGTTCGACGTCCTGATCAAGCACTTCGAGGCGCAGGGGCTCTCCGTGCACAACGCCCACCGCCGCGAGGCGTGGGGTGCGGACCTGATGCGGCCGGATCAGTGCACCAAGCTCGACCAGGACGAGATCCGCAAGGCCGATGTCTTCGTCGCCCTCCCGGGCCACCCGGCCTCCCCGGGCACCCACATCGAGATCGGCTGGGCCAGCGCGTTCGACAAGCCGATCGTCCTGCTGCTGGAACGCGGCCGGGAGTACACCTTCCTGGTCCAGGGCCTGCACACGGTGGCCTCGGTGGAGTACGTGGTCCACACCGACATCGCCGCCTGCCTGCCTGCCGTCGACCGGGCAGTGGACCTGGCGGTGCTGCGGCAGCGGGAGGGCAACGGCGGTCGGTGACCGGCCAGCGTCCGGGCTCCGGCCTCGGCCGGAGCCTGAGCCGACGCCGGAGCCGGAGCCGACGCCGGAGCCGGAGCGGAAGCGGAAACCGGAACGGAAGCCGAAGCCGGAACGGAAGCCTCCCGCACCCGGCCCTGCCGCCGACTCCCGAGGAGGAGAACCGATGAACAAGTCCGCCCGGCTCCTGGCAGCCGTCCTCGCGTGCCTCGCGCTGATCGCCACCACGTCGGGCGGCTCGCGCCCCGGCAACGGGCGGCGCGCCGAGCCGGCCGGGACGCCGGCCGCGGCCGTCTACGTGGCCGAGCTGGCGGGCGACTCCTCGGGAGGCGGCTGGTCCGGGCACGAGCGGGTGACCTTCGGCAACGCCTCGGCGGAGCCGCTCCACGAGGTCTTCCTGAGGCTGTGGGGCAACGCCCACGGAGGCTGCACGGCACCGTCCGTCACCGTGACACACCTGGCCGGGGCCACCGCGGGCGACCTCTCGGTCGGGTGTACCGCACTGCGGATCGCCCTGCCGGCGCCGCTCGGCCACGGCCGGCGCCACACGGTCGGCTTCGACCTCACCATCCGGGCCCCCGAACGCACGGACGACGCCGACCGGTTCGGGCGGCACGGGGCGTACAGCTACTTCGGCAACGCCCTGCCGGTGCTCGCGGTGCGGGACACCACCGGCTGGCACCTCGACCCGTTCACCGACACCGGGGAGTCCTTCTACACGCTGGCCGCCGACTTCACCGTCGTGCTGGACCATCCGGCCGCCCTGGGGGTACCCGCCACCGGGAGCTCGTCCGACAGCCCTGGCGCCTCCGGACGGACCGTCACCACGGCGACCGCCCGGAAGGTGCGCGACTTCGCCTGGGCCGCAGGCCCGTTCGGCACCGTCTCCGGAGTCTCCGCCGACGGGGTCACGGTCAACGTCCACACGGCGGCCGGCGTCGCCGCGGCGGACGCGCTGGCGATGCTGGCCACCGCCGAGTCCGCGCTGGACGCGCACGGCCGCGCATTCGGCGCGTACCCGTACCCGGAGCTGGACGCCGTCCTGGACAACGACCTCTGGTTCAGTGGCATGGAGTACCCGGGGTTCGTCCTGGACCGGGTGAACACGACCGCACTCGTCCACGAGATCGCCCACCAGTGGTGGTACGGCATCGTCGGGGACGACCAGTACCGCCAGCCCTGGCTGGACGAATCGTTCGCCGAGTACGCCACCGACCTGGCCGGCGGCCGGGACGGGGCGGACTGCTGGAGCGCCGTCGTGTGGTCGTCGCCGCAGGAACGGATCACCAACGGCATGGCGTACTGGGACGAACACCCGGCCCGGTACGGGGTCGTCGTGTACGACTACGGCGCGTGCGCGCTGCACGACCTACGGCGGCTGCTCGGAGCCGACGCGATGGCCCGCCTGCTCCGCGACTACGTGCGCGAGCACCGGTACGGCGTGAGCAGCACCCCCGCCTTCGCGTCCGCCGCCCAGGCCGCCACCGCCGAGGACCTCACCCCGTTCTGGGCCGCCCACCGGATCGACCCCTGACCGACCGGCCGTGGGCGGCGGCCCGGAGCCGCCGACGCGTCGTCTTTCCGCCATGCCGGATTCTGCCAACGCGAACTCGTCGCCGGCGGTTCGGCTCCGCCGCACACTCTGCTTGCGGCCTCGCCGACCGCTACCCGCCGGCCCGAGCTGCAGCCTGCCCTCCCGCTGCGGGGTGGAGCCGTTGGCGAACCCTCGACCTTCGTGCGGTCGGTCCAGGCCGGTCGAGCATCGAAGAGGGAGCGCCGCCCCTTGACATCCCCTCGGCAGACGAAAACGTGCACATGCCTGTTCAGTCATGTTGACGTCTGTGTGATTGTGCTTCATATTGGGCGAAATTGAGCGCTCGCACGGCCGCCGGCCCGGCATCGGGCTCCGGGGTGCGCTCAACCCGGCCCACCCGACCGGGGCATCAAAGGCCTATGCGTTCCATCCCGTTGCGAGCCCTCCGCGACAGGACCCCCACCCATGGAACTGGAGCATTCCGTGCGAATACCTCCCCGCGCCCTCAGGGGCGGGGCCACTGCGCTGGCGGCGCCGGCCCCGGGCATCGCCGCCACCTGGACGCCCACCCTGGCGTCCGAAGCCCAGGCCGCGCAGCAGCAGCGGATTGCCACCGACGGCTCGTCACGTGTCCGTGCCGTCGGTGGATTTGGGCCCATCAGCGGCGGCGGCGCCACCTCGCGGTCGTTGGGCGACTACCCGGAGCCGCAACGCAGTCGGAATCCGGACGTCACGTTCTACGGCCTGGAGTGGGCTGCGTCGGGCTGGCTGAACGGCGGTGCGTGGTCCCAGGACAACATCACCTACCTCCAGCAGCGGGCCACGAAGCAGTAGTCCGCCACACCGCCGTCCCGATTCACGACCGGTCTCGTTGTGCTGTCCGGCCGCGAGACCGGTCACCCCACCCCGTGGAAGTCCCACTCCCAGTCCCACTCCCCGCGCCCGCAGCGACGAACTCAGCGTCCGCCCGCCGGCCTGACCCCGCCGCCCGCGGGGCGCGAGCCACGTGGCGCGACACACCCCGGCCCGCCGCACGGGCCGCCCCACCACTCTCGGACACACCGTCCGAGCCGTACGGATCCCCCACAAGGAGCTGGTATGACCTGGCGATCACGACCACGCACCACCCTGCTCTCCGCACTCGCCCTGACGGTGGGCGCGCTCACCGGCGTGGCGGCAACCACCCCCGTGCAGGCCACCCCCGCGCAGGCCCCCGCCGCGACCACGATCACCGTCGCCGGCAACCAGGCGGGCCGGGTGTTCGACGGCGTCGGCGCCATTTCCGGCGGCGGCGGCAACTCCCGGCTACTGGCGGACTATCCGGAACCGCAGCGCAGCCAGGTGCTGGACTACCTGTTCATGCCGGGCTACGGCGCCGCGCTCCAGATCCTCAAGGTGGAGATCGGCGGTGACACCAACTCCACCGACGGCGCCGAGGCCAGCCACATGCACACCGCCGACACCGTGGACTGCAACCAGGGCTACGAGTGGTGGATGATGGAGCAGGCCAAGGCCCGCAACCCCGGCATCAAGCTGGCCGCGCTCTCCTGGGGTGCCCCCGGCTGGGTCAACGACAACAGCACCACCAGCAACACCGTCTACACCCCGAAGATGCACGACTACCTGCTCTCGTGGCTCGGTTGTGCCCGGCAGCACAACCTCACCATCGACTACCTCGGCGGCTGGAACGAGCACGACGCCGACCCGCAGTGGTTCGTCGGTCTGAAGAACAAGCTCGTCACGGGCGGCTTCGGCTCGGTGAAGGTCGTCGCCCCGGACCAGTTCGGCTACCGGGTGGTCGACCAGATGACCGACGACGCCGCCTTCCGCAACGCCGTCGACGTCATCGGGGTGCACTACCCCTGCGGCTACAACAGCGACTTCAGCAACTGCAAGCCCGCCGCGGACTCCGCCTCGATCGACAAGGCCCAGGGGCTCGGCAAGCCGATCTGGGCGAGCGAGAACGGCTCCGAGGACTACCAGGCCGGAGCGAGCTCGGTGGCCCGCGGCATCAACCGCGGATACATCGACTCCCGGTTCACCGCCTTCGTCAACTGGCCGGTCGTCGCCGGGCTGTACGGCAACCTGGACTTCGCCACCGACGGCATGGCACTCGCCGACCAGCCGTGGTCCGGCAACTACACCGTGGGCAAGACGGCCTGGGTCACCGCCCACACCACCCAGTTCACCCAGCCCGGCTGGCGCTACGTCGACGGCGCGAGCAGCTACCTCGGCAACAAGCGCACCAACGGCAGCTACGCGACGCTGAAGGCCGCCGACAACTCCGCGTACTCCACCGTCATCGAGACCATGGACGCCACCGCCGCGCAGGCCGTGAACTTCACCGTCACCGGCGGCCTGCCCACCGGACGGGTGCACGTGTGGGCGACCAACGTGCGGTCGGACAACAGCAGCGACTGGTTCGTCCGCCAGCCGGACCCCGTCGTGACGGGCGGCGGCGGCTACTCCCTGACCCTCCAGCCCGGCTACGTCTACACCGTGACCACCACCACCGGGCAGGGCAAGGGCACAGCCACGCCCCCACCCGGCAGCGCCCTCCAACTGCCCTACGCCGACAGCTTCGAGGCGCCCGCCGCCACCACCTCGCCGAAGTACTTCGCCGACATGAACGGCGCCTTCAAGACCGTTGCCTGCGGCGGCGGCCGGACCGGGACCTGCCTGCGGCAGATGGCCCCCACCGTGCCGATGCGCTGGACCGACGAACCGTTCAACGCCCCGTACACGATCATGGGTGAGGGCGCCTGGCAGAACTACACCGTCGCCTCGGACGTCCTGTTCGAGCAGCCCGGCAGTGTCGAACTGCTGGGCCGGATCGGCCGACAGGGGCACAACAACAACGGCCTCAACGCCTACCACCTGCGGCTCTCCGACACCGGCACGTGGTCCATCCTCAAGAGCGACACCAGCTGGAGCTTCGCCACCCTCGCCACCGGGACGATCGCGGCACCCGGCCTGAGCAAGTGGACCGGTCTCGCCCTCACCCTGCAGGGCTCGACCCTGATCGCGAGCGTCGGCGGCCATGAGGTCGGCCGGGCCACCGACACCTCGTTCACCAGTGGGATGGCCGGCCTCGGGCTGGGCAGCGGAGGCTACCGGACCCAACAGTTCGACGACTTCGCCCTCACCCCGGGCGCCGCCACCCCGCTGCCCGTCGGCCCGATCACCTCCGGGCTCGCGGCCGGCAAGTGCGTGGACGTCGACCAGGACTCCGGCCTGAACGGCGCCCGGGTGCAGCTGTGGGACTGCACCGGCGGCTCGGCCCAGGTCTGGACCCTGGACAGCGGCAAGCTCACGCACAACGGCAAGTGCCTGGATGTCACCGGCCAGGCCACGGCCAACGGCTCACCCGTCGAGCTCTGGGACTGCAACGGCGGCGCCAACCAGCAGTGGTCGCCGCAGCCGGACGGCAGCCTCAGGAGTCTCCAGTCCGGTCGCTGCCTGGACGACCCGGCCCTCGACACCGCGAACGGCACCCGGCTGGACATCTGGGACTGTGACGGCGGGGCCAATCAGTCCTGGCGACTGCCCGGCTGATCATCCGCTCGGTGCCGGCCGACCGGATTCCTCGACGGTCGGCCGGCACCGACGCACCGTGGGCGCGGACGGCGGCAGCACGCAGGGGCGGCGCCCGCCGTTACCGCAGGCAGCGGATCGGTCCCAACGTCCGCCTCATGGTACCGAGGACCGCCGGTGGCCGCTGCGTCCGCGACGTCCTGGCCCGTCTGCCGCTGTCGCAGGCAGGCCAGGGTTTCGCCCGTCTGCCGCTGTCGCAGGCGGTCGGCGCGGTGGAGCGCCTGGTCCGGGCCGGGAACACCCACCCGCTGCCGCACTACCACCCGGCCGCCCGAGCGGCGTTCAGTCCACCTTCACCGGCCACTGCACATCCCCGGCCGCTCCCACCGCGAGACCGGCCTCTTCCGGCCGGCCCGGGCGGTGCTACTTCAGGACGAGCAGGGCTGCCAGCGCGGGCCCGAGGGCGCCACCGAGCTGGTAGCAGAGGACGAACAGGCCGATGGCGGTGGGGCGGTGGTGCTGGGGCGCGCTCTTGGCGGCGTGCAGGGACAGCACGGCGTTGCTGCCGGCGGAGACGAACACGGCTGCCGAGGCTGCGCACAGGAGGAGCAGCGGCCAGGTGGCAAGGGCCGCGGTCACCGGGGCGAGGACGGCGAGGGTGATCAGGAGGGCGAGGACCGCGCGGTGGCCGAGGCGCATCGAGGCCGCGGCGAGGAGCCAGGACAGGCCCGAGCCGATGAGCAGTGCGACGAGCTGTCCGGTGCCGATGAGCTCCGTGCTCCACGACGTCCGCTGCTGGATCAGCCGCGGCAGGCTGAACAGGAGGGTGAAGTACGAGGTCGAGAAGGCGGCGGCGAGGAGTGCGGATCCGATGAAGGCGCGTGAGCGCAGCAGGACGACCGGAACGAAGCCGTCAGGGCGGCGTCGCACGTGGACTGCGAGGGAGACGACGGCGGCGAGGCCGGCGCCGGCGGCGGCGAGCGGTGCGGTGGGCAGGAGGACGAGTGCCGAGGCCAGTGCCACCACGAGCGTGGCCCCCGTGGCGTCGAAGGGGGCGGCTGCGGGCCGGGCGGGGTCTGCGTGACGCCAGACGGCGGGTATCGCGACGAGCGCGAGGGTGGACAGTGCGAGCGCCGGCCGCCAGGAGACCGCGTCTGCGATCACCGAGCCGAGCAGGGGCGCCGAGGCGCCGAGTATCCCGAACCCCGCGGTGATGGCCCCCATCCGCCGCGCCGAACCGGCCAGGTTCATCGCCACGGCCACGAGCCCCGCCCCGCCGCCCGCCTGGACGGCCCGCCCGACGAGCGTGAGGGCGAGCCAGGGGGAGGTGGTGAGGATGGCGGTGCCGGCGAGTACGGCGACCCCGCTCACGACGAGGGTCGGCCGGAGCCCCCGCTGCCTGATCAGTGCGGCGAACAGCGGCGTTCCGATGGTCATCGCCCAGGCGAAGACGGTGACCAGCCAGGTCGCGGTCGTGGTGGAGACCCCGAGCGAGCGGGCCATGTCGGGGAGGATCAGGACGGGCGCGTTGGCGCCCATGGCGATGGGCGTGGCGAGCAGGGCCAGCCAGAGGGCGGCCGGCGGCCGGCCGGACCGAGCCCCGTCGGTGCGGGGTGGCGCGGTGCGGGCTGTGGCGGCGATGGTCGTAACGGCGACGGACATGGCGACTCCCTTGGCGGACGTGTGAGGACCCGGGGGATGACCCGGGACGAGGCGGGCGCGGCTGCCCGGCGGCCGCGTCAGACGGTGGTGACGACCTGGTCGTAGGCCAGACGCGGGGCACGCGGGTACCAGGCGTTCTCGCCCGGCCTGCCGATGTTGACGACCATCAGCGGGGTGTGGTCGTCGTCGAGGAACTCCTTCCGGACGCCGGTGAAGTCCATGCCGGTCATCGGACCGGCGGCCAGGCCCGCGGCGCGGACGCCGACGATGAAGTACGCGGCCTGCAGCGTGGCGTTCAGCAGGGCAGACTCCTCGCGGACCGGACGCTCGGCAAAGTGGTCGTCGCGGGCCTGCGGGTAGTGCGGGAACAGTTGGGGCAGCTCCTCGTGGAACTCGTTGTCCGCGGAGAGGATCGCGGTCAGCGGAGCGGCCGCGGTCTTGGCCCGGTTGGCCTCGGCCAGGTGCTTCACCAGGCGCTCGCGGGCCTCCGCGGAGCGGACCAGGGTGATGCGCAGCGGGGACTGGTTGAAGGCGGTGGGACCGTACTTGACCAGGTCGTACACGGCCTGGATCTGCTCCTCGCCCACCGGCTCGGCGGAGAACGCGTTGGCGGTGCGGGCCTCACGGAACAGCAGGTCCTGGGCGGCCGCGGTGAGGGCAAGGGGGTGTGTGGACATGTCGCGCGCTCCGTTCGTTCAAGACTGAGAGTTTCAACGTTGAGATAAAATCACTCTCGATCTCTGAACGTCAAGTCTCTTAAGGTTGAGATATCCTCGAGGGGGGACACGGAGACACGACAACGGCCCGAAGGAGAACGATGAGCGGCGGCGACAGCGACGCGGTGGACGAGATCGTCGAGCAGTGGGTGACGGAGCGCCCCGATCTGACCGACCACCTGTGGCCGGTTCAGGTACTCGGCCGCCTCCAGCGCCTCGGCACGGCGCTGGACAAGGAGTTCAAGACCTTCGCTGCCGAACGGGGCCTGGAACTGGGCGAGTTCGACGTCCTCACCACCCTGCAGCGATCGGGCCCGCCGTACGAACTGACGGCCGGAGCCTTCCGCAAGGCCGCCATGGTGACGTCGGGCGCCATCACCAACCGGATCGACCGCATGGAGAAGAAGGGCCTGGTCGAGCGGGTGCGGGGCACCGAGGACCGGCGCTCGGTGAGGATCAGGCTCACCGAGAAGGGGATCGCGGTGACCCGCGAGTACATGGCGGACCACCTCGCCAACGAGGCACAGATGCTGGAGCTCTTCGACCGCGCGGAATGCGAGGAGCTCGCCGACATGCTGCGCCGGCTGCTCGTCTCCTTCGGGGACACCACCGTGACGTGAGGCCCGGCGGACGTGAGGCCCGCACGGTGCCCGTGCCCGGTCCCGTCCGGTCGATCGCACGCCGGCAAGGTCGGCCGGACAGGAGGTAGGGCTCCCGCAACGTCATCACCGGCGGCTTCGCCGCGCTGCGGTCCGACCGCCAGGAAACCGCCCCCGGCCGGAGGAGCACGGCACCCTACTCGCGTGCCGGCTACCGGCCCGGCGTCCGGGCGGGCAGCCGGTAGCACGGCTTCGGGGCCGGCGGCTCAGGCGTGCTTGGCGGCGAGGATGTCGATGGGGCGGATGCTCGGCCCGGCCGCCAGCAGTCTCGGGGCGACCTCCATGAGCGCGGCGGCGATCGGGCCCTCCAGGTGCGCGGTCCGGCCGGCCTCGTCGGCGAAGGTGTCGAAGATCCCGAACACGGTGGGGCTCTCCCTGAAGGCGAACCAGGTCACGGTCCGCTCCTCGGCGCGAGCTGCGTCGAGGGCCCCGCGCAGCAGGGCCTCGACCTCGTCCGCATGCTCCGGCCGTGCCTCGATGCGGGCCAACAGGCCGACGTTCGATGACATCTCCGCTGTTCTCCGATCCTGTCCGGGTGGCCGCGTACGTCAGCGGCGATGGAGCAAGCAGTAGCACGGCGGCCCGGTGCGATCCGGCTGCCCCACACCGGGCAGGAGGCCGTTCACCTCCTCGGCGGCACCCGCCGGTTGACCGGTGGCGTCGCCGGTCAGAAGGCGATCGTCCGGCCCTCGGGTGCGGCCTGGGCTGCGGTGTAGGCGACGCCGTGGACCTTGAGGCCGGCGGGGTCGCAGAGGGTGATCGTCCCGCCGTGGTTGCCGAGCTGGAAGCCGTTGCCGCCGGCGACGGTGATCGTGGTGCCCGGCTGCAGCTGCCGCGAGGGCAGCGGGAGCGGGTGGCTCTGCTGGTCGACCAGTCGCCAGCCCGTGAGGTCCACAGCGGCCGCGGAGGCGTTGAGCAGCGTCACGGTCTCGGCCTCCAGTGCCGGTCCGACCGGATTGACCAGGGCGGCGACGATCCGCAACGGCTCGTCGTGGTCGGTGGGCTGCTCCGGTGCGTCGGGAATCGCGTGGCCGGTGGTGCCGTCGGTGTGCCACTTCTGGGACTGGAAGGCGAGGAACACCGCGACCCACCGGTCCTCGGCGGGCAGGTGGAAGAGCAGACCGCCGTCCTGCCAGACCCCGTCCTGCGGGCGGAAACCCTCGCTGTTGCCCTGGTTCATGTGAACCTCGTGCACGCCGTCGGCGGGCTGGAACCCGAAGTCGTCGTCCTTCTCCTGGGGATTGGGGCCGAAGCGCTCGCCGAAGACGGAGAGGGTGACGGCCTGGTCCGCGAGAGCCCTCTCGACGTAGTGGTCGAAGACGTCGGAGAGGTCGTTGTCGACGCCGGGCAGGTCCGGGGGGAGCACCCGCATGGAGGCGGGATCGAAGAGGTTGGCACGGGTGAAGTCGAGAGCTGCGCCGCCCGCCTGCCGGGGCAGCTCGTTCCACCCGCTGCCCGCCACCGGGAGCTGCTGCGTGAGGGGATGACGGAAGTCGTCCACCACCACGTACATCAACTCGTGCGGCGACTCCTTCGACCGGACGTTGACGGCAGCCCGGTAGTGCTTACCAGCGTTGTCCTGGAGGTGGATCTCGTAGTGGGGTGCGTTGGTGCCTCCCTCACGGTGCCGGTCGACGGCTCGGGCGGCCAGCACACCGTAGTTCTTGAGGGGCATCCGTCATCCTCCAACGCGCTCGGTTCGCCGGATCGGTCTCGGCGTCGGTCGGCTGAGCCGCCCGTGTCTTCCGGACCGTTGACCACCGTCGCAGCCGGTTCGGGCAGGGCGGAAGCCGCCGACCGGACGAATCGGACGCCCCCCGGGCCGTGGGACGAGCGGACGCGGCACCCCGCCGGGCCGGCGGCCCGTCCACGGATCAGGAGGTCCCCGCCCGGCGCAGCGACGGCCGGCCCACCCGTGGACGATCTCCCGCGGGTCGTGCACCGCGGCGGGCATGCAACGGCGCGCAACGGCAGGCGGGCTCGTACGGGACGGGGCCGGGGGCGGTTCACCGGTGAGGGCGATTTCTGAGGCCGGAAGCAGTTCGTGCCCGTTCGGACACGGGGCGGGTGTGCCGATGTGCAGGGGTTCCGGCTCCCCCCGGCACTTTCGCCCGAGGGCCTGGACGGGCCGGGCGTCCACGATCGAGCATCGGGTGACTGATCGTCACATCTCCGCCCTGCGCGGCGCTGCCACCACTGCCGATTCCCGTGGAGGACCGCAGTGCAACACCGTTCCCGTCCCACGGCCAAGGCACTCGGCGCGGGCGCCGCCCTGAGCCTGGCGCTGGCACTCACGCTGACCGCACCCCCCGCCCTGGCCGCGCCACCGGGGCCACTGGGCCCGAGTGCCGAACCCGATCCCGTCCCCGGCCTGGTGGCCGGGGAGGGCACCGCCGCACCGCAGTTGGTGACCGGGTTGTCCGAGGCGGCGACCGGCAGTCCGGGCGAGGCGGCACGGGCCCATCTCGCGACCCACCCCGACCGGTACCGGATCGACCCGGGGCAGCTGACCGAACTCGCGGTCGAGCGCACGGCCGAGGACCGGCAGACCGTCAGGTTCCAGCAGAACCATGGCGGTGTCCCGGTGCTCGGCGGGCAGTACCTGGTCCGCCTCGTCGGCGAGGGGGCCGGCCGGCGGGTGGAGTCGGCCGGCGGCAAGTACTTCACGGGGCTGACCGCGCCGACCGTGCCCGCCGTACCGGCCGACACCCTGCGCCGGCTGGCGCTCGACTCGTTGACGGACCCGCGCTCCCGGGCGGGGGCCACCACCGAGGACCACGGCCTGGTCGTCCTGCCGGGCGGTGCCGGGCGGCTCGCCCAGCACTTCACCGTCCGCACCGCCGGCCAGGCCGCCGGGGAGCCGTTGGCCCGGGAGGTCTACGTGGACGCCACGCGCGGAGTCGTGGCCCTCACCCACGACGCCCCTGGCCCGTACCAGGCCGGCGACGCCGGCGCCGGAGACTCCGGTGCCGCCCGGGCCGCAGCCGGTGCGGCGCCTGCGGGATCCCCCGCCGAGCCCGCCACCGGCACCGCCCCCGACCTGCTCGGCCGTACCGTGCCGGTGAACGTCGCCCGGCAGCCGGACGGGAGTTACCAGCTCGTCGACCTCTCCCGGTCGGGCGGCATCGCCACCTACGACGCGGCCGGACGAAGCTACACCGAGTTCGGCGGCCGGCTGCCCGACGGCACCCTCCCGGTCGGCTCGCCCGGCCCGGACTTCCCGGCCGCGACCGGCACCAGCGGTGCCACCGACGCCCACCTCAACGCCGCCACCGTCCACGACTTCTACCGCGACCGGCTCGGCCGCGACGGGCTGGACGGCAAGGGCGGCCCGATCATCTCCGTGGTGAACACGAGCAACGCCGGCCGTCCCTTCCCGAACGCCTTCTGGGACGGGCGGAAGATGATCTACGGCAACGGTGACGCCAAGCTCCGCCAGTTCTCCGCCGCACTCGACGTGGCCGGTCACGAGATGACCCACGCCGTCGTCCAGCACACCGCGGGCCTGCTCAACGCCGGGCAGTCCGGTGCGATGAACGAGGCGCTCGCCGACTACTTCGGCAACGCCGTCGAGGTGACCGCCCGCGGAATCCCGATGAGCGACCCGAAGGCCGCCCTGATGGGCGAGAGCCTGTGCCGGACCGGCACCCCCGAGGAGTGCGCGAACCGCGGGCTGGACGACCACCGCACCACCGTGGACGACTACCTGGGCGCCGGCCTCGACCTCGACAACGGCGGCGCGCACCTCAACGCCACCATCTTCGGCGGGGCGCTGTGGGACATCCGGCGCACCCTCGACCCGCTCACCGCGGACCGGCTCGTCTACCGCGCGCTGGCCGAGTACCTCACCCCGCTGGACGACTTCGTCGACGGGCGCGGCGCGGTGCTCGCCGCGGGCCGCTCGCTCAACCTCAGTCACTCCCAACTCCGTTCGGTGGCAGCGGCGTTCGACGCGCACGGGATCCGGGCCGGCTGGCAGAGCCGGATCCCCACGGACAGCCGCCCACTGCTTCGCGACGCCACCACCCCGGTCGGGCCGGCCGCGGGCGGAGGCCACTGGGTGATGGGCAACAGCGGCGACCCGAACGGCCAGGGCGGGACCGCCCTCTACACCGGCTCCCTCACCGCCCCCGGCACCCCGACCCGGCTCAGCCCCCAGGACGACCGGATCCACGGCTGGGCCGCCACCGACGGTAGGTCCGCCGTCTGGGTGGCGATCGGGCTCGACTCCACCGGTACCGGAGCGACGGAGGTGCTGACCCGCTCGCTGTCCGGCGGCCCGGTCACCAGCCTGTTCAAGTCCTCGGACCAGTCGCCCGGCACCGTACAGATATCCGGTGGGGACATCGCGTTCACGGTGACCGGCCGGGACAACGGCCGCAACCTGGTCCGTCTCTCCCGTGACGGCGCCCCGCCGACGGATCTCCCGCTGCCCGAGGGCCACAACCTCTCGTCCCTCACCCTCAGGAACGGCATGCTCGGCTGGATCGAGTCCTGGACGACCGGAGAGACGACCGTCCAGGCACCGACGGTCTTCTCGATCGCCGCCGGCCGGGTCACCGCACAGTACGAGGTGAGCACCCCGAGCGGCACCGACCCGCCGTACCTGGCCTCCCCGGTGCTCGCGGGCGGCCGGCTGCTCTGGCTGGCGGCCCCCGCCGACCGCACCCGCGGGGTCACCATCCGGTCCGGCGCGCTGGACGGCTCCGGGGTGACCGACCTGCTGCCCGGCAACTCGCCGTACACGCCGACGAGCATGAAGATCACCGCCTCCGACCAGGCCGTCACCTTCCAGTACGGCGCCGGCCGGCCGAGCAGCGGCTGGTCGAACGCCGCGCTCCCCAAGCTGTACCAGCTGCCGATCACCGGCGGCACCCCCGTGCGGGTCTCCTGCAACCGGGGCACCCAGTTCGACCCCGCCGCCGACGAGGGCACCCGGGTGGTCTGGCAGGACGCCACCCCCGGCCGCCACGACCTGGTGGTCCGCGACCGCCCGGCCGGCTCCTGCTGATCCGGCCACCGCTCCGTCGTTCGCCCCGGTGCGGCACCCTCCGGCACCGGGGCGAACGCCCCTCCGGGCGCGCCCACTCCCGCGGCAACGGCCGGCGAGCCCGACTCTCCCGCCGATCGGGCCGCGCCTAGGCCGGCGGCGCGACCTTCTCGACCGGGCCGAAGTCCTTGAAGGTGCCGTGGGTGCGCAGGGGGACGCCCTTCAGGTCGGTGCGCCGGTCGTAGCGGACGGTACGGCCCTGCCCGTCGATCCACTGGTCGAGTTGGAAGGACGTCACGTTCTTGCCCTTGAGGATCTTGTACTGCTCGGCTTCCAGCGTCCGCATCTGCTCCAGATCGACCGTGCCGGAGAGGTGGAAGCACGGGGTGCCGGCGCAGTCCTCCATCCCCTTGCGCGCGCCCGGGCCGAGGGCGAGCAGCGCCTTGGCGTAGCCGTGGTAGTCGGCGATCCGGTCCCCCAGCGGGGACGTCCGCCAGCCGCCGCCACTCCTGATGTAGGCGGTCCCGTCCTCGGTGACCACGACGGTGGGGCCGGCGCCGCCGTCTCCGAGCAGGTCCTCCCCGCCCGCGCTCATCGTCTCGGTGAGGCGGCCGCTGCGGACAGCGCCGTTGAGGTTGACCCGGGCCTTGGTGACCGCGGTCAGCGGGCCGCCCTCGGAGCGGAACTCCTGAGTGGCCGCGTACGGCGTCCTCCCGGCCAGCGCGAGCGCCTGCTCCGGGTCGATCACCCCACCCGCCCCGGTGGCCGCGGGCACGGTCGCGGCCGGGGCCGGTGCGGGGGTGGTGGCCGTGCTCCCGGCCGTCGGCGCAGCGGAGGCGCTCGGAGAGGCCTCGGGAGACGCGGATGCGGTGGCGGCGGTCGTGGTGGCGGACGCCGCAGGAGCGGTGTCGTCGTCACAGCCCACCAGGCCGGCGAGGGAGACGACCGCGACGGCGGTGGCGAGCACAGTGGTACGACGCATGGTCAAGAAGAGCCCCCCGAACGGGACGAACAGGTCGGGGCATCCTGACACACCTGCCGATCCGTGATCGAATCGGTTTTCGACCCGCCGGGTGAACGCTCACCCCGGCCGGTCGCGCACCAACCCCGGGAATGCGTGAGTGCTCTCGATCGCCCACCGCCTAGGCTCTGCCGCATGACTCTCGCTCACGACGTAACCGGAGACGGTCCCGCGCTGGTACTGCTGCACTCGGCGGTGTGCGACCGCAGGATGTGGGATCCGCAGTGGTCGGCCCTTGTCGACGCCGGATACCGGGTGGTGCGCTGCGACTTCCGCGGCTTCGGCCGGACGCCCCTGCCGGACCGCCCCCACAACGATGCCGAGGACGTGCTGGACGTACTGGATGCCCTCGGAATCGAGCAGGCGGCGCTGGTCGCCTCCTCGTACGGCGGAGGTGTCGCCCTGGAGATCGCCGCACGCCGTCCGGACCGCGTGTCCGCGATGGCGCTGCTCTGTTCCGGCCTGCCGGGGCATGAACCCAGCGATGAACTGCGCGCGTTCGGCGGCAAGGAGGACGCGCTGCTCGAGGCGGGCGACATCGCGGGGGCCGTGGAACTGAACGTGGAGACCTGGCTGGGGCCGGACGCCGACGAGGCGGTCCGGGAGAAGGTGCGCGGGATGCAACGGAACGCCTTCGAGGTGCAACTGGCCGCCCCCGACGGGGCCGGGCGGAAGAAGGTGGACATCGACCTGTCGGCGGTCAAGGCCCCCTCGCTCGCCCTCTCCGGCGGCCACGACCTCGCGGACTTCCGGCAGATCGCGGCCCGGCTACCGGGTCTGCTCGCCTCCGCCCGGCACCTCGAACTGCCCTGGGCCGGTCATCTCCCCAGTCTGGAACGGCCTGCCGAGGTGACGGACCTGCTGACCGGTTTCCTGCGCGAGACGGTCCCCGCCGGCTGAGCACGAGGCCCGGGCCGCGGCTGAGCACGAGGCCCGGGCCGGGGAGTCCGGCCCCGGCGGGGAGGACGGCGGCCGGCCGTGTTCACGAGTCGAAGGCACCGGGGTACGCGCCCAAGCCGCACCGGGACGATCCGGTCGCGGTGACCCCTCCGCCCGGGTGTCCCCGCTTTCGTGCCCCGGACCGCCCCCGGTGTACCAGCTGTCGTGCCCCGCCCCCGCTGTCGTACCCGGCCGCCCCGGGCGACGGCGTGCGCGCCGATACCCGCCACGGCGAGCGGCCTCCCCGGCGTGCCGGAGGCGGGCACCGAACGGGTACCGGGACAAGGGGCCACGTCTCCGGCCCCGCGGGACAGTCCTGGCACGCAGAACGCGCGGCGGCGGACGACCCGGCCCAGGATGGGAGGAGCGGGCAGGGCGATCGGAGCGGACCATGGCCGGCTGGCATCTGCGGGACTTCGCTCCGGACGACCTGGAGGCGGTCGTCCGGCTCGAGAACCTCGGCGAGGGCGGTGAGGGCTCGCCCGTGTTCCGGCTGTCCGACGTCGTCGCCGCACTGCACGCCCTGCATCCGGCGGTCGTGGCGGTGGCGGACGACCAGATCGTCGGGGCCGCGGTGGGCCGGGTCGAGGGCGACCGGGCCTGGGTGCTGCGGATCAGCCAGCACCCGTCGTGGCGGAACATGGGTCTGGGCAGTGCTCTGCTGGGAGCCCTGGAGCACCGGCTGCTGGCCGCCGGTGCTCGCACGTTGGCGGCCGTGCTCGCCGAGCACGACACCGGCACCAGGGCCCTGCGCAACGCCGGCTTCCGTCCGCGCCCCGGGATGACCTACTTCCAGAAGTCCGAGGCGGTCACCGCCCAGGACGTGGTGCTGCTCTCCTCACTGGGCGCCGAGGTCCCGGCCGCCGGCCTGTGGAACACCCTCGCCGGAATGACCTCCGAGAAGAGGCTGATCGAGCGGCGCCTGGTGCTTCCGCTGGCCAACCCGGTGCTGGCCGGCCAGCACGGTGTGGAACCTCCGCAGGCCGTCGTCCTGTTCGGGCCGCCGGGTACGGGCAAGAGCACCTTCGCCAAGGCCGTGGCCGGCCGCCTCGCGTGGCCGTTCGTCGAGCTGTTCCCGTCCCGCCTCGCCCTGACCGGCACGATGGCCACCGGTCTGCACCAGTGGTTCGACGAGGTGGTCCGGCTCGACCACGTCCTGGTCTTCATCGACGAGGTCGAGGAGGTGGCCGGTATCCGCAGCCAGGCGGATCCGGCGGCCACCGCCGTGGTGAACGAACTCCTCAAGTCGATCGTCCGGTTTCGCGACCGCGACAACCGGCTGCTGATCTGCGCGACCAACAGCGTGGCCGCCCTCGATCCGGCCTTCCTGCGTCACGGCCGCTTCGACTACGTCCTGCCGGTCGGACCGCCCGACAACGAGGCGCGCCGTGCCCTGTGGTCCAGCTACCTGGCCCGTGCCGGTGCCGAGGCGGACATCGCCGCCCTCTCCGACGCCAGTGAGGGGTTCACCCCCGCGGACATCGCCCAGGCGGCCCGCACCGTTGCCCAGGCGGTCTTCGAACGCACCCTGGACACCGGCGAGCGGGCACGCCCGAACACGAACGACTACCTGCAGACGATCCAGCACACCCGGCCGACGGTGACGACCGAGATGGCGCTGGCGTTCGCCGACGACACCGTCCGGTTCGGGCGCATCTGAGCCGACAGGGCGGCGGTCAGCAGATCCGGGGCAACTGCTCCCCCACCGGCAGGTCCACCACCCGGGTGCCGCCGAGGCCGGTGCGGGCCACCACCATGCCGGGGTGCTCCTCGACCGCCTCGCCGATCACCGTCGCGTCGGCGCCGAGCGGATGGGCGCGCATCGCCGCCAGCACGGCCTCCGCATGCTCGCGCGGCACGAAGGCGACCAGCTTGCCCTCGTTGGCCACGTAGAGCGGATCGAGGCCCAGCATCGCGCAGGCGCCGGCCACCGGCGGCGGCACCGGGACGCTCCGCTCCTGGATCACCACACCGACGCGGGCGGCCGCCGCGATCTCGTTGAGGGAAGCCGCGAGCCCGCCGCGGGTGGGGTCGCGCAGCACGTGCAGGTCCGCAGTGACGGCGAGCATCGCCTCGACCAGGCCCCCCAGCGGCGCGCAGTCGCTCTCGATCTGCACACCGAACTCCAGGCCCTCGCGCACGCTCAGGATCGCCACGCCGTGCATGCCGATCGCACCGCTGACGATCACCACGTCGCCGGGGACGACCCGCTGCGGGCGCAGGTCGACGCCGGCCGGGACGAGGCCGATGCCCGCGGTGTTGATGAAGACCCCGTCCCCGTGTCCGGCCTCCACCACCTTGGTGTCGCCGGTCGCCACCTCCACGCCGGCCGCCCGAGCGGCCGCGCCGAGTGCCTCGGCCACGCGGGCGAGGACCGGCATCTCCAGGCCCTCCTCCAGGATGAACCCGCAGGACAGGTAGGCGGCCCGGGCGCCGCTCATCGCCAGGTCGTTGACGGTCCCGTTGACGGCCAGGTCGCCGATGCTGCCGCCGGGGAAGAAGAGCGGACGCACCACGTAGGAGTCGGTGGAGAAGGCCAGCCGTGCTCCGCCGAGCGTCAGCACCGCGCTGTCGCCGAGGTGGCCGAGCAGCTCGCCGCCGAAGGCGGGTGCGAAGACGTGGCTGACCAGCTCGGCGGACATCGCGCCGCCGCCGCCGTGGCCCATGACCACCCGGGGCTGGTCGCGCAGCGGGGCCGGGCAGGTCCAGGCGGTGAGGTCGGGCCGCGGCGCGGGCAGGGTGTCGGTGGGCTCAGGCAACGGGGCTCGCCTCCAGGTGCACGGGGGCCGCAGGCTTGAGTTCCAGCCGGCGGTAGAGGTAGTAGGCCGCGCAGGCGCCCTCGCTGGAGACCATGGTGGCGCCCAGCGGGTTGCGCGGGGTGCAGGTGGTGCCGAAGGCCTCGCACTCGTGCGGCTTCAGCTGCCCCTGCAGGACTTCGCCGGCTCGGCAGGCGGCGGGCTCGCGGGTCTGGATCCCGGACACCGAGAAGCGCTGTTCGGCGTCGAACTCCTGGTAGCGCGAGGAGAGTCGCCAACCGCTGTCGGGAATCGTGCCGATCCCGCGCCAGGCCCGGTCGGTGACCTCGAAGACGTCCGCCAGCATCGCCCGGGCGACCGGGTTCCCCTCCGGCCGCACGGCCCGCGGGTAGGCGTTCTCGACCGTGTGGGTGCCGGCCTCCAGCTGGCGCACCGCGCGCCGGACGCCCTCCAGGATGTCCAGCGGCTCGAACCCGGTGACCACCAGCGGGACTCGGTACCGCTCGGCGAGTGCGGGGTACTCCTCGACGCCCATCACGCTGCACACGTGACCGGCCGCCAGGAAGCCCTGCACCCGGCAGTCCGGGGACTGCATGATGGCCTCGATCGCGGGGGGCACCCGTACGTGCGAGACCAGCAGGCTGAAGTTGCGGATGCCGAGCCTGCGGGCCTGATGGACGGTCATGGCGTTCGGCGGCGCGGTGGTCTCGAACCCGATGCCGAAGAAGACCACCTCGCGCCCGGGGTTCTGCTGGGCGATCCGCAGCGCGTCCAACGGGCTGTAGACCACCCGCACGTCGCCGCCCTCGGCGCGGACCCGGAACAGGTCACGGCCGGTGCCGGGGACGCGGAGCATGTCGCCGAAGGAGCAGAAGATCACCTCCGGCCGGGCGGCGATCTCCAGCGCCTTGTCGATCACCTCCAGCGGGGTGACGCAGACCGGGCACCCCGGCCCGTGGATCAACTCCACCTGTTTCGGCAGTAGTTGGTCGATCCCGTGCCGGATGATGGTGTGCGTCTGGCCGCCGCACACCTCCATCAGCGCCCACGGCCGGGTCACCGTCGCGTGGATGTCGTCGAGCAGCCGGCGGGCCAGCTCGGGATCCTGGAACTCCTCGATGTACTTCACAGCTCGGCCTCCCCGGCCCGGTCCTCCGCCTCGGCCCCGGTGAGCTCGGCCATCGCCGCGGCCGCCTCCCACGGGTCCCCGAACTCTTCCTGGAGCATGCCGAGGTCGGCAAAGAGCGCCAGCGTGCGGCGCGCCGACTCCTCGTCGAGCCGCTGCAGCGCGAATCCGACGTGGACGATCGCGTACTCACCGACCCGCAGATCCGGCACGTACTCCAGGCACACCTCCTTGATCACACCGCCGAAGTCGACGGTGGCCATCCGGGTACCGTCCTTCTCCTCGATCTCCAGCACTCTGCCGGGCACCGCCAGGCACATGGGCTCTCCTTGTTCTGGGGCGTTGGGTGGCCGGTCAGCCGTCGGCTGCCCGGGCCGCGACCATCAGCTGGCCGAGCGCGAGTCCGCCGTCGTTGGGCGGGACGCGTGTGTGGCGCAGCACCGTGAAGCCGTCCTCGCGCAGCAGGGTGGCGCAGCGCGAGGAGAGCAGCGTGTTGGCGAACACCCCGCCGGTGAGGGCCACCGCCGTGAGGCCGGAGCGCTCGCGGGCCGCCCCGCAGACGTCCCGGACCAGGCCGGCCACGGCGGTGTGGAACCGGGCGGCGACCACGCCCCGCCCGGTGCCCGCCCGCAGATCGGCGACCACGGCGGCCAGCACCGGGGCGGGGTCGGCGACGAGTGGTTCGACGGCGTCCGGTCCGGCAGGGTGCAGGGCGAAGGCATAGCCGCTCGCTCCCGCCACGCCGACGGCCGTCCCCTCCAGTTCGACGGCGGCCTGGGCCTCGTAGCCGACGAGTTGGCAGACGCCGGCCAGCGAGGAGACGGCGTCGAAGAGCCGTCCCATGCTGGAGGTGCCAACGCAGTTGACACCGCGCTCCAGCTGACGGGCCAGCAGGCGCAGTTCATCGGGCGGGCAGGCGCGCACGGCGGGCAGGTCCTCGTCCCAGGGCAGGCCGGCCGCCCACAGGTGGGCCAGCGCCATCCGGTACGGGCGGCGGACGGCCGTGTCACCGCCGGGCAGCCGGACGTACGCCAGGTGGGCGAACCGCTCGAAGCCGTCATAGCCGGCCAGCAGGAACTCACCTCCCCAGACCGCGCCGTCGTCACCGTAGCCGGTACCGTCGAAGGCGACTCCGATCACCCGCTCGGTGCTTGCGAGTCCGTGTTCGGCCATGGCCGCGGCGACATGCGCGTGGTGGTGCTGGACGCGGACGAGCGGGCGGCCGGCGCGGTGGCGTTCGGCCCACCGGGCGGACCGGTAGGCCGGGTGCCGGTCCGCCGCCAGCCGCTCGGGCCGTACCCCGGTGATCGACTCCAGCTGCTGCTCGGCGCGTTGGAACGCCTGCTGGGTCGCCACGTCGTCCATGTCGCCGATGTGGGCGGAGAACCAGGCCCGGCGGCCCTCGCCGAGGCAGAGCGTGTTCTTGAGGTCCCCGCCGACCGCCAGTGCGGCCGGGACGGGCCAGGGCAGCGCCAGCGGGAGCGGGGCGTAGCCGCGGGAGCGGCGGACGGTCAGCTGGTGGCCGTCGCAGACCCGCACCACGGAGTCGTCGCAGGGCACATGGATCGGGCGGTCGTGGGTCAGCCAGGCGTCCGCCATCCCCGCGAGCCGTTCGAGGGCTTCGGCGTCGTCGGTCACGATCGGTTCGCCCGACAGATTGCCGCTGGTCATGACGAGCAGCCGCGGTCCCGGGGGGTCGCCGGGCAGGCCGAGCAGCAGGTGGTGCAGGGGCGTGTACGGGAGCATCACGCCGAGGTCGGGGGTGCGCGGGGCCACGGCGTCCGGCAGCGTCACCGCCGCACCGGGGCGACGGCGCAGCAGCACGATCGGCCGGGCTCTTCCGGTGAGCAGGGACCGCTCCTCGGCGCCGAGCTCGACCAGGGCCTCGACCTCGGCCGGGCCGGCGGCCATCAACGCGAAGGGCTTGTCGCCGCGGGCCTTGCGCCGCCGCAGCCGCGCCACCGCCGCCTGGTCCGACGCGTCACAGGCCAGGTGGTAGCCGCCCAGGCCCTTGACCGCCACGATCGCCCCGGCGGCGAGCAGGCGCCGGGCCCCTGCCACCGGGTCCTCCCCCGGCAGTTCGCGGATCGCACCCCGGGGCGCCGGCCCGGCCGCGAGCAGGCGAAGGCGGGGGCCGCAGGAGTGGCAGGCGATCGGCTGGGCGTGGAAGCGCCGGTCGGCCGGATCCGTGTACTCGCGGGTGCAGGCGGCGCACATCGGGAAGCCGGCCATCGTGGTCCGGTCCCGGTCGTAGGGCAGGCCGGTGACGATGGTGAAGCGCGGCCCGCAGTGCGTGCAGGTGATGAAGGGGTGCCGGTGGCGGCGGTCGCCGGGGTCGGTCAGCTCAGCGAGGCAGTCGGCGCAGGTGGCCGTGTCGGGCGAGACCAGGGTGCGGGCGGGCCCGGCGGCGTGCGAGGCGAGGATGGTGAATCCCACCGAGCCCTGCGACGGGACGCTCTCGTGCCGGACGGAGTCCACCACGGCCAGCGGCGGTGCGTCGGTGGCGACCAGCTCACAGAACCGTGCGACCGACGCGGGCGGGCCCTCGACCTCGGCGATCACGCCGTCGGCGGTGTTGCCGACCTGTCCCGTCAGGCCGAGGCGGGTGGCGAGAGAGTGCACGAACGGGCGGAAGCCGACGCCCTGCACGACCCCGTGGACGGCAACCCTTCGGCGCTGTGCGGCCTCGGCGGCGTCGGCGGCGTCGACGGAAGTGCCGGCCGTGGTCACAGGTGCAGCGCCGGATGCGCGTGCCCGTGCCCGTGATCGTGCCCGTGCGTGTGCGTCGGCTCGACCCGCGCCATCACCGGGACGTGCACCGGCCTGCCGCCGTGGACCGCCAGCGCGGCCTCCAGCAGCAGGCCCGTTCCGTTCCCGGTCCGGGCCGAGGTCAGCAGGATCTCCACGCCCGGGTTGACCTGTCCGACGTTCGCGCGGAACGCCGCCTCGTCGAACCCCACCGCCTCGGCGAGGTCGGTCTTGGTCACCAGCACGAGGTTCGCCAGCCCGAAGGCGGTCGGGTACTTCAGCGGCTTGTCCTCCCCCTCGGTGACCGAGGCCAGCGCGACCCGCAGGGACTCACCCAGCGCGTAGGAGGCGGGGCAGACCAGGTTGCCGACGTTCTCCACGAAGAGCAGCTTGGTCTGCGCGGG
Organism: Kitasatospora sp. NBC_00039; assembly: GCF_045160625.1. Classification (NCBI taxonomy): domain Bacteria; kingdom Bacillati; phylum Actinomycetota; class Actinomycetes; order Kitasatosporales; family Streptomycetaceae; genus Kitasatospora; species Kitasatospora sp. NBC_00039. Next base: position 641,309 of record NZ_CP108290.1, on the reverse strand, counting down.
CAGCCAGCCGTCCAGGTGGCCGGCCAGCATGTGGGCCTCCAGGTGGCAGAGCCCGTCGGTCAGCACCTGCTTGACCGGCGCGCCCGAACGGGCCAGCCGCATCGCGTCGTTCTCGGTGGCGAGGTCCGCGGTGAGCGCGGCAACCGGGATGCCGCGCTCCCGGGCGGCGGTCAACTCCGCTTCGAGCAGGGCGGTCTTGCCACTTCCGGGGCTGGAGAGCAGGTTGACGGCGATGGTGCCGCGCGCGGCCAGCTCCTCGCGCAACTGCTGCGCGCCGAGGTCGTTCTTGGCGAGGACCGCCTGTTGCAGGTCGACCGTTCGGCACATGGTTCAGCGCTCCTGGAGAGTCGGTTCGGCGGCGTGCGGGTCGTCCCAGCGCACGCTGACAATCTGCAACTCGCGCCCGGCCAGCAGCTCCGCGGTGGCGGTGCCGCAAACGGGGCAGCACAGCTCCGGCGGCATGCCGACCAGCCACTCGTCGGTGCAGGGCACGCACCGGGCGCGGGCGGCGACGGGCTCGACGACCAGCTCGCAGCCGGCCAGCACCGTTCCCTCGCAGGCGAGTCCGAAGCAGAAGTCGAGCGAGTCGGGGACGACTCCGGCCAGCTGGCCGACCTGGAGCAGCACCGACCGCACGGTGGTGGCTCCGGCCGCCAGCGCGGCCTCTTCGACCTGGCCGACGACGGCCGCGGCGATCGACATCTCGTGCATCGGGGACCTTCCTGCGCGGCCGAGCTGTCGCGAGCCGGCCGGGTTCATTAAAGGGCGGCCACCGAGGGGCCGCGCGGGCGCCGCGCCGCAGCCGGCCCGCCGCTTAGCCCGTTCAGGCCAAGGCCGGCCGGCGGTGGCGCCCGCGGCTCACCCTCGGAACGTGGCCCGGGCGGCCGCCGTCCGGCGGCCGCCCGGGTGTCCGTCACGGTGGCCGTCACATGCAGCGGATCCGCAGGTAGCGTTTGATGTCCGGCATCACCTGGATCGCCAGCCAGACGAGTCCGGTGGCGGCGAGGGTGCCGATGAGGCACTTCTTCATGGCGGTGGTTCCTCTCGTCAGTTCGCGGCCGGGTCGGCCGCTGTCAGCGGCGGTGTACGTGCCTGGTCCCCGGCCAGTAGTCGGCGGATCAGCCGTACGGCCTCCGGGACCGCTGCCGCGACCGGTTCGCTGAGGCCGATGCCCTCGCCGACGTCCGCCGGTTCGCAGCCGACCACGACGGTGCGTCGCGGCGGCGTCGATCCGGTGCCGGCGCACAGGGTGCCGAGCAGGGCCAGCACCGCGTCCGGGGACATCCGGTGGCCGTCCAGCGGTGCGGCGCCCGGTTCTGCTTCGCCCGGTTCGCCCGCCTCGATCAGGTAGACCGTGCCGGGTGGGCCTCCGCGGGCGGTGGCATCCACCAGGACGAGGGTGTCGTAGCCGTCCAGCAGCTGGTAAGCAAGGTGGACGCCGCGTACTCCGACGTCCACCACCTCGACCCCGGGCGGGAGTTGCCGGGGCGTGAGGTGCCTGACCACCTCGACGCCGAAGCCGTCGTCGCCGAGGAAGATGTTCCCGACCCCGGCGACCAGGGTCCGTGCCGGGGGTGTCATGCGTCCTCCAGCGGGGTGACCTCGTCGGGCTGGAAGTAGAGGAAGCGGCCCTGCTCGCGGCGGATGTCGGCGCCCGGGTCGCCCTCGACGGTGACCGCCAGGTGCACTCCGCCGTCCACGTCGTGGAGCACCGCCTCCACCAGCGCGTTCCGGCCTTGCAGGAAGAGGTCCTGGGCGTCGGTGCGCCGCAGGCCGGGGCGCAGTACGACCCGGCTGCCGGCGCCGACACGGTGACCGTCGACGAGCACGCGGTCGCGCTCGGGGTCGACGCCGGCGTCGCTCGCCGGGTCCCACCACGGGGTGCCGGGCGAGAGCAGCTGCTCGATCGGGTCGGCCGCGGTGTGGTGCGTGTCCGGCGCGGTGACCTCGCGCAGTGAGCGGATGGCGCCGTGCAGGCGCTCCAGCACCTCGGGGGGCATCGAGTCGGCCAGGTCGATCACGGCGGCCGCCCGGGCGTCGGTACCGCGGGCCTCGCGCTTCTCCTGGTCGGTCAGAGCGGCCGTGCGCAGCGCCAGGATCTCGTCGATCTCCAGGGCGTCGTAGAGGGTCCCCGGGCTCTCGGGGGCGACGGCCGCGTGGTCCTCCAGGATGATCGGTGAGGAGAGCAGCAGGTCCGCGCTGCCCGTCTCGCCCGCCAGCACCGGCCAGGTGTGCAGGCTGCGGCAGTCGGCGGTGGCGGCCTTGGCCCACTCGGGCGGGTCGGTGGGCGAGAGGAAGGACCCGTTGTCCAGGGCGAGCAGCAGGTGGGCCGAGACCAGCGACCGCGGCAGCGCGGCCTCGCGGTCCGCGCCCGGTCCGGGGGTCCAGCCGCTGGAGTTCTCCACCAGCACCGTCAGCTTGCTCACCGTGTAGGGGCCGGGGAGTTCGGCCGCCGCGATCCGCAGGGTGCCGGCCACGGCCTCCCGGCGGCGGACGACCCGGCCGGTCACCCGGCCGGTGTCGTCCCGGACCAGCTCGGTCTCCTTCGTGGCGGGGCGGGAGAAGGTCACCGGCGTGGGCTGCCCGCCGAGTCCGGTGACCGGCAGGGCCAGCTGGACGCGTTCCTCGACGCCCTCGTCCCAGGCGGTCAGCACCCGGTCGGCGAGCTCCAGTTCGGGCACCGTCAGGTAGGAGCCGTCGGGACGGGCCTGCTGGACGGTGCGCCGCTGCGCGTGCAGGAAACGCAGCTCCAGGTAGAGCGTCGCGCCGCGGCGCGGCTCGATCAGGCACTCGGTGCGCTGGCGTGACTGTTCGCCCTGGTCGGCGCCCCACGCGGGCGGTACCAGGACGCCGAACTGCCAGCGCATCCGGTTCTTGGCCGCCGAGGCCCGGTAGGGGTAGAGCACGTAGCCCTCGAAGAGGACGGCGTCGGCCAGCTGCCGCACCGCCGCGAACCGCGCTTCGATCGCCGGGGTGAGCACGTCGGCGTTCACTGGACGGCTCCGTCCTGCACCGTGGCGGAATCGAGGAGGTGGCGCACGGTCAGCTCCCAGGACGGCAGTGCACCGCGCGACCGGAAGGCGAGCAGCTCGTCCAGCGTGTCGCGGGAGAGCCGGACCCAGCCGCAGCCGGGGAAGTGCTGGTCCACCATCTCGCGCCAGACGGTGACGGGCAGTCGGCAGTGCGCCTCCCGGTCCCAGGGCACCGGTTCCACGTGGAAACCTCTCGCGCCGGTGAACGCGGTACCGGAGAAGAGCATCAGCAGCGGCACCTCGCCCTCACGCAGGGCGTGGAAGTACCGGGTCGCGGCGATGTCCAGGTCGTAGCTGCAGGGCACCGGAAGGTCCACCTCGGTCTCCCCGGTGAAGCCGGGGACCATCAGCGCGACCTCGGCGAACTGCAGCGGCTTCAGTGTGCTGCCCCAGCGCGAGCGGTCGCCGAACAGGTCCGCCAAGCCGTCGGCCTCGGCCGGCTGGTAGCCGCGCCGTGCCGGTTCGATCCGTAGCTGGCAGCGCAGCGCGAGGGCGTGTACCCGGGTGTCCGGGGTGGCGGTGATCCGCAGCCTGAAGACCAGGGTGGGGCCGGCGGCGTAGCGGTCGGCCCGCACCCCGGTGCAGCTGAAGGAGAACTCGGTCACGGCTGCGCGGCCTCCTGCGGGATCCGGGCTCGCCCGGCGACGTGGGCGAAGAACGCGTCCAGCTCGGCCCGGGCCCGCGCTCCCCCGTCGAACCCCTTCCAGTGCAGCCGCATCTGCCCGACCAGTCGGTAGCAGACGTCGATCGGCACCAGGTAGCACGCGTAGCCGTCCTGGGAGCGGCGCAGCAGCAGTGCCTCCACGTCCGGTTCGAGCAGCGCGGCCAGCCGGGTGCCGTCCAGCACGGCCTGCCAGGCCGAGGGGTCGAGCTCGCTCTCGGTGGCGCCGGCCGGGCTCGGATAGAGCGCGACCAGCCGGTCGAGTGCGCTGTTGCGGAAGAAGAACGCGACCCCGACCGGAATCTGCAGGAGGTCCCAGGCGGCGTCGTCCAGCCGGAGCTGCGGGTCGGTCAGGTAGCGGTCCGGCACCGCGCGGTACCGCCCGCGGGCGGCTCCGGAGTGCTCGAACAGCAGGCTGCACGGGATGCAGGCGCAGCTCAGCGAGCGCTGCTCGACGTCCACCAGGTGGCGGTGGCCGTGCTCGGCCACCACCACCCCGCACAGTTCGCAGCGCTCGGGTGCGGGCTCGCGCGGTGCGAGGAACCGGCGGAGGGCCGCCGTCACGAGCCGCCGCCCGGGGCACGGGTGGAGATCTGCAGCAGCGCCGGCTCCTTGACGGCGTCCTCCACTGCCACGGAGCTCACCTCCGGGGCGAGGCCGGCCAGCGCGTCGGTGAGTGCCTCGTGGGAGGTGGCCGACGTGCTCGGGCATCCGCAGCCGCCGCCGGTGGAGCGCACCCGCAGGGCGCCGGTGGCCTCGTCGAAGCTCACCATCTCGGCCTGGTGCTGGGTCAGCACCCTGCCGATCCTGGCCGGCAGGTCCTCGGGGTGCAGCTCGTGCAGCACCAGGAGGTTGGCCACCAGCTCGTCCGCCAGGAGTGTCCTCACCACCGTGGCGGCGCCCAGAAGGTCGACGATCCGGGCCAGGCCCGCGCCGTAGAAGGCCATCAGCGCGCGGACCAGTTCCTCGGCGGCGCCCGCGGCCTCGTCCTGGCCGGTGGCCGCGAGCTGGTCCAGGATCTCCTCGATCCGCCGGCCGAGCTGTTCCGTGTTGACCGTCCGGGCCGCCGCGGCCGCCGTCACCGCGCTCATCCGCCCAGTCCGCTCAGGCCGGTGGGCACGTGCATCTGCTTCACGGTCCGGCCCTCGCCGGTGTACATGTGGACCCCGCACGGCAGACAGGGGTCGAAGCTGCGCACGGCGCGCATGATGTCGATCCCCTTGAAGTTCTCCGGGGTGTTCTCCTCGAAGATCGGCGTGTTCTGCACCGCGTCCTCGTACGGTCCCGGTGTCCCGTAGGTGTCGCGGGTGCTCGCGTTCCACGGGGTGGGCGGGTAGGGGTGGTAGTTGGCGATCTTGCCGTCCCGGATCACCAGGTGGTGCGAGAGGACGCCGCGCACGGCCTCGGTGAAGCCGACGCCCAGGCCCTCCTCGGGCACCTCGAACTTCTCCCAGGTCTGGGTGCGTCCGGCCCGCACCTCGGCGAGGCCCTTCTCGGCGAAGTGCAGTGCGACGGCGGCCGCGTACGCCTGGAAGTAGGTGCGGGCGCGGTTGCGCTCCAGGGCGTTGCTCCACTGCGGGATCTTCCACTCGAAGGTGGTCTCGGGCTTGGTCATGGTCTTCGGCAGGTTGATCACCACGCTGTGCCCGGTCGCCTTGACGTAGCCGATGTCCACCAGGCCGGAGAGCGCGGTCGACCAGAGCCGGGCGATCGGGCCGCCACCGGTGTCCAGGGCCAGGTAGTCCTTGCCGTCGAACCAGCGCGGCGACATCACCCAGCTGTACTTGTCCTCGAAGTTGCGCTTCTGCGGGGCCGGGATGGTGTGCTGGTTCCACGGGTGGCGCGGGTCGACGGGGTTGCCGAGCGGGTCGTGGGTGACGAACTGCTCCTTGCCCTCCCAGTCCTGGTAGTACGAGCTGCCGAGCAGGATCCGGATGCCCAGGTTGATCTCGGTGAGGTCGTTGGTGACGAGCTTGCCGTCCACGATGATGCCGGGGGTGACGAACATCCGCCGTCCCCAGTCGGTCATGTTGCGGTAGGTGAAGTCGCAGTACTCGGGGTCGTTGAGCGCGCCCCAGCAGCCGAGCAGGATCCGGCGGCGGCCGACCTCCTCGTAGCCGGGCAGCGCCTGGTAGAAGAAGTCGAACAGGTCGTCGTGCAGCGGGACGACCCGCTTCATGAACTCCACGTACCGCATCAGGCGGCTCAGGTAGTCGGTGAAGAGCTGGACGGAGGCGACCGTCCCGGTGCCGCCCGGGTAGAGGGTGGAGGGGTGCACGTGGCGGCCCTCCATCAGGCAGAACATCTCCCGGGTGTAGCGACTGACCTGGAGGGCCTCGCGGTAGAACTCGCCCTCGATCGGGTTGAGCGAGCGCATGATGTCGGCGATCGTCTTGTACCCGTGCTCGCCGGCGTGCGGGGAGGGGGTGCGCTCGGCGAGCTCCAGGACGCCCGGGTTGGTCTCGCGGACCATCTTCTCGCAGTAGTCGACCCCGACCAGGTTCTCCTGGAAGATGTTGTGGTCGAACATGTACTCGGCGGACTCGCCGAGGTTGATGATCCACTCGCCGAGGTGCGGCGGCTTCACTCCGTAGGCCATGTTCTGCGCGTACACGGAGCAGGTCGCGTGGTTGTCGCCGCAGATCCCGCAGATCCGGCTGGTGATGAAGTGCGCGTCACGGGGGTCCTTGCCGCGCATGAAGACGCTGTAGCCGCGGAAGACCGAGGACGTGCTGTAGCACTCGGCGACCCGCTTCTGCCTGAAGTCGATCTTCGTGTGGATGCCGAGACTGCCCACGATCCGGGTGATCGGATCCCAGGACATCTCCACCAGGCCGCTACCGTCTCCGGCCGCTCTCGTCGTCGGTGCCATCGTGTCTTCCGAGCCCTTCTTCATGCCGGGAGTTCTGCGGGATGCTGTTGCTACGCGGGCGGTGTCACCACGGCTTGCGGTAACCGGTGGTCAGGTTCTGGCCGGTCCGTCGCCACTTGGGCTCCTTGTCCAGGGTGTCCGCCGTGATCGCCCGCAGCCGGCGCACGACCGCGCCGTAGACGCCGCTGGCGGTACTGGAGACCTTGGCCCCGGGCGGCTCGTCCATGAACGGCATGAACTTGTCCGGGAACCCGGGCATGGTGCAGCCGATGCAGATGCCGCCGACGTTGGGGCAGCCGCCGATGCCGTTCATCCAGCCGCGCTTGGGGACGTTGCACTTGACGACCGGGCCCCAGCAGCCGAGCTTCACCAGGCACTTGGGCGAGTCGTAGGTGGAGGCGAACTGGCCCTGCTCGTAGTAGCCGGCCCGGTCGCAGCCCTCGTGCACGGTGGCGCCGAAGAGCCAGGCCGGGCGGAGGTGCTCGTCCAGCGGGATCATCGGGGCCGCGCCGGTCGCCTGGTGCAGCAGGTAGACCAGCGTCTCCGAGAAGTTGTCCGGCTGGATCGGGCAGCCCGGCACGCAGACGATCGGGATGCCCGCCTTGGACTTCCAGTCCCAGCCGAGGTAGTCGGGCACGCCCATCGCGCCGGTCGGGTTGCCGGCCATCGCGTGGATGCCGCCGTAGGTCGCGCAGGTGCCGATCGCGACCACCGCGAGGGCCTTGGGGGCGAGCCGGTCCAGCCACTCGCTGGTGGTGATCGGCTGACCGGTCTCGGGGTCGTCACCGAACCCGCACCAGTAGCCTTCCTTCTTGATCGACTCGTTGGGGATGGATCCCTCGACAACCAGCACGAACGGGTCGATCTCGCCGCGCTCGCCCTTGAAGAACCATTCGATGAACGTGTCGGCGCCCTGGACCGGGCCGCATTCGAAGTCGATCAGGGGCCAGTGCACCGCGATCCTGGGCAGCCCGGGGAGCACGCTGAGGGCGATCTCCTCGATGCTGGGCTGGGTCGCGGCGGTCAGCGACACGGAGTCACCGTCACAGCTCAGGCCGGCATTGATCCAGAGGATGTGGATCAACGGGGCCTCGGTGGCGGCGGTCGCCTCGGTGGTCTCGGTCATTGGGGGCCTCCTCAAGGAGGTTGTCGCGAAGCCGGGTGTCCTCCCAGACTCCCTGCACTTGGGGGCGGATGCGCCGGTGGATGCGGCCGATCCGGTGAAACGACTACTCTCCGTCATCCAGGTGGGGCGGCTCGACAGTCGGCGCTTCCTTCCGAACGAACGCCCGGCGCAGCGCGTGGTACGGCGCTTCGGGGTCGTAGAAGATCCGGTGCATACGGTCGAGCTCCTCCCGGCGGAAGGCGGCCAGTGGCTTGATCGCCTCCTGCGCCTCGCGCGCCGCCTTCTTCGCGGCGATCCGCGGCCCGGTGACCGCACCGGAACCCGCCAGTCGCAGGGCCCCCGCGCGGACCTCGGTGGCGAACGCCTGCGGCCGGCAGTGGAACAGCCGGTCCACCAGGCCGATCCGCTGCCCGGACGCGGCACTGAGCGGCAGCGCCCGGCCGGTGAGCTGCCGGGCCGTGGCGGCACCCACCCGGGCGGGCAGCAGGTGGGTCCAGTACTCCGAGCCGTAGAGCCCCATCAGCCGGTAGTGCGGATTGAGCACGGTGCCGGCCCTGCACCACACCTCGTCGGCCGCGAGCGCGAGCATCACACCGCCGGCGGCCGCGTTGCCCCCCAGGGCGGACACCACCAGGCGGTCGGTGGTGGTCAGGACCGCCTCCACCAGGTCGTCCATCGCGTTCAGGTTGGCCCAGGACTCCGCTGCCGGATCGGCGGCGGCCTCGATCACGTTGAGGTGGATCCCGTTGGAGAAGAAGTCCCGTTGGCCGCCCAGCACCAGGACGGACGTGGGACGCGAGCAGGCGCGCCGGTAGGCGTCGAGCAGCCGGCGGCACTGGTCGGTGCTCATGGCGCCGCCGGGGAAGGAGAACGAGAGGAACCCGGCCGCGCCCTCCTCCCGGTAGCGGATGTCGCTCCAGGTCGTGGCGGGGCAGTCCGGTGCGACGGGGACCTCGGGAAGCCCGGGGATCCGGCCGGCCAACGCGAGTGCGGCGGGCAGCTTGAACGGGCGGTCCTGCCCCGGACGGCGCCGGGCCCGCAGCTGCGGGATCCAGACGGCTCCGTCGGCGGTGGCCCGGCACACCGCGCCGGCTCGGGTGGCCAGCAGTTCCCCCGGCGTGCCGTGCAGTTCGGTTTCCCGGTGGCCGCCGTGCAGGAACCACTCCTCGCCCAGCAGCCGGTCCAGCACACCCGGGGAGGAGTCGGCGGCGCGCAGCTTGCGCAGCACGGCGGCCGTGGAGTCGCGCTGCCAGTCGATCCGCCGCCGTTCCTGGGGGAAGTACGGCCGGGGATCGGCATCCGTCTGCCGCACGGGCAGGTACGTGCCCGAGGCGAAGCGGTCGACCGCCAGCAGCAGGGCGGTCATGGCGGCGTCGGACACCTCGTTCCGGTAGAGGTCGCTCTTGCCGACGGGGGGCACCGGGCACGAGCCGGCCGCCCAGACGTCACCGCCGTCCATGACGGCGTTCGCCTGGAGGACCGTCACCCCCCACTGGGTGGCCTCCTCGTCGACGGCCCAGTCCAGTGAGGAGGGCCCCCGGTCCCCCACCGGCCCCGGGTGGACGATCAGGCACGGCAGCCCGGACCACACGTCCTGCGGCAGTGCGGTCCTCAGCATCGGTGCCACGATCAGCCGCGGCCGGTGGCGCCGGACGGCCGCACGCAGCTCGGCGTCGCGTTCGGACGCCTCACCGCGCAACAGTGTGAGGGCCACCTGGTGGCCCCGGTCGCCCAGCTCCGAATACGCGCGCTGCGTCAGGCTGTTGAACGCCGAAGCGACGAGCAGGATTTGCATGACAGCCCTCCCGGCCGCCCGTGGGGACACGAGCCCGGCCACCGCCGATCGTCGTGCACGGGGCGGCGTCACCCGCGGTTGACAGGCTGCCGGCTCACTCGATCGCGCGAGCCCATCTGGCGGCACGGCCCGGTGAGCGGAGGGTTCACCGGGGGTTGTCAGACCGGTCGGCCGACGGACTGCCACACGGCCGGCTCGCGGCCGCCCGGGTCCTGGAAGTGGAACCGCCGCCCTCCCGGGAAGTCGGAGGCTTCGACCGTGATCACCCCACCGGCAGCCTGCACGGAGCCCGGGCTGCGGCCGGATCGTCCGTTCGAACGGCCACCAGCGGCGCGCCGGGCCGCTCCCCCGGGTCCGACAGTTGGTCTCGTGACGGCGCAACAATGCACCGCCGTGCGCCGGGCCGGGCTCTCACTGTTCTCCTGTCCGGCCCGGTCGGGAGGCGCGGGCGGCATGCCGCGCCGCCGAGGACGGCGCGGCTGGGGCGGCGCGGCTGGTGGTTCAGAGTGCGGTGGCTTCGTGGACCTGGTGGAGGTGGACGAGGATGTCGTGGGCCTGGGTGATGGCGACGGTGGGGAGCGGGTCGTTCTTGAAGCTGGATCCGGCTTCGTAGACGGGGCGGGGGGTGTCGAGCCAGGTACGGGCCGCGGCCGGAAGCGTCCGCAGGTCGACGTAGAAGTCGCGGTGGTGGACCAGGTCGAGGGTGTACTCCTGCATGTCGGGGGTGGCCGCGGGGACGGTGACCTTGCTCCAGGCCCCGCCGAGGGTGGTCGCGGTGAGGAAGGACCCCTGGTCGAAGGTGAAGCCGATGGCGGCGTAGCCCCGGCCGAGGGCGTTGCGCAGGTAGACGCCCTGCGTCGTGGGGTACATGACGGGGTCGCTGGACAAGTAACCCACATGGCCGTTGTGTGCCGAGAGCAGCACCTTGTCGCCGGTGCGGCGCTGCCACCAGACGGTGTTCTCGGCCATGACGCGGTCCCGGAGGTGCTCCGCGGCGGACACCGACTCCGGGTCGGACAGGTCGAGGGCGGCGAAGGCGAAGGTCTGGGCGATGTTGCGGGCGTGCTGCTCGACCCATTCGTACGCTTCGCCGCCGGTGCCCCTGTTGGCGGTGACGAGGTCGAGTGCCTGCTGGGCGACGGTGGCGTTGTGGCGTCGCTCGGCGAGGGGCCTGCGCAGGTAGGCGAAGACGTCGTCGAGGGGGCGCAGGCCCGCGTACAGCTCTTCGAGGCGCGGGAGGTCCTCGGGGTGGGTGGCGCGGACGTGGGAGGCGACCCGGTCGAAGACGGCGTTGCCGAGCCTCGGCGCTCCGATGTCGTTGCCCATGAAGTGGACCTTCCGGTCGGGGTGCCGGTCGTTGTACTGCCGCATCCAGGCGATGAGGCTGACGAACTCCTCGCGCTCCCAGGGGGATCCGGCGAGTTCCTCCTTGGCCACCTGCCGGGCGTCGCCCGGGCCGCCCTGGATGTATTCGTCGATCCGCAGGCCGGCCGTCCAGCTCATCTCCAGGGCGAAGGTGGTGAAGCCCTTCTCCTCGACGAGGTGGCGGAAGACGCGTTCCTTCATGGCGAAGAACTCGTGCGAGCCGTGGGTGGCCTCTCCCAGCCCGACCACCTTGGCGTCGCCGACCATGGCGCCCAGCGGCCGCAGGTCGGTGGTGCCGCCGCCGGGTTCCGTCGACCGCAGGCGGTAGGCGGCACGCTCCAGAGCGCGCACCGCGGCCGCCTGCCGGCCGTCGGTCGCCGAGGAGCCGGCTGATGCGGGCGCGGGGCCGGCGGCGGGTGCGGCGGAGGCCACCGGGGCCAGCACGGTGGTGGCCACGAGCGCTGCCGTCGCGGCGAACAGCCCTCGTCGGCCGATCGCCTTACTGTGCGCGGTCATGCTGATCACTCCTCGGTTCGGTGTTCGCCGGGCGGTGGAATGATCATGGCGCGGATCGGGGGCGGGTCGCGCTGGTGCCGGCCACCGGACCGAACCGGGGGAAAACCCCCGGGTGGCGGCCCCGAGGTGGGCGAGGACGGATTCGAACCGTCACAGCCGAAGCGGGGGGTGACAGACCCTTGGGCTCTTTCCGTTGCCCGCCATCCCGTGGCGGATAGGCCGGGCCCGGGTGCGCCAGCCCTTCGGGCCGCGCCCGGTGACGGCCGTGTGCTCGTCTCCGTCAGCGGGTCGAGAGCGTGGCATCGAGTGCGGCCGCGAAGGCGGTGGCGGCGGTCCGGCCGCCGAAGTGGTGGATCACGTGCTCGCGGACGTACTCCTGCTGGGCTCGGCTGAAGGCCGCACAGGCGTCGTGGATGACGTACACGGTGTAGCCGCGGTCGTGCGCGCGGGAGAGCGCGGCGATCTTCTCGGCGTGGCCCGCGTACTCGGGAAGGTCCACGGCCCGCCCGTCCGGCTCCTCCGACGGCACGGCGGCGGCGAGCTGCTCCAGCTCACGCTGGACCACTGCGGCGAACAGCTGCCGCTTGCCGCCGAAGTAGGCCCTGTCAGCACTCGCGCCCTGGAGGGATCCCTGCCCCGGCGCCCCCGTAGGGTCGTCCGGTCGTCGTCGGCCGGACAGAACCGAGCCGCCCGGCCGGTCTCCCGGCCGGGCTCCCGGCCGGGCCAGCCCGCTGTCTCGCCGGCACGGTCACCGCGCCCACCGGGGATCCTGCTCCGCTTGTGCTCGCCGGTACGGCGTCCGCCGGCCGAAGGCTCAGAAGCCTCCGGGGGACGAGCCGGCGGCCTGCCGGTAGTTGTCGATGTCCGGCGAGTACGGTCGTCCGCTCGGCTGCCTGCCGATCCCGACGACGGAGCCCAGTATCGACAGCAGCGTCCCGATGATCTTCTTCATCCGTTCCCCCCTCAGCTCTGGCATCCGGACAGGTCCGGTGTGCCTCCTCCCGGCAGCCTAGGCCCACCCAGGGCACCGGCGCACCGGGTCTGAGGATCTCTTGAGCCCGGCAAGCAGGTGGCCTTCCGCTGTCGCCGATCTCCGACGCCGGCCGCGATGCTCCCGCTCCTGGACCCTTGTGGCGACGCGGTCTTGAACCGGCGGCAGGAGCCGCCGCCGTCGCCGGGCCTCCGCCGGCTCACGGCCGGAAAGGACGTGGGAGGGCGGCCGGCCCGTCACCCGGCCGAGGAGACCTGTGCCGGGCCGCGGGCGCGCGGTCAGAACCAGTGCAGGCAGTGCGGGGAGCGCTCGGCGCGGAAGAGGGCGTCAGCGAGGGTGGCCGCGCCCGGGCTGTGGGCCCGGATGTGGCCGGCACGCACGAGCGTGCTCGGGGCGGTGCCACCGAGATAGACCGAGCCCAGGTCGCTCACGTCCATGGACAGGTCGGGCTCGCGATCCGTCGGGACGCAGTCGGCCCTGCCGTCCCGGACGGTCAGCAGGTAACGGCCGTGCTCGCCGAGGAACGGGTCGGCGACGTCGAGGACGAGCTCGCCGTCCATGGACCAGCCACGGGCGGTCAGGGCACGCGGGACGTCGAGCAGCCGCACCCAGAGCCAGTCGGTGTCGCCGCTCACCTCGCCGGCGCGGAAGTCCGCGAACTGCCAGCGCAGCGGGTGCCCGGGCGGGACGTGCTTGAAGACGACCCGAGCGACCAGGTCGTGCCCGAGTACGAACCGGGCCAGGGCCGTGAAGACGGCGTCGTCCGCGGCGATGGTCTCGTCGACCGTCAAGGTCTCGGGCTCGCCGATCGAGTAGCTGGCGTAACCGTCCGGAACGCCGTCGGCGTTCCGGTGAACGGCGACGTAGCGCGGCGCCGGCGAGATCGGGGGCTGCCCCGCGCGCAAGGCCCACCAGCGGTGCGGGCGGGACAGCGCGCCGGGCTGGGCGCGGCGGTACCGGTCGTAGACCTCCTCCAGAACCTCGCCGCACTCGGCACGACGCAGCACCTCGACCGAGCCGGTCGCCGGTACCTCCGCGACTCCGCGCGCCCGGGGAACGGCGAGGGCGGCCCCGCGGCGCGGCACCGCCAGCCGCGCCGTGTAGGTCGCCGGTCCGTAGCCGAACCTGCCGTAGATCGGGGCCTCCGAGGCCAGCAGCACGGAGAGGAACTCCCCGCGGGCCCGCAACTCGGCGAGCTGATGCCGCATCATCGCGCTGAGCACGCCCTGGCGCCGGTGCGAGGGCAGGACGCCGACGGCGGTCACCCCGGCGGCCGGGACGAGGGCCCGGCCGGGCAGGGTGAGCTCGAAGGAGTACGCGGCGGCGGTGCCGACGGGCCGCCCGTCCGCCGTCAGGGCGAGCAGGCAGCGGTCCGCTTCGAGCGCCGACCACCAGAGCCCGCCGCCCTCGACCGGGGTTTCCGGGAAGCGCCCGAACGCGGCATGGACCGTGCCGACGAAGACGTCGAAGTCCTCATCTGTCGTGGAACGAATCTCCATTGCCACCGCTGCCTCCTCGAAACACCGGCACCACGACGCGTGGTGTCCGGATCACAGTGCAGCGTTGACCCGTGGCCACGGCAAGCGAATTACGGCCGGGCCCGCGGCGGAACCGCCGCCGGTCACGGCCGGCGGGACGTGGCCCGGGGCCGGCGGCCGCCGCCCTCCGGAGGCGGCGGCTCACCGCGGCAGCGGGGCAGGAGGCCGGTCGGCGCGCCGGCACGGCACAGGGCGGGACGGGGCTACCGGCCCACCGCCTCCGGTGACCGGCCCCGGCCCCGGCCCGCACCCGCGCCGTGGGCGGCCAGGCACCGGGCCGGTAGCCCCCCACGGGATGGGACGGGGTGATCAGCCGCCGCTCTTGCGGCGGAAGTTGCGCTTGCCGCCGACCGCGCCGTGAGCGCCGTGGATCTTCGAGTCACCGCTCGGACCGCCGGCCGTGCCATCGGTCTTGGCACCGTGCTTGCGCTCCAGCGCGGCGAGGAACCGGGCCTTGACGTCGTCCCCGGCGCCGGACGCGGCGGCCTCGACGGCCTCCGTGCTCTCGGTGCTCTCGGGGTTCTCCGATGATGCTGCGTCGCTGCTCATGCAGGACCTCCTGGAAGTGTGGTGCCGATTGACGGCTACACGGACACCATGTCATGCCCGAGGGCCCCACCCACCGCCGGGACCGGCCCCGCACACCCGGCGCGCCCCGACCCCGGTCTCCTCTCCCCCGTGCGGCCGGACCTCTCCGGTCCGCGTACCGGTTCCCCGCCGCGGGGCACCACTCGCCCCCACCACCGGTTCGCGCGCCGCTGGGAGCGACCACGGCGCCGGCTGAGAAGGGGCAGCCCGGTCGAGGTTCGTGCTTCCGCGGGTCGGGCGGTTACGGCCCTCGCGCCTGACCTCCGGCCGGTCAGGGCCGGTCACCGACCCGCAGGTGGGTCGCGAGCCGGCGCCGGCCGCCGGTCAGGGCCTCGGCGAGGACCGCGAGCGTGGTCAGCGCGGCGAGCGCCGCCGCCGGGAGGAGGAGCTGCCCGGCCGCTGGGCGCAGGCCGACCGGGGCCGGGACTCCGACCAGCGTGGACAGGTCGAAGGCCGGCCCGAGCAGGGCGACGGCGGCCAGCGCCGCGAGGGCGCCGCCGGCCGCAGCCGTGAGGGTCAGCGGCAGCGTCTCGGCGAGGATGAGCGCGAGGCCCTGGCGCGACCGCAGGCCCATGGTGCGCAGCCGGGCAAGCAGGGCGGCCCGGTCGGGGGCGGCGCGCAGCAGGGTGAGCAGGACGGCGAGCAGGGCGAGCGCCCCGGCGGCCGTGACCGCGTGGCGGAAGAGGCGGCCGGCGGCGTGCTGGAGGGGGTCGTTGGCGAGGTCGGCGGTGACGGCGGCGCTGGTGCGCGTCACGTAGCCGCTGCGCAGGGCGTCGGGGTCGTTGCCGACCAGGGCCGCGGAGGCGGTCGGCCCGGGTGGCGGGGGCGGGGCGTCGAGGTCGGCGAGGACGGACGGCGACAGTTTGCCGACCAGGTGGGCGAGGCCCGGTTCGTCGACGCGGCCGACGGCGAACCAGTCGGTGGCCCGGTCGAGTTCCGGCAGCACGGCGGTGGCCGCCGGGGTCGGCAGGACGATGAAGGGCCGGGTGGCGCCGGGCAGTGCGGGGGTGGCGTCGACCGTGCCGGCGCGGACGGCGAGGACCTCGCCGCCGCTGGGCAGGCGCAGCCGGTGGCCGCCGGGGCCGAGGTGGCGCGCGAGGCCGGCGCTGAACAGGGCGGGGACGGCGGGCGCTCCGGCGACCGGACCGGCCGGGGCGGCGAGTACGGCCGGGTCGAAGGTGCCCACGCCGACGGTGCGCGCGATCCGCGCGTACGCCTGTGGTTCGGCGACGACCAGGGTGACCTGGGTGGCGTGGGGGTCGACGCCGGCACCGACCCCCGGGACGCCTTCGAGCAGGAACGCCTCGCTCTCCAGTCGGACGGGGGTGGCGGCCGTCACCCCCTGCAGGGCGGCGGCGGCCGGGCCGAAGTCGGGTGGCAGGGTGCGGCCGGTGGGCGCCGCGACGGAGGCGTCCGCGCCGACGGCGAGCCGGGCGGCCCGCTGCCGGGCCAGGCCGACGCCGTCCAGCACGGACGCGCCGAAACCGGCGGTGGTGACGGCGAGCACCAGGGCGAGCAGGGGAAGTGTGGAGGGGCGGCGGCCGTCGCTGCCCCGGGCGGCGCGGGCCAGGCCGAGGAAGCCCACCACCCCGGGGCTGCGCACGGCGGTGCGGGCCAGCGCGCCGGCGAGGGCGGGCAGCAGTCGCGCCAGCACCAGCGCCGTGGCGAGGGCGACCAACAGGGGCGCCGCGACGAGCAGCAGGTCGGGCCCGTCGGCGGGCGGTGCGGCGCCGCGGCGCCGGACGCCGGCCACGGCGGCGGTGGTGAGGGCGAGGACGGCGAGCTCGGCGATCAGCCGTCCACGTCGCGCGGCCTTGCCGGGGTGGCTGTGCTTCGGTGGCAGGGCGGCGCGGAGGGGGACGGCGAGCAGCGCGAGCAGGGTGGTGACCAGCGCGGCCGCGACGGCCGCCGTCCAGCGCGGGGTGGGCAGCAGCCACAGCGCCAGCGCGGTGGCCGCCACGGCGGCGGGGAACACCGTCGCCGCGCCCTCGCCGCAGAGGCGCAGCAGGACGCCGGGGCCGGAGCCGCCCCGGGCACGGAGCAGCCGCAGTTCGGCGCCACGTCGTTCGGTGGTGAGGGCGGTGGCCAGGGCGAGGACGACGGCCGCGATTCCGGCGACGGCCGCCGGTCCGACCAGGGCCAGCGGTGCGACGGCGGCCTGCCGGGCCACGGCCCGGTCGAGGTGACCGGGCAGCCGGGACGTGGTCGACAGGTCCGGGCGTCCGGTCGCGGCGATCAGCTGGGTGGCCGTCGGCCCGGTCAGATAGGCGGCGACGTCGTGCCGGACCTCGGCCAGCCGGTCGGCGCGCAGGGCGTCGGTGTCGACGGGCAGCCGCCAGAAGTCGCGCGCCTGGTGGCCCCAGGCGGCGAGGGCGCGCAGGTGGTCGCCGCCGACGACCCCGGCGGTGTGCCAGTGCCGGACCGTCGGGTCGGTGAGGAGACGCTCCAGGCAGGCCCGGCCGGTGCAGGCGAGGTCGCTCCAGTACGGATCGGCCGAGTCGGTGACGGTGTAGAGGCCGACCACCCGGGCCTGCTCCGCCGGTCCGGAGCCGTCCCCGAGGACGTCGCCGAGTCGGATGCCGATGGTCTCGGCGGCGGCGCGGCTGACCGCGATGGGGATCGGGCCGTCGGGGGTGGCGCCGCTCGGCCAGCTCCCGGCGACCAGGGTGGTGTGCTCGGCGAAGCCGTCCAGGTAGAGCAGGTCCAGGGTGGGCAGGGAGCGGCCGTCCGGGCGGTCCAGCCCCGGGTTGGTGAGCCCACGACGCTCGACGGCCCGGGCGCCGAACACCGGCCCGGAGGACGCCACGGAGAAGCCCGCCCCGGTATGGGCGAGGAGCTCGGCGGTCACGGCCTCCAGGTCCGCGGCGCTCTCCTCGCGGTCGCGCGGGGGCGCGGAAGTGGCCAGCAGGCTGGTCTCCAGGGTGCCGCGGTCGTGGAGGAAGTCGCGCAGGGCGGCATCCGTGCCTCGGTCCAGGGCCCTCGGGAAGGCCGCGGCCAGGAACACGAGGGCGAGAGCGAGGACGGCGGTGAGCAGCGCGGCCCAGGGTGCCGTCCGCAGCCTGGTGCGTACCCACGGGGCAGGCCGGTGGGCGCCGGTGACCGCGGTACGGGACGCACCGGCGGGCCGGGTACGGCGGCGGGCGGGGCTGGTCACACGGTCCTCCGTCGGACGGGACGACGGCACCGACGCTCCGTCACCGGATAGCGGACGATGGTGTCAGAGCTGTGCCGGCAACGGAAGGAGCCTGTGCAAAGCACGTACCGAGAGGGCAGACCGGCACGGACGGACGGGCACCCGGAGGGTCTTCCCGGGGCGAGCGCACCGGCGGGCGGCACCGGGACGTGGAGGGAGACCGACTGCTGCCGGAGGCGGCTTCCCGCTCGCACGAGGACGGGAGCGGCGACGGTGTTGTAGCGGACGGTACGCATGGCTACGCTGCCACGCATGAAGCAGCTGAATGTGCGTTTGGACGACACCGTTCACGAGGCCCTCGAGCAGCGGGCGGAGGCGGCCGGGATGAGCCTGCCGGACTACGCACGCAGGGTGCTGGCCGAGGAGGCCGACGAGCGGCGTGAACGCTTCCTGACCGCCGCCGCGCACTTCTCCCAGGCCTGGGCGCCGGCGTTCGAGGCCGAGTTCGGCCCCTACCCCCAGGGCGCCCCCCGGCCCGGAACGGCGGACGCGGCGTGATCCTGCACGTCGACCGGGCCTGGCTGCTGGACATCGCCCACCAGTTCCTGCCGGCCGATCCGGACGTCACCGACTACGGCACCCTCGCCGCCGCGGTGGCCCGCCACGTCGACGAGGTCATGGACGTACCGGTGTACGGGGGCGTGCACCAGCGGGCGGCCGCGCTCATGCACCAGCTCATCCGCGTGCCGGCGCTGGACTTCGCCAACGAGCACTTCGCGGCCGTCGTCGCCGCCTCCTACCTCAGTGCCTCCGGCGTGATCGTCACCGCCGAGCCCAAGCAGGCCGTCGAGCTCGCCGCCCGCATCCGCGACGGGAAGGCGGACGTACGCGAAACCGCCAGCGCCGTCCGCACCTGGTACCGCTAGGGCTCGCCGGCGCGCGGCCAGGGCCTCGCGCCGGCGGGGGCAGCCGTGGGCGGCTGGGCCGGGCGGGTGGGGTCGGGGGTGTCCCGGTGTGGTGGCAGGGGGTGATGGCGGGTGGTGGCGGGAGGCTGGTGTGCCGGAGGCCGACCAGGAGGGTGGGAGGGCGTGTGAGCGGGCGCAGCCGTCGAGGTGCCGATGGCCCCGTGACCGCGGGCGGGGGGCGGGCGGCGGGCGACGCCGGTGTGCTGGGGACGGCGCTGGCCGTGGTGCTGGCGTTCTCGCTCGCGCAGGGTTCGTGGCAGTGGTTCTCCACCTATCTCGGTGTGACGCTTCTCGTGGTGGTCGTCTCCTTCGGCCGTGCGCCGGCGCCGACGCCGGGTCGAGGGGCTGCCTACGCGTGGAGTCTGGTGGCGTACTCGCTGGTCGTGGGTCTGTGCGTGGCACTCGCACTGGCACCGGCGTTGCAGCGCTGGGACTGGCTGTTCCCCGTGCCGGGCGCCCGGCACGGGTGCGTGGCGTCCGGCCGCTACGAAAGTCTTCAGGCACAGGCCGCTCTGGGGCAGTTGGCCGGCCGTGACGGTGACGCGCTGGCGTACGCGCAGCGGGAGCAGAGCCGCCAGGCCGTCGACGAGTGCCTGGCGGCGACGACGACGCGGTGGCTGCCGGTGTACGCGTTGGGGGCGGCCCTGCTGGTGGGCGCGGGTTCGTGGTCGTGGGCGCGGGCCCGGGCGCGTGGGACTGCGCAGAGGCCCGTCTGAGCCGGTCCCGGGCGGACGCTCCGGCAGAACGGAGACGGCCGCTCCCGGCCGCCGGACCCGGGCGGCGGGCGGGCGGGTTGCCGTCGCCCGCCGGAGGGCGGACATTCGTGGTGGTGCTGTCGGCGGATTCCCCTCCTCGGGAGATCGCTCGCCGGCAGGGTGTCCGGACGGCGTGGAGGCGGGTGCGGCAATGGGCAGGGTGGAGGAGTCGATCGACGTGGACGTGCCGGTCCGCGTCGTCTACGACCAGTGGACGACCTTCGAGCACTTCCCGGAGTTCATGGAGGGCGTGGAGGAGGTCAGGCAACTGGACGACCTGCACGCCCACTGGAGGACGAAGATCGCCGGGCTGTCCCGTGAGTTCGAGACCGAGATCATCGAACGGGTCCCCGACGAGCGCGTGTCCTGGCACACCACCGGCGAGAACGTGAAGCACACCGGCATGGTCTCCCTGCAGCCGATCGATGCGACCCACACGCGCGTCAGGATGACCATGGACTTCCAGCCCACCGGCTTCGCGGAGAAGGCCGCCGACAAGCTGGGTGTGCTCGACCGTCAGGTGAGGGGCGACCTGCGTCGCTTCAAGCACTTCATCGAGGAGCGCGGCTCCGGGCCCGACACCGCGGGCGACTCCCCCTCCTGATCGACGCCTCGTCACATGCCCGGGCTCTCCTTGCCCGGGCTCCGGCCGGGTCCGGGGACGAGAGACGCCGGGGGCGAGAGAGGGGTACCACGCGGGAATCGGGCCGTACCCGGGCGCGCCGGCGGCGGCCATATTTCGGTGGGGACCGAACGGTGGAGGCCGTAGGTTCTCCGGCATGGATCTTTCAACGACGGGCGTGGCCCCGGCGGACGGCAAGGCGCTCGCGGCAGCTTCGACGACGGTGGTGCTGTGGGCGTCCGCGTTCGTGGCGATCCGCAGTGCGGGCGACCACTTCGGGCCCGGGGCGCTCGCGCTCGGCCGACTGCTGGTGGGGGCGGTGGCGCTGGTCGGCCTGCTCGTGTACCGCCGGGAGGGTCTGCCCCCGCGGTCGGCCTGGCCGGGAGTGGTCACCTCGGGGGTGCTCTGGTTCGGCCTGTACATGGTCGCGTTGAACTGGGGCGAGAAGCAGGTCGACGCGGGCACGGCGGCGATGCTGGTCGGCATCGGACCGGTTCTGATCGCCCTGCTCGGCGGCTGGCTGCTGCGTGAGGGGCTCCCGCCCAAGCTGCTCGCCGGGATGGCGGTCTCGCTCGCGGGGGCGGTCGTGGTGGGCTTCTCCATGTCGGGCGGGGGCGGCAGTTCGGTGCTGGGCATCGCGCTCTGCCTGCTCGCGGCCGTGGCCTACGCGGCGGGTGTGGTGAGCCAGAAGCCGGCACTGCGGCACGCCTCCGCACTCCAGGTGACCACCTTCGGCTGCCTGATCGGCGCGGCAGCCTGCCTCCCGTTCGCTCCGGAGCTGGTGTCGGACCTTGCGGCCGCACCCCTGTCCGCGACGCTCGACGTGGTGTACCTGGGCCTGTTTCCGACCGCGCTGGCGTTCACCACCTGGGCCTACGCGATCTCCCGGACCACGGCGGCGCGCATGGGTGCGATCACCTACTCGGTGCCGGCCCTGGTCGTGCTGATGGCGTGGCTGCTGCTCGGCGAGGCACCCGCGATGCTGACCCTGGCCGGTGGCGCCCTCTGCCTGGCCGGCGTCGCCGTCTCCCGCCGCGGCTGAACGTAGAGCACGGTGGCGGGCACCGCTGCGGGCGGCGTCGGCCCGCCGGAGTCACCCTGCGTGACCGCCGACCCGGAATCGGGTGGCCAAATCTGTGTCCCAGGTCTCACGCGCCTCCGTCTGGTTCGTTCGCGTCCCTCTGTGGTGGGATGTGGCGTCACGAGATGATGACCGCTGACGGGGGTGCGGGTTGAGGAGTGGACGGCTGCTGGGGGCCGGGCTGGACGCGGACGCGGTCCGGCTCTCCGCCGTGGGTCTGGTTCGTCTGGCTGCGGACGAATGGCTGGGCGAGGCGGCAGGGGCGCCGGCATGGGTGTGGCAGATGCGGGCGGCCTCGTTCGCGGACACGTGGCTGGCCTTTGCCGAACCGGCCGTGCCGGGACTGCGGGTGCCGGCCGGAGCGGTGATGCGGTCGGTCGTGTCCCGGGCCGCGGAGCTGGTGCTCCAGGCCCGGGAGGAGGACGCTCCGGCCGCGCTGGAGTGGCTGGGCCGGCGGTCGGCCGAGGCCCGCGACCAGGCGCGGCGGGCGGGTGCCGCCCACCCGGCCGAGCCTGCCGCGCTCGCCCTCGTCTGGCACGGCATCCAGGCGATCACCATCGACGGCGATCACACCGCCGCGGGCCGGGAGTCCCACGACAGGCGCATCGCCGAACGGTGCGAGGCGTACGTCCGCGAGCGGCACCACCGCCAGGACACCCTCGCGCTCCTGCTGTCCTGTGCCCGGACGGCCGCGAACGCGCTGGTCGAGGTGAGTGACGGCGACCCGGATCGGGCCGACCGGTGGCTCGAAGAACAGGCCGCCCGGTGCATGCCACCCGGTGGCCCCGTACCGCTCTGGGTACCGGGCCGGCCCGGACAGCCCACGGGGTGATCCGCCCGCCCGGCGAACAGCACAGCCGGCGCCCTTCGATGCCGCGCCGCCCCGGCCTGCTCGTCAAGCCGGGCCGCGCGTCACGGCATCGACCGGACGGCCCCGGGCGCCTCAGCCCAGCCCCGGCAGGCGCCGCAGCTCGCCGATCCTCAGGAGTCGTGCGAGCAGGACGAACAGGGTGAGCATCGCGAGGCCGCCCGCGGCGAGGCCCAGCACGGGGGCCCAGGTGGCCGACGTGACGGTGGCGGAGCAGCCGCGGGCCACGGACCAGCCCAGTGCTCCGGCGGCGAGGGCGGAGGCGGTCAGCTTGCCGTAGGTACGGCACAGCCTCCTGCCGTCCAGCCGGCCTCCGAGGCGGCGTCGCAGCAGCAGGGCGGTGACGAGCAGACCGATCGCGTAGGAGGCGGCGTAGGCGCCCGCCAGGCCGGTGACCGACCAGCGCGGGGGCATCAGCAGATGGCAGGCGGTCGCCAGGGCGATGTCGGCCGCACTGATCCACACGGCCATCCAGAACGGGGTCCGGGTGTCCTCGAAGGCGTAGAAGCCGCGGAGCAGCAGGTACTGGGCGGAGAAGGGGATCAGACCGAGTCCGAAGGCCTGCAGCATGTGGCCCAGGGGCACGACGGACGCGGGATCGGCGTGCCCGTGCGCGAAGATCACCTGTGCCGCCTCCGGTCCGAGGACAACGAAGAAGAAGGCGGCGGGAACGATGACGACGCCGCTGATCCGCAGGGCCTGCGAGAGGTCGTCGCGCATGTCGTCCAGGCGGTGTTCGGCGACGGCCCGGCTCATGCGCGGCAAGAGGGCGGTGACCAGCGAGACGGTGATGACCGACTGCGGCAGCGACCAGATGGTCTGCGCGTAGGTGTACGCGGAGAAGCCGACGCCGGCCTTGGGCAGTGTCGTGTCCGCGGCGGAGGCGTAGCGGGTCACCACCGTGCTCGCCACGAGGTTGGCGAGGACGAACAGCAGGGTCCAGCGGGCCGCGCCGATACTCTTGCCCAGGCCCGTGCCGCGCCAGTCGAAGCGCGGGCGGAAGCGGAAGCCGGCGGCCCTGACGAACGGGACCAGGGCGAGCGCCTGGACCGCCAGGGCCACCGTGGTGCCCGCGCCGAGCAGGGTGACCTGGGCCGGAGTGATGTCCTGGACCGAGCCCGGGCCGGTCATCATGGCGAGGTAGACGCCGAACATGGCGATCAGGACGACGTTGTTGAGGACCGGGGTCCACATCATCGCGCCGAACTTGTTCCGGGCGTTGAGCACTTGGCCGAGGATGCTGAACAGCCCGTAGAAGAAGATCTGCGGGAGCAGGAACCGCGCGAAGACCACCGTCAGCCGGAACGCCTCGTGGTTGGCCGGTGTGTCGCGTTGGTAGAGGCCGATGATCTGCGGCGCCGCCCACACGGCCAGCAGTGTGCCCACTCCCAGCACGGACATCGTGAGGGTGACCAGGCGCTGCTCGAAGGCGCGTCCGCCGTCCGGGTGTTCGGTCCTCGCCCTGACCAACTGCGGTACCAGTACCGAGTTCAGGGCGCCGCCGATGAGCAGGAAGTACAGGCTCGCCGGTACGACGTTGGCCTGGTTGTAGGTCGTGGCCAGCAGCCCAGCCCCGAGTGCCCCGGCCTGCAGGACCGTTCTGAGGAGCCCCGTGGCCCGGGACGCCATCGTCCCCGCGGCCATCACCAGGGACGAGCGCATCAGCCCGCCCTTGGCCGCCCCCGGCTTCGGGGCCGCGTGCCGCCCCTGCTTCCGCTTCCCCCATGACCGCCTTGTCGCCGCGGCCTGCGTCCCCTCCGACATGACCCCAACCTACGTCGTGGAGATCATCGCCGTGCGAGCCGGTCCGGGTTCTCCGGTCGGACCAGGGACGGGCCCCGGCGTCGGCCCGGCGTCGGCCGTGATCCAGGTCACGGCGTCGGACGGGAGGACATTACTTGACATAGTCAATTATCGAGCCTTACCGTCGAATCTGTTACTTGAGGACATCAACCATCAAGTACGTCAAAACTTCTTGTCCAGGAACACCGGGAGCACCACCATGAAGGCCATCACCTACCAGCGCTACGGCAGCCCCGACGTCCTGGAGTACGGCGACGTCCCCGAGCCCAAGCTGGGCGCCGACGCCGTCCTGGTCCGGGTCCGGGCCGCCGCGGTGAACCCGGTCGACTGGAAGATCCAGGCCGGCTACCTGGACAGCGTGCTCGACGCCGTCTTCCCCGTCATCCCCGGCTGGGACGTCGCCGGCGTGGTCGAGCAGGTCGGCGTGGGCGTCACCGAGTACGCGCCCGGGGACGAGGTCATCGGCTACGTCCGCGAGGACATGGTCGGCCGTGGCACCTTCGCCGAGTACGTCGCCGCCCCCGTGCGCACCCTGGCCCACAAGCCCGCCGCCCTCGACTTCGAGCAGGCCGCCGGCCTCCCCCTGGCCGGCCTCACCGCCTACCAGGCCCTGACCGGCGCCCTCGAGATCAAGCCCGGTGAGACCGTGCTGGTGCACGCCGCGGCCGGTGGCGTCGGCTCGCTGGCCGTCCAGATCGCCCGCGCCCTCGGCGCCCGGGTGATCGGCACCGCCAGTGAGCGCAACCACGACTACCTGCGGACGCTCGGCGCTGAGCCCGTCAGCTACGGCGAGGGCCTCGCCGGCCGCGTCCGGGCGCTGGCCCCGGAGGGCGTGGACGCCGTACTCGACCTGATCGGCGGCGAGGCGCTGCAGGCCTCCCCCGCCCTGCTGGCCCCCGGCGGGCGGCTGGCGTCCATCGCCGACGGCGCCGTCCTGGCCGCCGGCGGGCGCTACGTCTTCGTCCGTCCAGACCACGCCGACCTGACCGCGCTCGCGGAGCTCGCCGACAGCGGGGTGCTGACCGTCGAGGTCGCCGCGACCTTCCCGCTGGAACGCGCCGCCGACGCCCAGCGCCTGAACGCCGACGGGCACACCCGCGGAAAGATCATCGTCACCGTCCCCTGACCCGACCGGCCGTGGGGGGGCCGCCCCCCACGGCTCCCTGTTCAGCGACGCCGGGCCACAGCACGACCGCCCCACCCGGTCCGACCCGCCCGGACCACCCGAGGCGCCGGCCCCCGGCGCCGCCGCCCGAAGGAGAGTGTTCACCGCCGACGACCAGGCAACTCCAGTCCCGCTGGCGGGCGATGCGCTGCTCGAACCATTCCTGGGCGACCTACCGCACGGCGCCTCGGGCAAGCCGGGATCGGCACCCGGACTGTCGCGCGCCACAGCGCACGACCGAACCAGTTCCGGCGCGTCGGCGGCCGAAGCCCTACGGGGGTTCATCCGAGGCGTTCGCCCTGTCACTGGACCCTCTTCTCGTGGGTGGCGAGCAGGACTCGGCCGAACGGGCGGTCCTCGATCAGGTGGCGTTGCGCCTCAGCGGCTTGTTCCAAGGGGAATATGCGGGCGATGGCGGGGTCAAGCCGTCCGTCGCGCAGCCACTCCAGCAATGTCTTCCTCGCGGCCCGAGCGACGTCGCGCGGGATCATCGTGAAGGTGTAACCGTAGGCCTTCGCGTTCTTCCAGATCAGATCAGTGATGTTCACCGTTCCTTCGGTGCCGCCGGAGTATCCGACACCGACATAGCTGCCGCCGTGGGCGAGGCTCGCGATCGCGGGGCCGAGAAGTGGGCCGGCGACACCGTCAACCACCACGTCCACACCCCTGCCTTCGGTGAGGCGCGCCACGCCCTCGGGTAGCGACTCGCGGGAAAGGTCGATGACGTGCCGGTAGCCCGCGGCGCGTGCCTGCACGGCCTTGTCGGTACGGCTCGCGGTGGATATCACCAGAGAAGCACCGAGTTCGCGTGCCACTTGCGCGGTGCCCATGCCGACGGAGCCGCCGACGCCAGGTGCCAGAACCGTGTGTCCTGGTGCGAAGTCGATCAGCTGGGTCAGCACGAGGTAGGCGGCGCTGAATCCGGCACCGGCGAAGAGCGCGCAGGCCGCCTCGTCACCGACCCCGTCGGGGATCGGCATCAGTTGGGCGGCGTCGGCGGTCAGTTGCTCACGCCACGTTCCGTCGACGAGCCAGCCCAGCCCGCCGCCTGCGACCACGACCCGGGTGCCCTCCGCCAGACCGGTTCCGCCTGGATCGACGACTGTGCCGACGGCACCACCACCGGGCACCAGCGGCGGCGACTTGTGCAGAGAGGCGGCCATCCGGCCGGCTCTGATGGTGTTGTCGGCGGGGCTCACCTCGGCATGACTGAGCTCGATCAGCGCTCGGCCATCCTTGGCCTGCTCCGCAGGTCGATCGACAAGTCGCAGTTCCTCGTAGCCGCCGTAGCGCCGGAACTCAATGGCCCGCATGACGTCACCCTTCCCCCCGAATCGCAATTCCTGTGACAACTGATTGCCATGACAACTGGCTTCGCGCGTCGCCGAGCTACGCGATCGGAAGGGTCAGGCGGATCGTCCGGCCAGGGTGTCTCGCAGCACGCCCGCGATCGAGACGCGGGCCAGCTCCCGCCGCACCGCCTGCTCCGCATCGCCGTAGACGCGACGCAGCGCGGGCTGGATACCGGCTCCGACCGGGCAGGACTGATTCGGCTCTCCGCGGTGCATACCGAAAACCGCGTCGCCCTGCACTGCCTCGTACACCTCAAGCAGGGTGATCGACTCCGCCGCACGGGCCAGGCGCCAGCCGGCCCCGGCGCCGTGGCGGACCGTGACCAAGCCCGCGTCACGCAGGTCGGCAAGGCTGCGCCGAATGACGACCGCATTGGTGCTGACGCTCGTGGCGATCTGGTCCGAGGTGACCATCTCTCGGCCCATGTCGTGCACGAAGGCCATCCAGGCCAGCACGTGTACGGCGATCGTCATCCTGCTGTTGGCGCTCATGCCTCACCCCTCTTGCTGTAACAGTAGCAGTTACAGCAAGTCGCGGACATCTCGTCAAGTACGAACGGGCCCGGGCCGGCGACGAGCGCGCAGGCCCCGGTGAGGCCGGCCTCGGTCCCCGGCCGCCGCACCTCATCCACCGTCACCCCACACCGCCCCCCTTCCTCGACACAGGAGCACCGGTGCCAACTCCCGTTCCCCCGCGCCGAGTCACGCTCCCCGCCGGGCCGTCGTCCGGCCCCGCCGACCTCACCCGCGAGGGCCCGCCGCGGCGCTGACCGCCCCCGGGCGACCCCGCCCCCATGACTCCCGTACGGGCCCGCCGTCCTTACCCGCTTCCGCGGCGTGCCCGTACGGGGCCAGGTCCGGCCGAACCTTCCACACGGCCGGCCCCGCCCCCGGGCTGCGGACCGCCCGCCTCCCGCTCGTCAAGAAGGTCCTGCGGATGTTCGCGCCCGGCGGCGCCACGATCGGCGACACGACCCGGGAGGCCCGAGGATGTCGGACAGCGCAACGGCGTCCCCGGCCTCCGCCGCCGGGACCCGACGCTCTACCGCGACCTGGTCGAGGCCGAGTTGCGCCACCACGACGCCGGTGGCTGGTCCGTCAAGACCGACGAGCCGTGGTACCCGGTCCCCTCCGACGGCTGCCGCCTGCGTGACCAGGGCTGGAAGCCGCACCTGTCCGCCACCCCGCTGTCGGCGCCCACCGTCCTCGCCCGCGCCGCCCGGGTGCTCGCCGCCGAACCGGCCGCGTTCAAGTGCCGCGCGGAGCCGCACGGGACACTCGTCGTCTGCGGCTGACAGCGCTCTTTCCAGCACCCCGACATCGCCGAGATCGTCCGCCGGTTGCAGGACGAAGGAGAGACGGTCGTCCCGGAGGACTTCGCGCAGCTCTCGCCGTACCTGACCGAGCACACCCGCCGCGTCGGTGAATCCTCCACCCACGAGCTCGCCGACCAACCCGACGCCTACGACCCGCAGCTGGACCCCGACTTCACCCTGGTCCGCGGCGACGGCCCGCCGACCGACGGATTCGGCCAGGCCGCGTGAGCCGACCGAGGGCCGGATGCCTGAGCCGGCCGGACGAGTGTCTGCGACTACGAAGCCTCGGCACCGCGTCCGAGGGCTGATCCCGGGTACCGGGGCGAGGTCACAGCATTCGGTCGACCAGCCCGTCGACGTAGTCCGGGGTGAGCTCCATGCCGAACAAGACGCGGATATACATCGGGGCCAGGATGTGGTCCAGCACGCCGAATGCGTCGGGTGCGTGCTCGCCGCGGTCGCGGGCGCGATCGAGCATGGACTGCAGTTGTCGCATGCGTTCGGCGCGGAGGTCGTCACCGGCCTTCAGGCCCTGCTGACCGTTGCTCGACAGGGCGACGGCCAGGCGCACCACCGCCAGACCGTCGGGTCCGGTGATCTCGCGGGCCACGTTGGCCGCGTAAGTGCGCAGGTCGCCGGCCAGGCTCCCGGTGTCGGGCATCGGCGACTGCACATTGAGGCGGTTGAGCGCCACGTCGGTGAGCAGGGTTTCCAGGCTGCCCCACCGGCGGTAGATGCTGCTGTCGGCCACGCCCGCGCGGGCTGCGACCTCGCCGACGGTGAAGTTGCCGTAGCCGCGCTCACTGATCAAGTCGGTGACGGCCTGGTGCACCTCCGCGCCGACGCGGGCGCTGCGCCCGCCGGGCCGCCGGGCTCGCTGTCGCTCGTTCATGCCCCCACCTTAACGCAGTCATGGCTTGCGTTTGTGAGGCACCCCCCCTTACAGTCGCCTAACGCAGTCGCCGACTGCTTTAGAGCGCTCAGGCGCATCGCCACCCGCGTCGACCACGGCCGGGCGCAACCAGCGATCGAGAGGAATCCCCCATGGCTACATCGCCTGCAGCCGTAGGCAGTCGACCAAACCGGGCCGCGCTGCTCACGGTGACCTGCCTAGGGCAGTTCATGGTCCTGCTCGACAACACGATTGTCGGAGCGGCGCTGCCCGATATGCAGCACCGGCTGCACACTCAGCTGACCGGTCTGCAATGGATCGTCGACGCGTACGTACTGCTGGTCGCCATGCTGCTGCTGTCCGGCGGTGTCTTCGCCGACCGGTTCGGCCGCAAGCGGGTGTACCTGACCGGCGTGGCGGCGTTCACCGCCGCGTCGGTGCTGTGCAGCCTCGCGCCCTCGCTCGGCTGGCTGGTCGCCGGCCGGGTGCTGCAGGGCATCGGGGCCGCGGCGCTCAGCCCCGCCTCGCTCGCCCTGCTCGCCGCCGCCCATCCCGCGCCGCAAGAACGAATCAAGGCGATCGGACTGTGGGCCGGATTCAGCGGAATCGGTCTGGCCGCAGGCCCCGTGGCCGGCGGAGTGCTGACGGACGCCTTCGGCTGGCCTGCCATCTTCCTGGTCAATCTCCCCATCGGAGTGGTCCTTCTGCTGGTCGGCCTGCGCAGCCTCGAAGAGACCCGGAATCCGAGCGCCCCCGCGATCGATGTCCCGGGGACGGTGCTGTCCGTTCTGGGGGTGGGGGCACTGACCTACGGGCTGATCGAGGGCGGTGCCCGCGGCTGGACGTCGCCCGTGATCCTGGGCAGCTTCACCGCCGCGGTGATCCTCCTCGCCGCCT
This sequence comes from Kitasatospora sp. NBC_00039, assembly GCF_045160625.1. NCBI lineage: Bacteria > Bacillati > Actinomycetota > Actinomycetes > Kitasatosporales > Streptomycetaceae > Kitasatospora > Kitasatospora sp. NBC_00039. Next base: position 611,976 of record NZ_CP108290.1, on the reverse strand, counting down.
TCGTCGCCGTCGAAGCGCGTCGCTCCGCACCGATGCTGCCGCTGAGGCTGTTCCGGCAGCGCCTGTTCACCACGTCCAACACCGCCATGGTCGTGGTGGGGTTCGCGCTCATGGGCTCGTCGTTCTTCTTCTCCCAGTTCTTCGTGTACGTCCAGGGCAGCTCGATCCTGCGCGCCGGCCTGCAGACCCTGCCGGTATCGCTCGCCATGGTGATCGTCAGCCCGTACGCGGGTCGGCTCGCCGCCCGGTACGGCTTCCGAATCGTGGTTACCACCGGCCTGGCCCTGGCCGGCCTGGGACTGCAGGCGCTCGGCATGGTGCACGCCGACACCGGCTACGGGAGCGTGTGGTGGCGGCTGGGGCTCGCCGGCATCGGCTTCGCCCTGGCCCTGTCCCCACTGACGGGAGCCGCCATCCAAGCAGTCAGCCCACAGGAAGGCGGCCTCGCATCAGGCATCAGCAGCACCACCCGGCAGATCGGCGCGGTGCTCGGCGTGGCGGTACTCGGAGCCATCGTCCGCACCCGGCAATCCGGCGGCGCCTCCTTCGAGACCGGCCTCAACAGCGCCTTCCTCGCTGCCGGCACCGTAACTTTGGCCACCGCCGTGTTCACCGGCCTGTGGCTGGCGAGGTCCAGGCCCGCGGAAGGCTCCCCGGCGCCGCAACGTTCCACCGATCCAGATGCGGTCACCACCTTGAACGGGGCATCCGCGAACAGCCCGAACTAGACCAAGATCATCTCATGGCCCGTCTCTGCCGTACCCGGGTCACACTCCCAGGAGAGGGGAACCGCTTCCACGATGCAGCCCGTTCCCGCTGACCCCACCGTGCTCCACCCGATGCCCGAGCACCCGCGCGTGGTTCTGCTCAAGCAGCTGGTGAAGTCGCCGCTGATCGAGGTCGGTGACTTCACCTACTACGACGATCCGGACGACCCGACGGCGTTCGAGACGCGCAACGTCCTGTACCACTACGGTCCCGAGCGGCTTGTCATCGGCAATTACTGTGCGCTGGGGACTGGCACCCGGTTCATCATGAACGGCGCCAACCACCGCATGGACGGTCCTTCCACCTTTCCGTTCCCCACCATGGGGGGCTCCTGGGCGGAGCACTTCGACCTGATTACCGACCTGCCCGGCCGGGGCGACACGGTCGTCGGCAACGACGTGTGGTTCGGCCACGGCGCCACGGTCATGCCCGGTGTGCGCATCGGGCACGGCGCGATCATCGCCGCCGGCGCCGTGGTCACCGGCGACGTCCCCGACTACGGCGTCGTCGGCGGCAACCCCGCCCGGCTCATCCGCACCCGCTACGACGCTGCGGACATCGCCCGGCTCCTCGCCGTGGCGTGGTGGGACTGGCCCGTGCAGCACATCACCAGGCATGTACGGACGATCATGTCGGGGACCGTCACCGGCCTGGAGGAGGCCGCCGCGCAGATCGACCAGCCCTGACACCGCGTCCTCGCCACGCCGCCCACACCCGTCCCGCGCCAGGAACGTGTGACCGCCCACGTCGCCCGGGCCTGCCGTGCGGCCGCGGCGCCGCGGCGCCGCGGCGGGCACCACGGCCGCACGGCAGGGCCGGGCTCGGCCGTCACGTCTCCGCCGTCTCCCGGGCCTGTTCCGCCGCCGGGGCAGGGCTCCCGGGTGCGGCCGGCTCCGCGAGGGTGCGGAACAGCAGCCAGCTCAGGGCGGGCATCAGGACCAGCGGCGCCAGGGCGGTCTGCAGGGACGTCGCGGCGGCGAGCCGTCCGATCAGCGGACCGGCCAGACCGCCGATGCCGACGCCCAGGCCCAGGGTGACGCCGCCGGCCGTGCCGACACGGGAGGGCAGGTAGTCCTGGGCCAGCGTGACCTGCAACGAGAACGGGACGTACAGGGCGGCCGAGGTCAGCGCCACGAAGAGGTAGACGGCCGGGCCGGCGGCCAGGACGAGGCCGGCCACGGTGACGACGGCGGCGGCGTAGGACCAGCGCGCCACGGTGACCCGGTCCCGGCGCTCGGCCAGCCTGCCGCCCAGGACGGTTCCGGCCGCGCCGCCGAGGTAGAGCACGAACAACGCGCCGGCGCCCGCGGCCATGCTCCCTCCCGCCCGCTCCCGTGCGTAGAACGCGATGAAGGTGGACGGCCCGGTGAAGACCACCGACCGACAGACCACCGCCACCGCCAGCCTCACGAACGATGCCGTGTCCCCCGCGCCCGCGGGCGCCACGGCGGCGCCGGACGCACCCCGCGTCGTCTGCTGCCACTGCGCCCCGCGCAGGAACACCAGGCACAGCACGGCGCCGGCAACGGCGGGCACGACGAGCAGCGGTGAGCGCCCCAGGCCTCCCGCCCCGACGACGGCGGCCACCAGAACCGGCGCGAGAGCGAATCCGACGTTGCCGCCCAGCGAGAACCAGCCCATCGCGGAATGGCTGCCCCGCCCGGCCAGACGCGCGACGCGGGCCGACTCGGGATGGTAGGCCGCGATACCGACCCGAGACGGCCACGGCGGCGATCGTCGCGGCGTACGAGCCGCCGAGCCCGCACGACGCGATGCCCAGACCGCCGACGACCGTGCTCACCGGCAGCAGCCAGGGCAGCACGTACCTGTCGGTGAGCGCTCCGAACAGCGGCTGCGCCACCGCGGACACCACCGAGGCGGCGAGCACGATGCCCGAGGCCGCGGCGTAGCTGTGGGCGCGTTCGACGACGAAGAACCGCGGTGGCCCACCGGTGCGGGTGCTACTCGGCGAGCGCCTTCACGATGTCTTCCGCCGGACGTTCGGCCACACCCCCGGGTACGCACCAACGCCGGTGACCCACCCGGCCAACGCACGGCGACGGGCACACCGTCCGGCAGGATTGGCTCGAATTGATCGGAGGTTAAATCTGGTTCGACCATGCTCGACCAATCGTGCGCGTTATGCTCCGGTTCAGGATCCTGTGGGACCGTACGCGCATGGAAGATCGGACGCGTCGCCTGGCGGGCCGGCGGTGAATGGCCCGGGCCCGGAGTGATCGGCGGCGGGCCGGGGCGCGGCGCATCGGCGGATCCGGCGGGGGTCGGCACAACGCTGTGGCGACAAGATCAATAAACCGGCTGGAGGAAATCAGCGATTAATCCTCCCACTCCCTCCGGGGACTGGTTCGAATGATTACGGGTGCACTCGGGACGGTCTTCGTCTCCCCGCTCCCCCGATTCGGACCTGCGCCGATAAAGCCGTGCGAGAACTCGGGGAGGGCTCCCGCCGGCCTACTGCGACAGATTGTCAGTTTGCCCGTGCTATAGCCCGCCTTGACAACTCGACCGCATGTTCGGTATTTATTGTTGGACATTTCCGTAAAGCGGAGGGGGGTAGGGGGGGCCTGGCATTAAAGTCCACGTCTTCGATGCTCAGGCGGTCCCCCGATGCCACATGAGCTTTCCCAAGCCAGCCATCACCCCGACGAAGTTCACCGACCGGGTTGTCGGCTCTCTCCAGTCGATCGAGCACACCCTGCCGACGGTGACCATCACCCGAGGCGGCCACATCTACAACTGCGCCGAGAGCGACCAGAGTCTCTACCTCGTGAAATCCGGGCAGGTCAAAACCGTGATCGTGACCTCGACCGGGAAGCGATGTCTGCTCGACCTCTACATCGCCGGAGACATCTTCGGTGAGCTCTGCATGACGCAGCTCGGCCGCATCGAGACGGCGGTCGCCATGGCGGACACCGAGCTGACCAGAATTCCCTACAGCAAATTCTTCAAGATTCTCGCCGGCAGCGGCCTCCTCGAAGAATTTGCCGAGCACCTGGCCGGGCGGCTCTCGGAACGTCAGCGGGTCATTGTCGACCTGGTCACCCTGGAAAGCGAATTACGGCTCGCCGCCAGGCTCCTCCAGCTCTCCCACCGTTTCGGGCAGAGCCACCAGCGCGGACTCAAGATCGCCGCGAGGCTCACCCAGGAAGAACTCGCCGAAATGGTCGGGACCACCCGGTCGAGGGTGGGATATTTCCTGAAGAGATTCCGCGAGGCCGGGCTCCTCGAGTCCAGCCGCGGCTGGATCACCATCCGCAACGAGGCCAACCTCGCCGAGTACATCGAAGCGCGCCTCGGCCTCAGCGACGCGTCCGTCTAGGCGCCCCGGAAAACGGTCCCGCCCCGCCCGGGCAGCTGCGGGCGGGACCGCTCCCCCGGCCGTCAGAGCGGCTCTGCCCCCGAAAGGTGGCGCAGCCGGCCGTCGGCCACCTGCGCGAGGCTCCCGCCGATCCGCTCCACGACCAGGCGGTCGTGCGTGACCACCACCAGCGCCACCCCGAGGTCCCGGCACAGCTCGTCGAGCAGCTCGAGGACCGCCAGTGCGGTCGTCCGGTCGAGCGCGCTGGTGATCTCGTCACACAGCAGGACCTCCGGGCTGGCCGCCAACGCCCTTGCCAGAGCGACGCGTTGACGCTCACCGCCGGACAGTGCGGCCGGCCTGCGGTCCAGGTGTCCGGCGCCCAGGCCGACCCGCTCCACCAGGGCCAGGGTCCGCGCCCGGACCTGGTCGGGCGGCACCAGGGCGAACTGGCGCAGCGGGCGGCCGACGATCCCCGCCACGCTGTGACGGGGGTTCAGCGAGTCGTACGGGTTCTGCGGGACGAGCTGGAGCAGCCGGCGTTGGAGCGGGGTGCGGCCGCCCACCTCCTTGGCCAGGACGTGGCCGGCCAGGCGCACTTCGCCGGCCGCCGGTGTCACCAGCCCGGTGATCGCCCGCAGCAGGGTGCTCTTGCCGCTGCCCGAGGCGCCCACGATGCAGAGCCGGCCGCCGGCCGGGACGCTCAGCGAGGCGTCGGCCAGGATCCGTCCGGCGCCGGGGCGCTCGACCCGCAGCCCTGCGACGGAGAGCGGCGCGGCAGGGTCCGCCTCCGCCGTGGGCGGGGCGCTCGGCGGCGCGGCCGCCACGGCCGCCGTGGCGGCCGGTTCGGGTGCGGCGGCCAGTGCGGCGCCGGGCGGGCCGGAGCGCAGGATCCGCCCGCCGCCCATCACCACGACGGTGTCCGCGGCCTGGGCGACCGCGTCGAGGTCGTGGGAGACGAGCAGGACGGCGGTGTCCTTCTTGCGGCACAGGGCGACCACCTCCATGACCAGACGGGCCGTGTTCTCCGGGTCGAGGGCGCTGGTCGGCTCGTCCAGCACCAGCAGCCGGGGCTCGCGGGCCAGGGCCACGGCGATCGACAGCCGCTGGAGCTGGCCGCCGGACAGCTGGTGCGGCCGGCGGGCCAGGAACGCCGGGTCGTCGGGCAGGCCGAGGGCGCGCAGCGCGGCCCTGGCGCGTTCCAGCCGCTCGGCGGGCGGGACGTCCAGCGTGCGCAGCTGCTCGCCGATCTGGTCGGCGACCTTGAGGTTGGGCGGCAGTGCGGTGCGCGGGTCCTGGGCGACGTAGGCGACGCTGCGGGCCCGCAGGCGGGAGAGTTCGCGCCGGCTCAGGCCGTCCAGGGCGGTGCCGAAGAGCCGGGTGGTGCCCGCGGTGCGTTCCAGGCCCGGATTGGTGTGGCCGAGCAGGGCGAGTGCGGTGCTGGTCTTGCCGCTGCCGGAGTCGCCGATGAGCGCGACGACGGTGGCGGCGGGGACGGTGAGGTCGACGCCGTGGACGGTCTCGCGCCCGGTGGCGGTGGCCTCCAGGCGCAGGCCCCGCACGGTCGCCGCACCGTCCGGCGCCACACCCGCACCGTCCGGTGCCGCGCCCGGTCCGGGCAGCGCCACGGCGCGCGGGCCAGCCGCAGGGCCCGCCGGGCGCGGCCGCCGCAGGCCCCGGCCGGCTCGCCGGCGGCGTGCGGTGTCGGCCGGGCCGAGAGTGTCGGCGAGGCGGCCCACCGTCAGGAGCAGGGCGAGCAGCAGGGCCGCCGGAGCCAGCACGGCCAGCGGCTGGAGGGTGAGGCCGCCCTGATTCTCCATGATCATCAGCCCCCAGTCGGGGGTGGGCGGCTGGGCGCCCAGACCGAGGAAGCCGGCGGTCGCGACCGCGTAGGCGGTGCCGGCGAAGCGCACGCTGGCGTCGGCGGCCAGGGTGCGGACCAGGTTGGGGAACACCTCCCGGGCCAGGATCGAGGGCGTCGACTCACCACGGGCCAGGGCCACTTCGACGTAGTCGTGGGCCAGGGCCTGGGTGGTGGCGGCCCGGACGATACGGGTGATGTCCGGCACCATCACCGCGACCACCGCGATGGCGACGCCGACCAGTCCGGGCCCGGTGCCGGTCGCGATGACCGCGATCAGCACCAGCGGCGGAAGGCCCATCAGGACGTCGGCGCCCCGCATCACGAGGGTCGCGGTCAGGCCGCCGCGGTAGGCCGCGAGCATGCCGGCCGCCACCCCGACGAGGTAGGCGACCAGCAGCACGGCGACGGAGAGCAGGATGAGCGTGCGCCCGCCGGAGAGCACCCGGCTGAGGACGTCCGCGCCCAGGTGGTCGGTGCCGAGCGGGGCGTCGGCGCTGCTCGGGGCGAACGGCATGCCGACACCGACCCGCGGGTCCTTGGGCGCCAGCCACGGGCCGCAGAGGGTCAGCAGCAGCAGCACGGCGAGCACCACCGCCGCGACCGGCCGCCGCCGGGCCGGCCCGGTCGGGCCCGGGGCGGGCGCGACGGGCGCCGGTGGTTCGGTGACCGGGGTGGAAGCGAGGGTCACAGCACGATCCTCCTCGAATGGTCGAGCGCCATGCCGAGCACGTCGCCGAGCAGGTTCGCCACCACCGTCACCAGCGCGATCAGCAGGGCGACGGCCTGCACGGTCGGCACGTCACGCCCCGCCGACGCCTGGATCAGGACGGACGCGATCCCCGGGAAGCCGAACAGCGTCTCGGCCACCAGCGCCCCGCCGACCAGCAGCGACAGGTAGCGCGCCAGCAGCGGGATCACCGGCGGGAGGGCGGCGGGCAGGACGTAGCGCAGCACCACCCGGTGCTCGGGCACGCCGTTGAGCCGTGCGGTGGCGACGGCGTCGCCGCCGGCAACCTCCACCACCCCGCTGCGCACCAGCCGGGCGTTGTGCGCCAGGCAGCCGGCCAGCAGCGTGGCCACCGGCAGGACCAGGACCTCGGGTCTGCTCAGCAGCCCCTGGCCGGGCCTGATCAGCGAGACCGCCGGCAGCAGGTCCAGTTCGACGGCGAGGACCAGCACCAGGACGCTGCCCATCACGAACTCGGGCACCGCCAGCAGGGTCAGGGTGGCCGCCGAGATCAGCCGGTCGGCGAGGCCCCCGGAGCGCAGCCCGGCCCAGACGCCCAGGCCGACGGCGAGCGGCACCAGCAGGGCGAGCGTCACGCCGGCGAGGACCAGCGAGTTGCCGGCCCGGTCCCCGACCAGGTCCGCGACCGGGCTGCCGGACACGTAGGAGGTGCCGAGGTCGCCGTGCAGGACGGTCAGCAGCCAGTCGCCGTAGCGCACCAGCGCGGGCCGGTCCAGGCCGAGTTCGGCTCGGCGGGCGGCCACCTGGGCCGGGTCCGCGTCCGGCCCCAGGGAGGCGGCGGCCGCGTCACCGGGAGCCGCGTCGGTGGCGACGAAGACGATCGCCGAGACGGCGAGCAGCACCAGGACACCGGTGAACAGCCGCCGGAGCAGGAGGGACCTCAGCGACCCCCGGCCGGTGCCGGGGGTCGCCGGGGCCTTGAGAGCGGTGTCGGTCATGCCAGGTATGCGTCTCGGAAGCTCGGGAACGTCGGGTAGCCCAGTGATTTGACGCCGTGCACCTGCGGGGTGGCGGCGGCCAGGACCGGCGCCTTCGCCCAGACGAGGTCGCCGCCCTCCTCGTGGAGGTAGTGCTGGATGTCGGCCAGCGCGGTCTTGCGCTGCTCCTCGGTGACCGCCGAGCGGACCTTGGTGACCAGGTCGTCCGCCTTCGGGCCGGCGACGCCGGTGAAGGGCAGCAGGGCGTCGCTGCCGTAGAAGAACAGCACGTCCAGCGGCAGCGGTCGCGGCTTGCGGTTGGCGGACTGGAACTTGGCGCCGATGAAGACCTTCGGGTCGGCGAAGAAGTCGCCGGCCGGCACCTTGTCGAGGCCGATGGTGATCCCGGCCTTCTTCGCCTGCTCGGCCAGCACCGCGGCGCCCTCGGCCAGCCCGTACTCGTAGTCGCTGGTGCGGATGGTCAGCGAGAGGTTGTCCACGCCGGCGTCCTTGAGCAGCTTCTTGGCGCGCTCCGGGTCGTACTGGCGCTGCGGGAGGTCCTGCGCGTAGTCCGGCAGGTACTTGCCGAAGAGGTCGTTGCCCACCTCGCCGAAGCCGAGCGTGACCCGCTCGACCATCTGGTCGCGGTCCACCGCGTACTTGAGCGCCTGCGCCACCCGCGCGTCGGTGAACGGGTCCTGGCTGCGCTTGAGCATCGCACCGAAGTTGGGCCACTCCCACTTGGGCGGGGTGAGCAACTGCAGGGCGGCGTTGGCGCGTTCGGCCTTGCCCGCGACCAGCGAGATGCTCGCCGCGTAGTCGACCTGGCCGGCCTTGAGCGCGTTGAGCCGGGCCGCGCCGTCGGCGATGGAGACGAGTTCGAGCTCGTCGAGGTAGGGGCCGGCGCTGCCCCAGTAGTCGGGGTTGCGCTTGAGCGTGGCGCCCTGGCCGACCTTGTGCTGCTGCAGGATGAAGGGGCCGCTGCCGGGAACGGCCGAGAAGTCGGTCGTCCCGGCCGGGACGACGAAGATGCCCTGCGTGAACACCTGGTCGAGGAAGCCGTGCGGGCGCTTCATCACCAGGACGGCGGTGAGCTCGTCCTTGCGCCGGGTCTTGGCGAGGTCGACGTCGGCCAGCAGGGGTGCCTGGTTGGCCTTGGTGTCGACGTAGGTCTGGAGCGTGAAGAGGACGTCCTCGATGGTGAGCTTGCGGCCGTCGGTGAACTTGACGCCGCTGCGCACGCGCAGCGTCCACTCGGTGCCGTCGGCGTTGGGCGTCATGCTCTCGGCGAGCTGCATCTCGATCTTGCCCTCGGCGTCGACGACGCAGAGCTCGTCGTAGACCGCACGCGCCCGCACGTAGTCGATCGGGGTGTTGGCGGCCTTCAGCACGTTCGCGGTCTCGTTGCTGCCGCCGATGAAGGCGGCGCGCAGCTTGCCGCCGCGCTTGGGGCTCGGCGGCGCCGTGGCGTCCGCGGCCGGGGCCTTGGCGTCCGATCCGCAGGCGGTCAGCAGTCCCACCCCCGCGGTGCCCGCCGTGATGCCGGCAGCCGCCCTCAAGAGGGCTCGTCTCGACACTGTGAGCCGTTGGTCCGCCATGGTTCCTCCTAGTTCGCGTGCCTGCGCTGGGCCGTGCGCGCGAGGAAGGTATCCACTTCAAATCCCCAAGATCTGCGCAGCATTGAGCATCGGAGATGCCCAGGTGAAGGCCCGGTACGAACCAAGCGGACCGCACGGTCCGCCGGATCCGGGCGCTCACTTCGGAGCAGACCGGCCCCGGCCACGCGTGCTTGTCTGCGCCTCATGACGAACCAGCTGCAGGAGATGCCGGCCGACTTCGACCGGGTGCTGTGCGTGGTCGCCCACCCCGACGACATGGAGTTCGGCGGGGCGGGCGCGGTGGCCGCGTGGACCGCGGCGGGCAAGCAGGTGGGATACCTGCTGCTGACCCGCGGCGAGGCGGGGATCGACGGGATGGAGCCGGCGAAGGCGGCCCGGGTGCGGGAGGAGGAGCAGCGGCGCAGTGCGCGGATCGTGGGCGTGACGGAGGTCGAGTTCCTGGATCATCCGGACGGTGTCCTGGAGTACGGCCCGGCGCTGCGCCGGGACATCGCGGCGGTGATCCGCCGGCACCGGCCGGAGCTGGTGGTCGGCTACAACCACCGGGACACCACCCACACCCGCCGCTGGAACACCCCCGACCACCGCAACGCCGGGCGGGCGCTGCTGGACGCGGTGGGCGACGCGGGCAACCGGTGGATCTTCCCCGAGGCCGGCGAGCCGTGGGGCGGCGTGCGGTACGTCGCCATGGTGGGCTCCCCCGAGCCGACCCACGCGGTGGACGTGAGCGGCTCGGTGGACCAGGCGGTGGCGTCGCTGGAGGCGCACGAGGCCTACCTGGCGGCGCTCGGCGGCGGGCGTCCGGTGGACGTGCGCGCGCCGCTGACCGGCCTGTACCAGTCCACCGGCGAGCGGTTCGGCGGGCGGCTCTCGATCGCGTTCGAGCTCGTGGTGAGCTGAGAGCACCCCACCTCCCGCCCGGGCCGCCGCCCGGCCGCACCGCTCGGAACTCGTCCCGCCGATGCGCAACTTTGGCCAGGCGGCGCGGGCCCGGATCCGTAGGGTTCCGGGCATGGCTGCTATCCCCTATGTCAAGTACGAGGACGTCGCGCGCGCGCTCGACTGGCTGACCGAGGCGTTCGGGTTCACCGAGCAGCAGCGGTTCGCCCACCCCGACGGCCCGGTGTTCCACGCGGAGATGCTCACGCCGGCCGGCGACCCGGTCTACCTGGCCGGCCCGGGCGGGGACTACCGCTCCCCCGCCGCCACGGGCCAGCGCAGCGCGATGGTGTCGGTGGACACCGACGACGTCGACGCCCGGTTCAAGCGGGCCGAGGCGGCCGGCGCCACGCTGGTCTTCCCGCCCACCGACACCCCGCAGGGCATGCGGGTCTGCAAGGTCGAGGACCACGAGGGCCACGAGTGGTTCTTCAGTCAGAAGCTCAGCTGACGGCACGGAAGGGTGCGGGAAACCGCGAGCGGGCCGGGGCGACCTCCCGGCCCGCTCGTCCGTCGTGCCAGGGCCGCCGGGGACCTGCCCCGGCGGCGGTGCGTCACCAGGTGACCGGAAGGGCCTCCAGGCTGTGGATCACCATGTTGCGCTTCCACGGCAGTTCGCTCTCGGGGACGGCCAGCCGCAGCCCGGGGAAGCGCCGGATCAGCGTGTTGATGCCGATCTGCATCTCCAGCCGGGCGAGTTGGGCGCCGACGCAGTGGTGGATGCCGTGCCCGAAGGTGGTGTGCGAGCCCGGGCGGCGGGTGATGTCGAAGGTGTCCGGGTCCTCCCAGACCAGGGCGTCGCGGTTGGCCGAGTTGGTGACGGCGATGACGCCCTCGCCGGCCCGGATCAGCACGCTGCCCATCTTGACGTCCTCGGTGGCGACCCGCATCAGGCCGCCCGCCGCGCCCCCGGGGATGTAGCGCAGGAGCTCCTCGACGGCGTCGCCGATCCGCTGCGGCTCGGCCCGCAGCAGCGCCAGCTGCCCGGGGTTGCGCAGCAGGACCAGGACGGCGTTGGCGAGGCGGTTGGCGGTGGTCTCGTACCCGGCCACGATGAGGCCGCCGGCGAAGGAGACGAGTTCGCGTTCGCTGAGGCGGTCGTCGTTGTCGCGGGCGGCGATCAGGACGCCGAGCAGGTCGTCGGCGGGGGCGGCCCGGCGCCCCTGCACCATGGCCGCCAGGTAGCCGATCAGGGCCTGGCGGGCGGCGACGGCCTCCTGGAGCTGGTCGGGCGCGGTCTTGAACATCTGGTCGGACCACTGCCGGAACAGGGGCTGGTCCTGGCGCGGCACGCCGAGCAGGTCGCCGATGGTCATGATCGGCAGTGGTGCGGACAGGGCGGAGACCACGTCCCCGCCCGGCCCGCCCTGCTCCATGGCGTCCAGCAGCTCGTCCACGGTCCGCTGGATGCCGGGGCGCATGGCCTCGATGCGGCGCACGGTGAAGGCGGGGGCCACGAGCTTGCGCAGCCGGGTGTGGTCGGGCGCGTCCTTGCTGACGATGGAGTCCGGGTCGCCCTCGACGCCCGGCATGAACTGCGGTGCGCCTGGTCTGGTGGCCGCCTGGCGGCTGAAGCGCGGGTCGCTGAAGACGGTGCGGACGTCCTCGTAGCGGGTCACGATCCAGGCCGGGTCGCCGCTGGGCAGGGTGACCGGGCAGGCGGTCTGTTCGGCCCGCAGGCGGGCGTACTCGGGCGAGGGGTCCAGTGCCGAGGTGATCGGGAACGGGAACGGGCACCGCTCGGCGGAGTCGACGAGCTCCGCGGTGTCGATGGGGCCGGCGGTGTCGGCGGGGTGGTCTTCGGGCTGCGGCCGGGTCACTCCGGCTCCTTTCGGTCCGCGGGGGCCCGGGCGCCCAGTGCGCCCGGGCCCGCCGGTGGTCAGTGGTTCGGTGCTCGGTGCCGATGGTGCGGTGATGGTCGGTACGCGGTGGTCGGGTGGTCGGTGGTTGGATACGCGGTGGTCGGGTGCTCGATGGTCCGGCGCTCGGAGAATGTCGGTGATCAGGGACGGGTGGCCGGCGGGCAGCCGTTCACCAGGTGACGGGCAGCGCGTGGACGCCGTGCACGAACATGTCGCTGCGGAACGGCACGTCGTCCAGCGGCACGGCCAGTCGCAGCGTCGGGACCCGGGCGAACAGCGTGGACCAGAGCACCTGGAGCTGGAGCCGGGCCAGCAGCTGGCCCAGGCACTGGTGCAGGCCGTAGCCGAAGCCGAGGTGCTCGGCCGCCTCCGGGCGGGTGATGTCCAGCCGGTCCGGGTCGGGGAACACGCGCTCGTCCCGGTTGGCCGAGGAGAGCACCACGACCACGCCCTCGCCGGCCCGGACGGTCTTCCCGGCGACCTCGACGTCCTCGGTCGCCACGCGGCGCAGCCCGTAGTCGATGACCGTCTGGTGGCGCAGCAGTTCCTCGACGGCGCCGGGCACGCGGGCCGGGTCCTTCACGAGTTCCGCGAGCTGCTCGGGGTGCTGGAGCAGGACGAGGGTGCCGACGCCGATCTGGTTGGCGATGGTCTCGAACCCGGCGATCATCAGCAGGGTGGCGATGCCGACGAGTTCGTCGTGGGTGATGCCGTCCTCGTCGAGCCGGGCGGCGGCCCGCCCGAGCAGGTCGTCGGTGGGTTCGGCGGTCTTCTCGCGGACCAGCCGGTCCAGGTACTCGCGCAGTTCGTCGCGGACCACCTGACGGCGGGCCGGCGGCGCGCTCTGGTCGCCGATGACCTGGGTGCACTCCTGGAAGAACGCGCGGTCCCGGTAGGGGACGCCGAGGAGTTCGCAGATCACCAGGGTGGGCAGCGGGAGGGCGATCGCCTGGACCAGGTCGGCGGTGCCGCCGCCGGACAGCATGGTGTCGACGAGCTCGTCCACGATGCCCTGGACGGCGGGGCGCAGCTCCTCCAGGCGCTTCTTGCGGAACTCGCCGACGATGGTGCGGCGCAGCCGGGTGTGGTCGGGCGGGTCCATCCGGATGAACGTGCCCGGGCCGGGCGGGCGGACGGTCATCCGGGCGGGGAAGCCGTCGCGGGAGAAGTCGGAGCTGAAGCGGTCGTCGGCCAGGACGGCGCAGGCGTCGGCGTGGCCGGTGACCAGCCACACGTCGCTGCCGTCGAAGTCCAGGGTGGAGCGGTGGAGCGGCTGTTCCGCCCGTAACCGCGGGTAGACGGGGGCGGGGTCGAGCGGGCAGGTGCGGGGCACCGGGTACGACGACGGCTCGGTCGGGGCGTCCAAGGGGCGTGTCCTCCTCGTCCAACGGGGCGGCTGCCGGGCGGGATTGCCCGGCAGCCATCCTGGTCGTCGGCGCTCGGAGGGTCTGCTCAGTATTGTGCTGGCCGGCAGATCACGGAGAACGCGGATCAGCCCGGGGGTGGATCAGCCGAGGTCGTACTCCAGCCGGTACCGGGCGTTGCCGGCCTCCTCGTGGGTGGCGGTGAAGCCGCCGCTGCCGGTCAGACCGGTCAGCTCGCCCGTGCCGGAGCCCGGGACGACCGTCCAGGTCACCTCGGCGGTGGTGCCGGTCAGTTCACCGGTGTGCTGGAGTACGAAGCTGCCCGAGCGCCCGCCCAGCCGGCCGGAGACCTGCTCCAGGCCGACGAAGGTGGTGGAGTCGTCGCTCCGGTAGAACATCACGTACTCCTGGACGCCCTGGCCCTCGATGTCGCCGGTGTAGGAGTACTCGACGGCCGAGCGGGTCAGCTTGCGCCCGTCGGTCTCCGTGATGTCCTGTTCGTCCCAGCTCTTGAGCGCGCGGGTCCCGGTGGCGTTGCTCATCCTGTGTCCTTCTCGGAGAGGGTCGGCAAGGTGGCGCGATGTCACGCGGAGGCGGCACCGCCCGGCTCACCAGCATGCCCTGATTCGGCCTGGGCCGCGAACCAGTCGCGCATTCCGCCCTCGATTCCGGCGACCTGACGCCAGATCAGGCCATCCTTCAACACGTACGCGCCGAAGCCGAGTTCACGTTCGCCCCGGACGCTCATGAGGGCACGCATGAAGAGGGTGTCGCCGGTGTGGGTGTACTCCAGCAGCCGCTCGTACTTGGCCTGGATGTCCATGTAGCGGCTGAAGGTCTCGCGGATCTCCTTGTGACCGGTGAGGATGCCCTGGAACCGGACCACCACGGCGTCGGGGTGGTAGGTCTCCATCAGCGCGTCGATGTCCTTGTTGTCCAGGCAGTCGATCTGGCGGACGAACAGCGGGTGGCAGCCGGAGAGGTCGAGCTCTTCCATGGTGTTCTCCTTCTGGGTGTGCCACGCGGGTGCGCGGCGGCGGGGCGGAGCGGGACGGTCCGGTCCGGGACGGGCCCGGTCCGGGGTCGGGGGTCGGGGGGTCGGCCGCGGGGCCGGGGCCGGAGGCCGAGGGTCGGCCTCGGAGCCGGGGGTCCGAGACCGGGGCCGGGGGTCAGGTCGGGGCCGGGGGTCAGGTCGGGGCGGGGGTCAGGTCGGGGCGGGGACGCCGAGGCGCTCGCGGATCAGGGCGAGCAGCTCGCCCGGGTCCTCCTTCAGGTAGAAGTGGCCGCCGTCCACCACCCGCAGGTCGAAGCCTCCCCGGGTGGTGTCCCGCCAGCCGGCCATCTCGTCCGGGTCGACCTCGGAGTCCGATCGGCCGACGACGGCGGAGACCGGGCAGGCCAGCAGGCCGCCGGGCAGCGGCGTGTACGTCTCGTTCACCTCGAAGTCGGCCCGCAGGCCGGGGGCGAACGCGTTGAGCAGCCCGGGGTGGGCGAGCACCTCGGCCGGGGTGCCGCCCATGCCGGCGACGGCCGCGGTGAACTGGTCCTGCGGCAGGTCGTGCAGCCGCGCCCGGCGGGACGGCAGGTGCGGGGCCCGGCGGGCCGAGACGACCAGGTGGCGCGGTTCTCCCCAGCCGCGGGCCGCGAACTCCCGGGCCGCCTCGTACGCGAGGACCGCCCCCAGGCTGTGCCCGAACAGCGCGAACGGCCGGTCCAACGACGGCAGAAGGCCGTCGCACATCGGACCGATGATATCCGTCATCCGGCGAAACGGCTGTTCCCTCGCGCGGGCTTCCCGGCCCGGCAGGAGGATCGGCCGGATGTCCACGTCCTGGCCGAACTCCCGCTGCCAGGAACGGAACAGGGTCGGTCCGCCGCCGGCGTGGGCGAAGCAGAACAGGCGCAGCCCGGCCTCCGGCGCGCCCGGCGCCGCCACGGTCCAGCGTCCGGTCATCGGTCCTCAGCTCCTCTCGCCGGGCCGGTCCCCCGGCACGGCCGGCCGGCTCCCGGTGTCGGTTTCGGTGTCGGCGTCGGTGTCCCTGCTGTGCGGCCGCCCGAGGGACCGTTCACGCGGTCTGACCCGGCCCGGGGGGCGGGTGCGTCGCTCAGCGCCATGCGTAGCGGCGGTGGTAGTCCTGGACGCCGGTGAGGACCAGCAGTTCGCCCGGCCGGCCGGCGTGGTCGAGGTACTCGGCCCAGTCCTCGGTGTCGACCCGGCGCTCGCGTTCGGGAACGAGGCAGGACCTGGTCTGCTTCAGCAGCCGGGTGTACTCCTCGAAGCCGATGTCGCGACGGGCCGCCAGGCGCTCGCCGATCCGCAGGGCGCCGAGCGTGCGGGCCGACTCCGGGGTGATCACCCCGCTCAGGAACTCCGAGGCGCAGCCGGAGCCGTAGGCGAACAGGCCGACCCGCTCGGGGCGTTCGCAGGGGGCGCTGTCGATGGTGGCGGCGAGCGCGAGGTAGAGCGAGCCGGAGCAGAGGTTGCCGACGACGCTCGGGTAGACCAGGGACGGTGCGACCCTGCGGGCGAAGTCCGCGTCGATCTCGGCGGGCCGGGCGTCGGCGTGCTCCTGCATCATCTTGCGGTGGCCGGCCCGGACCAGCCCGGCGAACGGGGTGTGCATCACCAGGCGGTCGAAGGTGGTCGCGAAGTCGGCGCCCTCCACCCGGTCCGCGTAGTCGGCGAAGCTCTTCGCCAGGCAGTCGAGGTAGGCGAAGAGCGAGCGGTCGGCGTCCGCGATGTCCAGGGTGGGCAGCGGGCGGGCGGAGTCGAGGGTCTCGTAGCTGTGGAGGCCGTAGGCGCCCGGGTCGATGGCCATGATCCGGGGCCGGTCGCTCACCAGGACGGCGGCAGCGCCGTGGCCGGTGGCGGCCTCCGCGTACGCGGCGTACTCGTCCACCACGGCCACGTCGGTCGCGATCACCAGGGCCTTGGCGCCGGGCGAGCGCCCGGAGGCGAGGTAGCCGGCGGCGAGCTGCACCGCGCCGGTCGCCGCGTAGCAGGCCTGCTTGGCCTCCATCACCCGGCAGGAGCGGGGCAGGCCGAGGTACTCGTGGACGTAGGAGGCCACCGACTTGCTGTAGTCCACCCCGGACTCGGTGGAGGTGACGAGCAGCTCGATGCGCCCGCGCTCGGCCGGGTCCAGCGCGTCGACCAGCGCCTTGGCGGCGTTGACGGCGTTGGTGACCGGGTCCTCGAAGGGCAGGGCGACCGAGCGGCGTTCCATCATCAGGTTGCCGAGCCGGGCGTGGTCCAGGCCGCGCCCGTCGAACAAATCGGTCAGGGCGATGCCGGCCAGGCCCGCGTAGACGTTGAGCGCCTCGATCCCGATCACGCCCGCACCCCCCGGGCCAGGTGCGCGACGAGGCCGTCGATGTCCGGTATCGCGCTGAAGTTCGACATCGGCTCGTCGATGTCCAGGAGCCGGGTGACGCCGATGATGATCTCGACGCGGTCCACCGAGTCGGCGCCCAGCTCCTTCAGGTGCTTGTGCCCGGTGATCTCCCGTGGGTCCAGCGCGGGCAGGATGCCGCGGATCACCTCGTGCAGCGCCTGCTCGGCCCGGGCCCGGGCCGCCTCCTGCGCGGCGCGCCGAGCGCCGTCCTGCTCGCTGTTCACTCTGCCTCCTCAAGGTCCCGCAGCACCCGCTGGGTGCTGACGGCGATCAGGTCCGAGCTGTGCGCGTCGCGGACCACGACGTCGACGAGCTCCTCTGCCGGGTCGGCCGCCGCGGCCCGGACGGTGACGGTCATCTCGAACTCGCTGTCCGGTTCGGCGTTGCCGACGTAGCACAGCTGCTGGTCGACCGTCCGGCGCCGCAGGAACGAGCGGTCGCTGCGGCCCAGCGCGCGCCACTGGCGCAGCACCGCCTGGTCGACGAAGGAGAAGTAGGACGCGAAGTAGACGAGTCCGACGCCGTTGAGGTCCCGGGTGATGTCGATGCCGTACCGGGTGGTGAAGCCCTGGGCGACGCTGCGGTACTCCCCCGCCGTGTCCTCCCGGAAGGTCAGCGCGCGCCGGGCGCGGCCGTAGACCGGGCGGGGCGAGTACTCCTCGGGCAGGGCCGGCAGCCGGGTGTGGTGGAAGTCCGGCGGCGAGGCCGGGACCAGGCCCCGGTTGCTGTCGGCGTGCCGGCGGCTGACCCAGCGGTTGAAGTTCTCCACGTGCAGGGTGCCGGGCGCCGGGCCGCGGTGGAAGGCGGCCGGGTCCCAGGGCTCGGGCGGGTCCCCGGCGGCGGTGGTCGAGGAGATCCGGTGGAGGGTCAGCACCGACTCGCTGCCGAAGTCGAACGAGCGGGAGAGCACGTCGAGTTCGTCGCCGAAGGTGGGACTGCGCAGGTGGAACTCCCGGCTGCCGCGCACCCGGTAGTAGAAGAACGCGAGGTAGGCCGGGTCTCCGCCGGCGCCCTTGGCCGCGAGGACGTCGGTGTCGCAGAGCGCGCCGACGGTCTCCCAGGTCCAGTCCCCGACCTGGCCGAGGAAGAGCGAGTTGTGGCCGCACATCGCGGGCGAGACGGTGACCCGGCGGCGGACGGTGCCGGGGTCCAGCACCTGGAAGGGCGCGGGGGCGGGGGCGGGGGCGGGGGCCGGGGTGTGGGCGGGCGTCGGGGTCATCGGGTGGTCTCCGGTCGGCCGGCCGCGTCGATGCCGGCCAGGAAGTCGGCGAGGACCTGGTTGAAGCGCCCCGCGGCGGTGAGGCTGGGGAAGTGTCCGGCGTCCTCGAACTCGTGGAAGCGGACGTCGGGCAGGGTGCCGTGCAGCAGATGACCGGTCTTCAGCGGGACGACCGTGTCGTGGCGGCCGTGCACGATCAGCGCGGGCGCGGTGAGACCGGGGAGCCCGGGCAGCAGGTTCGTCGCGAGGTCGAACTCGTCGAGGTAGCGCAGCCCGATCCGGGCGTCGAGGCTCTCGCAGCGCAGCAGCAGCTCCTCGTAGCGCCGGCGGTGGCCGGCGATCGGCTCGGTGCCGGGCTGGGCCAGCAGGTGGTCGAAGTCCTCCCGGGCGACGAGGGCCAGACGGTTCATCTCGCCCTGCCGGTTGCCGATCCGGTAGGACCCGCCGATCAGCGTCAGCGAGGCGACGTCGTGCGGGTGGCGCAGCGCGAGGGACATCGCGGGCAGCGCGCCGAAGGAGGCGCCGGCCAGGTGGACCGGGCCCCGGACGTCCAGGGCGTCGAGCGTGCGGCGCAGCAGTTCGGCCAGGCCCTCCACCGACAGGTCGGCGGCGGCCGTCGTCGCGCCGACGCCCGAGTGGTGCACGGAGATGACCCGGTGCCGGTCGGCGAGGGCGGCGAACTGCGGGCCGAAGAAGCCGGCGCCGATGTTGAAGGGGTGCAGCAGGACCAGCGGGCTGCCCCCGCCGGCGGTGAACACCTCGACGTCGCCCTCGCTCAGTGCGACCAGGTGACGCTGCACGTCCGGCTGGTGCTCGCGCAGGACGGCGTGGTTGTCGCTCAGGGGCCGGTGGCCCTCGTCCAGCGCGGCGCGGACGTCGGCCGGGAGGGCCGCGGCCGGGTGGTACGCGGCGGTCGCCGGGTGCGCGGCGGCGCCGGGGCCGTCGGCCGGGACGAGCAGCGGGGCCGGGCCCCCGTCGCGGTGCAGCGCCGCCAGCCGGCGGCCGGCCTCCGCCGCCCGTTCGGTCCCGAGGCCGAGCGGCACGGCCAACCGGACCAGCGCGGCGCCCGCCGCCGGGCCGGCGGCCAGGTGCGGGGCGGCCCGGACACCGGTGTGCCGGTAGCTCCAGGCCAGCCAGTCGGCCGCCGGGTTGGGCGAGCGGTCGGCCCCGGGCAGCCGGGCCGCGTCGATCAGCACGCAGTGCCCGCCGGCCGCCACCACCGGCAGACCGGCATCGGCGAGGATCCGGCGCAACTCCTGGACAGCGCCCATCCGTTCGGCCACCGCCGCGGCCGAGCGCTCGCGGTCGGCCAGGGCCGCGGCCATCAGCCGGCGCTGGGCGACGCCCGGCTCCCGGCCGCGCCGCAGCACGTCCTCGTGGAGCAGTTCGGCGAGCCGGCTGTCGTCGGTGGCGACGAGGCCGCCGTGGTCGATGCCGAAGTCCTTGGACAGGCCGAGGGTGACGGCGGTGGCCAGGGCGAGGATCTCCTCCGCGACCTCCCACACCTTGCGGCCCCGCTCGCCGTCCTCGTGCCCGGCGACGAAGGCCGCGTTCTCCAGCACGCGCGTCGCGTCCAGGACGAGCGGCACCCCGTGGGCGTCCGCGGCGGCCCGGACCCTGCGCAGGTTGGCCAGCGACAGCGGGAGCCCGCCGAGCGCGTTGGTGCTGGTCTCCACGCAGACGAAGGAGACCGTGCCCGGGTTGGCGGCGAGCGCCCGCTCCAGCGCGTCGACGTCCACGTCACCCCAGAGCGCCTGTGCCCCGTTCGCGGCGGCGACGGCCGGGACGGCCAGCGGGGCGAAGCCGTGGTCGATCTGGTTCAGCGCCCAGGTCGGGAAGAGCGCGTTCTGCACCACCAGTCCGCGCGGGCCGGGCCAGGCCCGGCAGAGCAGGGCCTCGGCGGACCGGCCCCGCAGGGTCGGCACGACGTAGCGGAAGGGCAGCAGGGCCGCGAGGTCCTCGGCCGGGCCGGGCCGGGCCGCGGTCTGCGCGCGCAGCGCGGCCATGCCCTCGGCGACGTAGGCGGTGTCGAGCTCCGTCCAGGAGTCGGTGACGAGGTCGATGTCGGCCTCGCCGGAGTCCAGCAGGAGCGGGTTGTGGCCGTGGGCGGCCAGGCGCCGCGCCCGTACGGCGACGGCCTCGGTGTCGGGGGCCTCGAGGGGACGGGTCCCGGTGGGAGGGGCCCCGGCGGCGGGCTGCGGGGGTGCGGGGCGGGCGGGTGCCGGGGCCGTGGGGCGGGCGGACGCCGGGGTGGGTACCGGGACCGGGGTGGGTACCGGGACCGGGGTGGGCGCGGGGGCCGGACGGGCGGCCGGCCGGGCTGCCGGGGGGCGGCCCGCCGCGACCTCGGGGTTGGCGATCATCAGGATGAGCTCGCCGACGTCGGTCGGCTCCCCGTCGGCCGGCCGGCACAGGTAGACGGGCAGGTTGACCGGCCGGAACTTGTTCTTGAAGCGGAAGTTCCCCTCCCCTGTGAACACCTCGGCGGAGCGCAGCTCGGCCAGCGCCTGCTCGGCCGCCGGTTCGGCGTTCGGCGAGGAGCAGAGCCGCACGCCCAGGCTCGCCCCGAAGCTGAACATCGTGCAGCCCTCCTCCGCGAGCAGCTCCACGATCCGCACGATCGTGTACTCCAGACCGCCCTTCGGCGTCTGCTCGGAGTAGAACTCCAGGTCCAGCAGGTACCCGTTCTCCGACGGGATCCGGGTGACGATGACCGCGCTGCACAGCTGTCCGGCGGAGTGCGTGAGGAACATCCGGTGCCGCTCGGCGAGCACCCCGCGGCTGATCTCGTCCCGCACGGTGGCCACGTACGGATTCACCATGTCCTTGGTGGCGCACCAGCCGTCGATCAGTCCGGCGATCGCGGTGTCGGTGGCCGGATCGGACCCGACCCGGTACTCGCGCACGCCGGCCCCGGGCATCCGCGCGAAGCGCTGCACCATGTAGCGCAGCCGCTGCATCCGGGCGCCCGAGAGGCTGAACTCCTGGATGGACTCCATCCGCTGGACCACACCGAAGGGCGTGGCCGAGTACGGGCGCCCGCCCACCTCCGTCAGCCGCACCATGGAGAGCAGGTTGGGCTTCAGCCCGCGGCGCTCCGCGTGCTCGGTGTACTCGCGGGTCAGTTCCGGGAGGTCCTGCTCCGAGCCGACGTAGCTCCACGCCAGCAGCGAGCCGTCCCGCTGGGAGAAGTTGAAGTAGGCGCTGCGGGCCGAGCCGAGGAAGACCAGCGGCGCGATGTCCCGGCCCGGCAGGCCGCCCTCCTTGGCGTGCCGGCGGTCCAGCTCCGCGATCGCAGCGGCGATCTCCGGACGGTCTGTCAGCTCGCGCTTGAGCACCACCACCGGGCCGCCCGCCGCCGGCTCGGCCGCGAGGTCCGGCGCCGGACCGCCGGCCCGGGCCGGGGCCGGCGCGGCCAGCAGGGCGGCCGCTGCGGCGCCGTGCGCCGCGGACAGGTGCCCGGCCAGCGCGCCCACCGTGGGGTGGTCGAACAGCAGGGACTTGCGCTGCGGGCCGAACCGCCGCTCCAGGGCGGCGACGACCCTCAGCATGTCGAAGGAGGTGAAGCCCTGGCCGGCGAAGTCCGCCCCGGGATCGACGGCCCGCTCGACCGTCGCCTCGATGAAGTCGGCGAGTTGAGTGCCCGTCAGATCATCGCCGCCGGTTCGGTGTTGCGGCAGGGCGACGGGAGTGGCGGGCGCGTCGGGGGCGACGGGAGTGGCGGGCGCGTCGGGGGCGACGGGGACGGTACGGGCGGCGGGGGCTGCGGGGAGCGCCGCGATCGCAGCGGCGACACCGGCGCTCAACAGCTCGACGGAGTCCTGCTCGTAGAGCTCGGCCGCCTTGAGGTCCAGGCCGTAGGTCTCGTTGAGCATCCGGGCCAGGTCCATCCGGAAGACCGAGTCCAACCCCAGCTCTCCGAAGGGCTGGTCGGCGGGGAGCTCCGCCTCGGGGATGCCGAGGATGTCGGAGAGCAGCGAGGTAACCGTCCGCCGGATCTCCGGGAGCCCGACGCCGGGCGGCGCGGTGGGGGCCGAGGGGGCCACTGGAGCGGAGGGGGCCACGGCAGGTGCGGGGCCGGCAGCAGGGGCCGGTACGGGTTTGCGGGGCGCGGGCTCCGGGCCGGCGGGCGCGCCGAGCGAGGGCAGCTTCACCCGCTCGCGGGCTGCCGCAGCAGGCACCGGCGTGCGGCGGACGGCCGGGGCCCGCACGGGCGACGGCGCCGTGGACGAGGACGGTGACGCTTCGATGGTGGCCTCCAGACTCGGGTGCGGTGTGCCGGGGGCGAACCAGTGACGGGCCCCGGCGAAGGGAACACCGGGCAGCGGGGTGCGGCGCGGCAGCGGCCCGGCCCAGAGACGGGCCCAGTCGACCGCCGTGCCCTCGACCCAGGCACGGGCCTGCCCGTCGAGGTCCGCGGGGCCGTCGAGGTCGACGTGGTCGCGGTCCACGGGGCCGACGGCGTTCTCGTGGTCGCGGGCCGCCGGGGCGGACCGGCGCGCGGTGCCTCGGTGGGCACCGGGCGGGCAGGTGCCCCCGGCCGCCGCGCGCAGCCCGCGCACCAGCTCCGCCCGGTCGCGCACCACCAGGGCGAGACGCTCGGGCCACTCCTCGCGCCCGGTCTGCAGCGTGCGGGCGACCTCCGCGAGCACGGGCTCACGAAGCTCCAGGTGGTCGGCCAACAGACCGGCGTACTCCTGGAGTTGTGCGGCGGTGGGCGCGGACAGCACCACCAGCCGCGGGCTGCCGTCGTCGGTGGTGGCCGGCCGGGGCCGGGGCGACTCCAGGACGACGTGGGCGTTGGTGCCGCCGAAGCCGAACGAGCTCACCCCCGCGCACCGCACGGGCACGCCGTCGGCGCCGGCCGTACCCTCCCACCGGAGCGGACCGTCGACGATCCGCAGCGGTGTCCCGGCCAGCCGGATGTGCGGGTTGAGCCGCTCCAGGTGCAGGTGGGGCGGGAGTTGGCGGTGCTCAAGGCCGAGCAGGACCTTGATCACCCCCGCGATGCCCGCCGCCGCCTCCAGGTGGCCGATGTTGGTCTTCACCGATCCGACCGCGATGTGCGGCCGGTCGGGCAGCACCCGGTCCCGGTCGGCGTAGAGCGTCGCGAGGGCCTGCTTGATGCCCTCGATCTCCACCGGGTCGCCGAGGCTGGTCCCGGTGCCGTGCGCCTCCAGGTACCCCAGTCGGTCGGGATCGGTACCGGCCGCGCGGTGTGCCCGCACCAGGACCCGGGCCTGTGCCTCGGGGTTGGGCGCGGTCAGGGAGCCGGCGCGGCCACCGTGGCCGACCGCCGACCCGGTGACCACGCCGTAGACGTGGTCGCCGTCGGCGAGCGCCCGCTCCAGCGGCTTGAGCAGGACGACCCCGCAGCCCTCGCCCCGCACGTAGCCGTCGGCCCCGGCGTCGAAGGTCTTGCAGCGGCCGTCGGCGCTGAGCATCCCGGACTGCTGGAAGGCGCTGAACAACGCCGGGCTGAGCAGCACGTTGACCCCGCCGACGAGGGCCTCCTCGCACTCGCCCGCCGCCAGCGCGCCGACCGCCCGGTGGATCGCCACCAGCGAACTGGAGCAGGCGGTGTCCACCGACTCGCTCGGCCCGTGCAGGTCCATCAGGTAGGAGACCCGGTTGGCGAGGACGGCGTGCGCGACTCCGGTGGCGCTGTGCGCCTCCACCGTGACGGCCGCCTTTCCGAGCAGGTCGGCGTAGTCGGAGGTCGAGACACCGGCGAACAGGCCGGTCGCGGTGCCCGCGAGGTCGGACGGGCGGTAGCCGGCGTCCCAGACGGCCCGCCAGGCGGTCTCCAGGAACAGCCGCTGCTGCGGGTCCATCAGGGCGGCCTCGCGCGGGGCGATGCCGAAGAAGCGGGCGTCGAACCGGCTCACGTCGGCGAGGAACCCGGCCCGGACGGGGGCCGCCCCCGCGGCCCGGCCGAGCTCGGCGCGGTCCGGCGGAACGTCGGTGACCAGGTTTCGGCCGGCCATCAGGTGGTCCCAGAACTGCGCCGTGCCGGCCGAGCCGGGCAGCACCGCCGCCATGCCGACCACCGCCACCGGGAGCGGCCGGCCGCTGGAGGGCCGTAGCGCGGGGGCGGGGGTCGGCGGCCCGGAGGTGGCTGTGGGCTGGGAGGTGGCCGCGGGCTCGGCGATGGCCGCGGGCTGCGATGCGGCAGCGGGCTCGGCGGCCTGCTCGTCGGCCGGCTGCGGCGGTTCGCCGCGCTCCGGAGCCGGCTGCGGCCGTGCCGGGGCGGGGAGGGGCTGCGGACGGTGGTGAACCGCCACCTCGGCGGTGTGGTGGCGGACCAGGTGGGCCGCGAACGAGGCCAGGTCGGGGCACTCGAAGAGGACGGTCGGCAGCAGGTCCAGGCCGTAGAGCTCGTTCACCTGGTTGATCAGCTCGGTCAGCGTGAGCGAGTCGAACCCGAGCTCCAGCAGCTGGTCGTCCACGTTGACGTCCTCGGGCTCGACCAGGAGGAACCCGGCGGCCATCGCCCGCAGTTCGCGCTCCACCTCGGACGCCGGCACCTCCTCGGGCGTCGGCTCCTGCTCGGGCGTCGGCTCCTGCTCGGGCGCCTGCTCGGGCGTCGGCGAGGCGGCCTCGGGGCGGGCCGCCTGCGGTTCCGGAGCGGCCTGGGCGGACTGGGCGCTCGGGGCGGAGGGGGCGGACGGGGCGGACGGGGCGGAGGGGGCGGACGGCCGCTGGACGACCGTCACCCGGGTCTCCCGGCCGCCCAGGGCCACGTCCAGCGCCCGCAGCCCGTTGGCGGTGCTCATCGGCGCCATGTCCCAGCGGCGCGCGAGCAGCTCCCGGGTGGCGGCGTCCACGCTCATGCCGCCGTCCTCCCAGAGCGGCCACGCGATCGACACCGTGTGCCCGGCGCGCAGGCCGGCCGCGTGCCGCTGGGCCCGCTGCTCGGCGAACTCGTCGAGAAAGGCGTTGGCGTAGGCGTAGTCGAGCTGGCCCGGGTTGCCGCTGTAGGCGACCACGGAGGAGTAGAGGGCGAAGAAGTCGAGCGGCTGGCCGAACGTCGCCTCGTCGAGCGCCAGCACGCCGGCCGTCTTCGGGGCGAGCACGGCATCGAGGTCCGCCCGGCTCTTCGTCACCGCGCGGGCGTCGCGGGTGACCCCGGCCGCGTGCACGACACCGCGCAGCGGGCCGTACTGCGCGACGGCCTCGCCGACCAGCCGGCGCATCCCGTCCGCGTCCGCGACGTCGGCGCGCAGGTAGCGGACGGTGCCGGCACCCCGGTCGAGCTCGTCCACCAGGGCCTGGCGTCGGGGGTCCAGTGCGGAGCGGCCCACCAGCAGGACGGTCGCCCGCGCGCGGGAGGCCAGCAGCCGGGCGGTGTGCAGGCCGAGCGGCCCGGCGCCGCCGGTGACCAGGTAGACACCGTCCGGGCGCGGCCGCAGCTGGTCCGCGGGCGCGGGCACGTGGTCGAGCAGGCCTCTCACCTGCCGTTCGCCGCCCTGGTAGCGGACCTCGACGGCGGCGCCTGGCCGGCACCCGGCCAGCTCCGCCACCAGCCGGGCGGCCCGCTGCTCGGGCGGCGCCACCGCGTCGGCCCCCTCGAAGGCCACCCGGGCGGCGCCCAGCCGGCTGTGCTCCAGCGCCAGGCTGCGCAGTGCGGCGCCGACGGCCGCGTCGTGCGGCCGGGACGACGGGGTCGGGGCGGTGTACCCGTAGACCACCCGCAGGTCGCGCGGGGCCCCCGGCCGGGCGAGCAGGGCGGTGGTGAGCGCGACCAGGGCGTGGAAGCCGCGGTCGAGACCGGCCGTCAGGTCGTCACCGCCGTGGCCGGCCGCGCCCTCGGGAGCGCAGAACACCAGGCCGTCCGGCTCCAGGCCGCGCTCGGTGAGGTCCGCCACGAGCCGCCGGCACTGCTCCCGGTCGGTGAGCGCCAGGCGGTAGCCGCCCGTGTCATCGGTTCGGGCGTATTCCGGGGCGGTGGCCAGCGTGACGACCTGCACGCCGTCGGCGGCGAGCCGCCCGGCCAGTGCCCCGGCCGGCCCGGGCTCGTCTGCGGCGACCAGCACCACGCGCGGCGCCGGGGCACCGGTCAGCGGCTCCGGCGCGGGAACCGGCTCCCAGACCGGGCGGGCGAACCGCAACAGGGCCGCCTCCTCAGGCCGTTCGGGGGCGCTCTGTACGTCGGGGCCCTGCGGTGCTTCCTCGCCGCGGCCGGGCTGCGGCACGCCGTCCGTCGTGAGGTCTTCCCCGGCCTCCCCCGCGGCCTCGTCGGCGGGCGGCTCGGCCAGCCAGTAGCGGGCGCGGTCGAACGGGTACGTCGGGAAGGCGGTGCGACGCGGCCGGGGGCCGGACCAGAGCCTGCGCCAGTCCACCTCCGCCCCGGTCAGCCAGGCCTCCACCGCCGCCGCCCGGTCCGCGCCGTCCCGCACCGGTGCGGCGGTGCGGGCGGCGGTGCCCGCGTGGACGCCGGGGGCCGGGCGCCCCTCGGCGAAGGCGCGCAGGCCCTCGGCCAGGGCGGGCAGGCTGCCGGCGACCACGGCCAGCCGCTCCGTCAGCTCCCGCCGTCCGGTCTGGCTGGTCCAGGCGAGCGAGCGCAGGGTCGGTGCGTCGTCGCCGGCCCCGGTCGCGGCCGCCACGTGGTCCGCGACCCGGCCGGCGAGCACGGCCAGCCGCTCGCGCGTCCGGGCGGACAGCACGAAGACCTCCTCGATCCCGGCGGGCTCGGGGGCGCCCAGCGGCTCGGGGGCGCCCAGGTACTCCTCCAGCACCAGGTGGACGTTGGCCCCGCCGGCGCCGAACGAGCTCACGCCCGCCCGGCGCGGTTGCGCACCCGCCCGCCCGTCCTGCTCCGCCCGGTCCGCCTGGTCCGCCTGGTCCGCTTGGTACGTCTGGTCCGCCACGGGCCGGGGCCACGGGGCGGCCTCGGCCAGCGGCCGGAACGGCGAGGCGTCGAAGTCGATCCTCGGGTTGAGCCGGTCCAGGTTGGCGCTCGGGTAGAGCAGCCCGTCCCTGAGCTGCAGGAGCACCTTCGTCAGCCCGGCGATCCCGGCCGCGCCCTCCAGATGGCCGATGTTGGCCTTGACCGAGCCGATCGCGACCGGCGGGCCGTCCCAGCCGGTGGCCGAGGGCACGTCGGGCCCGGCGCCGAAGGCCCGGGCGAGCGCGGCCACCTCGATCGGGTCGCCCAGCGCGGTGCCGGTGCCGTGGGCCTCCAGGTAGCCGACGGTGCGCGGGTCGACCCCGGCCGCGGCGAGCGTCCCGGCCACGAGGTCGGCCTGCGCATTGGGGTTCGGGACGGTGTAGCCGCTGGTCTTGCCGCCCGCGTTTGCGCGGCTGCCCTTGATGACGGCCCAGATCCGGTCGCCGTCGGCCACCGCGTCCGCCAGCGGCTTGAGCAGGACGGCGCCCACCCCCTCGCCGGGGACGTAGCCGTCCGCGTCGGCGTCGAAGGTCCGGCAGGCGTCGCCGCCGGCCAGCATGCCGCGGGCCGACAGGGCGACCAGGTGGGCGGGGTGCAGGATCAGGTTGACGCCGCCGGCGACGGCCATCCGGCACTCGCCCCGGCGCAGGCTCTCGCAGGCCAGGTGAACGGCGGTCAGCGAGGACGAGCAGGCCGAGTCGACCGCGAAGCTGGGCCCGGTCAGGTCGAAGTGGTAGCTGGCCCGGTTGGCCACCGACCAGTACGCCGAGTGCGCGGCCCCGAACTCGCCCCGGGGCCAGCCGGAGGCCGCCGCGAGCTGGCCGTACGAGCCGTACATCAGGCCGACGAAGACGCCGGTCTCCGGGACGCGGGTGTGCGCGCCGAGATAGCCGGTCTCCTCCAGGAGGTTCCAGCAGGTCTCCAGGAACAGCCGCTCCTGCGGGTCGATCGCGGCCGCCTCGCGCGGCAGGATGCCGAACAGCTGTGGGTCGAACTCGTCCACACCGTCCAGGAATCCGGCCCACCGGCCGTAGCTGCGGTTCGGCCGGCCGCGTCGGGGGTCGAAGTGCTCCCGCCAGTCCCACCGGTCGGCCGGCACCTCGGTGATGTGGGCGGCACCGGCGGCGAGGTTGCGGGCGAAGGTGTCGAGATCCGGGGCGCCCGGGTAGCGGCCGGTGACGCCGACGACGGCGATGTCGAGGGCGCCGGCATGGGCCTGCTCCTCGCGCGGGGCCTGCTCCCCACGGGCCTCCTCACGGGGCTGGTCATGCGGCGTGGACGCCGGGTGGACCGTCGCTGTTCCGGCCGCTGCCTCGTCCGGTTCCGCCGCCGGGACGGCCTCCGGCGCCGGGACGGCCTCCGGCGCCGGGACGGTCTCCGGCACCGGCTGCGTGTCGGCGGGGGCCGCCGTCTCGAGGGGCCCGGGGCCGGCCTCCGTGCGGGTGAGGACGGCCGTCAGCGGCTCGCGTCGGACGGCGAGGAGGTGGGCGGCGAGCCGCTCGATCGTCGCGTGCTCGAACAGCAGGGTCGCCGGGAGCTCGCCGAGGTCGGCGGCGAGCCGTTCGACGATCTCGGCGCCGATCAGCGAGTCGATGCCGAAGGTCTCCAGGGTGTCCCGGTCGGTGAGTTCGTCCTCCTCACACTTGAGGACCCCGGCGAAGACCCGCTTGAGGTGGTCCCGGGTCCGGCGCTCCAGGTCCGCGCCGGCCGGCGCCGCAACCGCCGGCGCCTGCGCCACCGTCTGAACCACGGACGCCGGAACCATGGGCGCCGGGGCGCCGGCGAGCGGCATGCCGTGCCCGGCCAGCCGGGCCGGGTCCGCCTTGATGACCAGCGCCTGCCCGGCCCCGCCGGAGAGCACGCGCTCCAGTGCCGAGGCGCCCTCCGCCGGGTCGATGGAGCCGACGCCCAGGGCCGCGAACGAGCGCTGGTGGTGCGCGGTGGCCACGGCACCGACGCTCCCCCAGAAGCCCCAGTTCACCACCGACACCGGGAACGCGCAGCGACTGCGGGCCGACCAGACGCAGGCGTCCTCGAAGGTCGCCGCCGCCGCGTAGTTGGCCTGCCCGGGCGAGGCCACGAAGGAGGCTGCGGAGGAGAAGAAGACGCAGAAGTCCGGCTGCTGCCCGTCGAGTGCTTCGACCAGGGCGGTGGCGCCGGCCGCCTTCGGGGCGAACACCCGGGTGAACTCCACCTCCGTCATCCGGGCGAGCGGGACGTCGCGCAGCTCGCCGGCGGCGTGCAGGACGCCGTGCAGCGCGCCGAAGGAGTCGTGGGCCTCGGCCACCGCGGCCCGGACGGCGTCCGGGTCGGTGACGTCGCCGCGGACGTAGCGGACGTCGCCGCCCAGCCGGGCGATCTCGGCCGCCCGGGCCGTCACCTGCGGATCGTCGGCCGGCCGGCGGCCGAGCCAGACCAGCCGGGCGCCGTGGACGGCGGCGAGGTGCCGGCTCACGGCACCGCCCAGGCCGCCGGTCCCGCCGGCGACCAGGTAGACACCGCCCTTGCGCAGACGCGGACCGGCATCCACGGTGGCGGCCTCCCCGGGAACGGGTGCGGCGAGCGG
This sequence comes from Kitasatospora sp. NBC_00039, assembly GCF_045160625.1. NCBI lineage: Bacteria > Bacillati > Actinomycetota > Actinomycetes > Kitasatosporales > Streptomycetaceae > Kitasatospora > Kitasatospora sp. NBC_00039. The sequence goes on along the minus strand of NZ_CP108290.1, from coordinate 582,506 downwards.
CTCGAAGCGGCGCAGGTAGCGGTGCTCGCCGCGCAGGGCCACCACGGGGTGTGTGCCGTCCTCGGCGGCGATCCGCCGGGCGGTGCGGAAGGGGTCGGCGGCGAGGGCGTCCGGCGTGACGTCCACGCAGTTCACCTGCCAGAGCGGGTGTTCGGCCGCCACCGTGCGGGAGAGCCCGACCAGGCCGGCGCCGTGCGGCTGCACCCGGTCGCCGGGGGTGACCGGCAGGACGCCGTGCACGACGAAGGTCGCGGCCAGCGGGCGGGCCGCCTGGCCCACCCGGAGCAGTTGCTTGAGCAGGTAGAACGCGGCCAGGGTGACCGGGTCCCCGCAGGGTGCGGTGTCGGCGGGCTCCGGGACGGCGCCCGCGCGGCCGGCGAGCACGTAGAGCACGTCGAACGGGCCGGGGACGGGTGCGGCGCCGCCCAGCGGGATGCGGACCACCTCGTCGTCCGGGTGCAGCGCGGCCAGGGCGTCGGCGAGCGGGCCGTCCCCACCGGCGTGGGCCAGGGCGACCCGCCTGCCGCCCCCGGTCGGCGGCCGCTCGCCCGGTCCGGCGTCCTCGGACCAGCTCGGCCGGCAGACCAGAAGCGGGTAGTCCGGGGCGGCCGCGGAGGCGGGCGCGGCCACCGCTCCGGGCGCGCCCGGAGCGCGCCCGGGGGCCTGCGCGGCGGGCGGGACCGGGGCCGTGACGGACACGCGGGAGGTGACGGACGGCGGGGCGGCGACGCCCACCCGGGCCGTGACGGACGCCGGGGCGGTGGTCCAGTGGCTGGTCCGCGCGAAGGGGTAAGCGGGCAGCGGCACGTTGCGGCGCGGCCGGTGGGCGTGCACGGCGGCCCAGTCCACATCGTGGCCCGCCAGGTAGTCCTCGGCGAGCCGCCGCAGCCGCTCGCCGTGGCCGTCGGTGGCCGGCCTACCGCCGGCGACGAACTCCTCGGCCTGTTCGCGCAGTTCGGCCGTGCTCCTGACCACGAAGGCGGCCCGGGCCGGGAAGTGCGCGCGGGACAGCGCGAGCGTGCGGGCGGTGTCCTCGAGGTCGTGCTGCTCCGTCAGCCACCCGGCCAGCCCGCGGACCCGGTCGTGCAGGGCGCCATCCGTGCGCGCCGAGACCGGCAGGACGACGGCCTGCCCGGACGGGCCGACGGCGGGCGCGGCCTGCGGCGGCGCCTCGGCCAGCACCACGTGCGCGTTGGTCCCGCTGAAGCCGAAGCTGCTCACCGCGCCGACCCGCCGCCCGGACGGGCCCGGGAGCCAGGGCACCGCGGCGGTGGCGACCCGGAACGGCCCGCCGTCGAAGTCGATCACGGGGTTGGCCTGTTCGAAGTTGAGCGACGGCGCGATCACCCCGGCCCGGAGCCCGAGCACCACCTTGATGAATCCGGCGATGCCCGACGCCAGGGTGGTGTGCCCGATGTTGGACTTCACCGAGCCCAGGTAGCAGACGCCCGCCTGCCCGGCCCGGTCGCGGAAGACCCGGGTGAGGGCCTTCACCTCGATCGGGTCGCCCAGCACCGTGCCGGTGCCGTGCGCCTCCACGTACCCGACGTCCTCCGGGGCGAGGCCGGCCCGCCGGTGGACGTCCACCAGGAGCGCGGCCTGGGAGTCGGCGCTGGGCGCCGTGATGCCGTTGGTCCGGCCGTCGCTGTTGGTGCCGGTGGCCTTGATCACCGCGTACACGGTGTCGCCGTCGGCCAGTGCGCGCTCCAGCGGCTTGAGCACCACGGCGCCGACGCCCTCGCCGAGGACGATGCCGTCGGCCGAGGCGTCGAAGGGGGCGCAGCGCCCGGTGGGCGACAGCATGCCGGTGCGGCTGGTCCAGACGTGCATCCGGGGGGTCAGCATCACCGCGACGCCGCCCGCGACGGCGGTGTCGCAGTCGCCGGCGCGGATGGCCGCCACGGCCTGGTGCACGGCCACCAGGGAGGAGGAGCAGGCGGTGTCGATGGCGACGGCCGGGCCGCCGAGGTTGAGGTGGTAGGCGATCCGGGCGGCCAGGATGGAGGGCGAGTTGCCGAGGAACGCCTGACCGGTGCCGTCCTGGCCGTTCTCCTCCAGCAGCCGCAGGTAGTCGCCCGCGCCGGAGCCGACGAACACCCCGCAGCGGGCCCGTTCGGTGCCGGGCAGCGCGTAGCCCGCGTCCTCCAGGGCCGACCACGCCTCCTGGAGGAAGAGCCGCTGCTGGGGGTCCATCAGCTCGGCTTCCATCGGGGAGAGGTGGAAGAAGGAGGCGTCGAACAGGTCGACGTCGTCGAGCAGGGCGGCCCACTTGCTGTAGGTGCGGCCCTCGGCGCGCTGGTCGGGGTCGAAGTGCTCGGCGACGTCCCAGCGTTCGGCGGGGATCTCACGGATGCTGCTGCGGCCGGCGACCAGGTTGGACCAGAAGGTGCTGAGGTCGGGGGCGTCGGGGAAGCGGCCGGACATGCCGATCACGGCGATGTCCACCGGCCCCGCCGGCCCGGGCCGGACGGCGGGCAGGGTGACGGGGGCGCTCACGGGCGCGCTCACGGGCCGGGCGGCGGACGAGGCGAGGGGCGGGACGGTGGACGGGACGGACGGGACGGCGGGCAGGGTGACGGGCGGGACGGCGGCAGGGCCGGCCGTGGGTGCGGATGCGCCTGCGGGTGCGGTCCTGCCGGGGACCGGGGCGAGGACCACCTGACCAGGCCCGGCCGGGGGCCTGGGCGTCTCCTGCGGCGTGGCCTGGGGTGCGTCCTGGGGTGCGTCCTGGTCCTGGGGCCCCGGTGCCCCCGTGGGGTGGAGCTGCAGCGGGGGCGGTGAGCCGGCCGACCGGCCCTGCGATGGCCCGTCACCGGACCGGTCGGCCGGGGTCTGTGGGGGAACGGCCTGCGGAGCGGCCGGGCGGACGGCGGCGGCGTGCAGGGCGCGGCCCCGGGCGGACTCGGCGCCGACGAAGTCGGCCAGCCGGTCCAGCGTCGGGTGGTCGTAGACCGCCACCGAGTCCAGGTCGAGGCCGAAGTGCTGGTTGAGGTCGCGGACGATCTCGACCGCCCCGAGCGAGTCGACGCCCATCTCGCTGAAGGTCAGCAGGGGGTCGATCTCGTCCCGGTCGAGGTACAGATGCCCGCAGAGCGTCTCCGTGACCACGGCGACGACCTCGGCACGGTCCGGGCCCTCAGCCACCGGTGCCGGCACCGGTGCCGGCACCGGCATCGCGTCAGGCGCCGGTGCGAGTGCCAGGTCGGGCGCCGGGCCGGGCGCCGGATCGGGAGCCGGGTCGGGCGCCGGATCGGGAGCCCGGTCCGGTGGCGGGGTGTCGGCGGGCACCCGGGCGGTGACCGCCGGGGCGGCCGTGACCGGCCCCGCCGCGCTCGCCGGGTGGGCGTAGCCGCGCACCTTCGCGCTGTGCTCGTGCACGCGGCTCACCGCGTCCCGGCCGAGCACGAGCCGGTGCAGTTCGGCCTCGCGGGCCACCACCGTGCCGAGTTCGGCGAGCGTGCGGCCGGCCAGCTCGCGTTTGAGGGCGCGCACCGGCAGGGCGGGCTGGGCGGCGATCGCCCGGGCCAGGTCGAGCGCGGCGGGGAGGACCTCCTCCCGCGGCAGGAAGGTGACCTGCGCCCCGCGCCGTTCCAGCTCGGCGCCGCCGAACGGCCTGCCGGTGTAGAACATCTCGGTGGCCAGCGACCGCCCGAACCGGCGTTCCAGCACGTAGGTGGCGCCCATCCCGGGGGTGAAGCCGTACTTGAGGAAGCTGGCCGCGTACGTCCCCTCGCGTGCCATCAGCACCAGGTCGGCGTGCAGGCCGAACATCAGGCCGCCGCCGGCCGCGTGCCCGGACATCGCGGCGATCACCGGGCGGTCGCAGGAGAGCAGGCCCTCGTAGAGGAAGGGCACGTCGGTGAAGCTGCCCCGGCCGCCGGCCAGGCGCTCCAGGGCCTCGGGCGTGCCGCCCATGCTGAACGCCGGACCGCCGCCCGTCAGCACCACGGCCTTGACGCCCTCGTCCGCGCGCAGCTCGGCGAAGGCCGCCTCCAGGCCGCGCACGGTCTCCTCGGTGAACATGTTGGTGTCGCCGTGCATGACCACCAGGGCGATGCCGGGATCGAGGATCCGCAGTTCGACCGCGGGGCCACCGGCCCCGGGGAGGCCCGTCGGCGCCACCGTCTGATCCCCCGTCCGCTGCTGTGCCGTCCGTTGCAGTGCCGTCCGCTGTCGCACCCTCGGCTGCTCCGTCTCTGCGTCGGCCTTCCCCGCGGCGGCCGGCTCCTGCGGCGCGCCGCGCCACCGGCCCAGCCAGCAGCTCTCCTCCGTGAGGGGGTGCGTGGGCAGCGGGATCCGCCGGCCGGCGGGCCCGCCTTCGGGGCCGTACGCCTCGTGCCAGGGCACCTCGGCGCCCGCCGCCCAGGCGGCGGCCAGCTCCCTCAGGCGCCCCTGCCGCAGGAGCCGCACGCAGGCCTCGGGCGAGGGCGGTATCGCCGGGCCGGTGCCCGGCTGGTCCGGGGCGCCCGTCACGACGTCGGCGCCCTCGGGCGCCGCGCCGTCCAGGAACGCGTCCAGGCCCGCCCGCAGGCGGTCGAGCGCGGTGGCCCGGTCGTCCGCGACGACGGCCAGCCGGTGGGGCCGCGCCGTCCGGCCGACCTGCAGGGTGTACGCCACGTCGGCCGGATCGGGGCCGGTGCCGGCGCCGGCGCCGGGTGCAGGCCGGTCGGCGGCCACCAGTTCGGCGATCCGGCGCAGCGAGCCGTCCGGGGCGAGGGCGGCCGGCGGGAGGTCGCAGGCCAGTTCCTGCCCTATCCGGCGGGCCAGCTCCAACAGGCTGGACGGGTCCAGCCCGAGATCACCGAGCCAGGCGTCCGGGTCGATCTGGTCGGTGCGCACGCCGAGCAGGTCAGCGGCGAGCCCGACCAGCGTCCCGGTGGGCGGCTCCCCGGCGGCTGCGCCGGTCCCCCCGGCGTGGCCGGTGTCCAGGTGGGCCCGCAACAGCCGCGCCTGCGTGTGCAGGGCGGCCCGGTGCGGGGCGGAGAGGACGAAGAGCAGCGGCCCGCCGGGGCCGGGCGCCGGCTCGGCGCGGGCCGAGTGCTCCTCCACCACCAGGTGGGCGCCGGCGCCGCCCGCGCCGAACGCACTGATCCCGGCCCGGCGCGGGCCGCCGTCCGCCGGCCCGGTCCACTCCTGGGCCTCGCGCTGGATGCGCAGGGGCGAGCCGGTGAGGTCGAGGTGCGGGTTGGGTTCGTCCGCGTGCAGGGACGGGACGAGCCGGCCGTGGCGCAGTTGCAGCAGCACCTTGGTCAGGCCGGCGATCCCGGCGGCGCTCTCCAGGTGCCCGATGTTGGACTTCACCGATCCCACCGCGCAGCTGCCGGGCGCCGCCGCGCTGCCGGCGAACGCCTGGCGCAGACCCTCGATCTCCACCGGGTCGCCCAGTGACGTCCCCGTGCCGTGGGCCTCGATGCAGCCGATCGTGCGCGGGTCGACACCGGAGCGCCGAAGGGCGGTGCGGATCAGCTCGGCCTGCGAGTGCGGGCTCGGGACGGTGAAGCCGCTGGTGCGCCCGCTGTGGTTGACGGCCGACGCGCGGATCACGCCGTGGATGTGGTCGCCGTCGGCCAGCGCCCGGTGCAGCGGCTTGAGCAGGACCGCGCCGACGCCCTCCCCCGGCACGTAGCCGGTGGCGCCCGCGCCGAAGCTGCGGCAGCGGCCGTCGTCGGAGAGGAACTGGCCCTGCGCCAGCTGGAGGTACTTCTGCGGGTGGACGGTGACGTTCACCCCGCCCGCCAGGGCGAGGGTGCTCTCGCCCCGGCGCAGGCTCTCGACGGCGAGGTGGATCGCCGTCAGGGAGGACGAGCAGGCCGTGTCCACGGCCAGGCTGGGCCCGGTGAGGCCGAAGGTGTAGGAGACGCGGTTGGGGACGGCGGCGTGCAGGGCGGTCGGTGCCACGCCCTGGTCCTGGAACAGCTGGTAGTGGTTCCACATCACGCCGGCGAAGACGCCGACCGTCTCGCCCGCCAGGGTGGGCGCCGGGCGGCCGGCGTCCTCCAGTGCGCGCCAGCAGATGGTCAGGAAGAGGCGTTCCTGGGGGTCCATCCGCTCGGCGTCGCGCCGGGAGATGCCGAAGAACTCGCGGTCGAAGAGGTCCACACCGTCGAGGAACCCGCCCCAGCGGCTGTAGGTGGAGCCGGCCCGGCCGCGTTCGGGGGCGAAGTGGGCGCTGTGGTCCCAGCGTTCCTCGGGGACGGGGGTGATGCTGTCCCGGCCCTCGGCGAGGTTCTGCCAGAACACGTCGAGGTCCGGGGCCTGTGGGTAGCGGCCGGCCAGCCCGATGATCGCGACGGCGTCGTCGGTCTCGGCGGCGTGCGGGGGCTCGGCCGGCTGCGCGGGCTCTGCGGCCGGGGCCTCGGGCCGGTCGTGCGCCCGGACCGGTGCGCCGACCGGACCGGCATCGGCGGCCGGGGCGGCATCGGCGGCCGAAGTGGCACCGGTGGCGGGGGCGGCATCGGCGCCGGCGAACGGCGCGGCCACCCGGTCCGGTGCGCCGTGCACCGCCACCGTCGTGCCCCCGGGGCCGGCCAGGACGCGCTCCAGCAGGTCCAGGGCGTCGGCGGTGGGCATCGGCCACGTCCCCCTGGTGCGGCGCGCGTGGTCGAGGGCGTCGGGGGTGAGCTTCATCGCGCCGTCGGCCCACATGGGCCAGCCGATGGCGTAGGTCCGCCCGGGCCGGTCCGCGCGGGCGGCGCGGGCCTCGGCGAAGTGCTCCAGGTAGGCGTTGGCGAAGGCGTAGTCGCTCTGCCCCGGATTGGCCTGGGAGGCGGACAGCGAGGAGTACAGCACGAAGAGGTCGAGCCGGTCCCCGGCCGTCGCCCGGTCGAGGTGCACCGCGCCGAGGGCCTTGGGCGCCACCACCGCCGGCGGCGCGCCGTCCGGCTTGTTGCGCACCAGCGAGTCCGCGGTGACACCGGCGGTGTGGAACACGCCGTCCGGCGGACCGAACCGCTCGCGGACGAGGGCGAGCGCCGCCTCGACGTCGGCCCGGCGGGTGACGTCGGCCGTCAGGAAGACGACCTCCGCACCGGCGGCGCGCCACTCCTCGGCCCGGGCGGCCTGCTCGGCGCTCATCGGGCGGCGGCCGACCAGCGCGATCCGGGCGGCGTGGCGCCGGGCCAGGTGGTCCGCGAGGACGGTGGCCAGGGCTCCGCCGCCGCCGGTCACCACGTAGACGCCGTGGCGCTTCAGCGGCAGGGCCGCGTCCGGGCCGGCGGCGGGCAGGGCGGCGGGCAGCGCGGCAGGTGACGCGGCGGGCGCCAGGCCCCGCAGCTCGCGGCGCCCGTCCAGGTGCCGGGACTGCGGCGCCGTCCCGCCGGCGGCGAGCTCGGCCAGCACGGCCTCCGCGACGGCGCCGGCCGTCCAGTGCTGCACGCCGACGCAGCGGCAGGCGAGAGCGGGGGCCTCGGCCGTGACGCACCGGGCGAGTGCGCCGACCGCCAGGTGCTCCGGCGCGCCGCCACCGGCCGGGGCGGGGTGGACGAAGAGGAGCTGCGCTGCCCGGGCAGGACGCCGGCCCAGCACGGAGCGCGCCAGGCGCAGCACGGTCAGGGCCGGGCCGTGCGGGCCGTCGGACGCCGGGGCGGGCTCCGCGGCGGCCGGGACCACCAGAGCCGCCGGGCGGATCCCCCGGGCCTCCAGCGCCGACCAGAGCTGGTCCAGTTGGCCGGGGTCGGCCGGGTCGAGGCGGTAGCCGGTGACCCCGGCCTGCTCGAACACCGGCCCGGGGCCGACCGTGACGACCGTGGCGCCGTCGCACCTGGCGGCCAGCTCGGCCGCCAGGCCGTCGGGCCCGCCGTCGGGGGCGAAGAGGAGGACGTCGCCCTCGGGCCGGTACCCCGCGGCAGCCGGGGCCGGGGCGGGGTACCAGCGCGGCCGGAAGAGGGCGGTGGCGGACGGTCCGGGTTCGGCGGCGGGGGCGGCGGTGACGGCGGCGGCGAAGGGGCCCGCGGCGGCGGACGGCTGCGGTGCGGCGGCGGCCGTCGCGCCCGCGGGGTGGGTCTCGGCGAGGTGGGCGGCGAGGCTGTCGATGTCGGTGAACTCGAACAGGAGCGTGGGGTAGAGCGGGCTGCCGACCGTCTCCTCCAGCAGGGCGCTGATCCGGACCAGGTCGGCGGAGTCCAGGCCGAGCTCGTAGAAGCCGGTGCCGCTGCCGACCTCGGCCGGCTCCCGGCCGAGCGCCTCGCCGGCGAGCTGCCGCAGCCGGGCGGTGTAGGCGGCGACGGCCTCGGGCCCGGCCGCCACCGACTCGACCGGGCCGGCCGTGGTGGCAGGGCTGGGTGCGGCGGCCTGGGTGGCCGGTTCGGCCGTCTGCGGTGCCGCCATCGTCGCCCGGGCCGTGGGCTCGTCGAGCAGCCGGGTGATCAGCTCCGGACGGCGGATCCGCTTGCAGGTGAGCGCGCCGAACTCGGCCAGCAGCAGGCCCTGTTCGTCGTAGAGGCCGTAGTCGCTGCGGATCACGTCGCCGGAGCCGGCCAGCCGCTCGACGCCGGGCACATAGAGGTGGACCGTCCGGCCGAGCGGCCTGGGCGCCCGGAACCGGTCGATGTAGACCGGGATGAACGGCTCACGGGAGACGGCCTCGGTCTGCCCGTACGCGGCGATGGTGGCGGCGTCGAGCAGCGCGGGGTGCAGGTGGAAGGCGGCCGGGTCGGGCGCTTCGGCACCGGTGGTCAACTCGGCCAGCAGGTAGCCGTCACCGACGTGCAGCAGGCCGTGGCAGGCCATCGCCGGGCCGTGCCGGATGTTCTCGTCCCGGGCACGCGCGTACAGCTCGGCCATGTCGTACCGGCGGACGGCGCCGGAGCGCAGGGCGCCGAGGTCGATCGCCGGGGGCTGTGCGGCGACGGCCGGCCGCGCCGGGTCGGTGTCGACGGGTGCGGCGTCGAAGCCGAGGAGGGCGGTCAGGTTCTCCCGCCACGGTGAGCCGGGCACGCCGGCCCAGCGGCTGTCGGCCCGCACCGGGCGCTGCCCGGAGGCGTCGGCCGCACCGATGGTGATCCGGATCTCGCGGTCCCGGCCCTCCGTGGTGGCCACCGCCTCGGTGAACAGGATCCGGGTGAGCACGGCCTGTTCGTGGTCGAGGCCCTGGCTGCGCAGGATGCGCAGCAGGATGTCCAGGAACGTCACCCCGGGCATGACCGAGACCCCGTGCACGTGATGGTTGCGCATGATGAAGTCGGTGGCCGTCAGTACCACCCGGCACTCGATCGGTCGGTCCGTCACGGCCGTGTTCCCCTCTGCCCGAGGCTTTCTGCGATCGCGTCGTCGTCACCGGCGAAGCGGAGGTCGAGGATCGAGGCCACCGGCCCCGAGGAGCCCGGCGGGGGCCCGGGAGGCACCGGCCCGGAAGGCACCGGCAGGGCAGGCACCGCCCCGGCGGGCACCGGCCCGTGCGGCGGCCAGGCGTCCGGTTCGCGTTCCAGCCAGAACCGGCGTCGTTTGAGCTCCGGTTGCGGCAGTGGTTCCCGGACTGGCTGGTGGCCTGCCCGCAAGCCCGGGTCGAGCTCGCCGACCACGGCGTGCGCGTTGGTCCCGCCGAGGCCGAACGCGCTGACACCGGCGATCCGGCGGTGCCCGGCCGGCCAGTCGCAGAGCCCGGTGTTCACCCGGAACGGCGAACCGGCCAGGTCGAAGCGCGGGTTGGGCCGTTCGCAGCCGAGGGTGGGCGGGATCGCCGCGTGCTCCACCGCCAGCAGTGCCTTGATCAGCCCGGCGATCCCGGCCGCGCTGAGCAGGTGGCCCAGGTTGGACTTCACGCTGCCGATCGCGCAGTGGCCGGCCTGGGCGGTGCCGTCGGCGAAGGCGTCGGTCAGGGCCCGCAGTTCGATCGGGTCGCCGATCAGGGTGGCGGTGCCGTGCGCCTCGACCATGCCGATCTGCCCGGCCCGCAGGCCGGCGTCGGCCAGCGCCCGGCGGACCACGGCGGCCTGGGCCCTGGGGTTGGGCGTGGTCAGGCCCATCGTCCGGCCGTCGTTGTTGACGGCCACCGCGTCGATGACGCCGTGGATGCGGTCGCCGTCGCGCAGCGCCGCGTCGAGGCGCTTCAGCAGCAGCACGCCGCAGCCCTCGCCCGGGACGAAGCCGTCCGCCCGCTCGTCGAAGGTCCGGCAGCGACCGGACGGGGAGAGGGCCCGGGCCGCGCTGAACTCCAGGTAGGGCTCCTCGTCCAGGAGCACCTCCACCGCGCCGGCCAGGGCCAGTTCGGACTCTCCGGCGAGCAGACTGCGGCAGGCGAGCTGGACGGCGACCAGTGCGGACGAGCAGGCGCTGTCCACCACCATGGCCGGGCCGCGCAGGTCGTACTGGTGGGCGACCCGGGCCGCGATGAAGTTCTGGTCGCCGCCGAGCCCGGCCGGGCCGCCCGCCCCGGCCCGGTGCCGGTAGCCGGACATCCGGGCACCGGCGAAGACGCCGACCTGGCGGCCGGCCAGCTCCTCCTGCGGGTAGCCGGCGTCGCACAGGGCGCTCTCCGCGCCCTCCAGGAAGAGCCGCACCGCCGGGTCGAGGCCGGTGGCCTCCTCCTCGGTCATGCCGAAGTGGTCGGGGTCGAAGTCCTCGATGGCGTCGAGGAAACCGCCCCACCGGCTGATGCTGCGGCCGGGTTCGTAGGAGGGGCGGTAGAGGCGCGCGGTGTCCCAGCGGCCGGGCGGGACCTCGGTGACCGCGTCCGCCCCGGTGGCCAGCTGCTCCCAGAAGACGGCGAGCCCGGAGGCGCCGGGGAAGCGGCAGGCCATCCCGACGACGGCGATCCGGTCCGGCCGCCCCCCGGCGACGGGCTCCGCGGGCGCGGGCGGTGCGAACGGCTCGACGGGGGCAGGCGGCTCGACCGGGGCAGGCGGAGCTGCCGGGGCGGGCCCTGCGGCCGGTGCCGCCGGTGCCGCCGGGCCGGGCCAGGGCGGGAGCACCCCGGCCAGGTGGGCGGCCAGCGCCTGCGGCGTGTCGTGCTCCAGCAGCACCGCCGGTTCGAGCGGACGGCCGGTGCGGCGCTCGATCTCCACCACCAGCTCGCCCAGCATCACCGATTCGACGCCGAGTTCGGAGAAGGACGCGGTCGGTTCGAGCTCCCCGCGCGGGACGCCGGCGACCGTCTCGAACACCTCGGCCAGCCACCCGGGCACCGCACCCGCCGCGAAGGCCGGGGCGGCAACGCGGCCGGGGGCGGTCGGCTGCGGGGCCCCGGCCACCGGCGGGGCCGCCAGGACGACCGCCGGGCCGTCGGAGGCCATCGCCCAGTCGAGGACGGCGAGCCCGTCGGCGGTGGACAGCTCGCCGAGTCCGGCGGCCCGGGCGGCCGCCCGGGCCTCGTCCCCGGCGGAGCCGTCCGCCCACACCGGCCACTGCACCGCGCGGACCCGGCCGCGGCCGAGCCGCGCCAGCCGGCCGGCCTCGAAGTCCGTCGCGGCGTTGGCTGCCGCGTAGTCGCTCACCCCTGCCGCCAGCCGGGGCAGCGCCGAGGACGCCGAGGAGAAGAGGACGAGAGAGTCCGGCCCGTCCTCGGCGCAGAGCTCCGCGAGGGTCTCCAGCCCGTCCGTCTTCGGCTCCAGCACCTCACGGATGTCGTCGCACCGCTTGTGGACGAAGGCCGCCGGACCCCGGGAGCCGAGCCCGGCGCAGTGCACCACCCCGGCGATCGGGCCCAGTCCGGTGCGGACCTCTGTCAGGAAGGCCGACAGCCGGGCCCGGTCGGAGAGCGCGCCGGTGAACACCAGCACCCGGGCGCCCGCCCGCTCCAGGTCGCGGACCGTGCTCACCGCCTCGGTGGTGGCCGCGGGCAGCTCCGGGTCGTCCCAGCGCTCCCGGGGCGGCAGTTCGCGCAGGCAGGCGAGGGCGATCCGGCGGGCGCCGCGGGCCACCAGGTGACGGGCGACCGTCGCCCCGAGACCGCGCGTGCCGCCGGTGACCAGGTAGGCCCGGGCGGGGTCGGCCGTGAACGGCACCGCCGCCGGCGCCTCGACGGTGCTCCACTGCGGGAGCAGCCGTCGGCCGCCCCGGTGGCAGACCTCGGCGGGCGGCTGCCCGGCGGCCCACTCGGCGGCGACCGCCTCGGCCCGGGGCAGGTCGGTGTCCAGGTGGGTCGCGCGGACTCTCGGGTACTCCACGCCGAGCATCCGGACGAACCCGGCGACCCGTGAGCCGGCCGGCGACGGGCGGGCACCCGGGACGTCCTGGAGGCCCTCGGTCACCTGGAGCACCCGCAGTTCGCCGCGGTGGGCGCGGATCAGCTCCTGGAGCAGGGCGATCCGCGCCGTCCACGGGCCCGGGCCGGCGTCCGGCCGGCCCACGTCGGTGAGGTCCAGCACCCCGGCGAGGGCGGGCAGCCCGGCGAGGACACGCCGTGCGGAGGCCTCGTCGTGGAAGGCCGGCACGCCGTCGCCCCGGTCCGCGCCCTCGCGCAGCAGCACGCAGTCGGCCCGGGCGCCGAGCAGCGCGACGGTGTGCGCGGCCAGGGCCTCGCTGCCGGGGCCGGCGAGCACCGCCACCGTGCCGGGCGGGACGGTGCCCGGGGCCGGCTGCGGGCCGGCCGTCCACCGGCGCTCGCGCAACGGGGTGGCCACCGTGCTTGCCGCGCCCGGCAAGGGCGCCGCCACCGGTGCGGCGGTCCGCGACTCCGTGGGCGTGGTCGCGTCCGGACGGCCGACCGGCTCCGGGAGCCAGCAGCGCCGGGCCGCGAACGGGTAGCCGGGCAGCGCGGCGATCCGGCGTCCGGCGGTCTGCGGCAGGGCCTGCCAGTCCCAGGCCGTCCCGGTGACCCAGCGCCGGGCGAGATCGGTGAGCTCGTACCCGGCCGGGTCGACGCGCTCGGCGGGCAGGCCCGGCCCGGAGGGGCCGCTCACCCGCCCGCGGAGCTCGGCCGTGCCCCGGCCGGAGGCGAACGCGGCGAGCCGCTCGGCCAGTTCGGCCGGCGAGGAGACCACCAGGGCGAGCCGCTCGCGCAGCTCCTCCCGGCCGACCCGGCTGGTGTGGGCCACATCGGCGAGCTCCGCTGCGCCGTCCGCCGGCACGGGGGTGCTCCGCAGGTGGTCGGCCCACCGGCCGGCGAGCCCGGTCAGCGCTTCCTCGGTGCGTGCGGACAGCAGCACCAGCTGCGGCCCCGCCGGGCCGGCCGTCGGCGCCGCGGCGGGCACCGGCTGCGGGTACTCCTCCACCACGAGGTGGGCGTTGGACCCGCCGGCGCCGAAGGAGCTGACCCCGGCCCGGCGCGGACCGCCGGACGGGCGGGGCCAGTCGGCGGCCGAGCGCTGTACCCGGAAGGGCGAGGCCGCCCAGTCGATCGCGGGGTTGAGCTCGTCGGCGTGCAGCGAGGGGACCAGCCGCCCGTGCCGGAGCTGGAGCAACACCTTCGTCAGCCCGGCGATGCCGGCCGCCGCCTCGGCGTGCCCGAGGTTGGACTTGACCGTCCCGATGGCCACCTGGCCCGGGGCCAGGGCGCCGTACGCCTGCTGGAGTCCGGCGATCTCCACCGGGTCGCCGAGCGCGGTGCCGGTGCCGTGCGCCTCCAAATAGCCGACCGTCCCGGGAGCCATGCCCGAGCGGGCGAGCGCCTCGGCCACCACCCGGCCCTGTGCGGCCGGGTCGGGCACGGTGTAACCGTTGGTGCGGCCGCCGTGGTTGACGGCCGTGCCCTTGATCACGCCGTGGATCCGGTCCCCGTCCGCGACCGCCCGGGCCAGCGGCTTGAGCAGGACGGCGCCGACCGCCTCGGCGGGCACGAAGCCGTCGCCGCCCGCGCCGAAGGCCCGGCAGCGGTGGTCGGAGGAGGTCATGCCCATCGCCCGCTGCTGCACGAACTTGTTCGGGTGCAGCGAGAGGTTCACCCCGCCGGCCAGGGCCACCTCGCACTCGCCGTCGCGCAGGCTGCGCGCGGCGAGGTGGATCGCCGTCAGCGAGGACGAGCACATGGTGTCGACGGTCAGGCTGGGGCCGTGCGCGTCCAGGAAGTACGAGACCCGGTTGGCGATGCCCGCCGGGGTCGAGCCGGCGGCGACGGGCGCACCGGTGAGGGTGCGTTCGACGCCGAAGTACGGGTACTCGTGGTGCATCGAGCCGACGAAGACACCGATCCGGGGGCCGTGGGCCCGGCGCAGGCGCTCCCTGGGCCAGCCGGCGTCCTCCAGGGTCTCCCACACCACCTCCAGCAGCAGCCGCTCCTGGGGGTCCATCAGGTCGGCGTCGTGCGGGGTGATGCCGAACAGCAGCGGGTCGAAGCGGTCCACCCCGTCCAGGAAGCCGCCCTGCATCAGCTCCTCCCCCGGCCGGCCGGTGCGCCGCCCGGCGGGCAGGCCGGTGACGAGGTCCGCGCCGGCCAGCAGCTGTTCCCAGAGCGCCTGCACGGTGGCCGCGCCCGGGTAGCGGCCGGCGAGGCCGATCACGGCGAGGTCGTCCCCGGCCGCGGCGCCGGGTGCCGGGCCCGACCCGGGCCCGGCGGCGGGAGCGGGGGCGGCGAGCGCGGCGACGCTGCGGGCGACACCGGCCAGGTCGCGCTGTTCGAACAGGAGGGTGGCCGAGGTGATCCCGAACTCCGCGCGCAGGTCGGCGTTGAGCCGTGCCACCAGGAAGGAGGTGAGGCCGTACTGGTCCAGCGGCGTGTGCGGGTCGATCGAGGCCTGCGGCAGGCCGGACACCTGGGCGTAGAGCTCCACCAGGCGCCGTTCGACGCGGGCGACGTCCTCGCCGGACGGCGCCGGCCGGGCCTCCGCGGCGGGCACGGCGGGTGCGGCGGGCGAGGCGGGCGAGGCGGGCGCCTGGGCCGGGGCCGCGCCGGCCTCCCGGGCGACCGGCACGACCGGCACGACCGGCACGACCGGGAACGGCTCGGTGGGCAGCGGCACCCGGCGGGCCGGCACCGCCCACTGCGCGGGCCAGTCCACCTCCGCGCCCGCCAGCCAGGCGGCGCCTGGTCCGTCGGAGGGCGCGGCGGGCCGACCGCCCGCCAGGTAGCGCGCGAGCGCGGCCCGCAGCGCGGGCAGGCCCTCGGCGCAGTCGAGGACGAGCCGGTGCGCGTGGTGGGTGCGGCCGGTCTGCAGCGTGTACGCGAGGTCGGCCGGGTCGGGGTCGGTGATGCGCAGCCGCTCGGCCAGGCGGGCCGCCGCGCCGCGCAGGGCGGCCTCGTCGCGCCCGGAGAGCACCGCCAGCAGCGGACCGCGCGGGGTGTCGCCGCCGGCCGGGGAGAGTTCCGCGGCCGTCGCCGGGCGGACGACCGCGTGGCCGAGCGAGCCGGTCGCCCCCGCCGCGTTGACCAGGGCCCGCAGAGGTGCGGCGCCTTCGGGTGCGGGCCAGGGCAGCCGGCGGTCGGCGAGCCGGACCGGCAGGGCGTCCCAGTCGACCAGGCGGCTGAGCTGCTCGGCGGTGGGCGTCGGGGCGATGGTGCGGTGGCGCAGCTGGAGCAGGACCTTGGTGAGCTGGGCCAGTCCGGAGGCGGCCTCCAGGTGGCCGATGGCGGGCTTGAGCGTGCCGAGCAGGACGGGACCGCCCGGGCGGTCCCGGAAGAGCCCGCCGAGCGCCTCCACCTCGGCCGCGTCGGCGAACGCGGCCCCGGTGGCCGCGCATTCGACGTAGGCGACCTCCTCGGTGGTGACCCCGGCCCGGTCCAGCGCGCGGGCCATCGACTCCTGGAAGGCGGCCACGTCGGGGGCGCCGAAGCGGTGGGAGCCGCCGGCGAAGTCGATCCAGCTGCCCTCGACCACCCCGTGCAGGTGGTCGCCGTCGCGGCGCGCGTCCGCGACCCGGCGCAGGAGCAGCGCGCCCACGCCCTCCCCGGGGGACCAGCCGCTCGCGGCGGCGTCGAAGGCGCCCCGGACGCCCTCGGGGGCGACCAGTCCCAGGCCCGCCAGCAGCGCCGTGTGGTACGGGTGCGCGACCAGGTTGGCCGCGCCGACCACGGCGGCGTCGCAGTCACCCCGGTGCAGGGCCTCCACGGCCAGGTGCAGGGCGGTGAGCGAGGAGGAACAGGAGGTGTTGACGGCGACGCTGGGCCCGCGGAACCCGAAGAGGTGCGAGATGCGGTTGGGGATGTCGGCGGCGACGGCCGACACCTCGGCGCGCCCGGTGCGCTCCCAGCGCGCGGCGCCGACGTGCTGGTGGTCGTTCCACATGGTCGCCACGTAGACGCCGACCCTGGGAGCGGCCCGGCGCAGGGAGTCCGCGGTGTGCCCGGCGTCCTCCAGGCACTGGTGCACCGCGTGCAGCAGCTGGCGCAGCTGCGGGTCGAGGGTGCCGGCCTCGGCGGGCGAGAGCCGGAACAGGGCGTGGTCGAAGCCGTCGATGTCGTCGAGGTAGCCGCCGGGGACGCTGCCGGTGTCGCCCGCGCGGGCGGGGGGCGCGGCGGCGATCGAGCGGCGGCCGTCGAGGAGATTGAGCCAGAGCTCCTCGGGCGAGCCGGCCTGCGGGTAGCGGCCGGCGAGGCCGATCACGGCGGCGGGGGTGACGCCGGCGCGCCGCCCGGCCTGGCCCGGCAGCTCGGCCGGCGCGGCGGCGGCCACCGGCACCGGCCCGGGTGCCACGGGCGGCGCGGCGGCGGGCAGGTCGGCGGCCCGGCCGCCGAGGAAGGACTGCAGGAACTGCTGGCCGTCGTCCAGCCGCAGTTCGGCGCGGACCCGGTCGAAGGCCACGCTCCCGATCGGGCACAGGCCGACCCCGGTCTCCTGCTGGGCCTCCATCAGGAGCTGTCCGACGTAGCCGGCCTCCAGCAGCAGGAAGCGGCCCGCGTCCGCGCCGTAGAGCGGCGCGATGCCCCGGGGCTGGCCGATCAGGTAGAGCTCGAACGCCGCCTGGTCGAACAGCGGCCGGTTGTAGAAGAAGTGCGCGGAGCGGTCGAGTGCGGGGGCCGGGTTGACCAGGCGCAGCGCGTGCGCGACCGGGTCGTGGTAGTAGACCCCGCCGGGCAGCGACTCGACGGCGCCGGGGCGCACGTACAGGTAGGCCTGGACGGCGTAGGTGTCACCGGCCGAGGGGTAGCCGCGCCGCTCGCGGCCGTCCGCCTCGCTCGCGCGCAGGCGGTCGAGCAGCGCGCAGAGGTGGGCGAACGGCAGCGGGCCGGGGCCGAACTCCCGCCGGCTGGCGCGGGCGAGGTGGCGCTCGGCGGGGGCGTCGGGGGCGGGCAGCGGCACGGCGGGCTCGGCCGGCGAGGGCGGGCGCAGGTTCCAGCGGCCGTCCTTGAAGGCGGCGCGTTCCTCGGGCGACAGCACGTCCACGGACTGCGGAGCCGCCGCGGGTACCGGTGCGGGGGCGGCGGGTTGGGGAGCCGGCGCGGGCACGGCTTGCGGGGCGGGAGCCGGCGCGGGCACGGCTTGCGGGGCGGGCCCGGCCTGGGCCTGCGGGGCGGGCGCCGGGGCGGCGCCGAGTTCGCGGGCGAGCCGGTCGGCGATCCCGGCCGCCGTCGGGGTGTCCAGCAGCGCGCTGACCGGGATCCGCACCCCGTGCCGCTGCTGGAGGGTCCGGGAGATCCTGACCATCGTGAACGAGGTCGCACCCTGGTCCCAGAGGTCCTGCTCGGGGTCGACCGGCAGGCCGTCGAGCAGTCCGGAGGCGATCTGCGCGATCTCCTCGGCGAGCCCGGCGGCGGACGCCGACGCGGCAGGGGCCGGAGGAGCGGCGGGTGCGGGGGCCGCAGCGGAGACGGGGACGGGAACGGGAACGGGACCTGGGGCGGCACCAGGAACGAGGGCCGCGACGGGGGCGGCGGCCGGCAGCGGCCAGGGCAGCGCGGCCCGGTCCAGCTTGCCGTTGGCGGTCGCCGGGAAGGTTTCCAGGAAGACCAGGTGGTTGGGGACCATGTAGTCCGGCAGGGCCAGCGCGGCGTACGCCCGCAGCTCGGACGCCGACGGCGGGTCACCGGCGGCCAGCAGGTAGCCGACGACCTTCTGGTCCCCGGAGGCGCTCGGGCGCACCAGCACCACGGCCTCCCGGACGGCGGGGTGGCTGCGCAGCCGGTGCTCGATCTCGCCCAGCTCGACCCGGTGCCCGCGGATCTTGACCTGGGTGTCGGCCCGGCCGAGGAAGGTCATCACCCCGTCCGGGCCGAAGGCCGCGCGGTCGCCGGTGCGGTACATCCGCTGCCCCTGGCGCGCCACGAACGGGTCGGGCAGGAACCGCTCCTCGGTGAGCTCCGGCCGGTTCTGGTAGCCGAGCGCCAGGCAGTCCCCGCCGATGTAGAGGTCGCCCTCGGTGCCGATCGGGCAGGGCTCCAGCCGCTCGTCCAGGACGTAGTACCGCGCGTTGTCGATCGGCCGGCCGTACGGGATGCTCCGCCAGGCCGGGTCGACGGTGCCGATCCGGTGGTAGTTGGACCAGACGGTCGCCTCCGTGGCGCCGCCCAGGCTGACCAGTTCGGCGCGGGTGAAGACCGCCCGCAGCTGGTCGGGCAGCGACAGCGGGGTGTAGTCGCCGCTGAGGAAGACCAGCCGCAGGTCGTCCGTACCCCCCAGGCCGCCGGTGCCGTCGCCGGCCGGGGCGGGCAGCAGCGGCATCAGCTGGGCGAGCGTGGTGGGCGCCGAGTTCCAGAAGGTGATCGGCTGCTCCAGCAGCAGGTCGAGCAGCAGCGCCGGGTCCTTCTGCTGGGCCTCGTCGGCGATGTAGACGGCGGCGCCGCTGCCGAGCAGGCCGAAGATGTCGAACACCGAAAGGTCGAAGCCGAGCGAGGTGACCATCAGTCCGAGGTCGCCGGGCCCCAGGCCGAACGTGCGCCGGCACCAGTGCAGCAGGTTGGCCACCGGGCGGTGCGAGACCGCGACGCCCTTGGGCCGACCGGTGCTGCCCGAGGTGAAGATGACGTACGCGGTGCCGTCCAGGTGGGCGGTCGGCCGGGGCGCGGTGGCGGCGGGGACGATGTCGTGGTCGATCTCCAGCACCCGGACGCCGTCCGGGAGGGCGAGCGGCCCGGTGTCGGCGGTGGTGAGCAGCAGGGTGGCACCGGTGTCCGCGAGCATGCCGGCGGTCCGCTCGGCGGGGGCGGTGGGTTCGACGGGCAGGTAGGCGGCGCCCGCCTTGAGAATGCCGAGGACGGCGGCGACCAGGGCCGGGCCGCGCCGGGCGCCGATCGCCACCACCTGGCCGGTGTCGACGCCGAGCGCGCGGAGGCGGTGGGCGATGCCGTTGGCCCAGCGGTCGAGTTCGCGGTGGCTTACGGTGCCGCCGGGGTGCAGCACGGCGGGCGCGTCCGGGGTGCGCCGGGCCTGGTCCTCGACGTAGAGGTGGACGGGGCGTTCGTCGGGGACGGGCACGGCGGTGTCGTTCCAGGTGTGCAGCACCAGCTCCCGCTCCTGCGCGCTGAGCACCCGGGCCGGGGCGGGCTCCGGCTCGGCCGCCGGCTCGACCGACGGACCGGTAGCGGAAGCCGACCCTGTCGCCGTGGCCGACCCCGTCGCGGAAGCCGTGGGAGGGACCGCCGTGAGGGCCTCGCCGAGGCCGGCCAGCAGGTGCCGGAAGGCCGCGAACATGGCCTCCAGGTCGCCGGGGGCGAAGTCCCCCGGCACCGCGTCCCAGTGGTAGTGCAGTTCGTCGCCGTCCTCGACGCAGATGCTGTCCAGGCTCACGTCCGGGGTGTAGGTCATCCACCGCGCGGTGCGTGCCCCGGGCGGTGGCGCGTGTTCGGTGAGTTCGAGCAGGCCGGTGTGGACGACGGGGAAGGCCAGGCCCGCGCCGGCCCGCTCCCGCATGACCACGCGGCGCAGTTCGGCGAGCCCGTCGGCGCCGGCGCCGAGCGTGTCGTCCCGGTCCATCCGCGCCTGGTGGGCGGCGGCCCGCTCGGCGAGCGGGAGTGCGGCCGGCCCGTGGTCGAGCCAGCTGAGCCGGGTGTGCTCGCCCGGGCGGCGGTGTTCGTCGTCAGGGTGCCAGCGGGCGGCGACCACCGTGAAGTCGCCGTCCACCCGGGTCGCCAGAGCCTCGGTGAGGACGGCGAGCAGCGCGGCGTCGGGGCTCAGGCCGCGGCTCTCGGCGGCCGCCCGGGTGCGCCGCCAGCCGGTCAGGACGCCGGAGTGGCGGATCCGGCGGCGGTCGGCTCCCCCGGCCGGGACCGGGCCGGCGGGCAGCGCGGCGAAGCGCTCGCGCCAGTAGGCGACGGCGGCCGGGTCCGGAGCCGCGGTCTCGGCGGCGGGGGCCGGCGGGGCGGGCCGGGCTGCGGTCCGGCCCGCGTATCCGGCGACCAGCTCGCGCAGCAGCAGGTGGAGGCTGCGGCCGTCGACGACGGCCAGGTCGATGGCGCAGTGCAGGGTCGCCCGGCCCGTCGCGGCCCGGGTCACCCGGAGGTCGAACTGCGGCCAGCGGCCGAGCGCGAAGGCCGTCCCGGCCATCCGGTCGCGCAGCGCGTCCACCACGTCCCCGCCGTCGGTGCCGTCCGCGGGGAGGTCGACGACCGGGATCCGGCGGCGCGGGCCCGCTGTGCGGCGCACCCGCAGTTCGCCGTCGGAGGACAGGTGACTGCGCAGCACGTCGTACCGCTCGGTCATGGCGTGCCAGGTGTCCTCCAGCCGGCCGATGTCCACCTGGTCGAGCTCGAAGGCGTGGTAGACCTGACAGCCGTCCCAGGGGGCGGCGCCCTGGGCGCGGGCCACGTAGTACGCCTGCTGGAGCTGGTTGGGCGGCCGGGACTCCTCGTCGGTGCCGGCACCGCAGGCCAGGTCGCGCAGGGTGTTGCCGAGGGCGGTGAAGAGGGTGTCGGCGGCGCCCGGGGCGAGCAGGGTGTCGGCGACGTCCCAGCGGTAGTGCAGGGCGCCGCCCGTCGCCCACATCTGGTGTTCGAGCGCGATGCCGGCGGTTCGGCCGGCCGCGTGCGTCAGGTGGGCGGAGAGGCCGTCCGACGTGCCGGTGCCGGTGTCCAGCAGGCTGGTGAAGACGACCGGCAGCCCGGCCGGGGGCGCCGACCTGTCGCGGGCGCGCAGCTCGCGCAGGACCTCCACCCCGGAGACGCCGGTGTGGGCGAGGTCCGCCCAGAGCCGGTCGTGCAGGGCGCGGGCGGCGTCGTCGAAGGAGTGGTCGGGCTGTGGCGTGACGGCCAGCAGCGCGGTGGAGGTGAACGGACCGACGAGCTGCTCGGTGCCGGCCGGCAGCCGGACCCGGTCGGTGGTGGTCAGCACCAGGGTGAACGGCCGGCCGGGGGCGTCGGCGGCCAGGACCTCGGCGAAGGCGGTGAGCACCAGCGCCGTGGGCGACACCCCCAGGCGCGCCGCGTGCGCCTTGAGGGCGTTCCACTGGGCCGGGGTCAGGGCCGCGCCGAGCGAGCGGCGCGGGTGGCCGCCGGGGCGGGCCTGCGGCCGGACCAGGGCGGCCGCGGGGGCGGCCGTCGCCCCGGCGAGGCGGGCGCACCAGTGGTCCAGGTCGGCCTGGTGGGCGGGGGTGGAACGCCGCCCGTGCAGGGCCAGGACGGCCTCGCGCAGCGGTACGGCCGGGGCGGGAAGCGGGTGGCCGGGCTGCTGGTAGCACTGCCACCAGTGGTCCAGCAATACATGGAGGCCCTGGCCGTCGGTCAGCATGGCGTCGATGTCCAGGTGGACCACGCCGACGCCGCCGGGGCCGAGCGACACCTCGACGTGGTGCGGCTGCCAGCCGGTGTCCCGTTGCCAGGCCGGGTCCGCCAGCCGGTCGCGGACGGCGCCCAGGTGGTCGGCGAAGGCCTGCGGGGCGGCGGTCGTCAGGTCGTGCACCGGGACGGCCGGGTGCGCCGTGGCGGCGATCCGCTGGCGGCCGTCCTCGTCGACCAGGATGCGCAGCATGTCGTGGTGGGCCACCACGCGCTGCCAGGCCTCCGTCAGCCGTGCCGGGTCGAGTGCGGGCGGCGCGAACTCGCGGTAGATCCGGCAGCCGACCGGGTCGGTGCCGAGGTCCGGGTCACGGCCGACCAGGTAGGCCTGCTGGACGGGGGTGAGCGGGAACGGTTCGTCGTGCCCCGGCGTGCCGGGGGCCGCGAACGGCACCGGCCGTCGGCCGCCGTCGACCTCTTCCGCCAACTCCTCGATTCTGTCGATGAGCTGACGGGTCGTGGCACCACCGCCGATCCAGTCGACCGCGATCTTCACCCCGCACGCGGCCTCGATGCCGATGGCCAGGCGGGTCGCCGCGAGCGAGGCGAGCCCGTGCTCGCGCAGCGGCAGGTCGGGGGCGGGCCGTGGCGCTCCGGCGGGCCCGACCTCACCGACGAGACGGGTGACCGCTGCGGCGATCTCGTCGCGGTTCAATGGGTTCCTCCTTGACGGGCCCGGCAGGGCGCGGCGCAGCGGGGCGGGGGCAGACACGGGACAGACGCAGATGCAGACGCAGGCGCTGCCGCAGGGCAGAGCAGGCGCAATGCAGAGCAGGCGCAAGGCAGACACGGGGCAGGGCGGGCGCGGAACAGGCGGGGCGTCAGATCGGGTGCTCGGCGAGGAAGGCGTCCAGCGTCTCGAAGAGCGCGGGTTCGCCGCGGAACAGCGAGAGGTGGTCGCCGTGCGGCCGCACCACGCTCACCGAGCCCGGCAGCGCGGCGGCGACCAGGGCCGACGCGCCGGGGTGGGCGGTGTCGTCGTCCGCACTGGTCACCACGAGCGCGGGCGCGCTCACCCGGGCGAGGTGCGGGCGCAGGTCCGTGCCCATCACCGCGTTGTTCAACGCGCAGTAGCGGCCGAACAGTTCGACCGTCGCGTACGGGTAGAGCACCAGGTGGGCGAGGTCGGCCGGAACGCTGTCGCCGATCGAGCGGCAGAGGGTGGCGTGGATCGTCCCGGCCAGGTCCTGGTCCTCGCAGGCCATCTCCAGCAGGGCGTGCAGGTTGCGCTGGTGGTCCGTCCGGGGGCTGTCCGGGCCGAGGTGGAGGTCACCGTGCCAGAGGCTGAGCGAGGTGATCCGCGCCGGGTCCAGCGCGGCGGCGACGACGGCCGGCACGGCGCCGCCGCACAGGCCGACCACGTGTGCGCGGACGGCGCCCGCGCGGTCGAGGGCGGCCAGCAGGTCGCCGGCCTGGGCGGTGACGTCGTAGCCGGGCGGTGCCGGGCCGTCGTGGCCGGCGAAGAGGCCGCGGCTCTCCCAGGTCACCACGTAGTGGGTGCGGGCGAGTTCGCGGATCCACCGCTCGGCCAGCCGGGCGGGCATCCCGGGGGCCAGGGCCAGCACCACGGCCTGCTCGGCGGGCCGGCCCGCGGTGAGCACCCGCAGCGGCACGCCGTCGGGCGCCGTGGCGTCCAGCCGGGTGCAGAACCCCTCGAAGTCGGCCGCGACGACCTCGTCGACCGCCGCGCCGTCGACGGCATCGGCCGTGGAGTCCGCGGTGACCGCCAGGCCCGCGAGGTCCAGCCGCGCGGCGACCACCCGGGCGAAGGTGTCCGTCTCCTCCGCCTCGGCGGCCACCGCGACGGGCGGGGCGCCGAGGCGGCGGGTGACGGCCGCCAGCAGCGGGCCGAGCGACCGGGCGCGGGGCCCGGCCGGGACGGTCACCGGTGCCAGCACGTCGAGCAGCGGGCGCAGCGACAGCACGGCCTCGGCGAGCCGGGCCGCCGGAGCGGGCGCGGAACCCGCTCCGGCGCCGGCGTCAGCAGACCGGGAAGACATGGCCCCGAGTGGTACGGTCCGTCAGCCGGTTGTGCCCGTGGACGTCCTGGCCGGCCACCAGGACGGCGCCGTAGCGGTCCAGCGAGACCTGGCCGCCGTACTCCTCGATCACCTCGGTGTCCGGGTAGACCCGCACCGAGGTGGGGACGTAGCGGGAGGCGAAGCCCATCCGCATCCGCTGCTCCGGGCCGTCGTTGGGGTGCGAGGCGTGCATCAGGGTGGACCAGAACATGATCGCCTCGCCCGGCTTCATCACCATCGAGACGGCCTTGGTCTCGTCCGGGACGAAGTTCTCGTCCTTGCGAAGCTCGCGGTAGTCGTAGCCGAAGAAGCCGCGCCGCACGCCGTCCTTGTCCTGCTGGTTGATCCGGTCCGGGTCGTAGTGCATCTTCTTGGCCTCGTCGTAGTTCATCTGCTCGTGCGAGCCGGGGATGAACTGCAGGCAGCCGTTGTCGACGGTGGCCTCGGTGAAGGCGGTCCAGACCGTGATGGTGCCGCCGAACTCCTTGAACTCCGGCGGCCACAGGATCTGCGGCTTGCCGGAGGCGTTGGCGAAGGTGTCCGCCTGGTGCCAGTCGGTGCCCTCGTCGCCGGGGTACTTGGGGAAGAACTCGGTGCGCCAGCAGAGCACGTCCGGGCCCAGGGCGCCGACCACGCGGTCCACGATCTCGGCCCGGCCGATGTGGTCGGCCAGGAACGGCGAGTCCAGGTGGCGGTCGTAGTTGGAGATGTTGGTGTTGCCGGAGGAGGCGGCCTCGTCGCCGTAGACGGCCATCGAGCGGTCCATCAGCGCCAGCCGCTCGCGCCGCCACTGGGCGGCCATCTCCTCCGGCTCGTAGACCTTGAACGGCCCGAAGAAGCCGTTGGTGCGGAAGCTCTCCAGCTCCTCGGCCGACAGCGCGAACGCGCGGCCGTCTGCTGCCCGGGTCATGCCTGCTCCTTCACGGGGTTGTCGTGGTCGCCGCCGGCGTTCTGCCCGGGGTGGCGGCCGGTCTGCTGCGCCACGGCGGCGGCCAGCCGGGCGATGCTCGCCTCGCCGTCCAGCTCGGCGCCGGTCAGGCGCAGTGCGAAGCGCCGGTTCAGCTGGGCGAGGATGCGGGTGAACGCGAGCGAGGTGGCCCCGGTGTCGAACAGGTCGGCCTCGGGGGCGGGCGGGCGGGAGCCGCGCAGGACTTCGTGGACGATGGCCGTCACGGCGTCGAGGACGGTCGGTCCGCCGGGGGCGTCCTGGTCCGGGAGGGGCGCGGGCGCGGTGTCGAGGAGCCCGCGCAGCGCGTCCCGGTCGGTCTTGCCCTGCGGGGTGAGCGGGAGCTCGTCGACCACCCGGTAGAGCGCGGGCCGCAGGTGGGCGGGCAGGCCGGCGGCGGCGTGCCCGGCGAGGTCGTCGGAAAGCGCGGCCGGGTCGACGGCCGGGTCTGCGGTGCGGCGGGGCTCGGGCACCACGAACGCGGCCAGCCGGACGTCGCCGTCGACGTCGTGCGCGAGGACGACGGCCGCGCGCACCAGGGGGTGGCCGAGCAGCCGGTGCTCGATCTCGCGCGGTTCGATCCGGAAGCCCCGGACCTTGAGCTGGTCGTCGATCCGGCCGAGGTAGCGCAGCTGCCCGTCGGGGGTGCGCACGGCGAGGTCCCCCGAGTGGTAGTGCCGGGCGACGGGCCCGCCGCCGAAGGACTCCGTGGTGAAGCGCTCGGCGGTCAGCTCCGGGCGGTTCAGGTAGCCGCGGGTGACACCGGCACCGGCGATCAGGATCTCGCCGGGGGTGCCGTCGGGCACCGGGGCGCCGTCCGGGCCGGCCAGGACGACGTCCAGGTCGGGCAGGGGCACGCCGATCGGGCTGTGCTCGGGCGTGGCCAGGTCGGCCGCGGTGATCGGCCGGTAACTGGCGTGCACGCAGGTCTCGGTGATGCCGTACATGTTGACCAGCCGGGGCGACGCGTCCCCGTGCCGCTCCAGCCAGCCGGCCAGGTCGCGCACGTCCAGGCGCTCCCCGCCGAGGACGACCAGCCGCAGCGCGAGGGCGTCCGGCACCGGCGCCTCGGCGTCGGCGGCGGCGAGCTGGCGGAAGGCGGAGGGGGTCTGGTTGAGCACGGTGACCCGCTCGGCGCGTAGCAGTGCGTGCAGCTCGGCGGGCCGGCGGGTGACGTCCTTCTCGACCACGACCAGCCGGCCCCCGTGCAGCAGGGCGCCCCAGAGTTCCCAGACGGAGAAGTCGAAGCTGGCGGAGTGGAAGAGCGTCCAGACGTCGTCGGGCCCGAAGCCGAACCAGTCCCGGGTGGTGTCGAACAGGCGGACCACCTGGCGGTGTTCGACCAGGACGCCCTTGGGCAGGCCGGTCGATCCGGAGGTGTGGATCACGTAGGCGAGGTCCCGGTCGGCCACCGGGGTGCGCTCGCGCGCTCCGGTGCCGGCCGGGGGGGCCTCGGCGGTGATCGGCACGACCTGGGCGGTCAGCGCGTCCGGCAGCGCCTTGGCCGCCTGGCCGGTGGCCGCCACCACCTCGACGCCGGTGTCGGTGACGAGGTGGAGCAGTCGGGCCTCGGGGTAGTCGGGGTCGAGCGGGACGTAGGCCCCGCCCGCCTTGAGGATGCCGAGCAGGCCGACCACCAGGTCGGCGCCGCGGTGGGCAGCGAGCCCGACGAGCGCGCCGGGGCCGACTCCGCGCGCCGTCAGACGGGCCGCCAGCTCCTCGGCGCGGGCGTCGAGTTCGCCGTAGGTCAGCTGTCCGGAGGCCGCGGTGACGGCGATCCGGTCGGGCGCTTCGCGGGCCCGGTCTTGGAAGATCTCGTGCAGCGTCCGGCCGCTCATGGCCGACACCTCCTGGTCCTCGGCGGGCGGGTCAGCCCGCGGACGGGTACTGGGTGGCGTACAGGCCCCAGTGGTGCGGCGTCAGGGCGACGTCCTGCATGGTGCCCTGGACGAACATGCGGGCCCAGGTGCCGCCGGCGCCCTTCTCGGGTGCCCGCTCCCGGAAGAAGATCTCCCGGACGCTCTCGTTCTGGACGTGCAGCTGGAGCAGGCGCTGGTAGGTGCCCAGCGAGCGCAGGTGGATCAGCCAGTGGATGCGGTCCGCCGGGCCGAAGGCCTCCTCGTACAGGAGGACGGTGGCTTCGCCGGCCAGGTTGTCGTTGATCGCGGCGGCGGCCTCGCGGGCGAACTGGCGGGCCTCGGAGCGGTAGTCGTACTCGATCTGGGCGGTGCGGTGGATGAGGAGCCCGGCGTTGGCGGAGTGCAGCAGCTGGTCGTCGCCCTGGCCGGTCTGGTGACGGGCCGACGGGAGCACGACGGCGGTGCCGGTGTCCTTGAAGACGGAGCTCTGGCGTTCCAGGGTGCCGTCCACCGCGGTGCCGTACATGCCCCAGAACTGCGGCAGCAGGACCGCCTCGCGCAGGGTGCCGTCGACGAACATGCGGGCCCAGCTGCCACCGCCCTTCTCCTCGCCGATCCTGATCTTGCCGAAGAGGTTGCGGTAGCCCTCGTCCTGGCTGCCCATGCGGACCAGCGTCTCGTAGCTGTCCATCGACTTCAGGTGGATCAGCCAGTGCACGAGGTCCTTGGTGCCGAAAGTCTCCTCGTAGACGAAGACGCTCGCCACGCCCTGCTGGGTGGTGTTGATGTACTCGGCGAGTTCCCGGGCGAACTCACGGGATTCCGAGTGGAATTCGCCGCGTACCTGGGCGGTGCGTTCGACGATCATTCCGGAGTTCCCGGAGTGCAGGATGTGCTCCGGCGCCAGAACGGTCTGGCCGCCGGCCGGCGGCACGGCCGCCCGGGCGTTTCCAATGGATTCCGGTGCTCCGGTCTCCGATGTCGACATGGGGCCCTCCTGATCGAATGCGAGCGAATTCCCGAGCATTCTGGAATTCGCCTGTCAGAGACTATTCAGCGGGGTGCCGATTTCCTGCTCACAATTGCGCACGCCGGAGGTCGTCCGTCCGGTCGGCCAGCACGGCGGCGGCGCCCGTCATCAGGTGGCCGGCGATGACGTCCACATGGCGCCGGCGCCAGTCGGCCAGCTCGGTGCCGGCGACGAGCTGGTTGAACGCGCCCATCGCCGGGCCGCAGTGGATCTGGTAGTTGACCTGCTGGTCGGGGGTGCCGTGCAGGGCCAGCCGGGTCGAGTGGACGAAGTACCAGCGGAAGACCAGCGCCATCCGGTGGCGGGGGCTGCGGGCGGCTCGGGCCAGCTCCTCGGGAGCGGTGCGGGCGAGGTGCGCCTCGGTCTCCCGCCAGACCTCCTCGACCGGGCGGCCGAAGCACTGTTCCTCCAGCGAGCGCAGGGTCGCGGCGTCCAGACCGTCCAGGCCGTCGTGCTGCCGGTAGAGCTGGTAGAGCTTGTTCGCCCGGGCCGGGAACAGCGTGCCCTTGCGGACCACCTGGACCCGCGCGCCCAGTTCGAACATGTCGCCGGCCGGCGCGTAGGCGGTGTCCTGGACGTCCAGCCCGGCCAGCATGTCCTTGACCGCGTCCGCGGTGCCCGCCTCGGGGGTGCACTGGTTGACGGAGCCGGTCAGGACGAAGTCGGCGCCCATCAGGAACACCGCCGCCACCGCCTCGGGGGTGCCGAGCCCGCCGGCCGCCCCGACCCGCACCCGCCGGTGGTAGCCGTACTCGGCGCCCGCCCGGTCCCGCAGCCGGGCGACGGTGGGCAGCAGGGCCAGCGCCACCGCGCCGTCGGTGTGGCCCCCGGAGTCGGACTCCACGCAGAGGTCTCCGCTGACCGGCAGCTCCCGGGCGATCTGCGCCTCCGGCTCGGTGAGGGCGCCCTCGGCCAGCAGCCGGCCGACCAGCGCGGCGGGCGGCGGCGCCAGGAAGGCCTGGGCGACCTCCGGCCGGGAGACCTTGGCCACGACGTGGCGACCGGCCCGGGGCCGGCCGTCGGCGTCGCGGCCGGCTCCGCTGAACCGGGCCCGGACCAGCGCGGGGGTGATCCGGGTGAAGCCGGCCGCCTCCACACAGCGCACCCCGGAGCGCACGAGGAGCCCGGCCAGCGCCCACTCCCGGGCCGGGTCGGCGGGCGTGTGCAGCAGGTTGGCGCCGTACGGGCGGTCGGGGCCCAGCTCCCGGGCGATCCGGGCGAGGTCCCGCTCGATCCGGTCGAGGCCGAGGCCGCCGGTGCCGAGGAAGCCCAGCAGGCCGGCCCGGCCCATCCGCAGCACCAGGTCGGCCGAGGAGA
Source organism: Kitasatospora sp. NBC_00039 (assembly GCF_045160625.1). Lineage (NCBI taxonomy): Bacteria > Bacillati > Actinomycetota > Actinomycetes > Kitasatosporales > Streptomycetaceae > Kitasatospora > Kitasatospora sp. NBC_00039. The sequence goes on along the minus strand of NZ_CP108290.1, from coordinate 553,819 downwards.
TGCCCTTGTACATCGAGCCCGCCAGGTACGCGGCCCGCACGCGGTGGTCCGCGCGGAACTCGGCGCTGCCCAGGCTCTCCGGCCGGAACTCCACCCGGGCCGGGGACGGTTGCGGGCCGGCGGGCGCCGGACGGGCGGACTGCGGGCGGCCGGACTGCGGGCGGGCGGGGGGCGCCGGTTCCGGCGGCCGCGTCGCGGTGGCCCTGCGGTCCTTCAGGGCCGTCTGCCAGAGCCCGGTCAGCACCGTGCCCGGCCCGCACTCGCGCGCCTCCCGCACGCCGAGGTCGATCAGCCGCGCCATGCTCTGCGCCCAGTGGACGGGTTCGGCGATCTGACGGGCCAGCAGCGCGGCCACGTCGCTGCCGTACGGGGCGGCGGTGACGTTGGCGATCACCGGCACGGCGGGCGGGCGCAGCGTGAAGCCGGCCAGGTGGGCGGCGAACGCGGTGGCGGCCTCGCGCATGTACCGTGAGTGGAAGGCCGTGCGGACGGCCAGCGGCACCGCCCTGGCGGCCTTGTCCTCGCGCAGCCGGGCGGCCACCGCGCTCAGCTCGGCGGCCGGGCCGGAGAGGACCAGCTGGGTGCGCGCGTTGTGGTTGGCGATGTCCACCGCGGTGGCACCGTACCGGGCCAGGGCCTCGGCCAGCTGCTCGGCGGGCAGGCCGACGACGGCGAGCATCCCCGCGTCCTCCCGCCCGCCCGCGGAACCGTCCGCGACACCCGCCGCACCACCGCCCGTGGCACCCTCCGCGGCGCCGGCCATCAGCTCGCCACGCCGTTTGACCAGGCGCAGCCCGGTCTCGAAGTCGAAGCAGCCGGCCGCGAACAGCGCCGCGTACTCGCCCAGGCTGTGGCCGGCCAGGACGTCGGGCCCGGGCTCGCCGTCGGCGCGGGCGGCCAGCACGGTGAGCGCCTCCACCGTGAAGAGCGCCGGCTGGGCGTAGCGGGTGTCGGTCAGCCGCTGGTCCGGGTCGTCCAGGAGGAGCGGTGCGAGCGGGAAGCCCAGGACGGTGTCGGCCGTCGCCAGCAGCTGCGGGAAGCGCTCGATGAGCCCGGCGCCCATGCCCCGCCGGTGCGATCCCTGTCCCGGGAAGATCCAGGCGCGCACGGGTGTCCTCTCGTCGTCGTCGGAGTCGATCGGGGTCGTCGGGGTCGATCGGGGTCACATCAGCCGCGGGGGTCGCCGGAGCCGTATGAGCACCCGGCCGGTGCGGCCCCGGACGGGCACCGTTTCGGACGGGCAGAGGCTCGGACCGACGCCGTGCCGGGCCCGCCGGGGCCGGGTTCAGCGCGGCGGCGGCGCGGCGGGGCCCGTCCCGGCGGTGTAGCCGGCGATCCGCTCGCGGACCTGGCCGGTGGTCATCAGCCGGACGAACTCGTCGACCGCCGTCCGCTGGGTGCCGTCGTCGAGGATCCACAGCCGGCGCATGTAGCTCTTGAGGTCGGCCACCGTGCCCGGGGGCAGTTTGGAGGCACGGAAGAGCAGCCGGCGCAGCGCGGGCGCCGGGTCGTCGGCGAGCTCGTCCACGAGCCCGTGGGCCGCGGCCTCCGCCGCGGTGACCGGCAGGGTGCCGAGCGACATGGCGTACGCCCGCTGGAAGCCGACCCGGCGGATCAGGAACGGCAGGACCGAGCAGGGCAGCAGCCCCCACAGCGCCTCGGGGAGGCTGAAGCGGCTGCGGCCGGTGGCGTGCACGAAGTCGCTGGCCGCGGCCAGGCCGACGCCGCCGCCGACCGCCTGGCCGTCCACCTGTGCCACCACGATCCGCCCGATCGTGGTGAGGCGTTCCAGCAGCGCGAAGTAGTCGTCCCCGCCCTGCCGGGTGTCCGCGGCGTCCGGGCGGGCGGCCTCCGCGACGCCGGAGAGGTCCATGCCGCTGCAGAAGGTGTCGCCCTCGGCCCGCAGGACGACCACCCGGCAGTCCTCGGCCTCTTCGGCGAGGTCCAGGGCGGCCCCGAGTTCGGTGATCAGCTCGCGGGTGATGCTGTTGCGCTCGGCGGGCCTGGTGAGCGTGACCGTGAGCCGGCCGCGGTCCCGTTCCAGGCGCAGCGTGCGCGGGCCGCCCGTGGCGGGCGTGGTCAGCTCCACCGGTACCTCCGGTGGAATCCGCTGATCTCGTCGAGGACCAGGATCCCCCGGCCGGCGAAGGCCTGCTCGTAGACCGGCCCGTAGTCGGCCGGGTCGAAGACCTGGTCGCGGACGCCGGCCATGCGCAGCGCGCCGCCGTCGGCGATCGTCTCGTACTCGGGCATCGAGAGCGGGTAGCGGTCCTCGATGGCGGCGTCGATGTCCAGGGCGGCGAGCTGTGCTCCGGCCCCCTCGGGCACCACGCCGCTGTAGAACTCCGAGGCGCAGCCCGATCCGTAGGAGAACAGTCCGACCCGGCGGGCCCCGGCGAGGGGTCCGTCGTGGTCGATCATCGAGCACAGCGCGAGGTAGAGCGCGGCGGAGTAGACGTTGCCGACCCGGGTGCAGTAGTCGAGCGAGGGGGCGGTGCGCTGCTCGAAGTCGGCCTCGGTCTTGGCGGCGCTGTACCCCTTGAGGGTGCGCAGCAGGGTGCGGTGGGCGCCGCGGACCATGCCGGCGAAGGGCGTGTGCAGGACGAGGCGGTCGAAGGTGGTGACGATGTCCGCCCCGGTCACGCGCTCGGCGTAGTGACGGTAGCTCTGTTCCAGGCAGGTCAGGTAGGAGAGCAGGGAGAGGTCGGAGTTGCCGGCCTCCAGGTCGGGGCGGGGGCGCAGGGTGTCCATCACCTCGTAGCTGTGGAAGCCGCTGGCTCCCGGGTCGAGGGCCAGGATCCGCGGCCGGCCGCCGACGATCATCGCCACGGCGCCGGCCCCCTGGGAGGGCTCCCAGTAGGTGTCGCGGGCGGCGGCGGAGGCCGCGTCGGCGGCGATCACCAGGGCCTTGGCGTCGGGGTCGGCGCCGACGGCGAGGATCGAGGCGGCGCTGCGCAGTGCCGCGGTGCCGCCGTAGCAGGCGTGTTTGGTCTCGAAGGAGCGGCATCGGCGGCCCAGGCCGAGGGCGTCGTGGACGTAGGTGCTCAGCGGTTTGCCGTAGTCCAGGCCGGATTCGGTGCCGACGACGACCAGTTCGATCCGGTCCCGTTCGGCCGGGGTGAGGGCGTCGACGAGCGGCTTCGCGGCGTTGACGGCGTTGCTGACGGCGTCCTCGCACGGCAGGTTGACCGACTTCTGGCGCATCATCAGGTTGCCGAAGCGGCGCACGTCCAGCCCGCGGGCCTCGAACAGGGTCCGCACGTCGAGCGAGGCCCGGCCGACGTAGGCGTTGACCGCCTCGATGCCGACCTCCATCTAGCCGGCCGCCGGCGCGTGGTGCGGGACCAGGACGGTCTCCTGGAGGGTGCCGTCCAGGAACATCCGGCCCCAGGTGCCGCCGCCGCGGCCGGCCGGGATCCGCGGGCCGGTCAGGATCTCGCGGAACTCGGGGTCGGTCTGCTCCAGTTCGACGATCAGGCGGTAGTCGTCGAGGCTGCGCAGGTGGATCATCCAGTGGATGCGGTCCTGGGTGCCCCACTGCTCCTCGTAGAGGAAGACGGTGGCGTGGCCGGCGAGCTTCTCGTTGATCCGGTCGAGCCAGGCGAAGGCGAAGTTGCGGCCGTCCTTGCGGAACTCGAACTTGACCTGTCCGGCGCGGTGGACGATGACGCCGGCGTTGGCGCTGTTCAGCTGCTGCTCGACGGGCTGCCGGCTCTGGTAGCGGGCCGGCACGGCGAAGAGGCCGCCGAGGTCCTCGTCGTGGCCGGCGTGGGTGAGGCCGTGCTGGGGCACGATCACCTTCTCCTGGAAGGAGCCCTGGACGAACATCCGCTCCCAGTTGCCGCCGCCCTGCTCGGTGAGGCGGTCGTTGGTGGCGACCTCCTGGAACTCCGTGTTGTGGTCGACCATTTCCAGCAGCTGGCCGTAGTCGTTGGGGGCCCGCATGTGGATCAGCCAGTGCAGCCGGTCCTGGGTGCCGAAGAGTTCCTCGTAGACGAACGTGGTGGCGTTCGGGTGCAGGGCCTTGTTGGTGAAGAACTGCAGATCCCGGGCGAACGAACGGCCCTCGGTCCGGAATTCGTAGGTGAGCTGTCCGACCCGGTGGATGATCAGCCCGGAATTCCCGGTGTGCAGGAGCTGCTCGGGCGGCTCGGCGACCTGTTCGGCGGCCGGCGCACTATCGGTCCACGCCATGGGGGATTCCTTTCTGCCCGGTTCCGCGGATGGGGCCGGTGGCCGGTCCGCACACCCGGCTCCGCGGTGCGGCCACGCTAACCGGGCCCGGAAAGGGGGCTCTGCTCAATGTTGGGCAACCTCTCGCGGCGGCAGATCGACTAGACTCCCGCACAAGCGGACCGCGTGGTCCTCTTGGCTCGACGCGGGCTGTGGCTGCTCACGGCCCCCTGATTGGAGTGCGCCTTCATGACCTCTGTCACCAGCGAGTCCCTGCGGTTCGACAAGGACGCGGACGAGTACGACGCGTACCACGGCGGCCTGGAGCGCGGGCGCAAGGCCGCCGCGGACCTCTCCCCCCACCTGCTCCCGGGCCCGGTGCTCGACATCGGCGTCGGCACCGGCCTGGTCGACGTCGGCCTGACGGAGCTCGGCCACAGCGTGCTCGGCGTGGACGTCGCGCCGCAGATGGCCGCCCGCGCACACAGCCGCCTGAACGGGCGGGTCGTGGTCGGCAGCGGCGCGCACCTGCCGTTCGCCTCCGGCTCACTGCCCAACGTGATCATGGTGCACGTGCTGCACGTGGTGGACGACATGCAGCGCGTGCTCGCCGAGACCTCCCGGGTGCTCGCCCCCGGCGGCCGCCTGGTCACCGTGCACGGCGTCCCCGTCGCCGAGCCCGACGACCTGGTCGCGGCCGAGGCTCCGCTGAACGTCCTCAAGCCACAGGTGCCCGACACCCCGGAGCGGCTCGCGGACGCCGCCGCCAAGGTGGGGCTGCGGGTGCTCCAGGAGGCGTCGGTCAACCCGTACGAGATCGACCTGACGCCCAACCAGTACGCGGACAGCATCGCCGGCCGGGTCTGGTCCTACCTCAAGGACGTCGACGGGCAGGACTGGCAGCGCCTGGTCGTCCCGGTCGTGGCGGCCCTGCGGGCACTGCCCGACCCGGACCGCGAACGCCACCAGGTCTGGCGGGTGCCGCTGACCGTCCTCGAGAAGAACTGACCGGCCGGGGGGCTGACATGGGATCCACCACCACCGACGGACAGCCCGCCGGCACGCCCGGCCTCACCCTCACCGACGTGCTGCGCGAACGGGCGGCGACCGACCCCGACGGCGTCGCGATCGTCATCGACGGCCGCGCCCCGCTCACCTTCGGCGACTGGAACCGCCGGGCCGACGCCGCCGCCCACGGGCTGCTGCGCCTGGAGGAGTCCCGCCGCCGCCGGATCGCCCTGTACTTCGGGGGGCTCGACTGGATCGACTACTCCATCGCCTACCACGCCGCCCAGCGGGCCGGCGCGACCGCGCTGCACCTCAACGACACGATGCCGGCCGACGAGGTCGCGCACCGGCTGGCCGAGTGCGGCGTCAACGGCATCGTGCACGGGAGCGCGCTGGCCCCGCCGGCCGGCTTCACCGGCTGGACGGCCGACCTGAAGGAGCTCGACACCGGCCGCGACGACCCGCCGGCCCAGCAGCCGCGCATCGACGGCATCGCCGACATCCTCTACACCTCGGGCACCACCGGGCGGGCCAAGGCCATCACGGTGCCGCACGGCAACATGATGTTCGGGCGGGCCAAGCCGACCATCGACGCCCTCGGCCACGCGGACCACCTGCTCGCCGCGATGCCGCTGGGCACCTCCTCCAGCCAGGGCACGGCCTCGCTGTCGCTGCTCTCGCGCAGCGTCCTGCTGGTCGCCCCGCCCGACGACCCGGAGCGGATCGCCGAATCGGTCGCCCGGCACCGGGCCGGCTCGATGATGATCACACCGGCCACCGCCCTGGCCCTGGTCCGCGCCCGCGTCCACGAGCGGCACGACCTGTCCAGCATCCACACCGTCACCACCGCCTCCTCCGCGTTCCCACCGGCCGTCGCCCGTGAGCTGCTGGCCATGCTGCCCGGGGCGACCCTCGCCATGGCCTACACCTCGCTGGAGGCCGCACCCGCCGTCACCCTGAACCTGTTCGACCCGGCGAGGCCGCTGTCGATGGGCCGCCCCGCCCACGGGACCGAACTGAGGATCACCGACGAGCAGCAGCAGCCGCTGCCGGCCGGCGAGGTCGGCGAGATCTGGATGCGCACCGCCGCACCCAGGCGCCGCTACCTCGACACCGACCTCGACCAGCGGTTCAACATCGGCGACTGGACCAGGATGACCGACCTCGGCCGCGTCGACGAGGACGGCGAACTGACCTTCTTCGACCGCTCGGTCGACGCGGTGCGCAGCGGCGGGACGCTGATATCCAGCATCGCCGTCGAGGCCGAACTGTACGAGCACCCCGACGTCCGGGAGGTGGCCGTGATAGGCCTCCCCGACCCGGAACTCGGCCAGGCCCTCACCGCCGTCCTGGTGCTGACCGGCCGGGGCCGGCTCGACGACGTCCGCGCGTTCGCCGAGACCCGGCTGGGCAAGGCCGAGCACCCGGCCCGCTACGTCGTCACCGACAAGCTGCCCCGCAGCTTCCTCGGCAAGGTCCTCAAGCGCGAACTGCGCGCCCGCTACGGCCAGCCGGCCTGACCGGCCCGGCCGCCCGCTCCCCGACCACCCCACCCCGCCCCGTACCGTCCCGCACCGCCCCGTACCGCCAGGAGGAGATCCCGATGCCCCTCGACCCCGCGCTGCTCGCCGTCCTCGGCTGCCCCGACCACCCGGACGCCGGTCTGCGGGCCGACGACGACCACGGCTCGCTGACCTGCCTGGAGTGCACCCACGCCTTCCCGGTGGTCGGCGGCGTCCCCGTCCTGCTGCCGCCCCAGCCCCGGCAGTAGCGGCGGCCGCCGTGCCCGGCGAGGCCCGTGCCCCGTGGCGGGCCCGCGCCAGAGCCGGTGACCTCGCCGGCCTCCCGGCCGCACCGGCCGGCCCCGGGCGCTCCGCGTGAGGTCGTCGGGCCCCGTCCCGGTCGGGCACCATAAGGCCGGGCGCCCGCTGTACTCCGTCGGGGCGCCTGCCGGCACCGGCCCGGCCGACGCGGGCGGGGGCGGTGCCCCCGCCCCCGCGCCGGGACGGCCCCGCCGCGACACCACCGCCCTGGAGGTACCCGCACCATGTCCAGAACCCCCGCGTCCGGCGCACCGGCGGCGCGCTCGCGTGCCGACGCCGTCCGCAACCAGCGGCTGCTCACCGACGCCGCGGCCCGCTCCTTCGCCGCCGGGGGCCTCGGCGTCCCCGTCTCCCAGATCGTCCGGGAGGCGGGCCTGGGCAAGGGCACGGTGTTCCGCTGCTTCCCGACCAAGGACCACCTGGTCGCCGCGATCGCCGCCGAGCGCCTCGACGAACTCACCGAGCTGGCCGAGGCCCTGGCCACCGGGGCGGACCCGGCAGCGGCCCTGTACTCCTTCATGCAGGCCGCCGCCCGGCTGTTCGCCGCGGACCGGGGCTTCTTCGAGTCCCTCTCACTGCCGCCGCACGCCCACCCCGAGGTCCTGGCGGCCGAGGGGAAGCTGACCGACGCGGTGGACGTCCTGCTGGGCCGGGCCCAGGAGGACGGCGCGGTCCGGGCGGACATCAGCACCGTGGACGTCCTGCTGCTGCTCGGCGGCATCCGGCAGGCCGCCGCACCGCTGCTGGCCACCCTGCCCGACCTCTGGCAGCGCTACCTCGACGTCGTCTTCGCCGGCCTGCGGACCCCCGCACCCGGCGCACCCGAACCGGCCGACGCCGGCACCGGCGCCCCGTCAAGGGCCCACTACCGCCGGGCCGTCGAGGCGCTCGGCGCACCCTAGAACCCGCCCCCCGACCCCTCCCCCGACCCGGGCCACCGCGTGACCCGTACCGTCCGCACCACCCGCACCGCCGCTCGCCCCGCACCGCCCGCACCGCCGCTCGCCCCCGCCGGGGAGCGCCCGGTGCGGCAGTGTCAGCACGAAACGGACCACGCGGTCCGCTTCAGGTGCTACGATCCGGCGAGCCGGCACCGCCGGGTCCACCGACCTGCTGTCCGTCAGGAGCGCTTGTGACCACCTCACCCGCGAAGGACACTCCCCCGAGCCCGGCCGCGGCATCGCTCGGACCGGGACGGCCCGCACTGATCATCGTGTTCCTGTGCCTGGCCGACCTGATGGTCGTCCTGGACGCCACGATCGTGAACGTCGCCCTGCCGTCCATCAAATCCGGCCTCGACATGAGCCAGGGCGACCTCCAATGGGTCGTCAACATCTACGCCCTGATGTTCGGCGGCTTCCTCATCCTCAACGGCCGGCTCGGCGACCTCTTCGGCCGCAAGCGGCTGCTGCTGGCCGGCGTCGTCCTGTTCACCGTCTCCTCCGCGGTGAACGGTCTGGCCACCGACGCCACCCTGCTGATCGCCGGCCGCGGCGTCCAGGGCCTGGCCGGGGCGATGATCGCGCCCGCCGGACTCTCCATCATCAACACCTCCTTCAAGGACGCCTCGCTGCGCACCAAGGCGCTCGGCGCCTGGGGCACCATCGCGGCCGCGGGCGGCGCGCTCGGCCTGCTGCTCGGCGGTCTGCTCACCGCCTCGCTGTCCTGGCACTGGATCTTCTTCATCAACATCCCGATCGGCGCCGTCGTCCTGATCGGCTCCCGGCTGATCCCCGACTCCCGGCTGAACGAGGACGGCGACCGCTCGGTCGACGTGGTCGGGGCGGTGACCGTCACCGGCGGCCTGCTGCTGCTCGTGCTGGTCCTGAGCAACAGCGAGTCGTGGGGGTGGACCTCCACCCGCACCCTGCTGACGGCCGCCGGCTCGGCGGTCCTGCTCGCGATCTTCACGGTGGTCTCGCTGCGCGGCCGGTCGCCGATCGTGCGGTTCGGGATCTTCCGCATCCGCTCGCTGGCCGTCGCCGACCTCGTGCTGCTGATGCTCACCTCGGGCGTCTTCTCGATGTTCTTCTTCTCCTCGCTCTACCTCCAGGGCATCCTCGACTACAGCCCGCTGCGGGCCGGACTGGCCTTCCTGCCGGCCGCCACCGGTGTGATGCTGGGCGCCGGCCTGGCCCAGCCCACCGTCTCCCGGCTGGGGCCCGTCCCGGTCGGCACCGCCGGCCTGACCGTCAGCGCGGGCGGCATGCTGCTGCTGGCCCGCCTGCCCGAGTCCTCCAGCTCCTACGCCGGCGACCTCCTGCCCGGTCTGCTGATGCTCTCCGTCGGCCTGGGCATCGCGTTCGTCCCGGTCACCCTGCTGGCCACCTCCGGCGTCCCCGAGGCGGACGCCGGACTGGCCTCCGGGCTCTACCAGACCACGCAGGAGATCGGCGGCGCGATCGGCCTGGCCGTGCTGTCGGCCATCGCGGTGCGCCGCACCGCCGGCGAACTCGACGGCGTCGACTCGCCGGACACCGCGACCCAACTCGCCGCCCAGGTCTCCGGGTTCAGGGCCGCGTTCGCCGTCGGCGCGCTGCTGCTGCTCACCGGCGCCATCCTGTTCGCCGCCCTGCTGCGCAAGCGGCACGTCGAGGCGGTCCTCAAGGACATGGCCCCGCCGGAGGCGGCCGAGCAGGCCTGACGCACACGCGACCACCGGGGGCCTGTGAGCGCCGCCGCGCCTCACAGGCCCCCGGTGGTCGCGTGCCGCCGTGGTGACGGCCCGGGCCGTCACCACGGCGGCGTCGTCAGTCCCGCGGCAGGGCCCCGTCCGCCACCAGCCGCTCCAGCAGCCCGACCGCCTCGGCCGGCCCCGGCAGGCCGCGCAGCTCGGCGCGCAGCCGGGCGGTGTTCTCCCGGTAGCGCGCGTCCGCCAGCACGTCCGCCGCCGCCACGCGCACCGCCTCGGGGGTCAGCGCGGCCGGGTCGACGCAACGGCCGATCTCCAGCTCCTCGACCCGGCGGGCGTTGTCCGGGTGATCCCCCAGGAACGGCACCACCACCTGCGGGATGCCGGCGTCCAGCGCGCCCACCACCGTGTTGAAGCCGCCGTGGGTGACCGCCAGCGCGCAGTACGGCAACAGCAGGCTCTGCGGGATGTAGCGCTCCACCCGGGTGTTGGGCGGCAGCGGGCCGAGCTCGGCCGGATCGCTGTCCCGGTCGGTGGTGGCGATGACGTTCACCGGCTCGTCGGCGAACGCCGCCAGCACCTGGCCGAAGAGGCCGGGAAAGGCCCCCGGCACCCAGCGGTTCGCGATCGTCCCGAAGGTCACGTACACCGTCGGCCGGTCCGGCAACCCGGCGACCCACGCGGGCAGTTCCTCGCCCTCGGCGCGGTCGAACGGCATCGGCCGCAGCGCCCTGAGGGTCTGCGGGCGGGTCCGGCCCGGGTACAGGTACCCGGGCGGCGCACAGCTCAGCGTCAGGTGGCGGTGGAGCATCAGCTCCTGCGGGTCGGGCGCCAGCCCCGCCTCGGCCCGGACCTTCGCCAGCTCCTCGGCGATGAGGTCCTTCAGCGGGCCCATGTCGTAGAGCGGGGTGGTGTCCAGCGCCGCGTGCGGTACGCCGAGCACCTCGGCCGCCACCGCACCGCCCACCTCGTAGCTGTCGCGCACGATCACGTCCGGGCGCCAGCTCTTCGCGAGCTCCAGCAGGTCCGGGGCCATCCGGCGGGCCCGGACCCCGTACAGGATCCGGGCGATCGCCACCCGGTCCATCTCCACGCCGTGCGGCGGCAGGCCCCGGGCACTCTCCTTGATCCGCAGGAACTCGGCGTCGCCGTCGCCGTCCCGGCTCAGGCCCGCCGCGAAGCCCCGCAGCCCCATCGCCGTCACCTCCGGCAGCATCGAGCGGCCGGTGGCGAAGGCGACGTCATGGCCGGCCGCGCGGGCGGCGGCGGCCAGCGGGACCAGCGGGTGGAAGTGCCCGGGGGCCGGTGTCGTCGTGAACAGCACACGCATCGAGGGCTCCTCAGCAGTCGGTTGGCTGCTGTCTACCGCCCACCCGGGCGCGCCCGCTGCTCAGTTGTGGCCAGTCGGCCGCCCCGCCCGGTGCCCCACTCGCCGCCGGGGCGTGGGCCGGCGGCTCAGTCGCCCAGCAGCACGTGGGCCGGGCCGTCCGGCACGGCCACCGGCAGCAGCCGTTCGGCCTCCGCGACCAGCTCGGCCGTCACCGCGCGGCCGAGCTTCTGCAGGGGCGTGAGGGTCAGCACCGCCTCGCGCCGCTTGCGGTCCAGCGACCACACCCCGGCGACCGTTCCGTCCACCAGGAAGGTCGGCTTCAACTGCAGGTTGGCCTTGGCGTAGACGGCGTCCTTGTACTCCGGCGGCAGGATCCGGGCCCGCCGCTTGGGCGCGAACGCCAGCAGCGCGCTGTCGAACCAGGGCAGCAGCCGCACCGGAACCGGCTCCTCGGCCGGCGGGCGGGGCGCGTCCGGCAGGTCGTACAGCAGCCGTCCGTCCTCGCCCCGGAACACCTCCAGCCGCTCCCCCAACGACGCCAGCAGCGCCTTCACCGGGGTGATCTTCGCGCCGATCCACTGCGCGACGTCGTCGGCCCCGGCCGGGCCGAACGCCCGCAGATGACGCAGGACCACCTCCTCCAGCGCCTCCTGCGCCTCCGGTACGCCCTCCGCCGGCCGCGGCGCGGCGAGCACCCCCTCCGGGATGCCCTCCCCCCACACCCCGTCGGCGGGCGAGCGGACCAGCGCCACCGTCGACCGGAACGGCCGCCACTTGTACGTGCGTTGCAGCTCCAGCTCGGCCGGGTCGAAGGCCTCGGGGTTGGCGGCGACCCACTTCTCGACCCAGTCCGCGACCTCCTGCGGCGACCGCGCCGCCGACCCGGCGTACTCGGCCAGCCGCTCCCGCAGCCGGTCCGTCAGCGCGGCCGACTTCCCGCGCGTCCGGCGCCAGGTGTCGTCCCCGACCGCGACCACCACGGCCGCGTACGCGGCGTGCTGTTCCGGGGTCACCAGGTGCAGCGTGCGGCGCAGCAGCGTGCCGACCACGAGCTCGCGCCGCTCCAGCGCGGTGCGCACGCTGTCCGCGTCCACGCCCCGCACCCGGCTGAAGAGGGCGACCGGCAGCGCCGGCCCGTACTGCGCCTGGACGGCGCCGATGGCCTCGACCGCCTGCGGCAGCGGCAGGTCGAGCCGCTCGCGCAGCCCCTGCCGGGCCAGCAACGCACGGTTCAACGCACGGTCCGTCAACGTCTGCCCGCTCACGCCCCACCCCTTTGTCCTGCCGAAGTCCGCCTGGCCCGCCGAGGTCTGCCGAGGAATCGCAAGGTCCGGCAAGGTCTGCCAAGCGCTGCCGCCAGGCAGCCTAGTCGAGTGGCAGCGGGCCGGCGGCGGATCGCCACACCGGCCGCCGGGCGCGCCGGGGAATGCGCAATTGTGCCTATCCGGCGTCATTCCACGGCACCTAGGTTCTCGCCCGGACTCACCTGTTGGACACCGTGAGAAAGACGGACCCGATGAGTACGGACCGGCTCCGGAGAGCCAGTGACACCCCCCAGAAGAACAACCCCGCGCGCCGGCGGCGCGTCATCGGCATCTGCGTCGCGCTGGCGGTGGTGCCGGCGGTCGTGAGCCTGATCGCCCTGCACCACGTCCAGGGCACCGGCGGCGGGGCCGCCCGGGTGGCCGGCGGCGCCCACGCCGATCCCACCGTGCACTTCCTGGTCGCCGTCGTGGTGGTCCTGGGCGTGGCCCGGCTCGCCGGGCGGCTGGCCGTCCTGGCCGGCCAGCCGCCGGTGGTCGGCGAGATCTGCGCCGGCATCGCGCTCGGCCCCACCCTGCTCGGGCGCCTGTCGCCCGACGCCACCGCCTGGCTGCTGCCCGCCGGCGTCCTGCCGATGCTCAACGCCCTGGCCCAACTCGGCCTGGCGCTGTTCATGTTCGGCGTCGGACGGGAACTCTCCTCGGTCCGGCTGCGCGGGACGGGCAGCCGGAACCTGCTGGTCACCCAGGCCTCCCTCGCCGTGCCGTTCGCGGCCGGGACGGTGGCCGCAGTCGCGCTCGGCACCCGCTACCTCGGCCCCGCCCAGGACCCGCTCGCCTTCACGGTCTTCCTCGGCTGCGCGCTGAGCATCACCGCGTTCCCGGTCCTGGCCCGCATCCTCGAGGAACTGCGCCTGACCCGTACGCCGCTCGGGCGCCTGTCGCTGCTGGCCGCGGCCGTCGGCGACGCCGGTGCCTGGCTGCTGCTGGCCGTGGCCGTCGCACTGGCCCAGGGCAGCGCCACGGTGAGCCCGTGGGTCACCGCGGGCGGCGGCCTCGCCACCGCCGTGCTGCTGCTCTGGCCGGTCCGCACGGCGCTGCGCCGCACCGCGCACCACCGGCTCGGCCGCACGCGCGCGGCGACGGGCGCCGGGGAGGCGGCCGGTGGCCGCGCGGCGACGGGCGACGGCGGCGCAGCCATCGTCCTGCTGCTCTGCCTGGCCTGCGGCGCGGCCGCGCTGACCTCGGCCATCGGTCTGCACGCGGTGATCGGCGCCTTCCTCGCCGGTGCGGCCTACCCCACCGGGACACCGGCCCTGGACGCGGCCGCCGACCGGGTGGCGTCCTTCTCCGGCACGCTGCTGCTGCCGTTCTTCTTCCTCGGGTTCGGGCTCTCGGTCGACCTCGGGGCGCTGCCGCTGGACGGGCAGACCCTCCTGGCGGGCGGCGCGCTGCTGGTCGCCGCGGTGCTCACCAAGCTCGCGGCGGGCCTCTGCGCCCGGCCGGCCGGCATGAGCTGGCGCGACGCGGCCGGCCTCGGGATCCTGCTGAACGCCCGCGGCCTCACCGAACTGGTCGTCCTCGGCATCGGCAAGCAGGCCGGGATCATCGACCAGCGGATGTTCGCCATCCTCACCGTCATCACCCTGCTGACCACCACCCTGCCCGTCCCGTTGCTGCGACTGCTCGGCCACGGTCGCCCGCAGCGGAGCGCCGCCGTTCCGGGCGCCGACGCGCAGGACGACGACGCGCAGGACAACGACGCGCGAAACGCCGACACGCAGGACGCCGACGCTCCGGGCACCGACACTCCGGGCACCGGCGCGCGGAACCCCGACGCGCAGGACGCCGACGTACCGAATGCCCTCGCGCCGCCCGCGGCGTCCCCGGACGGGGAGGCCCGCCCGCGGCCGCAGGAGAGCGGCGCCCGCCACGGGGCGTAGCGCCCCGGCCCGAGCCGTCCAGCCTCCACCGACCACACCCCGGCCGCCCCGGCCGCCCCACCCCGTTGCGGAGAAGCCATGGAAAAGCTGTCACCGCCCCTGCCGGCCGCCCGCCCGCTGCCCGGCGGCGGCACACCCTCCCTCGCACAGCGCTTCATGCTCTCCCTCGCCGCCCAGGACAGTCCGCACTTCCCGCTCAGCGACTTCCGCACCTGGTACGCCGAGCGCTGCGCACGCCACTTCAAGGTCTCCCGGATCCCCTTCGACGCCCTCGACCAGTGGTACAGCGAGCCCGGCACCGGGAACCTGCGCCACCGCAGCGGCCGGTTCTTCTCCATCGAGGGGCTGCGCGCCGAGGACGGCGACCGCCCCACCCCGGGCGATGCCCGGCCGATCATCATCCAGCCCGAGATCGGCACCCTGGGCATCCTGGTCCGGGAGTTCGGCGGCATCCTGCACCTCCTGATGCAGGCCAAGATGGAGCCCGGCAACATCAACACGGTGCAGCTGTCGCCGACCGTGCAGGCGACCCGCAGCAACTACACCCAGGCACACGGTGGTTCGGCCGTCCGCTACCTCGAGTACTTCGCCCGGCCCGGCCGCGCCGACGTCCTGGTCGACCTCCTGCAGTCCGAACACGGCTCGTACTTCCTGCACAAGCGCAACCGGCACATGGTGGTCGAGACCACCGAGGACGTCCCCGGGAACCACGACTTCTGCTGGCTCACGCTCGGCCAGATCGGCCACCTGCTCCGGCAGGAACACCTCGTCAACATGGACTCCCGCACCGTACTGTCCTGCGTCCCCATCGACTCGCACGGCCTCGTCCCGCCCGGCGTCCACGGCGTCGGCGCGGCCGTCCTGCAGTCGCTGAGCCCCACCGCCCGGCCCCGGCACACCCTGGACGAACTCACCCGCTGGCTCACCGACATGCGCGCCGGCGCGCCCGGCTCCGCCCGCCGGGTGCCGCTCGCCGACACCGAACAGGCCGGCTGGATCCGCACCCCCGACCGCATCGCCCACCGGGAGGTCGGCCCGTTCGCCGTCATCGGCGCCCAGGTCGAAGCGGACAACCGCGAAGTGGCCTCGTGGTCCCAGCCCCTGCTCGAACCGACCGGCACCGCCGTCCACGCCTTCCTCACCACCCGCCTCGACGGCGTCCTGCACGTCCTGGTCCAGGCCCACGAGGAGGCGGGCTCCCTCAACGGGCCCGAACTCGCCCCGACCGTCCAGTGCCTGCCCGGCGAGACCTCCCCCTACCTCGACGAGGTGCTCCGCGCCCCCGCCGCCCGGGTGCACTACGACGTCCTGCAGTCCGAGGAAGGCGGTCGCTTCCACCACGCGCAGAGCCGCAACATGCTCGTCGAGGCCCCGGAGGGGTTCCCCGTCGAGCAGCCCCCGCAGTACCGGTGGGCCACCCTCGACCAACTCTCCCGGATCACCCGGTTCGGACACCACGTCAACATCCAGGCACGCACCCTGCTCGCCTGCCTGCTCAGCACCGCCTGACCCACCCGTGCCGCCCCGGCGCGCCCGGCACCACGTGCCGGCCCCGCCCCGCCCGTCCGCCGTCCCGCCGCCTCCCCGCGTCCGCCGTCCCCCGCCGGGGCGGCGCGGGCTCCCGAAGGAAACCAGCCCATGACCGAGCAACCCGCGAGAACCACCGCCGCCGCCCCGGCGTCCAGACTCGACACCCTGACCGGCCTGCGGTTCGCCGCCGCACTGCTGGTCTTCCTCTACCACGGCTTCGTCGAGGTCGGGTTCGTCAGCGGCACCACCGGCGATTACCTGCACTCGGCCATGGAACGCGGCGGCAGCTACGGCGTGGGGTTCTTCTTCGTCCTCAGCGGCTTCGTCCTCACCTGGTCCCAGCGCAACGGCGCCCCGCGGGGCCTGTTCCTGCGCCGGCGCCTGGCCAAGATCTTCCCCAACCACCTGGTCACCTTCGTGGCGGCGATGCTGCTGACCGCCGGCACCGGCACCGCCCTCGGCGTCAGCGGGTGGCTGCCCAACCTGCTGCTCCTGCAGTCCTGGTGGCCGGACCCGCTGGTCTCGTCCTCCGGCAACCCGGTCAGCTGGTCGCTCTCCTGCGAGCTGCTGTTCTACCTCGCCTTCCCCCTGCTGCTGCCGGCCGTCAAGCGCATCCCGCGGCGCGCCCTGTGGCCCGCGACCGCGGCCGTGGTCGCCCTGTGCGCCGCCGTCGCCCTGACCGCCCGCTACGTGATCTCCAACGAACCCGCCCTGCCCTACCCCGGCTTCGAATCGATGTCCTTCCACCAGGTGTGGTTCGTCTACTTCTTCCCGCCCGTCCGGATGCTGGACTTCCTGCTCGGCATCCTGCTGGCCCGGCTCGTCCTGACCGGCCAGTGGGTACGCGTCGGCCTGCTGCCCGCCCTCGCCCTGGCCGTCGCGGGCTACCTGGTCTCCACCTACTCCTCCTACCTGCTGGGCGTCGGCGGCCTGGCCTCCGTCTGGGTGGGCCCGCTGATCGCCGCCTCGGCGACCGCCGACACCCGCGGCACGCCCTCCCTGCTGCGGACGCCGCTCTGGGTGCGGCTGGGTGAACTGTCCTTCGCCTTCTACATGGTGCACTATCTCGTCCTCACCCAGCTGCGCAAGGCCCTCGGCCCGGAGTGGACCTCCTCCACCGGTGTCGAGCTGCTCGTCCTCCTGCTCGGCCTGGCCCTCTCCCTGGGCCTGGCGTGGATCCTGCACACCCTGGTCGAACGCCCCGTCACCCTCCTCGCCGGCCGCCGACGGCCGGCTGCCCTGTCCGCCACCGCGTCCTGACCCGCCCCGACGGTCCCGCCGCCCCCAAGGCCCCCCGGGGGCGGCGCCCGCGGCCGCGGCCGAACGAAGGAACCAGACACCCATGACGGCCCCCCTCCCCGGCCCCGACGAGGCCCCGCTGATCACCGTGCTCGGTGCCTCCGGCTTCGTCGGCTCCGCGGTCACCGCCGCGTTCAGCCGCCTGCCCGTCCGGCTGCGGGCCGTGGCCCGCCGGCCCAGCACCGTCCCCGCGGGCACCGCCTCCACCGAGGTGCGCAGCGCCGACCTCACCGACCGCACCGCCCTGGCCGAGGCGGTGGCCGGCTCGGACGTGGTCGTCTCCCTCGTCATGCACACCGGCGGATGGCGCGCCGCCGAAACCGGCGACGACCCGCAGACGGTCAACGTCGGCGTCATGGCCGCCCTGACCGAGGTGCTGGGCGACCACCCGCCCGCCCGGCGCCCCCCGCTGCTCCTCTACTCCGGCGCCGCCTCCCAGATCGGAGTGCCGCAGACCGAGCCGATCAACGGCAGCGAACCCGACCACCCCGCGACCGAGTACGACCGCCACAAGCTCCGCGCCGAACAGCTCCTCAAGGAGGCCACCGCCACCGGAGCGGTCCGCGGGGTGAGCTTGCGCCTGCCCACCGTCTTCGGCGCGCCGACCGCGCCCGGGGCCGACGACCGGGGCGTGGTCTCGTACATGATCCGGCGGGCCCTGGCCGGCGAACCGCTCACCCTGTGGCACGACGGCACCGTGCGCCGCGACCTGCTCTGCGTCACCGACATCGCCGCCGCCTTCACCGCCGCCGCCCGGCGACCGCACCCGCTGGTCGGCGGCCACTGGCTGCTCGGCTCCGGCCGCGGCGAACCGCTCGGCGACGTCTTCCGCACCATCGCCCGCCTCGTGGCCGCCCGCACCGGCCGGCCCCCGGTCCCCGTGCTCTCCGTCGACCCGCCCGACCACGCCCCCGCCACCGACTTCCGCAGCGTCACCATCGACTCCTCAGCCTTCCGCCACGCCACCGGCTGGCAGCCCGGGGTGCCCCTGGAACAGGCCCTCGCGGCCACCGTCGACGCCCTCGCCGGCACCGCCGGCCGGCCCGGCTGACCCCGGCACGCCACCGCGGCCCCCGCCCCGGCCGGGTATCCGCCCCGGGGCGCCACCACCGAGAGAACGGACCGACAGGACACATGACCATCCGGGTGTGGGACTACCGCCAGGAGTACGAGAACGAGCGCGCCGACCTCCTCGACGCCGTCGACCAGGTCTTCCGCTCCGGACAACTCGTCTTCGGTGCCAGCATGCGCGCCTTCGAGGACGAGTTCGCCGCCTACCACGGCGTCGACCACTGCCTGGGCGTCGACAACGGCACCAACGCCGTCAAGCTCGCCCTGCAGGCCCTCGGCATCGGCCCCGGCGACGAGGTCATCACGGTCTCCAACACCGCCGCCCCCACCGTCCTGGCCATCGACGGCGCCGGAGCCACCCCCGTCTTCGTCGACATCGACCCGGACACCTACCTGATGGACACCGGTCAGGTCGCCGCCGCGATCACCGGCCGCACCAGGGCCCTGCTGCCGGTCCACCTCTACGGCCAGTGCGTCGACCTCGCGCCCCTGGAGGAGCTCGCCGCCGCCCACGACCTCAAGCTCGTCGAGGACTGCGCGCAGGCGCACGGCGCACGCCGGCACGGCCGCGTCGCCGGCTCGACCGGTGACGCGGCGGCCTTCTCCTTCTACCCGACCAAGGTCCTCGGCGCCTACGGCGACGGCGGCGCCGTCCTCACCCGCGACCAGGGCACCGCCGAACGGCTTCGCCGGCTGCGCTACTACGGCATGGCCGAGCGCTACTACGTCGAACAGACCCCCGGCCACAACTCCCGCCTCGACGAGGTCCAGGCCGAGATCCTGCGCCGTAAACTCCGCCGCCTCGACCACTACACCGCCGCCCGGCGCGCCGTCGCCGACCGCTACCGCGAGGGCCTCGCCGACACCGACCTCGTCCTGCCCGCCACCGCCCCCGGCAACGAACACGTCTACTACGTCTACGTCGTGCGCCACCCGCAGCGCGACGCCGTCCTGGAGGCCCTCAAGGCCCACGACATCGAACTGAACATCAGCTACCCCTGGCCGGTCCACACCATGACCGGCTTCGCCCACCTCGGCCACGGCCGGGGCTCCCTGCCCGTCACCGAACAGCTCGCCGGGGAGATCTTCTCCCTCCCGATGTACCCCACCCTCACACCCGACGTGCAGGACCGGGTCATCGACACCCTCCGCGAGGTCCTCCGGAAGCTCTGACGCCGCACGCGCCCCGCGCACCCGCCCGCCCGGCCGCCTGCCGACCCGCCCTGCCCCGCCCCGCCCTGCCCTGCCCCGCCCCGTCCCGCCCCGCCCCGCCTCCAGGAGACGCCATGGAAGCACGCAAACTCGCCGTCGACGGCGCCCTCGAATTCACCCCCCGCATCTTCCCCGACGACCGCGGACTGTTCGTCTCGCCCTTCCAGATCGCCGCCTTCACCGAGGCGACCGGCCTCCCCGCCTTCCCCACCGCGCAGAGCAACCACAGCCGCTCCCGCCGCGGCGTCGTCCGCGGCGTCCACTTCACCACCACACCCCCCGGCACCGCCAAGTACGTGTACTGCCCGCACGGCGAAGTCCTCGACATCGTCGTCGACCTCCGCGTCGGCTCACCCACCTACGGCGCCTGGGACTCCGTCGTCCTCAACCCCCGCACCTTCAAGGCCGTCTACTTCCCCGTCGGGGTGGGGCACGCCTTCATCAGCCGGGCCGAGGACTCCGTCGTCTCCTACCTCCTCACCCACCCCTACGTGGCCGAGCACGAGCAGGCCGTCTCCGTCCTCGACCCCGAACTCGGCCTCCCCGTCCCCACCGACACACCTCCGATCCTCTCCGACCGCGACGGCGTCGCCCCCACCCTCGCCGAGGCCCGCACCGCCGGGCTCCTCCCCCGCTACGCGGACTGCCTCGTCATCGAGGAAGCCCTCCGCCGGTAGGACGCCCGCCCCGCACCGGTCACCGTCCGGGCCCGCCGGCCGCTGGTCGGCGGGCCCGCGCAGGGCGCCCCTGCGCACTCCGACCGGAGCAGGGTGGCGCGTCACGTCTCCCGGCCGCGGCCCACCTCGGCCGCCCAGCCGATCCCGATCACCAGGGCGAGCACCACGAGTACCGCACCGAGCCCGATCGACGTCCAGCCCCCGCTGGTCAGGCTGTCCAACTGCTCCTGGTAGGTGGTGTCGTGCGGCTCGGGCATCCCCTCGGAGAACGATCCGGTGACCCGGGGGTGGCAGATGTCGCCCGGCACCATCGGCCGGCCGTAGCAGGTCGGCACGGCGGTGTGCAGCTTGCTGACGCCGGACAGGATCAGGCCGGCCCCGCCGCCGAGCACCACGAGCAGGATCACGAATCCCATGACGCCGCGACCCCCGGTCCCTCGTGCGGCCGTCGGCCGGCGCGCCCTCGAACGCTTCGACGCGGCACCTACCCCGGCCGGTTCCGCCGAACCGGGCCCCCGCCGTGTCCTCGGGCACACGGCCGCCCGGCGGTGTCACGGCCCCGGAGACGGGCCCGCCGGGCGGTGCGCCTCAGGCGGGTGCCGCCTTGCCGTCGGCGGCGATCGCCACCAGGCCCTTCTCGGTCGGGCCGTAGAGCCGCCCGCCGCCGGCCCAGTACGGCACGGGGGTCGCCGAGCCGCCGCTGGGGTGGAAGTCGAAGGTCCAGCGGGGGGAGCCGGTGGCCGGGTCCAGCGCCCAGACCTTGCCGTGGATCCAGATGTACAGGGTCCTGTCCGCGAAGTGCGCCGCCATGTCCTGGAGCGCCCCGCCGGACAGGGAGCCCGACCAGCGGACGGCACCGGTCTTGGCGTCGAACGCCTGGACGACCGTACAGGCCTTCGCGTAGTGCGCTCCCAGGGCGTAGACGGTGGTGCCGTCCGGGCTCGCCACCGCCCCCTTGAAGGCCCACTCACCGGCGGACTGCCAGGCCACCTTCCCGTCCGCCGGGTCGACCGCGTAGAGCCGGTCGCCCAGGTAGAGGAAGTAGCCTCCGGCCGAACTGTGCTGGCCGTCGGCGAAGAAGGGCAACATGATGACCGTGGCTCCGCTGCCCGGAGCCAGCTGCTGCCAGAGACTCTTGCCGCCGTCGTTGACGTCGAGGGCCTCCAGCTTCCCCGTCTTCTTGTAGGTGTTGACGTCCACGTCGTAGGTCTCCCACAGCAGGCGGGTCCCGGTGGACGGGATGGAGAGCCTCGTGCTCTCCGTCACGCCTCGCGGTCGCACGAGCTGCCACCGGAGCTGACGCGTCGCCGGATCCACCGCCCACACGAAGCCCCCCGTGTAGGCGACCGGGGCCTTCGGGTCGGGGAGGCGGAAGGTGCCGATCGCCTCCCCGTGGACGTAGACGAGGTTGTCGAGGAGTCCCACCACCGAGGCGGAGCGGGCGATCCGCAGGTCCGGCCGGTTCAGGGTCCAGGCGACGGCTCCGGTCGCGAGGTCGACGGCCTTGAAGACGTACGTCAGGTCGGTCTCGCCGCCGTACCCCATCACATAGGCCATGCCCCCGCCGACCGCCACCGGGCAGTCGCCGCCGCCGACCCCGGACGGCGCGGAGTAGTTGGTCAGCGGTCCCCAGCGGGGCTTCCCCGCCCGGTCGAACGCCGAGACGCCCTTCATTCCGGCGACGACGACGGTGTCCCCCTCGCCCGTCACCGCGATCAGCGGCTCGTCCACCGGCGCCGTCCACAGCGGGGTCGCCAGGACGTCCGTGTCCAGCGAGCGCGAGTAGTCGGTCGGGTTCGCGGCCGGGGTCGGCGGCGGGCTGCCGGAGCCCGTCCCGGGCCCGGCAGCGGACCGCGGCTTGTCTCCGCCGCCCGCACGGGTGAGGAGCAGCGCGGTGCCGGCGCCGGCCGCGGCCACCGCCCCGCCGGCGAGGCCGAGCAGGAGCTTGCGGCGGCCCGGCCGGGGCGCGGGCGAGGGCGTGACCCGGCCGAGCACCAGTGTCGGCTGCCCCGTCGGCGCCTCGGCCGAAGGCCCCACCGGCGGCGGCCCGGCGGGTCCGCCCGGCCCGGGAGGCAGGGGTGGCTGAACCGGCGGGAGCGACGGGGGCGGCGGGGGCGCGGCGGCCGCCAGCGGGGCCATCACCGCAGCCGCCTCCTCGATCGCCGCGATCAGCACCGGGTGCAGCCACGTCCCCGGTGTCAGCGGTCCCACCCCCTGGGAGGCGGCGAGCTGCTGCGGCGTCGGCCGGTCGCCCGGGGCCTTGGCCAGGCAGGCCGCGACCAGCAGCCGCACCCCGCCGGGCACCGCCGCGAGGTCCGGCTCCTCGCTCACCACCTTGCGCAGCATCTCCAGCGGATGCCCGCCGTCGAACGGCCCGGCCCCGCCGGTGGCGGCGAACGCCAGGGTCGAACCGAGCGAGAACACGTCGCTCGCCGCGCCGGCCCGCTCCCCCAGTGCCTGCTCCGGCGACATGAAGGCGGGCGTGCCGAAGATCGCGCCCTCGGCGGTCAGCACGGTGCCGTCGGCCGCCCGCGCGATGCCGAAGTCGATGACGTGCGGCCCGTCCAGCGCCAGCAGCACATTGCTCGGCTTGAGGTCCCGGTGGGTCAGTCCGACGGCGTGGATGTTCTTCAGCTCCTCGGCGATCCCGGCCGCCAGGATGCGCAGCACGTGCTCGGGGAACGCGCCGACCAGCCGGACCGCCTCGTCCAGTGCGACTCCCGGCACGAAGGCGGTCGCCATCCAGGGCACGGGCGCGTCGGTGTCGGCGTCCACGACCGGGGCGGTGAAGGCCGAGGAGGCAGCCCTGGCCGCCGAGACCTCGGCCCGGAACCGCGCGCGGAACTTCGCGTCGCCGGCCAGCTCGGGCCGGACCAGTTTGACCGCGACGGTCCGTCCGCCGGCCGACCTGCCGAGGTAGACCACCCCCATGCCGCCGGCCCCCAGCCGGCCGAGCAGGGCGTACGGGCCGATCCTGGACGGGTCGTCGGATTCCAGCTGGCGCATGCTCAGGACCCCTTCGCGGGCAGGGAGGTGATCGTCTGGGTGGCCGTGTCGGAGACGCAGAGCCGTCCGGCGCCGGCCGTCCAGGCCAGCTTCAAGGTGTCCTTCCCCTTCAGCCCGGAGTACTTCCAGCGGGCCTTCCCGTTCGCCGGGTCGAGGGCCCAGATCACGGCGTCCGGCCCCATCCGGTAGAGGTTGCCGTCGGCGCAGAGCAGGCGGGCCCCGAGGAGGGTGGCCTCCGGAGAGTCGAGCGGCAGCGGCGTCCTCCAGCCGGTGCGACCGTTCGCCGGGTCCAGGGTGCCCACCGAGTACCCGCCGTCCGCATCCCTCCGGAGGAAGTACAGAACGCTGCCGTCCTCGCTGCCGGGGAAGCCGTCGCCGCGCGGGGCGGCCCCGACGACGCCGCTCACCGTCCACGCCGGGCTGCCCCTGTCGTCCGGGTCCAGGGCGGTCAGCGTGCTGTCCTTGTCGAGGGCGAGGACGTACTTCCCGGCGGCGCCGAGGCCGAGCGCCGGGAGCCTGCGCTCCCAGGCGACCCCGCCCTTCGCGTCCAGGGCCTTCAGCTGGTCGAAGTCGGAGACCACGATCCGGTCGCCCGGAAGCAGCGCCGTCTGGACCAGCATCGTGTCCTCGCCGTACACCCAGAGGCTCCGGCGGGCGGCGAGGTCCACCGCCCAGACGTGGGTGCCGCTCGGGGCGGCTCCACGGTCCTTGCCGTCGCCCGTGCCGAGCAGGTAGGCCTTGCCGGCGCGGATCCCGGCGAAGGCGACGACGCCCGTCAGGTTCTTCTGGTCCTGCGCCAGCCTCCAGTCGAGCTTCCCGTCGGCCAGGGTGAAACTCAGGAGTTCGGGGGCGTGTGCCCCCTGGCCGGAGACGTGGAGCCGGCCGCCGTCCAGCCCGGCGACGGGCCGCGGGGTGGTCGGGTCGATCGCGAAGACGCCGCCGGTGGTGGTGCCGTCCACCGTCCACTTGGTCTTCCCGGCATCGTCCACGCCCCAGATCTTCAGGATGGAGACGCAGACCACCACGCCTTCGGCGGAGAGCACCTGGGGGCAGGGATTCGGCTGCGTCACCTGCCAGCTCGGTCTGGCCTCGGGAACGTCGAGGCCGGACGGCCGCACGAGGGCGGTCGGCGTACCGCTCGAACCGCCGGCCGTGGCCGTGCCGCCGGCACCGGTGCTGCCTCCGCGGTCGTCCAGCAGGGCGATCGTGGTGGCGGTCCCGGCCGCCGCGAGCACACCGCCGCCGATGCCCAACAGTACGGCCCGGCGGCTCGGGCGGCGGCCGGGTACCGCGTCCCGGGGCACCGCGTCCTGGGGCACCCGGTCCGCAGGGAACGGCGACGTGGCCCCGGGCGGGCCCTGCGGCGTGGCGTGTGGCGGGCCGTCCGGTGGACCGGCGGGAGGGGCCGGCATCGGCCCGGGCAGCGCCGTCAGGACACCCCGGACGCCGAGGACGTCCGCCGCGACGGCCTGCGGGAGCCAGCCGCCCGCCGGATCCGGGCGGCCGATCCGCTCCACCAGCTCGACGAGCTGGCCCGGCGCCGGGCGGTGGTTCGGATTCTTGGCCAGACACGCGGCGACCAGGTGCCGGATCCCGTCCGGCAGCCCGCCAAGGTCCGGTTCGGTGTTCACCACGCGGAACAGCACCGCCGCCCCGACGCCGTCGCCGAACAGGCGGGTGCCGAGCGCCGCGTAGGCGACCGTCGAGCCGAGCGCGAACACGTCGCTCGCCGGGGTGAGCGGCTCCCCCAGCGCCTGCTCCGGCGACATGTACGGCGCCGAGCCGATGACCGCGCCGGTCGTGGTCAGCCCGGTGCCGTCGGCCGCCCGGGAGATGCCGAAGTCGATGACGTGCGGCCCGTCCAGCGCCAGCAGCACGTTGCCTGGCTTCAGGTCACGGTGGATCAGCCCGGCGCGGTGCACCTCGGCCAGCGCCTCCGCCAGCCCGGCCGCCAGCGTCCGCACGGTCTCCTCGGGCAGCGGGCCGTGCCGGGCCACCGCCTGCTGGAGGGAGACACCGACCACGAACGCGGTCGCCATCCAGGGCGTCGCGGCCTCGGTGTCGGCGTCCACCACCGGCGCGGTGAACGCTCCGGCGACCTGGCGGGCCGCCGCGACCTCCTGCCGGAAGCGCGCTCGGAAGGATCCGTCCTCGGCCAGCTCCGGCCTCACCACCTTGACCGCGACGGTCCGCCCGCCGGCCGACCGCCCCAGATACACCGCGCCCATGCCGCCGGCCCCCAGCCGCCCCATGAGCGTGTACGGCCCGACCTGTTGCGGGTCCGCGGCACCGAGTTGCTCCAACGTCTCCCCCTCCCGTGAGCCCTCACAGGCTAGGGGGAACGCGGCGGGCATGACAGGCGATCATCCGCTTTCCCACAAGATGCCCGCGGGGGAGACGGCGGGACCGGTCACCTGCGGCCGCTGCGCACAGCCGTCGCCGGGGCGGCAAAACGGTGGCGCCGTCCCGTACCGGCGTTCCAGGCTCGCGCGTTTCCGCAGGTCAGCAGGTATGGAACGTCCCGGCGTCCCGGATCGGCGGCCGGGCCTGGCGAGCGGGACGGCCTCCGGGCCAGGGTGGTGCCCCGACGCACCGGACGCTGCGTCACACCACTCGAAAGACAACGGGGATTTTCCGATGACCACCTTCCGCAGCCGCACCACCGCCCTGGCCACCGTGAGCACCGCCGCACTCGTGCTGACCCTCACCGCCTGCAACGGCGACGGCGGCGCTGCCGGAGGCGGAGGCAGTGCGGCGACCAAGGCCGCCGCGCCGGCCGCAGCACCGGCCGCCTCACAGGCGCAGCCGGCCCAGGGCGGCGGGGCCTCTCAGGGCGCCGGGGCCTCACAGGGCACGGGGACCGGGAGCAGCGCAGGCGCAGGGGCCGGGAGCGGCGCCGGTGCCGCGCAGCCCGCCGCCACCAAGGCCCCCGCCCCGACGGCCGCCGCCTCCACGCCCCTGTGCACCGTCAAGGACGTGGCCATCAGCGCCGCGCACCAGGACGGCCCGCCCTACACCCACATCGTCCTGACCGCCAAGAACACCAGCGGCCACAGCTGCAGGCTCGACGACCACCCGCAGATCCGGTTCCTCGAAAGCCACCGCGAGAACGTCCCCGCCGTCGCCAAGAGCAAGCCCGCCGCCCCCGTCGTCCTCACCGCCGGCGCCCCCGCCTACGCCCTCGTGAAACTCTCCGACGGCGGCGTCCACGAGAACAACGAGCCCGTGACCGCGTTCTCCGTCGCCCTGAGCGGCAGCAGCGGCCAGGCCACCGTCAAGGCACCCGGCGCCGAAGGCATCGCCGTCGACCCGGCCGCCTGGGCCACCGGCTACTGGACGTACGAGCTGCGCAACGGAGCCGACGAGTTCTGACCCGCGCGGACCGGGGCTGCCCTGCGGGGCCGGGGTCAGAACCCCGTGGTGTCGAGTTCGAGCGCCAGCGGCGCCGGCAGTTGAAGCGGGATGCCGAACGGATGCGGCCCTTCCACGCGGGTGTAGCCGAGCCGCCCCGGCTGCGAGAACAGTGTGCACGTGCGTTCCTGGCGGTCCACCAGCAGGTAGACCGGAGCGCCGAACTGCGAGTAGCGGCGTCGCTTGGCCGTCCTGTCGGTCTCGCCGTTCGACGGTGACGTCACCTCGACGACCAGCACGGTCTGGTCCGGAAGCAGCGCGCCTTCGGTCCTGGCCAGATCGGCGGGCACCACGGCCAGATCCGGCACATAGAAGTTCTCCGTGCCCGGCAGGTCGAGGTTTCCGGAGCCGGCGCGGAGACCGAGCTCGCGCATGCGGGGCCCGATCTGCTCGCGGATCAGATCGACGGCGGTCTCATGGGCCCAGGACGGCGACACGGGGGTGATGACTCCCTCGACGATCTCGACGCGGTCACCCGCGATGTGCTGAATCGCGTACTTCAGGGCCTGCTCCGGGTTCGGCACCCGGCTGTAGTCACCCGGGCCGGCGTGCGCTGTACTCACGTGCTGCTCTCCTGTCCGGACTTCAGCCCTCGGACGGACCGGTGACAGTCGGTCGTGCCTGCCACGCCCCGACCGCTGCCAACCGCACGGCCGGGGGCACCTCGTAACGTTACTGGGTGCCCCGCAGAGACATGCTGGACAGGCGAGGTGATCCCGTTTCGCGCCGGGGCAGGCGTACCCGCTGCCCCGGCGAACACCGCGACTACGCGAGCTCGATGATGGGGCGCCCAGCTCGGAGGACGGAACCCGCCCGGGGACGCGCGTACGGGCCTGCGGGCGTCACGCACGGTACGCCGCCTGCCACTCAATCGGGCGAACGAGATGGCAGAAGTCTCCGGCACGTGCCCTCCGAGGCTGACACTGAGGCGATATCAGAGCTTCCTGATCAGGGAAAGAGTGTGGTGGCCGATGGGGAAGAGCGCGGTCCTGCTGGCATTGCACGAGGGTCCGGTGCGGACGGGTGCCGCCGGTGAGCAGCTCCGGCAGGTCGGCAAGGAGTTGGAGAACCGGGGATTCGAACTCCGGTGGGCCGCCACCGCCAGGGACGCGCAGGCCGTGCTGCAGACGGAGGCGGGGCTCGCCGCGGCCGTCGTCGCGTGGGATCTCGCGCCCGGTGGCGAGCCCGGTGCCGGGCCGGACGGCGCGGAGGGCGGCGGTGCCACCGTGCTGCGGACGATCGGGCGGCGTTTCAAGGGCCTCCCGTCGTTCCTCGTCCTGTCCGACGCGGAGCGGGAGTTCGAGGCGCTGCCGCTCTGGGTCTCGGAGGTGGTGACCGGCTACATCTGGCCCTTGGAGGACACTCCGGCCTTCGTCGCCGGCCGGGTCTCGGCCGCCGCGCGGACGTACCACAGCGACATCCTGCCGCCGTTCTTCAAGGCGCTGTGCCGGTTCGACGACGCGCACGAGTACTCGTGGCACACCCCGGCCCACTCGGGCGGCGTCGCCTTCCTCAAGTCCCCGGCCGGACGGGCGTTCTTCGACTACTACGGCGAGCGCCTGTTCCGCACGGACCTGTCGATCTCGGTCGGCGAGCTCGGCTCCCTCTTCGAGCACAGCGGCCCGATCGGCGAGGCAGAGCGCAACGCCGCCAGGGTCTTCGGGGCCGACCGCACGTACTTCGTCCTGCACGGTGACTCCACGGCCGACCGGATGGTGGGCCACTACAGCGTCACTCGCGACGAGATCGCCCTGGTGGACCGCAACTGCCACAAGTCGGTGCTGCACGGGCTGGTGATCTCCGGCGCCCGCCCGGTCTACCTCGTCCCGACCCGGAACGGCTACGGGCTCGCCGGGCCGCTGCCGCCGGCACGGACGGATCCCGCGGCGGTGCGCGCCCGGATCGCGGCCAACCCCCTGACGGCCGGGGCGGTCGCTTCGGACGCGCAGTACGCCGTGATCACCAACTCGACCTACGACGGTTTGTGTTACGACACCGTCCGGACCGCCCGCGCGTTCGCGCCCAGCACGCCTCGGCTGCACTTCGACGAGGCCTGGTTCGCCTACGCCCGCTTCCACCCGCTGTACGCGGGCCGCTACGGTATGGCGGTCGGCCCGGAGACCTTCGACGACCCGCTGCGGCCCACCGTCTTCTCCACGCAGTCGACGCACAAGCTCCTCGCCGCCATCTCGCAGAGCGCGATGGTCCACGTGCGGTCGGCCCCACGTGCGCCGGTCGAGCACGAGCGGTTCAACGAGGCCTTCATGATGCACGGCACAACCTCGCCGTTCTACCCCGGGATCGCCTCGCTCGACGTCGCCACGGCCATGATGGACGGCCCGCAGGGGCAGTGGCTGATCGGCGAGGCGGTCACCGAGGCCATCCGGTTCCGCCAGGCCGTGGTGCGGACGGCGCGGCGGATCGCCGGCGCCGGCGACCGGCCCTCGTGGTTCTTCGGGGTGTGGCAGCCGCCCACCGTCACCGATCCGGCCACCGGAGAGCGCTTCGACTTCGCCGACGCGCCGTCCGCGCTACTGAGCCGTGAGCCTCGGTGCTGGCATCTGGAGCCGGAGGCCGACTGGCACGGCTTCCCCGATCTCAGCGAGGGGTACTGCCTGCTCGACCCGATCAAGGTGACCATCACCTGTCCGGGCGTCACTGCCACCGGAGAGACGGCCGACTGGGGCGTTCCGGCCAGGATCCTGACCGCTTACCTGGCCGCCCGCGGCATCGTCGTCGAGAAGACCGACAGTTACAGCACCCTCATCCTCTTCTCCATGGGCATCACCAAGGGGAAGTGGGGCACCCTGATGGACGCCCTGATGGACTTCAAGGCGCTGCACGACGGTGACACGCCGCTCGACCGTGTCCTGCCCGGCCTCGTCGAGCAGCATCCCCTCCGCTACGCCGGCCTCACGCTCAAGCAGCTCTGCCGGCAGATGCACGAGCACCTCACCGGGGCCGAGCTGATCGACGCACTTGACACTGCGTTCCGCGAGCTGCCCGAACCGGTGGCGCCGCCCCAGCACTGCTACCAGCAGCTGATCCGGGGAGGTACCGAGCGGGTGCCACTGGCGCGGGCCGCCGGCCGGGTGGCTGCCGCGATGGTCACGGTCACGCCGCCCGGGATCCCGGTGCTGATGCCGGGCGAGGCCGTCGGCGAGGTCGGCGGTCCGCTGCTGCGCTACCTGGGAGCGTTGGAGGAGTTCGACCGGCAGTTCCCCGGGTTCCGCAGCGAGACGCACGGGGTCACGATCGACCCGGCGACCGGTGACTATCTGATCGAGTGCGTCCGGCAGTCGTGACCGGCTGCGCGGAGCCGGCCCGGGTACCAGCACCCGGGCCGGCGGGGGATCTGTCGCCGTGACCGATCCTGTCCGATCCAGGCCGGCCTCGCCGTAGCGGCGGGGGCCTGCCTAATTCGCTTGCGGCGGCACCCTCGCGACTGTAAACCATGTGACATGCTACTGAACGCGAAGATCGCCCTCCGGGCCCGGCACGACAGCGACGTCCCCGTTCTGCAGGCGGAGCTGTACGACGACGTCGCGACCCGCTCCCGGGCCGACTCCCGCCCCTGGCAGCCCATCTCACCGGGCGCCGCCGAGTCCCCGTACGCCGTGGCGGCGCCGTCCGACGAGGCGGCCTGCTTCTCGGTCGTCGAGCTTGCGTCGGGCGAGCTGGCCGGCGAGGCGCTGCTCTGGGGCATCGACACCCACAACCGCAGCGCCCACCTCGGCATCGCGCTGCGTCCCGCCTTCCGGGGCCGCGGCCTGGCGCACGAGGTGGTCGACGTCCTCTGCCTGTACGGCTTCACCGTGCGCGGGCTGCACCGGCTGCAGGTCGACACCCTTGCGGACAACGCGGCGATGATCGCCGCCGCGACCGGCGCGGGCTTCGTCCTCGAAGGCACCTTCCGGCGCTCCGCCTGGACGTACGGCACCTACAGCGACGAGGTCGTCCTCGGCCTGCTCGCCGAGGAGTGGGCCCGGCCGGCGGGGGCGGCCACCCCGGCCTGATCCGCCGGCCCGACGCCGCACCCCGACGCCGCACCCCGGCGTCGGGCCCGACGTCACGCGCCACCGGCGGGCCCGACCGTGCGGCCGTCGCGGCCGGGGTGTGCACGCCTCGGCTCGACGCGCCCTGGCAGACGACCCGGCCCGGCGGCGGCCGGGAGGAGCCCGGGGCGAAGGCCCGGTCAGGCCGCCGACCAGCCCGGCCCGGCCGGTCGCGGTGATCGCGCCTCCCGTACGCGCTACTTGCCCTCCAACGCCTCCACCAGCTGAGGCAGGGCGCCGCCGGCCACGATGAGGCCGAGATGATCGTGGAAGTCCCGGCTGCCGACGATCAGGCCGTCGCGAACCCGCAGCACCTGGATGTTGGCGCTCCGGAAGGTCCGTCCGGTCACCCGGTGGTGCACCTTGTAGTCGAACTCGGCGACGACCACCTCCGGGTCGTCGGTCTCCCGGACCACCACGTTCACCGGGGTCAGCTCCACCGGCGAACTCGCCGAGACCTCCGCGAACCGCTCCCTGAGCACGGCCCGCCCCTCGAACCGGCGCGGCCCGACCGGCTCGAAAACGGTCTCCACCACCGCATCTTCGGCATAGAGCTCGGCCAGTTCCGAGAACCGCCCTGCGCCGATGCCCTCGATCAGCTTCTGGAAGACCTCACGCGGTGACAGCGTCTTGGACATGCTCAACTCCCAGCAGTCTCTGCCGCTAGAATCGGACTAGCGACTCCGTTTTCAACGATACGGACTGGCGACTCCGGTTGTCCACAGTGGTACCGCCTTCGGTGCGGGAGGGAGAGTGGGATGAGCGACGCTCAGGATCGCCCGCTGCGGGCCGATGCGGCCCGCAACCGGGCCAGGCTGCTCGATGCGGCCACCGAGATCTTCACCACCCGCGGTGTCGGCGTGCCCACCGAGGAGGTCGCCCGGGCCGCCGGGGTCGGGGTCGGCACGCTCTTCCGCCACTTCCCCACCAAGGAGGCGCTGCTGGAGGCGGTGATGGTGCGCAGACTGGAGGAGCTGGCGGCCCTGACCGCGCGGCTGGCGGCCGAGGCCGATCCGGCCGAGGCCTTCTTCGGCTGCTTCCGCCTGGTGATCGAACAGTCCGCGGGCAAGAACGAGTTCACCCAGGCGCTCGCCGCGGCCGGGGTGGACGTGCACGCGTCCCTGCGGGAGTCGACCACGCAGATCCAGGCCCGGCTGGCCGAGCTGCTGTCCGGGGCTCAGCGGGCCGGGGTGGTCCGCGCGCAGCTGGGCCTGCCGGAACTGATGGCCCTCCTGGTCGGCACCGGCGCGTCGATGGAGCAGCTCGGGGCCGACGCGGCCGCCCGGGAGCGGATCTTCGAGGTGGTCTTCGACGGACTCCGGCCACGCTGACGGCCGGGGGGACGGCCGTTCGACCGGGAGCGGGCCCCGGCTACGACCCGTCAGGGAGGCGGCTCCCGGGGCCCACAGGCGGGAGCGCCCTCCGCCGGCGGAACGTCAGGACGCCCGGAGCGGGATCGAGACGAGCCGGCGGCCGTCGTCGGTGCGCACCTCGAAGTGGTCGATCTCGGCGGCCGGGAAACCGACCCCGCCGTGGGTGACGAGCGGGTCGGTGGCCCCCGGCACGCCGTAGCCGGCCGGCGGGACGGCCCAGCTGGTGACGGGCTGTTCCCTGCCGGAGCGGGAGACCGCGATCAGGGAGCAGTTCAGCGGGCCCCGGACGCTGCCGAGTTGCAGGGCGACGTGGGTGCCCCACTTCTTGTCCTCCAGCGAGACGGTCGCCGCCGCGCCCGTCCCCGGGTCGGTGGCGCTGTGGAGCTCGCCGGTGTCCATCAGCCAGGAGGCCGGGCTGGCCAGGTGGTGGTCCGCCGATGCGACGGTGTCGGCGCCGCGTACGGCCGCGCCGAGCAGGGGGCCGCCGATCAGCAGGGCGACGACGGCGGCCACCAGGAACAGCCGGCGGGTGCGGGCCGTGCGGCGGGCGGCGGTGGTCCGGGCGACCAGGCGGTCGAGCAGCTGCGGGCCCGGCTGCGGCAGCGGGTCGAACGCGGCCGCGCTCTGCCCGGCACCGGCCGGCCGGGTGGCCTCGGCGAACTCGGCCAGCAACGGCTCCAGGCCGGAGAGCTCGGCCAGCTCGGCGGCGCACCGCGCGCAGCCTTCGAGGTGTTCCGCGAACCGCGCCGTCTCCCCGGGTTCGAGCAGCCCGAGGGCATAGGCACCCACGTCCAGGTGCATTCCCTCCGGGGTGGTCACGATGTCACTCCTCGTTCCTCGAGTGCGATCTTGAGTGAGCGCAGCGCGTAGACGACCCTGGCCCGGACGGTGTCGGCCGGGAGGTCGAGCACCACGGCGGCTTCGTTCACGGTCCGGCCCTTGAGGCAGGTCTCGGCCAGCACCTCGCGATGGGCGGGGGTCAGCGCGTCCATGGCGTCGGCCATCGCCATCAGCCGCAGCGCCTTGGCGAGTTCCTCCTCGGCGGGCACCGACTCCAGGCCGGTGTCGTCGGCTTCGCGGGGTTTCGGGAGGCCGCTGCGGGGCCCGGGGAGGACGATCCGCCGGGCAACGGCGACCAGCCAGGGACGCAGTGAGCCCTGGCGGCCGTCGAGCCGGTGGATGTTGCGCCAGGCGCGGAGGAGGGTTTCCTCGACCACGTCGTCGGCCCGCTGCCGGTCCCCGCCGACCAGGTGGAGGACGAAGCGCAGCAGCGGGGCGGCGTGCTCCCGGTGCAGGGCGCGGATCAGCTCCGCTCCCGGGTCGGTGTCGGTGCCGGCACCGGGTGCTTGCCCGGTGGCCGCCGGAGGGTAGTCGCTCACGGCCGTATCGTGCCGCATGGGTCTCTCCTCGTCGAGGCCGGGCGGGGCCGGGCGGGCCGGGGAGGCGGCGCCCCGCCGGGGGAGGCGGCCGGTGGCCGTCGTCCTGCCGGGCGGGGCGCGGTTGCGGGCGGCGGGTGCCCCCGGGCGGGGCCGGCCGCCGCCCGCGGTCCGAGGGTGCGTCAGTAGGAGGAGCCACCGGTGGGCTGGGCCGCCTGGGCCTTCTTGCCGTCCGGGGTGCTGATGAACCAGGTGCCGCCGACGCCCTGGCCCTTGGTCTCGCCGGGCGCCTTGTCTTCGGCGAAGCGGTACAGGGGCCAGCCGTTCAGGGTGAGCTGCTTGGTGCCGTCGGCGCGGGTCACCGAGCCGACCAGCTTGGCGTCCACGCCCTTGACCGTGGCCTGCTCGCTCACCGGCACCGGCGGCCACTTCGCGGCGCAGGCGTCGTTGCAGTTGGAGGCGGAGGGCTTGGCGGTGTCCTTGTCGAAGCGGTACAGCGTGTAGTTGAGGCCGTCGACGACGATCGGCCCGAACTGCGGCGAGGTGACGGTGGCCAGCGAGCCCTTCGACGCCGCGTTGCCCGGGTCGGACGTGCCCGGCGCGGTGGGTGCGGCCCCGGCGGGTCCGGCCGACGTGGCCGGTGCGTTCGGCGTGGTCGGAGCCTGGGCCGCCGGGGCAGGGTCCCCGTCGGGGCCGCACGCCGTGGCGAGCAGGGCGACGGCCGTGGCGGCTGCGGCGAGGACGGCGGTGCGGCGGAACGCGTACATGGTGTTCTCCCCCGAGGGTGTGAGGTCCGGTCGGCTACGGCGTTCGCCCGCCTCGTCGGCTGCGGCCCCGCCCGTTGACCGTCAGTACGGAGGGCGCGGCCGATGTACTCAACGACCCGGCAGATTTTTTCCGGGCCCTGTCGGAGGGGAGCCACCGGAGCCGCCGCCGACCCTGTCCACTTCACCGGCCACCCGGGCCGGCGGACCCTCGACCCCTGGACGGTGGACGGTGGGCGGTGGGCGTCCACCTGGCCGGACACGGCAGGCGCGTCCGGGTCAGCCCCGTTCCTTCGCGACGCCGCGTTCGGCCTCGCGGAACTGGCGGACGAGGCGGTCCAGTTCCTTGGTGGCCCGGTCGAAGGCGGTGCGGGAGTCGGGGGTGGTCATACGGGTGGGGTAGGTGGCGGTGAAGTCCTTCACGGCTTCCAGGAGAACGGCGGCCGCGGCCAGGAGGGGTGGTTCGTCGGCCAGGACGACGCGGTCCCGGCCCCGCCGGCCCGGCGCGACGACGGTTTCGCGCAGCGCCTCCTCGACCTCGCGCACCGCGTCGGTGATCGCCTTCAGCCCGTCGTCCATACGGTCCCCGATCATGGATCGATCTCTCGTCTCCCGCGATTGTTCCCAGCGGCCCGCCGGGTTCATGCGCGCGGAAACGGTTCCGAGCGGAGTTACGCCATACGGCCGCTTCCTGAGCCGTGAGCGGAACTGATTGCTCGGCGCCTGTCATGGTCATCTTCGGTCATTCACCCGGCTCGGCGCACGTCCGACCGGGCTAGACTCGGGGCATGCTCAAAGCTGATCGCGCCGCCCGCATCCTCTCGCACGTCACCGAAGCGGGGAGCGCCGATGTGCACGCCCTCGCGGAGTTGCTGGGCGTCTCGACCGCGACCGTGCGCCGCGATCTCCAGGAGCTCCACGAACAGGGGCTGCTGCACCGCACGCGCGGCGGCGCGGTGACCGGCTCGGTCAACCTCGAACTGCCACTGCGCCACCGGAGCGAGAAGCAGCGGGAGGAGAAGCGCAGGATCGCCCAGGCGGCGGCCGAACTCGTGCCGGACGGCGCGGTGGTGGGCCTCAGCGGCGGTACGACCACCAGCGAGCTGGCCCGGGTGCTCGCCGAGCGCAGCGGCCTCACCGTCGTGACCAATGCGGTGAACATCGCGGCGGACCTGATCGTCCGCCCCGAGGTGCGGCTGGTGGTGATCGGCGGGATCGCCCGCACGGCCAGCTACGAGCTGGTCGGCCCGGCCGCCGACCGGATGCTGTCGCAGTACCACCTGGACATCGCCTTCATCGGGGTGGACGGCCTGACCGCGGAGGAGGGCTGCACCACGCACGACGAGATGGAGGCCCAGACCGACCGGGCGTTCCTGCGCAGCAGCGCGCGCTCGGTCGTGCTCGCGGACAGCACGAAGGCCGGCAAGGTCACGTTCGCGCGCATCTGCCCGCTCTCCGACGTCCACGACCTGGTGACGGACGAGGGCCTCTCGGACGAGCAGCAGACGGCGTTCACCAACTGCGGCGTGCGGGTCCGCCGGGCCTGACCAGGCCCGGCGGCACCCGCCTGCGCATGACCGCGCGCTGCCCCCGCGGCGGCACCGGGGCCTCAGGCCTTGACGCCGCCCGCCGTCAGGTCGGTGCGCCAGAACCGCTGCAGCAGCAGGAAGGCGACGACCAGCGGGACGACGGAGACCAGCGAGCCGGTGACGACCAGGTTGTACGGGGTGTGGTCCTTGAGGCCGTTCCAGTAGTAGAGGCCCAGGTTGACCGGCCAGAGCTTCTGGTCGGAGAGCGTGACCAGTGGCAGGAAGAAGTTGTTCCAGATGGTGGTGAACTGGAACAGGAAGACGGTCACCAGCGCCGGCGAGAAGATCCGCAGGACCACCGTGAAGAAGATCCGGAACTCCCCCGCGCCGTCCATCCGGGCCGCCTCCAGGATCTCGTCCGGGACGGACGCGGCGGCGTAGATCCGGCAGAGGTAGACACCGAACGGGCTGACCATGCTGGGCAGGAGGACCGCCCAGACGGTGTTGACCAGGTGGGCCTTGGAGAGCAGCAGGTAGACCGGCAGGGCGAGCAGCGGCGCCGGGACGAGCACGGCGGCGAGGATCGTGTTGAACACCGCCTCCCGGCCCCGGAACCGGTACTTGGTGAGGGCGTAGCCGGCCATCGCCGCGAGCAGCGTGGCGGCCGCGGCGCCGACCCCGGCGTACAGGACGGTGTTGAGCAGCCAGCGGAAGTAGAGGCCGTCGTTGGCGGTGGCCAGGTCGTGCAGGTTGTCGCCGAGGTGGAAGGCGGAGAACCGGAAGCCGTCACTGCCGAAGAGGTCGCTGCTGCTCTTGGTGGAGGCCACCAGCAGCCACCAGGCGGGCAGCAGGAAGTAGGCGGAGAGCACGAACAGGACGGCCGTGCCGAGGACGTTGGGCCGCGGCCGGCGGCCGGGAGCGGACGGGCGGGCGGGCCCGGCGGTGCGGCCGGTGGCCGGGCCGGCGGCCTCGGGGCGGGGGTCGAGGTCGACGGTGCTCATGCGGTCACCCGGTTTCCGGTGAGGCGCACCGAGAGGCGCAGGAAGGTGAAGGACAGGACGCAGGTGGCGAGGGCCAGCAGGACGGCGATCGCCGCCGCCTTGCCGTAGTCGTTGTTGCCGAAGGCCGCGTTGTACGCCGCCATGTTGGGGGTGTAGTCGGCGGAGACGGTCGAGGCCAGCGAGTGCAGGACCATCGGCTCGGTGAAGAGCTGCAGGGTGCCGATGATGGAGAAGATGCCGGTCAGCACCAGGGCGGGGGCCACCAGGGGGATCTTGATGTGCCAGGCGATCCGCCAGGGGCCGGCGCCGTCGAGGTCGGCGGCCTCGTACAGCTCGCTGGGGATGGCCTGCAGGGCGGAGAGGATGACCAGCATGTTGTAGCCGGTCCAGGTCCAGGTGACGATGTTGGCCATCGACCACAGGACGGTGTCGGAGGAGAGGAAGTCGGCCTCGATGCCGAGGTCCTTGAGGCCGGAGACCAGCGGGCTGGTCCCGGGCAGGTAGAGGAACGCCCAGAGAATGGTGGCCACCACGCCGGGGATCGCGTACGGGAGGAAGTAGGCGAGCCGGAAGAACTTCCGCAGCCGGGTGCCCTTGGCGTCGATCAGCAGGGCGAGGCCGAGGGCCAGCCCGAGCATCACCGGCACCTGGACGGCGCCGAACAGCAGGACCCGCCCGATGCCCGCGACGAACGACCCGTCGCCGAGGGCGGCGGTGTAGTTGTCGAAGCCGGCGAAGACCGTTCTGGCCGGGCCGAAGCCCAGGCCGGAGCGCTCGATCCGGAAGAGGCTCTGCCAGACCGCGTACCCGATGGGCAGCAGGAACAGGGCGGTGAAGAGCAGGCCGAAGGGGAGCAGGAAGCCGAGGGCCGCGCGGTTGCGGGCCGGGCCGCGTCGTGCGGTGGCGGCCTTCGGGCCGGTGCGGCCCGTCACCACCGGGGTTGCTGCGCTCATCTGGGGTTTCTCTCTCGTGCTGGCGGTCGGTCCGTCAGTCGGTCGGTAGGGCCGCTGCTCGGTCCGTCAGGAGGGCCGTCAGAAGGTCCGTTGATCAGTGCCGGGGCCGGCGGGCCGCGGCCCGTCAGGTGCGCGCGGTCCGCCGGCGGTGCGGGTCGACCGGCGGTGTCGGTCCGCCGGCGGTGCGGGTCGACCGGCGGTGCGGGTCGACCGGCGGTGTCGGTCAACCGGCGGTGACCGTCAGCCCCTTCGACTTCATCGCGTCGACCGTCTTGCCCTGGACGGTGCCCAGGGCCCCGGTCAGCCGGCCCTTGGACGCGACGGCTGCGCCGAAGGCGTCGGTGAGGTCGCTGGACGTCTGCGTCATCGTCGGGCCCCAGCTGAACGGGGCGGCCTGCGCCGACGCCTGCTTGAAGACGTCGAAGACCGGCTGGTTGCCGAAGTACGCGCTCGGCTTCGCCAGCGCCGGGGCGGATGTGCCGCTGGTGGAGGCGGGGTAGATGCCGGCCTTCTCGACGAGCGTGGCGACGGCCGCCGCGTCGGTGCTCATCCAGTTGGCGAACTGCAGCGCCGCCGCGGTGTTCTTGCAGCCCTTGACCACCGCGGTGGAGGAACCGCCGTCGTTGCCCACCGACTTGGCGCCGTCCTGCCACTGCGGCATCGGGGCCACCGCCCACTTGCCGGAGGCCTGCGCGGCGTTCTGCTCGAGGATGGAGGAGAACCAGACCGGGCCGGGGTACGCGGCGAGCGTGCCGTCCTGCAGCTCCTTGTAGAGGTCGGGGGTGCCGCTCTGCTCGGACTTGACCACTCCCTTGTCGACCAGGCCCTGCCAGTAGTTCGCCACCTTCGCGGTCCCCGGGTCGCTCCCGAGCGAGACCTTCCAGCCCTTGGTGTCGGTGCCGAACCAGCTGCCGCCGGCCTGGGCGGACATGCCGGCGAACCACCAGGGGTCGTCCGGGTTGAAGACGCTGAGGTAGCCGTTCGGGTTCGCGGCGCGCAGCTTGTCGGCGTCGGCGGCGAACTCCTCCCAGGTGGCCTGCGGCTTCAGGCCGTACTGCGCGTACAGGTCGCTGCGGTAGTAGAGCGCCATCGGGCCCATGTCGACCGGGATGCCGTACACCTGGCCGCCGACCTTGACGGAGTTCCAGGCGGCCTCGCCGTACTGCGGCTGGTACTGGGCGGCCTCCTTGCCGACGTCCTGGACGGCGCCCTCGACGACGAAGCTGGGCAGCGACTCGTAGCCGACCTGGGCGAGACAGGGGGCGTTGCCGGCCTTGACCGCCGCGAAGATCTTCGCGTAGCCGCCCTTGCTGCCCGAGACGATCTTCTCGAACTTGACCCGGACATCCTGGTGCGTCGCGTTGAACTGAGCCGCCGCCTCCTCGTAGCCCGGCGCCCAGCCCCAGAAGGTGACTTCGGTGGTTCCGCCGGCCTTCGGGCCGCCGTCGCCCGATCCGCCGTCACCGCCGGAGCTGCAGGCCGCGACGCCGGACAGCAGCGGAAGCGCCACGGCGGCGGCCAGCAGTCGGGTGCGGATTCGTGTCTTCGCCATGGATCTGGTCCTTTGGGTACGGGAGGTGCTGGGGAATCTTGATTGGGTATGCCCGAAGCTGTGCTCTTAGGTGTTTATTTCCGAGGAGTATTGTTCAGAATCGAGCATCTGCCTAGAGAGTGCGGAGCACGAAGCGGTCTCGGTTTCGACACGGCCGCGCGGCCCGCGGCAGGGGCGGAAGGACGGCCGGTCACGGCGGGGTCAGCCGAGGTCGGGCCGGGGCCCGAGATCCACGGCGGGGTCCGCGCAGTGGTCCAGTTCGAGGACGGTGATCTCGTTCGGCCCGCTGCGCAGGACGGGCCACGGCAGGTAGAGCGTGCGCTGGGGGCCGCGGTCCCAGTACCGGCCGAGCAGGAAGCCGTTGACCCAGACGTAGCCCTTGGTCCAGCCGGGCAGCGCCAGGTACCCGTCGGCGGGCTCCGCGACCTCGAAGCTGCCGTGGTGGAAGACCGGACCGGGACCACCGGCCGGCGCTGCGGCCGCGCCCCAGGGGAGGCGGTCGGGCGTGCCGTCGGCCAGCGGCATCGGGTCGATGGTCCAGCCGTGCAGGTACTGCTGGGTGTGCAGGGCTCCGGTGATGCCCTTGCGGTCGCCGATCCCGGCGCCGTAGTTGACCCGGCCCATCGACTCGACCAGGACCTCCAGCCGGGCCTCCGCCCCGGGCACCGCGACCTTGAGGGGTTCGTGCTCCACGTCCCGCTCCAGGGTGGCGAGGTGGACGCCGTCGACGTGGATCCGGGCCCGGTCGGCGAGCCCCTCGACCGTCAGCGGGTAGTCCGCACGCGGGCCGGGGATGGTGCTCCGGTAGCGGACGAGGCCGTGCGGGAGGCCGAGTTCCTCGAACGAGAGCGGGACGGCCGACCGAACCGCCCCGGTGGAGAGGTGGTCCACGACGTCCGCGAGCGGAAGCGACCGGTCGAGCTCCACCCGGCACGGCGCCAGCACGGGCGGGAGCTCCTCGGGCTCCGGCACGGCGCCGTCCGCGTACGCCGAGAGGACTTCGCGGAAGGCCCAGAACTTCGCGGTGGGGGCTCCGCGTTCGTCCAGCGGGGCGTCGTAGTCGTAGGAGGTGACGGTCGGCTGGTAGCCGCGGCCGGTGCGGGGGTCGGCGGTGTTGGCGCCGGCCCAGGTGCCGAAGTTGGTGCCACCGTGGGCCATGTAGAGGTTGACGGAGGCCCCGGCCGCCAGGATCTCCCGCAGGGCCCCGGCGGCGTCCTCCGCCCCGCGGGTGGTGTGCCGCTCGCCCCAGTGGTCGAACCAGCCGTTCCAGAACTCCATGCACATCGGCGGGTCCTGGGGGCGGTGGCGGCGCAGTTCGGCGAAGGCCTCGCGGGCGCGGCTGCCGAAGTTGACGGTGGCCAGGTGGCCGGGGAGGGTGCCGCCGGTGAGGAAGAAGTCCTCCGGCCCGTCGGACGTGCAGAGCGGGACGTCGATCCCGCGGGCGCGCAGGCCGTCGGCGAGGTGGGCGAGATAGCCGCGGTCGGTGCCGTAGGAGCCGTACTCGTTCTCGATCTGGACCATCAGGACGTTGCCGCCGCGGGTGCTCTGGTGCTCGGCGAGGATCGGGATCAGCGTGTCGTACCAGCGGTCGACGTGGGCCAGGTAGCGCGGGTCGCCGGTACGCAGCGGCAGGGTCCCCTCGGCCTGGAGCCACCAGGGCAGGCCGCCGTTCTCCCATTCCGCGCAGATGTAGGGGCTCGGGCGGACGATCGCGTGCAGTCCGGCGTCCGCGGCGGCGCGGAGGAAGGCCCCGAGGTCGGCCCGCCCGGTGAAGTCGTAGCTGCCGGGCCGCGGCTCGTGCAGGTTCCAGGGGACGTACGTCTCCACGGTGTTCAGGCCCATCGCCCGGAGCATGCGCAGGTGGCGGGGCCACTGCGCGGGCAGGCTGCGGAAGTAGTGCAGGGCGCCGGACAGCAGGCGCAGCGGGCGTCCGTCGAGGGTGAAGCCGGTCGGGGAGATCTGGAGCATGCGGTCCTCGGGGGGGTCGGTGGGTGAGGCGGGCGAGGCGGGTCCGACGGGGCCTCGGCGCGGTGCCGCTTGCCGATACCTGGCGCGTTGGGGGTTGATTCAAGCATCTTTGAACAGATTAGGGAACCAGAAGTGCAGATTTCTGATCGAAGGTGTTGACATCTGTGTGTTCCCGGATCGGATACTGCAGCCGCTGGACCTGACACCGCGACCGGCCCCACCCGCCGCTCGCCCTCGCCCCCGCCGCGAAGGAGACCCCCGTGTCCGCCCCACCCCGCAGAGCACTCGCCGCCGTCCTCGCCCCCGCCCTCCTGGCGTTCGGCGCGGGCACCGCCGCGCCGGCCTCGGCCGCACCACCGGCGCCTGCCACGACCGCCGCCGCCGCCACGTACACAGTGAGCGTCGGAACGCCCGTCACCTACCAGCACCCCACGGACACCCCCGCCGTCCCGTACACCGACAAGGACGGCACGTTCTGGTTCCAGCAGTCCGCCGCCCTCTACGGCGCGCACGACCCCCGCTACTGGGACTTCTTCACCGGCCGGGACTTCGACTCCGCCACCCGGTCGAGCGCGGTCAGCGACGCGGCCGACCCCGCCAACGCCAACGACCGGAACAACGACACCACCTGGCGCTGCAACAACAGCCCCACCGGCCGCGAGGCGAGCTACGCGCCCGCCGGGTCGGGCTACGCCCAGAAGAACTTCTGCGACCTGTCCGGCGTCTGGGCCGACCCGGACACCGGCCACTGGTACGGGCTGGTGCACAACGAGTTCACCCCGCAGCCCTTCGGCGACGGCCTCCACTTCGACGCCATCGACTACGCGGTCTCCACCGACCAGGGCCGGACCTGGACCATCAAGGACCACGTCATCACCTCGCCCTACAGCACCGCGCGGGGCGACACCGCGGCCTTCCCCAACGAGACCTTCGACTACGGCGACGGCGACCAGCGCCTCTTCGTCGACACCGCCTCGGGCTACTTCTACGTCTTCTACGGCTCGCGGATCGTCGAGAAGGGCGGCGGCTGGAAGGCCTTCCACGAGCACGTTGCCCGGGCCCCGATCTCCGCGAAGATGGCGCCCGACTCGTGGCAGAAGTGGTACGACGGCGCCTGGTCCCAGCCCGGCGTGGGCGGCCGGGAGAGCAACATGGTGCCCGCCGACCAGGCCCACCCCACCGGCTACACCCCGGCCGCCGGCGAGTACGACCCGGCGAACCCCGGCACCGTCGCCCAGCAGGTGGCGGCCGGCACGATGCCCGCGACCTCGCCCCTGTTCGTCATGGACGTCACCTACAACGCCTACCTGGGCCTCTACATCGGCGAACCCCAGGCGGTCGACCAGAGCGGCTCGGCGCCCCAGCAGTACTACGCCACCGCCGACCTCTCCAGTCAGAAGTGGGTCCCGATCGGCGACACCGGCGGCTACCACACCGCGTCCTGGTACCGGTGGTTCCTCGACGACGCGAACCGGACGAGCTCCACGATCGTCGGCAAGTCCTTCCGCTCGTACTGCGCCTTCGGCTGCTCGGGCGGCGCGTCCGGCGAGTACGTGAACGTGACCATCGGCAGCTCCGCGCCGACCGCTCCCCCGGTCGACCTCGGCAAGACCTACCGGATCGCCAACGCCGACGGCCGGGTGCTCGCCCAGGTCTCCGGCGGCTCCGCGACGACGTCGGTGGCCGCAGCCACCGGATCGGCCCTGGAGTCCTGGAGCTTCGCCTCCAACGGCGACGGCTCCTACCGCATCGCCAACGCCTCCACCGGCCGGCTGCTCGGTGTCGACTCCACGGCCG
Organism: Kitasatospora sp. NBC_00039; assembly: GCF_045160625.1. NCBI lineage: Bacteria > Bacillati > Actinomycetota > Actinomycetes > Kitasatosporales > Streptomycetaceae > Kitasatospora > Kitasatospora sp. NBC_00039. The sequence goes on along the minus strand of NZ_CP108290.1, from coordinate 511,074 downwards.
TCGCCGGCCGGGCCTGGGGCGCCCTGCCCACCGCGACCGCCGCCGGCGCCGGCGGGCCCGGCGTCGGCCAGCAGTGGTTCGTCGTCCCCCAGAGCTCCTCCGCCGGGGCCGCCACCGGCTCGTTCAAGCTGGTCAACCGCTACAGCGGCCTCGTCCTCGGCCTCTCCGCGGCCGGCGGCCGGCCCGCCGAGACCACCCCCGTCCGGAGCTGGAGCGACACCAGCGGCAACCCCGTCGGCGGCGCCCGGACCGCCGCCGAGCAGGCCCTCACCCTCACCGCCACCGGCACCGTGCCCAACCCGCCGCTGGACGGCACCCACACCCTGACCGTCTCCGGCAAGGCCCTCGACGACCCCGGCCACTCCACCGCCCAGGGCACCCAGCTGGTCACCTGGACACCCAACGGCGGCGCCAACCAGGACTGGGTCCTCACCCGGCAGGGCGACGGCAGCTACCAGATTGCCAACGGCGAGTCCAAGCTCTGCCTGGACGTCAGCGACGGCTCGACGGCCGCCGGTGCCAAGGTGGTCCAGTGGGCCTGCACCGGAGGCGGCAACCAGCGCTGGCTGGTCACGCCGACCCTCGGCGGCTACCGGATCGCCTCACGCAAGAGCGGTCTGCTGCTCACCACCGCCTCGGCCACCGACGGGGCCAAGGTCACCCAGCAGGCCGACACCGGGTCGGCGTTGCAGCTCTGGACGATCGGCTGACGCTGCGGCCCCGGTCCGCAGCACGTACGGGGGAGCCGGCCCGGCGCACGACGCGCCGGGCCGGCTCCCCCGGTGCCGTCATCGGCCACAGCGCCCCGGCCCCGGGTGAACGCCCGCACGACGGCGACCTGGACCGCTCCCGGTCCCGGCGCCTGCTTCCGGTTCCCTGCTTCCCGCTGCCGACTGCCGGCTCCGGGCAGGGCGACGCCCTCAGCCCGGCAGAACGGCGTCGATCTCCACCTCGACCAGCCAGTCGGCGTCGATGAAGCGGGAGACCTCGACGAACGTGCACACGGGCCGGACGTCGGCGAACCGCTCGCCGTGCGCCCGCGCCGCCTCCTTCCACGTGGTCACGTCGACCAGCATGACGCGGGTCCGGATGACGTCCGCCATCGAGGCGCCGGCCGCCTCCAGCGCCCGCTCGGCGATGTCCAGGCACCGCACGGTCTGCGCATAGACGTCACCGGGCGCCGCCGTGGAGCCGTCGTCCGCGATCGGGGCCGTGCCGGCCACCGCCACGTGATCACCCACCCGGACCGCCCGCGAGAAGCCGATCTGCGGTTCCAGTGATGACCCGGAGCTGACGGCCTGTCGAATTCCTGCCATCCGGCCATGCTGCCAGACCGCGCTCGCCGCCTTCCACCCGGGCCCTCACCGGCCCGCCGTCGCCCACGAGTTCGGAACCGGAGCACATAGCACGGACCCATGCGGCGCGGGGCGGTTTTCCCGGGACTCCCCTCGCATGGGCGAACTGGGCGCAGGCTCCGGTCCAGCGAGCCCGGGGCGCGGTAAACCTGGTTCCCGCACAACCCGGACGACCGGACAGGAACCCTGCCCCGGTACGTCCCGGCGGTGTGCGCGACGCGTGGGACATCCGACCGTGGAGGCACCGAAATCAGCTGCAGAGCAAGGCCGTTGAGGACCGACCGGAGGACCGCCGGCAGTCGGCCGTCCTCCTCACGGCCCGGCCGGCGGCCCGCCCGCCGCACGCTGCCCGAACAAGCCGGTGCCCGCTCGTCGTTCACTACTCTTCCGATCGTTTGAGGATGCTGATGCTTGGTGCTGGATCGTCACCCAGAGGTCGGCGCTCCGCTCCCGTGCTGGTGTGGCTCCTGCCCGTGGTGGTGACGGCGGCGGCCGCTGTCGTCGCGACGGTGGTGGTATCCGCCGGTGCCCGGGCGGGGGTCGCCTGGTGCGGGGTGGTGGGGACGGCGGCGGCCACCGTGGTGGCCGGCGAGGCCGCGCGCCGGGGGCGTGCGCTGGACGCCCTGGGGGCGCAGTGCGCGCGGCAGGAGCGCGAGTTGCTCGCCCGGCTGGCCCGACAGGAGAGCGAGACGGCGCGCCTGGCGCGGGAGGACCTGCCCGCGGCGGTCGCCCGGCTCCACGGCGGCACCTCCGTCACGGACGTGCTGATGGCGTACGAGTCCCACGACGCCATCGCCGGCCCGCAGTTCGAGGCCTCCCGGCACGCCGTGCTGCGCACCGTCCTGGAGGCGGTCGACAACGAGGAGGCGCTGCGCGAGTCCGCCCAGCGCGCCTTCGTCAACATCGCCCGCCGCGTCCAGGCCATCGTCCACCGGCAGGCCCAGGACCTGCGCGAGATGGAGCACCGGCACGGCACCAACCCGGCCGTCTTCGACGACCTGCTGCGCCTGGACCACGGCAACGCGCTGATCGGCCGCCTCGCCGACAGCATCGCCGTCCTGGGCGGTGCCCGCCCCGGCCGCCAGTGGGGCCGGGCGGTGCCGCTCTACAGCGTGCTGCGCGGCGGCATCTCGCGGATCCTGGACTACCGGCGCGTCGAGCTGCACCCGGTGTCCGAGGTCGCCGTGGTCGGACCGGCCGTCGAACCGCTCATCCACGCCGTAGCCGAACTCCTCGACAACGCCACCCGCTACTCCCCGCCGCAGACCAGCGTGCACCTGACCGCCGTCGAGGTGCAGACCGGCATCGCGATCGAGATCGAGGACGGCGGCCTCAGCCTCAGCGAGGAGGGCCGGGCCCGCGCCGAGCGGATGCTCCGGGAGGCGCAGGCCGGCATCGACCTCAACGACCTCGGCGAGACCCCCCGGCTCGGCCTGGCCGTCGTCGGCCGCCTCGCGCGGGCCTACGGCTTCCAGGTCTCGCTGCGGCCCTCCGCCTACGGCGGGGTGCGCGCCGTGCTGATCGTGCCGCAGGAGTGCATCACCACGGCCCCCGCCACCGGCCGTGCCCACGGCATCGGCGCCGCCGCCAAGTCCCGGGCGGCCGGTGCGCCCCGGCCCGCGGCGACGCCCCGTACGGCCGGGATCTCCCGGGCCGCGGGCGGACCGCAGCCGTGGGGGGCGCGGCCGGTCTCCGTCTCCGGGACGGGCGCGCCGCCCGGATCGTCCCGCGGGTCCTCCCTCGGGTCGTCGCCCGGCTCCACTTCGGCGGGCGGCTCGGGGCGGTACCCGGCCGAGGACGACATCCCGGTGATCAATGGGCGGACCGCCAACGGCCTGCCGCAGCGCCGCCGTCACGCCGCCCCCTCCTCCCGCACCGTCACCCCCCGGCCGGCCGCCGTCCCCGAGCCGGCACAGGCGCCGGTCCAGCCCGGTCTGTGGCTGGCCGCGTTCACCGAAGGGGTCAACGGACAAGCACCGTCAGCCGATGCGGCCGTCCGCACCGGTGAAGAGTCGGCAGAAAAGGGCGAGCAGTAATGCAGCAGCGCAGCAACATGGACTGGATGCTCAAGGACCTGGCGGAGAGCGTCCCGTACACCCGTCACGTCATCGTCCTCTCCGCCGACGGTCTGCGGATCGCCCAGCACGGCGCCGACACCGACACCGCCGACCGCCTCGCCGCCGCCTGTGCCGGGCTGCAGAGCCTGGCCGGCGCGGTCGGCCACGAGTTCCCGTACGGCGACGGCCGGATGCGGCTGGTCGTCATCGAGATGGGCGGCGGCTTCTTCTACCTGATGGCCGCCGGCGCCCGCGCCTACCTGGCCGTGCTCGCGGACGAGGGCGTCGACGCGGGGCTGGTGGGGCAGCGGATGCGCGACCTCGTCGCCCGGATCGGCGAGCATCTCACCACGCCCCCGCGCAACGGCGAGCAGGTCGCATGAGCGCAGCCGACCAGGGCCAGGGCTGGGACGAAGACGACCCCGAACGCCTCTACGTGATCACGCGCGGCCGCAGCGGCGTCACCGAGCAGACCACCTTGGACCTGGTCACCCTCATCGTCTCCCGTGCGGAGCCGACGCCCGCCATGCAGCCCGAGCATGCGGCGATCCTGCGGATCTGCGGCTCCCCGCTGTCCGTCGCCGAGATCTCCGCCTACCTGGAGCTGCCGATGAGCGCCGTCACCGTGCTGCTCTCCGACCTCCTCAACGAGGAACGGATCGAAGCCCGTGCCTGCGTCCCGCAGGCGATCCTCCCCGACCGCGCCCTCTTGGAGGCGGTGATGCATGGACTCCAGAAGCTCTGACACCGTGACGGGTCCGCCCAGCGCGGACCTGCTCCCGGACACGGCCACCATGGCCGTCAAGATCGTGATCGTGGGCGGTTTCGGTGTCGGCAAGACCACCATGGTCGGCTCCGTCAGCGAGATCCGCCCGCTGACCACCGAGGAGACGATGACCCAGGCCGGGGCCGACATCGACGACACCGCCGGGATCGAACGCAAGACCTCCACCACCGTCGCCATGGACTTCGGCCGCATCAGCATCAACGAGGAGCTGGTGCTGTACGTCTTCGGCACCCCCGGGCAGGAGCGGTTCTGGTTCCTCTGGAACGGTCTGTTCGAAGGGGCGCTCGGCGCGGTCGTCCTGGTCGACACCCGCCGGCTCGAAGTCAGCTTCGACGTGATCGGACGGCTGGAGGACCGCGGCGTGCCGTTCGTCGTCGCCGCCAACACCTTCCCGGAGTCGCCGACGTACCCGACCGAGGAGCTGCGGGCCGCCCTCGACCTGCCGCCCGAGGTGCCGATCGTCGACTGCGACGCCCGGGCCCGCGAATCCAGCCGGGACGTCCTGCTGGCCCTGATGCACTACCTGTACAACCTCTCGGCCCCGCCCGGGCGCTGAGGCCGCTCCGCCCAGGCACCCACCCGACCACCGCCTCCCGCTCACCCCGGAGAAACCGTGACCTCCCCGTTCACCGACGACGCCTCCCCCACGCCGCCGCCCGGCTGCCCCGCCCACCGGTCCGGCGGCCTCCGCGCCGACGGACTCCGGCGGATCCACGGGCCGGAGGCCGAGGCCGACCCGGCCGGCCTGTACGAGAAGCTCCGCGCCGAGCACGGCGAAGTGGCCCCCGTCCTCCTGCACGGCGACCTCCCCGCCTGGCTGGTCCTCGGCCACTCCGCCAACCTCATCGCCATGCGCACCCCGTCCCGCTTCTCCCGGGACTCCCGCCGCTGGACGGCGTTCCGGGAGGGCCTCGTCGCCCCCGACTCCCCGCTGATGCCGGTAATCGCCTGGCAGCCGCTCTGCGTCTTCGCCGACGGCGCCGAGCACAAGCGCCTCCGGGGCGCCGTCACCGACGGCCTCAACCGCTTCGACCGGCGCGGCACCCGCCGTCACGTCACCCGCGCCGCCGACCGGCTGATCCGCGAGTTCGGGCCGACCGGCCGGGCGGAGCTCATCTCCCAGTTCGCCGAGCACCTCCCGATGCTGGTGATGACCCAACTGCTCGGCATGCCCGACGAGTACGGCCCCCGCCTGGTCGACGCCGCCCGCGACCTGATGAAGGGCACCGAGACGGCCATCGCCAGCAACGACTACGTCGTGGCGACGCTGCGCCGCACCATGGAGCGCAAGCGGCTCTCCCCCGGGCCCGACCTGGTGTCCTACCTCCTCCAGCACAGCGCCGGGCTCACCGACGACGAGGTGATGGAACACCTGCGGGTCGTCCTGCTCGCCGCCAACGAGACCACCGTCAACCTGATCGCCGACACGCTCAAGATGGTCCTCACCGACCGCCGCTTCCGCGCCCACCTGTCCGGCGGCCACATGACCCTGGCCGACGCCCTGGACCAGGTCCTCTGGGACTCCGCGCCGATGTCCCTCGTCGCGGGCCGCTGGGCCACCGGCGACACCGAACTCGGCGGCCAGCGGATCAGGACGGGCGACATGCTCCTGCTCGGCCTCGCCGCCGGCAACGTCGACCCGGTCGTCCGCCCCGACCTCGCCGCGCCCCTCCACGGCAACCGCTCCCATCTCGCGTTCGGCGCCGGCCCGCACGAGTGCCCCGGCCAGGACATCGGCCGGGCCATCGCCGAGAGCAGCATCGACATCCTCCTCACCCGCCTGCCGGACCTCGGACTCGCCGTCCCCGAGGAGGAGCTGACGTGGACGTCCGCGTGGATCTCCCGCCACCTGGTCGAGCTGCCGGTGAGCTTCAGCCCCCGGACCATCGCCCCGGAGGGCCCTGAGCTCACCGCACCCGTGCGCCGGACGACACCGCCCGAGGCGCCCGAGGCGACCGTCGCGCCGCCGGCCGCGCCGCCCGTCGTCGGCGCCACCGTCCCCCGGCAGCGGCGCAGTTGGTGGGAGCTGCTCACCCGGGTGTTCCGCCGCTGACGCCGGCCGCCGCCCGCCGCGGTCAACCGGCGGGCGGCGGACCCTAGACGGCGTCCAGCAGGCTCCGGGTGAAGCGATCGAGGTCGTCCAGGCCCGCGGCGGCGAGCGTCGCAGGCCCGCCCGCCAGCAGGTGGGGGACGGCCGCGTGCAGGGAGAGCGTGACGGCGGCCGCCCGCTGCGAGGTGACCGGCAGGCCGGCGGCACGCTGGGCGTGCTCGAAGGCGGTGAAGTCGGCGGCGGACACCGCGTCCAGAACGGCCGTCAGCCCGGGCCGGCGCGCGGCCTCGGCGCGCAGTTCGAGGTGGGCGAGCATGCGGGCGCGGCCCGGACCGGCGACGTTCTCCAGCAGCGCGCGCAGCATCGCCGCCAGGCCCGCGCGGTCCGTGGGCGCGGGCCTGGGCACCTCCCCGTACAGCTTCCCCTGCAGCCTCGACCTGGTCGTCCCCGTGCCGGGCCCCGGCGGGCACGGTGCCTGCCGCTCCCGCTCGTTCAGCCGGCCGCGGCGACGAGGCGTCGCAGCGCGGCGTGGGCGGGCGGGCCCCAGGTGGGCTTGCCGCCGGGGCGGCCGCGGACGCCGGCCTCTCCGATGAGGATGCCGCCGAGGGCGCGCAGCACCGCCCAGCCGCGGGCGCGGCGCAGGGTGGCGGCGTCGGCGACCGGCCGGTAGGCGTCGTGGAACCGGTCGGCGGCGCCGTCCGGCAGCAGTGTCCAAGGGGCGGCGAGGTCGCAGGCCGGATCACCCGCGCAGAGATCGCCGAAGTCGATCACGCCGCAGAGGGTGCCGCCCGCGGTGAGGACGTTGGCCGGGTGCAGATCGCCGTGGAGCCACAGGGCCGGGCCCGCCCAGTCGGGCGCGGCGGCGGCGTCCTCCCAGACCGCGCGGACGGCGTCCGGGTCGGGGATCAGCCCCAGCTCGGTGGCCGAGGCGAGCTGCTCGGCGAACCCTTCGGCGCAGTCGGACAGCGGCCCTCCGCGGCCACGGCCGGCGGGCGCCCCTTCGGGGGCCGGGCGGTGGAGGGCCGTCAGGAAGGCGGCCAGGGTGTCGGCCGATTCCTCCGCGCGCGTGGCGGGGGCACGGTCGGCGGGTTCCCCCGGCACCCAGGTGGTGACGATCCAGGGGCGCGGGAACCGCTCGGAGGGCTCGCCGAGGCGCTGCGGGACGGGGACCTGGAGAGGAAGGTGCGGGGCGAGGACGGGCAGCCAGGCGTGTTCCTTGCGCAGCAGCGCGTCCGCGGACCGCGTCGCCCAGGGCAGCCGGACGGCGAGGTCGTCGCCGAGCCGCCACATCTGACTGTCCCAGCCGCGCGCACCGAACCTCAGGGGGCGGTCGGCCAGGTCGGGGTGCTGCTCGCGCAGCAGCTCCCGGACCAACTGGGCGGTGACCTCGGTCTCGGTATGGGTCATGAGAGGAGACGATAGCGCCGCCGACCGCCCCGCAGCGGTGCGGCCGTGGCCGAGGTACCCGGCCCCGGCGGGGCCGGTGCCGGTCGGCGTGGCCGCGGAGAGCGACGGCCGAGGACCGGGCACGGACTGCGGGCGGGGCGGCGGCCCGTTGGGTACCGTCGCTGGTTGTGGAGGAGATCCGACGGGGTGTCAGCAGGGCTGCGGAGCACGTCTGGTACGCGGCGTACGGCTCGAACATGCATGCCGGGCGGCTGGACTGCTACCTGCGGGGCGGTCGGCCGCCGGGTGGGGCCCGCACCTATCCGGGGTGCCGGGACGGCGGGCCGCCGGATCGGGCCGTGCCGGTGATGCTGCCCGGGGCGCTGTACTTCGCGCTGGAGTCCGCGGTCTGGGGCGGCGGCATGGGCTTCTACGATCCCGCCCAGGCGGGCGAGATTCCCGCGCGCGCCTATCTGCTCACCGTGGGGCAGTTCAGTGACATCGCGGCGCAGGAGATGTACCGGGATCCGGGGGCGGATCTCGCGCTGGACGGGGTGCTCGGCGCGGGGCGGGAGCGGCTCGGGCCGGGCCGGTACGAGACGCTGGTGTGTCCCGGTGCCCTGGACGGTGTGCCGGTCCTGACGTTCACCGCTCCGTGGAGCCTTCCGGACGCCGAGCTGAACGTTCCGCGCGCCGCCTATCTGCGCAACCTCGCCGCCGGCCTGGCCGAGGCCCACGGCTGGGGCCCCGGGCGGGCGGCCGACTACCTGAGCAGCCGCCCCGGGGCGGCCGGGCACTGGAGTTCCGCGGCGCTCCTGCGGGAGCTGTAGTGGCAGGCAGGGCCGAATGCCCGCCGAGGCGCGTGCGGGGTGCCCCATCGAGTGACGTCGGGGTGTGGGCTCCGGGCCGGCCGGGCGGGCGCTCGCATAGTCGGAGGGGCTGCCAACTCCTCCGATCGTGAGACGAGCCGATGATGCGCCGCCTGCCTCGCCGAGAGACCTTCGCCGCAGCGGTTGCGCTGCTCCTGACCGTCGCCGGGTGCAGCAGTCCGGCCGTGCGGCCGACCGCGCCGTCGTCGTCATCGCCGGTGGACGCGGGCTCCCCGGCCGGGCCGCGGGCGTTCACACTGGTCGCCAGCGGGGACGTCCTGCCGCACACCGAGATCATCCGGCAGGCCGAGGAGGACGCCGGGGGTGACGGGTACGACTTCGGCCGGATGCTCGCCGGCGTCAAGGCCGTCGTCGGTACGGCGGACCTGGCCATCTGCCACATGGAGACCGTGTACGGCGCCGAGGGCGGCCCCTTCACCGGCTACCCGTCGTTCAAGTCGCCCCCGCAGGTCGCACGGGCCCTCAAGGACGTCGGCTACACGTCCTGCGACACCGCCTCCAACCACACGCTGGACGACGGCCCCGACGGCATCCGGCGGACGCTCGACGCGATGGACGCCGTGGGGCTGAAGCACACGGGGTCCGCGCGCAGCGAGGACGAGGCCGGCAGGCCCGCGCTGCTCACGGCGGGCGGGGCGACCGTGGCCCAGCTCGCGTACACGTACGGCACCAACGGCATCGCGCTGCCGAAGGGGCGGCCGTGGGCGGTCAACCTCATCGACCGGGACCGGATCCTCGCGGACGCGCGGGCCGCCCGGGCCGACGGCGCCGACATCGTCGTGGTCAGCGTCCACTGGGGCACCGAGTGGCAGGACGAGCCGGACGCGCAGCAGCTCACGCTCGCCCGTGAGCTGGCCGCCGAGCAGGGTGACGGCGGTCCGCAGGTCGACCTTGTCCTCGGCACCCACGCGCACATCCCGCAGGCGTACGAGAAGATCAACGGCACCTGGACGGTCTACGGCATGGGCGACCAGCTCGCCGGACACATGTTCAACCGCTCCGGGGCGGAGGATCCGCGCGGCAACTGGAGCTCGATCGCGCGGTTCACGTTCTCCCCGCCGGCCCTGCCGGGGCAGCGGTGGACCGTCAGCAAGGCCGAGTTCATCCCGCAGCTGACGGACCTCGGCCCGCCGTACCGGGTGCTCGACCTGGCCGAGGCGGTCCGCCGGAACCCCGGCCGCCCCGACTTCGTGCAGGCCCTGGACCACATCCGCTCGGTCGTACTCAGCCGAGGCGGCGCCTCCGCCGGGCTGACCATGGCGCCCTGATCGGCCCGGGCGCCTCGCGGTCGCCGGGGGCCCGGCGACGCCACCGGCTCCCGTGTCATTCCCCCTGCACACGGCGACCTCAAAGTCCGACTTTCGAACATCTCACACCGACTTATGGATAGCTTCATTCATTCGAGTGAGTTTGCCGACGGCCCACGGCCGATGTTCTGCACCGGAACCATCCGGCCCTCATCGAACACGCTCACGCCACCTCGGCGCGGCCGGAACAATCGTCGCGGCGGTCGGCGAATGCCCGATCTGCAGTGTCCCGCAATGGATCTGACGCCCATTCAGTTCTCCCGACCAGAACAGGGAACAGCGATGACGACCGAGACCGTTCAGCAGAGTCAGCCGAGCCGGCAGAGTCTCAGTACCTCCTCCGCCAGGAACCTGGCCACCACCACCAAGACCGCGCCGCAGATGCTCGGGATCACCCCCCGCTACCTGCTGCGCGCCATGCCCTGGGTGGACCTGGAGGCGGGCGTCTACCGGGTCAACCGCCGCCGGGGCTTCATCCTCGGCAACGGGATGATCAGCACCTACGTCGACGGCGACGGCGCCTCCCGGGTGATCGCCGAGGACCTGCGCGAGCTGCCCTTCCTCAGCCAGGTGGACAGCCCCCTGCTCGCCGCCCTCGCCAACGGGTTCGTGGAGCGCGAGGTCGCACCCGGCGAGATGATCGTCGACACCGGCACCCCCGGCGAGCAGTTGCACATCATCGCGTTCGGGCGCGCCGAGAAGCGCGCCACCGGGGAGTACGGCTCGGACGCCCTGCTGACCGTCCTCGGCGACGGCGACTTCTTCGACGCCACCGCCTGGGCCGAGGGCACGCCAATGCCCTACCGGGTCAAGGCGGTCAGCGCGTGCACCGTCCTCTCCCTCGACCGCCGGATGCTCATCGAACTCGCCGACCGCGAGCCCTCGTTGCGCGCCCAGCTGGACGCCTTCAGCGCCGACGGCCGGGAGCCCGCCGACCGCGAGCACCCGATCGACCTCACCTCGGGCCACTCCGGCGAGCCGTACCTGCCGGAGACCTTCGTGGACTACGAGGAGGCCCCCCGCGAGTACGAGCTGAGCATCGCGCAGACCGTCCTCAAGGTGCACACCCGGGTCTCGGACGTCTACAACTCCACGATCGACCAGGTCCAGGCGCAGCTGCGGCTCACCACCGAGGCGCTCCGCGAGCGCCAGGAGTGGGAGATGCTCAACCACCCCGAGTACGGGCTGCTCAACAACGTCGTGCCGAACCAGCGCGTGCGCACCCGCACGGGCGCGCCGACCCCGGACGACATGGACGAGCTGCTCGCCCGGGTCTGGAAGCAGCCGGCGTTCTTCCTCGCCCACCCGCGGGCGATCGCCGCGTTCGGGCGTGAGTGCACCCGGCGCGGGGTGCCGCCGCAGATCGTGGAGCTCTTCGGCAGCCCGTTCCTGACCTGGCGCGGCGTGCCGCTGCTGCCCTCCGACAAGCTCGACCTGAAGGGCTCGGCCAGCTCGGCGCCCGGCACCACCAACATCCTGCTGATGCGGGTCGGCGAGGACCGCCAGGGCGTGGTGGGCCTGCGCCCGTCGAAGGTCCCGGACGAAGCCGAGCCGGGCCTCTCGGTGCGGGCGATGGGCGTCGACCGTCGGGCCATCACCTCGTACCTGGTGACCAGCTACTTCTCGGCCGCCGCACTGGTGGACGACGCCATCGCCGTGCTCCAGAACGTCGAGGTGTCGAACTACCATGACTACTCCTGACGGATTCGGGCGCGGCACCGGGCTCGCCGGGGTGAGCCGGCCTCCGGCCGGTACCGACCGTCCGACCGGCCTGGTACCGGGCCAGGTCCCGCTGCCCGCGGCCCTCGCCCACGCGGCGGGCGGTCCCCGGTACTGGCTGCCTTCCCAGCCCGGCCCGGCGGCCCCAACCACTCCCGCCACCCCGCTCCCCGCGCCGCCGGCCGTGACACCGGGCGTGACACCGGGCGGGTTCGACGTCGAGGCCGTCCGGCGGGACTTCCCCCAGCTGCACCGGGAGGTGAACGGCCGCCCGCTGGTCTGGCTCGACAACGGGGCCACCACACTCAAGCCGCGCCAGGTGACCGAGGCGGTCGCCGAGCACTACTCGATGGGCACCTCCAACGTCCACCGCGGCGCGCACACCCTCGCCCAACAGGCCACCCAGGTCTACGAGGAGGGCCGCGAGGAGGCCGCCAGGCTGCTCGGCACGCAGGACGCCGGCGAGATCGTGTTCGTCCGGGGCACCACCGAGGCCGTCAACCTGGTGGCGCAGTCCTGGGGCCGGGCCAACCTGGGCGTGAGTGACGAGATCCTGGTCTCGGCGGCCGAGCACCACTCCAACCTGGTGCCCTGGCAGCTGATCGCCAAGGAGCGCCGGGCCCGGATCCGGCCGATCCCACTGCTCCCCGACGGGCAGCTGGACCAGGACGCCTACCGGGACCTGCTCGGCTCGCGGACGAAGCTCGTCGCGCTCACCCACGCCTCGAACGTGCTGGGGACGGTCCCACCGGTGGCCGAGATGACCGCACTGGCGCACCGGTACGGCGCCCGCGTCCTGGTGGACGGCGCACAGGCGGTGAGTCACTTCCCGGTGGACGTCACCGCGCTGGACGCCGACTTCTACGCCTTCTCGGGGCACAAGATCTTCGCCCCGACCGGCATCGGCGTGCTCTACGGCAAGCGCGAGCTGCTGGAGGCCATGCCTCCGTGGCAGGGCGGCGGCAACATGATCGACTCGGTGAGCTTCGAGGAGACCTCCTACGCCCCCGTACCGCACCGGCTGGAGGCGGGCACCGGCCACATCGCCGGGGTCGCCGGGCTGCGGGCGGCCCTGCGGTACCTGGCCGGGCTGGACCGTCCGGCCGCCACCGCGTACGAGGAACAGCTCACCGCGTACGCCATGGGTGCGCTGGCGGCCGTTCCCGGGCTCCGGCTGATCGGCGACGCGCCGGGGAAGATCGGCGTGCTGACCTTCCTCCTCCCCGGCACCGACCCGACCGCCCTCGCCGGGGCGCTCGACCAGCAGGGCATCGCGGTGCGCGCCGGGCACCACTGCGCGCAGCCGGCACTGGCCGCCTTCGGCCTGCAGAGCGCGGTACGGGCCTCGTTGGCCCTCTACAACACCGTGCAGGACGTCGACGCCCTGGTGTCCGCCCTCCAGGGCATCCAGGCGGCCCCGGCGGAGTAGGTCGGGGCGCCAGGAGGGGGTGTCCGGCATCGGCGGTCGTCGCCACCGATGCCGGACACCCCCGTCCCGCGTGCGTGGAGGCGAACCGCGGGGGCGGACGGGTTAGCGGGCGGCGCTCGGCTCGTGTGCGCCGCCCATGCCCGACGCGCCCCGCAGGGCTGAGGCGGCCCGGCGGGTCACCCCCTGCCGGGCCGCCCGGTCAGCGGGCCAGGCCGCCGAGGGTCTCGTACGCCATCGCCAGGGACTTCTCGGCCAGCGGCCTGAGGGCGGCCATCTGCGGCACGACCGCAGCCATGGTCAGCTCGGCGTGCACGAAGCTCAGATCGTCCGCGAGGCCGATAGAGCCGAGGACGGCCCGCAGGTAAGGCTCCTGGTGGTCCCACCCCTCCCGGGGCGTACCCGGCGCGTACGAGCCGCCGCGGGCCGAGACCACCACCACCGACTTCCCGGCCAGCGGCCCGGGGCCACCACCGGGGGCCACCATGTGGGCCGGGGTGACGAGCCGGTCCAACCAGGCCTTGACCGTCGACGGGATCGAGTAGTTGTACATCGGCACGCCGATGACCAGGGCCGTCGCCTCACGCACCTCGGCGGTCAAGGCCTCGGTCAGAGCCCGCTCCTGCGGGGGCTCGCCGTGGTCGCCGCTCGGGTCGAGCAGGGCCTCGCGGACGGCGTGCGTGATGTGCGGGACCGGCTCGGCGGCCAGGTCACGGTAGACGTAGCCGCCCTCCGGGTGGTGCCGGCGCCACTCCGTGGCGAAGTGGGCGGACAACTCCCGGGACGCGGACCCGGTCCGGCGGATGCTCGCGTCGAGGTGCAGGAGCGAAGGCAGCGGCGATGGCATGGCGGTGTCCTCGGGGTACCGGCGGGATCGGATCGGAGCAGTACCGCCGACAGCGGCGGCGGCGTTCCGTGTGGACGACCGTAGAGATTGACGCCGACGTCAACGCAAGCCCGAGACGTCGACGCGGGCCCGGGGCATCGGCCCTTGTCCGCGATTCCGGCCCAGGCCCGAGACGTCAACTCGAGCCCGGACCGGCGTCGTTCCGGGCCTCACCCGCCGACGGCCGCTACGCGCCGAAGCCCTCGATCACCGTCGGCAGGTCGGCGGAGAGGTCGAAGGGCTGCGGCACCGCGTCGAAGTCCGGCCACCACACCGCCGGGACGTCCGGCGCGAGTTCGCGCAGCACGGTGTGCAGGACGCCGAGCGGGGCCGACCAGGGCTCGCGGTCCTCGAAGGAGAACACCCGGCTCCGCAGGTGGTAGGAGAGCTCTGCCCACCGGCCCGGCTCCACCTCGACCCGGATCTCGGCCCAGTCCTCCGCCAAGTCGGCCACCGAGGCCTCCGGCCAGCGCGCCGTCAGTGACGCCTCCAGCTGTGCGCGGGTGAACGACCAGGCGCCGCCGGCCTCCCGCGGGTCGGCGCGGAGGTAAAAGCTGGATCCCACGGTCGGCTCTCCCTCGCTCCTGCCGCGCTGCGAGGAGCACGGCCCTGGCGGCTCGTCGCGAGCCTCTCGTCGCGAGCCATCTTCGTCGGCGCCATTCTCGTCGGGCGCCCTCGGGACGCGGCACTCGGCGACCCCTCGAACGGGTGGATTGCCGGCGGCACCGCCACCGCCGACGTCCGGCTCGGCATCGCCTCCGGGATGGACCCGGAGACGCTCGACGGGACGGTGCAGGCCGACCTCCCCGGCGGCCCGACCCCGGCCGACAACACCGCGCTCTTCGCCATCGTCGTGCAGCAGCCCCGGGGACGACGCGGCACGGCGGCCGTCCTGCCCGCGGTGGGCGGGACGGCCGCACCTGTGCCTACTCGGCGACGGTCAGCACGACCTTGCCGGTCACCCGGCCGGTGTCACCCAGCTCGTGGCCCTTGGCGGCCTGGGCGAGCGGGAAGACGGCCTCGACCACCGCGCGCAGCCGGTCTTCGGTGACCAGGTCGGCGATCGCCTGCATGCCGGCCTGGTCGGCCTCCACCAGCAGCGGGTACGCCCGCACGCCCCGCGCGGCGGCCTGCTCCGCGAGGTCGGCAGGCATCGAGGAGATCGCGATCGTCACCAGCTGGCCGCCCGGCTTGAGGGTGACGAGGGAGCGGCTCACGGTCTCGCCGCCGAGGGTGTCGAAGACCAGGTCGACCGGGTCGATCGTGGCGAAGTCCTCCGTCCGGTAGTCGATCACCTCGTCCGCACCCAGCTCGCGCAGCAGCGCGTGCTTGGGGGCGCTGGCCGTGCCGATCACGTACGCGCCGCGCGCCTTGGCGATCTGCACGGCGAAGTGGCCCACACCGCCCGCCGCGGCGTGGATCAGGACCCGCTGGCCGGGCCGGACGTCGGCCGCGTCCGCCAGGACCTGCCAGGCGGTGAGGGCGGCCAACGGGATCGCGCCGGCCTGGACGTGGTCGATCCCGGCCGGCTTGCGCACCATGGCACGGGCCGGCGCCACCACGTACTCGGCGAACGAGCCGACACCGTACGGGTAGGGCAGCATCCCGAAGACCTCGTCGCCGGGCCGGTGGATCGTGACTCCGGGGCCGGCGGCCTCGACCACGCCGGAGACGTCCCAGCCGAGCACCAGCGGGAAGGTGCCGAGGAAGCCGGTCAACCGGCGGTGCTTCCAGTCGGTCGGGTTCATGCCCGCCGCGTGGACGCGGACGAGCACCTCGGAGGGGCCGGGTACCGGGCGGTCGATCTCGACCTCCCGCAGTACGTCGGTGCCGCCGAGGGTGTCCTGGGAAATGGCCTTCATCGTTGTCATGGATCAAGGATGTCCCGGGCCCGACCTGTGCGAATAGCGGCCCGGAGGTCACCATGTGCAAGGATTGGGCCATGCATCGCGTTGTCGTCCTGGCCCTCGACGGGGTCATCCCGTTCGAGCTGAGCCTCGCCTCCCGGCTCTTCGGGACCGCCACGGACTCCGACGGGCAGCGCCTCTACGAGGTGGTCACCTGCTCGCTGGACGGCCGGCCGGTCCGTACCGCCGCCGACTTCTCCATCACCGTCGAGCGCGACTGCTCCGTCCTGGCCGAGGCCGACACCGTGGTCGTGCCGGCGTCCGAGGAGTTCGCCGGGATCACCGACCGGCAGTCCTTGCCCCGCGGCGCCGCCGAGGCTCTGGCGCTGCTGCGCCCGGACACCCGGATCGCGGGCATCTGCATCGCCACCTTCCTGCTCGCCGCCGCCGGCCTGCTCGACGGGCGCGCCGCGGCCACCCACTGGCACCACGCCGACCACTTCCGGCGGCACTACCCCCAGGTCGACCTCGCCCCCGACGTCCTCTTCGTCGACACCGGGCGCATCCTGACGTCGGCCGGCGCGGCCGCCGGCATCGACCTGATCCTGCACCTGATCCGGGCCGACCACGGCAGCGCCACTGCCAACCAGGTCGCCCGGCGCTGCGTCGTCCCGCCGCAGCGCGAGGGCGGCCAGGCGCAGTACGTGGAGCGGCCGGTGCCGGCCGGCACCGACGCCGGGACCTCCGCCACCCGTGCCTGGGCGCTCGACCGGCTCCACGAGCCGCTCCGACTGGGCGACCTCGCCGACCACGCGGGCATGAGCCGGCGCACCTTCACCCGGCGGTTCCGGGCCGAGGTCGGGCTCAGCCCGGGGCAGTGGCTGACCCAGCAGCGCGTCGACCTGGCCCGGCACCTGCTGGAGACCAGCGACCTGACGGTCAACCGGATCGCCGAACGCGTCGGCTTCGGCACCGGCGCCTCCCTCCGGCAACACCTCCACACTGCGATCGGCGTCCCGCCGGGGGCGTACCGGCGGACCTTCCGGAGCTGACGCCGGACCCTCCTCCCTGCTCGCGCAGGCCGCGGGCCCGGGCGGCGTCAGAACACCGACCAGTCATGACGGGCGTCAGAACACCGACCAGCCCGTCGCCGTGGTGAGCGCGTCCAGGGCCGCGACGCCGAGCACCGAGTTCCCGGCGGCGTCCAGGCCCGGGCTCCAGACGCATACCGTGCCCCGGCCCGGCAGCACCGCCAGCACGCCCCCGCCCACGCCGCTCTTGCCCGGCAACCCCACCCGGTAGGCGAACTCCCCGGCCGCGTCGTACGTCCCGCAGGTGAGCAGCACGGCGTTGATCCGCTTGGCCTCGCTGCGCGACAGCAGCCGGGAGCCGTCGGCCCTTATGCCGTGGCGGGCGAGGAAGAGCCCGGCCAGGGCGAGGTCACGGCAGCTCGCCTCGACCGCGCAGTGCGCGTAGTAGTGTGCGAGGACGCTGTCCACCGGGTTGCGCAGGTTGCCGTAGCTGGCCATGAAGTGGGCCATGGCGGCGTTGCGGTGGCCGTGCTGGGCCTCGGAGGAGGCCACCGAGTCGTCCACCGCGACGGCCGGGTTGCCGGACTCCGCGCGCAGGAACTCGCGGACCGCACCCACCGCGTCGCCGGTCAGCTTCAGCAGCCGGTCCGTCACGACCAGCGCCCCCGCGTTGATGAACGGGTTGCGCGGGATCCCGTGCTCGGACTCCAGCTGCACCAGCGAGTTGAAGGGATTGCCTGAGGGCTCGCGGCCGACACCCGCCCAGAGGCTGTCGCCGCCCTCCGCCAGTGCCAGGGCGAGGGTGAAGAGCTTCGACACCGACTGGATCGAGAACGGGTGCTGCCAGTCCCCCGCCCCGTACACCTCGCCGTCCACGGTGGCGATCGCCATCCCGAAGGCCGTCGGGTCGGCCTTCGCGAGCGCCGGGATGTAGTCGGCGACCCGTCCGCGCTCCGGCGCCTGCCGGGCAGCCTCCATCGCGTCCTGCAACAACACCTGGTAGTCCACATCGTTCACGCCGCCATTGTGGTCCACCCCCGGTGGCCCAGGTCAAAGCCGGGCCCGGGCCGGCCGGGGGCGCCGGGCCGGAGGGGGCGGCCGACCAGAGCACCGGCCCCGCCGTACCGGCCGGCCGCAGGTGAGCGCGGCCGTCAGCCGGGCACCGCCGTCAGGTGAGCGCCGGCGCGAGCAGCCGGGCCGTCTGCTCGACGAGCAGGTTGTCACTGGGACCAGCGGCCGCGTGGGTGGTGGTCAGCACCGCCAGCGCGATCGGCGGCCCGGCCGGGGGCCAGACGACGCCCACGTCGTTCGCCACGCCGTACGAACTCGCGGTGCCGGTCTTGTCCGCCAGCGTCCAGTCCTTCGGCAGACCGGCCCGGAACCGTGCGGTGTTGGTCGTGTTGGCCGTCAGCCAGCCGGTCAGGCGCGCACGGTCCCGGGGCGGGAGCACGTCTCCGACGAGGAGGCGCGCGTACGTCGACCCGATGGCGCGGGGGCTGGTGGTGTCGGTCGTGCGCCACGGCTCCGCCGAGTTGAGCCCGGGCTCCCAGCGGTCGAGCCGCGTCCGTCCGTCCCCGACCGAGCGGCAGAACCGGGTGACGGCCGTGGGACCGCCCAGCTCACGGAGGAGGAGGTTGGCCGCGGCGTTGTCGCTCAGGCTGACGGCGGCCGCGCACAGCTCCTCGACGGTCATGCCGTTGGCGAGGTTCGCCTCCGTTCCCGTCTCCGGGCCGTAGCCCGAATCCGTCACGTCCTGCTCGGTGTAGCGGATCCGCTTGGCGAGGAACTCGCCGTCCCGGTCGAGGTCCCGCAGCACCGCCGCGACCGCGAGGGTCTTGAACACCGAACACATCGGGAACAACTCGTCCGCGCGGTACAGCACCGTCGCCCCCGTGGCCGTGTTCCGGGCGAACACCCCGAGCCGGGCTGCGTGTTCACGCTCCAGCGCGGCCAGCTCGCGGGTGATCGCCCCGCTCGCCGGCGTTGCGGCGTGAGCCCGCCCACCCGAAAGCAGGCCGCCGGCCAGAACTGCCCCGGCGCCGGCGGCCAGCACCGAGCGGCGGGACGGACGTGCCACGGTGGTCTCCATCGTCGTCTCCTTGTCTCCAACGATCGCAACAATGATCAACACGCGACGGGGGACGAAGCGGTTCCACGCCGGCCCGTCCTGTATGCGAACGAGTGAGGCAGGCGCCCGCTCCGCCGACGCGGCACCACGGGCGGACCGGCCGCCGGTCCGCCCCGGGCCCGGGGCGGTCCGGCGCCGGTCCCGGCCGGTGCTGCCGTGGAGACGAGCGTGCCGTCCACCGAGGACACCGGCACGCCACTGTCACCCGAACCACCGGGACCACCCGGGCCACCGCGACCACGGGGGCGACGGACCGTCAGGCGCCGGTGTCGTGCAGGCGGCGCAGGATCGCCATCAGCTCCTCCGGCGGGGCGATCGAGAACGAGCGGGTCGCGTCGTCGATGTGGGTCAGCGAGGTCACGGTGCCCTTGCGCCACCAGTAGAGCCGGGGCGAGAGCGGGCCCGGGTTGTCCTGGTGGGCGCCGAGGCCGAAGGCGGCGAGGTCGTTGACCGCGTCGACCGCCTGGCGGCCGGCCAGCGGGTGGAAGACCAGGTAGTGCCGGCTCGGCACGGTGAACAACGCACCGTCCTCGGGCAGGTCACGCCCGGTCACCGTACGGGCCACGTCATCCAGGACGAGGGCCTTGCTGGCGACGAACATCGACTCGCCGGACACGATGTGCAGGGCCGCGCCGCCCTGGCCCTGGACCACGTCGTACTCGACCGGCTCCCGGACCAGGTTGGCGCGCCCGGCCGCGCGCAGCGCCTCCAGGCCCACCTCGGCCACCGACCGGTCGTCGAGCAGCCGCACGGCCTCCGGCAGGTCCAGCGCGAGCGCCTCCTGCAACCCGGGCGCGACGGGGCGCACATAGCTGAACGAGGGCGCAGCCTCCGGCGGAAAGGCGTCCTCGGGCAGCAGGCGCAGGTAGGCCGAGCGGAGGATCTGCTCGGAGCCCTGCGGGGTCGCCGCCTCGGCTCCGTCGAGGGCACGGAAGTGCTGCTCCACCAGCCGGGGCCACTCGCGCGGATCGGCGCGCCGGCACAGCTCGGCGAGGTTGTGGAGGGCACGCGTGCCCTGCGGCGCGTGCACGGCGTCACCGGCGACGGTGATCCCCGGATCAGCGGCGTGGTGCCGGCGGACGAGGTCGCGCAGGTACTCGGCCTGGTCGGTCGTCAGGGCGGGGAGGTGCGGGTCGTGCTGGGGCGTGGCCTTGGAACGGAAGAACTTCATGTGCCCCGACCCTATGTGCGCCGTCCGACAGGCGGTGACCTGGGGCGGCTGTGTGCGTGAGGCTGCGTCAGTCGCCCACCAGCGGGTGCGCTCCGCCGCCTCCGGCGTGAAGGTGGAGCAATGAGCATCGTCGTCCTACTCGAGCCCGAACTCGTCCGCGCCTCCGCCATGGGTGACACCACGGAATTCGTCGAGCGCGTGCGCGCCGTACATGCGGCACCGGCCGACCCGTCCGCGCCCGGGGAGCCCGAGGACTTCACGTTCTGCGGGCTGGCCACCGGCCGGATGCG
This sequence comes from Kitasatospora sp. NBC_00039, assembly GCF_045160625.1. Classification (NCBI taxonomy): domain Bacteria; kingdom Bacillati; phylum Actinomycetota; class Actinomycetes; order Kitasatosporales; family Streptomycetaceae; genus Kitasatospora; species Kitasatospora sp. NBC_00039. The sequence continues at coordinate 490,744 of NZ_CP108290.1, read as the reverse complement.
GAGGGACCCGTACCGGGCTGATCGCCCCGGAACGACCTGGTACCCACCCGCGTGGCAAGGGCAGGTTTGTCCGGCCTGCGACAGTGTCCTCCACACGTCCTGAGGTCACGCGCACCTCCTCCCGGTCCGGGCGGCCTGCCTGCCGTCGCCGCGCAGCGCGGCGACACCCACGACGACGCCGACCCGGCCATCCACCGGTCCGGCGGCTGCCTCGACGTGACCGGGCGACCAGCTGCGGCTCCGTCCAACCGGACTCCCCCGACGCGTCAGCGGCGGGTCGGAGCTCAGATCGCGTCCCGGTCCGGCCGCGGGTAGCCGATCTCTGCGATGTCCTCGGCCAGGTCCGCGAGGGTGACCTCCGAGTTCAGCGAGGACACGAGCTTCTCGTTCAGCGTCCGCAGGGCGTACACGTCGCGCACCGCTCCCAGGTCCACGGGAACCTCGTAGTAGTCCTCGGCCCAGCGCTGGAACGCCTCCGGCGAGCGGTCGACCAGGAGCTCGAACAGGGCCGTCGCCCCGTCGGGGTCGGGGTGGCCGGCAGGGAAGTCGATCACGCCGTGCTGCCACCGATCGTCCGTCGCCCCCCGCCACAGGCAAGCCGTCACAGCCGGCACGTCATCCTCGTCGGTGAACGCCGGCTCCTCGACGAAGGGCCCGAAGACCTCCGGGACATCGTCGATCACTCCCGGCCAGGGCTCTTCACCGTTGCCGTACGGGCTCATCGGCGATTCATGGTCGAAGCCGCGGACATAAACCCCGGCCGCCGAGAACACGATGGAGTACTCGTCCCCCGACCCGTTACGCATCGAGGCCATCTCCTCGCCCTCGGCCCAGCCGGCGTTGAAGGAGTAGTACCGGTCCTCCCAGTCCGGGCTCAGGATCGCATCGAGCATCGCCAGCGAGCGGCACTGGTCCCGCAGGTCGGCGATGGAGGGGAGCCGGCGAGCCACGTCATAGACAGTCACCTGCTCATCCAACCAGACGCCACTGACACCCAGCCCCCGCCAGCCAGCCCGCCAGCCCGCCAGCCCGCCAGCCCGCCAGCCCGCCAACAGCGTCACGGCCAGGAGCGACCTCCGGGGGCCAGGTGGCGATCGCCGACAGCCGGCCGGGCAGGGAGGCGGGTGACCCGGGCGGTGCGGTCGGCGAGAATCCCGTGCCCGTTCGGTCGTCGCCGCACAGCGTCTGTGGCGGTGGGTCAGGACAGGTGGCGGAGCTTGTCGGGGTTGCGGATGACCCGGATCTCGGTGATCCGGCCGTTCTCGACCTCCACGCAGGAGACGCTGTCCGGCCGGCCGACGGTGGTGATCAGCAGGCCCGGCCGGCCGTTGACGTCGACGGCCACGAAGCGCGGGGCCTCCATCGGCTGCGCGAGCACGGCCGCGAGGAAGCGGGCCACGTTCTCGGCGCCGTGCAGCGGGCGCAGGGCCGCTCTGACCTTGCCGCCGCCGTCGTTCCATGCGGTGACGTCGGGGGCGAGCAGTTCCAGCATGCGGTTCAGGTCGCCTCCGAGGCACGCGGCGAGAAACTCCTCGGTGACCCGGCGCGTCACCTCGGCCGGGGTCTCGTAGCGTGGCCGACGTGCCTGGACGTGCGCCTTGGCTCGGGAGCCGACCTGGCGCACCGAGGCCTCGGTGCGGTCGAGCGCCTCGGCGATCTCCCGATGCGAGAAGCCGAGGACCTCCTTGAGCACGAAGACTGCCCGCTCCAGCGGTGAGAGGCTCTCCAGAACCACCAGCATGGCGAGCGAGACCGACTCGGCCAACTCCACGTCCCCGGTGGCGTCCGGCACGGTGACCAGCGGTTCGGGCAGCCAGGGGCCGACGTACTGCTCGCGCTTGACGGCAGCCGAACTCAACCGGTTGAGCGCGAGGTTGGTGATCGTACGGGCCAGGTAGCCGACCTGGTTGGCGACCGGGCCGGACACCTGGCTGCAGCGCAGCCAGGTGTCCTGGACCAGGTCCTCGGCGTCCGCGACGCTGCCGAGCATCCGGTAGGCGATGCCGAAGAGCATCGGTCGGTGCTGTTCGAAGGCGGCGATCTCGATCACGGACGCGACGGTACCGCACAAGCCTCGGAGTATCCCTGGCTGGTCAGGCCGAAGGCGCTGTTCATCCGGGAGCGCCAGTTCTCCAGGGCGACCATGGCGGTGAGTTCCACGAAGGCGGCCTCGTCCAGCTGTTGGAGCAGCGCCTCAGCGAGCCCGTCGGTGACGCGGGGCTCGGTCTCCGTCATCGCCTCGGCGTACTCCATGTCCGGGCGCCGGTCACCCGCCCCGACCCGGATGGTCGCGGACGCGGCGTCGTTCAGCGTGGAACCACCCAGCCGGGCGTCCAGGTCCCGGCGGCGTCGTGGCCGGCCGCGGTGGCGGTGAGGTGGGTGCGCAGGGTGGTCAGCGCCGGGTGGGGGTTGTCGCGGTGCCAGAGGAGCGAGTGGGGGTAGACGGGCGTCGGGTCGGTCACCGGGATGCGGCGCAGGCCGTGGTCGGCGGGCCAGATGAGGCGGGTGTGCTCGCCCATGAAGGTGGCCAGGCCCGGGGTGTCGGCGATGGTGTCGAGGAGTGCGTCGGAGCCGAAGTTGGGGCCGGTCGCCTCGATGGTGAGGCCGAACTCGGCGACGAGGTCGTCGTAGTAGGCGGTCCACTCGGTACCGGGGACGATGCCGGGCATCCAGATCCGGTGCCCGGCGAGCCGGGCGAGGGTCACCGACCCGGCGCCCGCCAGCGCGTGAGCGGGGCCGGTGAGGAGTTGGAGCGGCTCGTCGAGCACCCGGACGGACTCGATGTCCTCGGGCAGGGGCCGGCCGGGTGCGGCGACGGCGCGGAAGGAGGCGTCGATCGCACCGGACCGGATGGCGGCGACGGCCGTCTCGATGTCGAACAGCATCACCACGTCGAGCTCGATCTCGGGGTACGCACGGTGGAAACCGCGCATCAGGCCCGACTGCGCGCTGCGCGAGGTGATCACGTCGACGCGCAGCGCCCGGTGGCCGGTGCGTACGGACGCGGCCGCGCGCTCGGCGACGCGCAGCAGCTCGCGTGCGTGGGGCAGGAACGCCTGCCCGTCGATGGTGAGCTCGGCGCCGCGGGCCGTGCGGGTGAACAGTCGTACGCCGAGGTTGCGCTCCAGCGCGGCGATGCGCTTGGAGACGGCCTGCTGGGTGACCGCCAGCTCGGCGGCGGCCTCCTGGAACTGCCCCGCGTCGGCGGCGGCGACGAAGGTCCGGACGGTGTCGAGGTCCATGCCGACACCCTACGGGTACAACCGTGGGTTGTGACTGTCGGCCCTATGGTTGTTTGATCCCAGGACACGGTGCTCGCTTTGATGCTTCCGATCGCGGATCGGTTGTGCGAGTGAGTGGCGAGGGCGTCGGGCATGAGGAGCGGGGACGGACCGGGACGTGCTCCCGGACATCGGCTGGGGCGGCAGTTCGGGTGGCTCTGGGGAGCCTACGGGACCAGCGCGCTCGGCACGTGGCTCGCCTTCGGCGCCCTCCCGCTGATCGCCGTCCGGGTGTTGCACGCCGGACCGGCCGAGGTCGCCGCGCTCTCCTGCGTGGGGGCGGCGGTGGGCGCGGTCGTGGCGCTGCCGCTCGGCCCGTGGGTGGAGTTCCGCCGCAAGCGGCCGGTGCTGATCGCGACGGACCTGGTGCGGTTCGCGGCGCTGCTGACGATCCCCGCCGCGTTCGCCCTCGGCGTCCTCACCTTCCTCCAGCTCCTCCTGGTCTCGGTCGTCGTCGCGGCGGCCGACATCACCTTCCGTGCCGCCTCCGGGGCATATCTCAAGACGCTGCTGCCGGCCGAGGACATGCTCGTCGCAAACGCCCGGTTCGAGTCCACGGCCTGGACGACCACCATCATCGGACCGCCGCTCGGCGGCGCCGCCATCGGGCTCCTCGGGCCGGTGGCGACCGTGGCGGCCGACGCGGTCAGCTACCTGCTCTCCGCCCTGGGCATCCGCGCGACGGGCGGGCACGAGCCGCGGCCCGCGCCCCGGGAGGCCGCACGCATGCGGCCCCGGGACCTGCTCGACGGTTGGCGGTACATCCTCGCCGACGCAACTCTGCGCTCTCTGCTCCTCAACACCGCCCTGTTCAACGGCCTGGTGATGGCCACCGAGCCGCTGCTGGCCGTCCTGATGCTCGGCCCACTCGGATTCGCACCGTGGCAGTACGGTCTCGCCTTCGCCGCACCCTCGATCGGCGGCCTGCTCGGCTCGCGGCTGGCCCGACCGCTCGCCACCCGGTGCGGGCAGCACCAGGTCCTGGTCGTGTTCGGCGCGCTGCGCGCCCTCTGGCCCGTCGGCCTGGCCTTCCTGGGGCCGGGCACCGCAGGACTGCTGCTGGTGACGGGCGTCGAGTTCGGGCTCATCTTCTGCTGCGCGGTCTTCAACCCCGTCCACGCCACCTACCGCCTCCAGCGCACCGCCACCGACCGGGTCACCCGCACGCTGTCCGCCTGGGCGGTGACGACCAAGGCCTCGACCGCGCTCCTGACGGCCCTCTGGGGCGCACTGGGCGCCCTGCTCGGCCCCCGCACGGCCATCGGGCTGGCCGGCGTGCTCCTGTTGGCGACCCCCCTGCTGCTCCCCCGCCGCGCGGCGGTGCTCCTCCCCGGGCCGGAGCCCGAGGCGGAAGCGGATCCGGCACCGAGCCGCGCCTGACGGGCCGGATTCGCGGCCCCGGGCCAACGCCGACCCGGATCCGGGTGGTCGCCGCCGGCACCGCCGCGGCGACCGCGGCGGGCGCGGATCCGGCGACCTCGGGTGCGGCGGGGTGTGCGTCAGCCTTCCGGGCCGGCGTCGGCCCGTACCACCCCCGGTCGTCCGAAGTCGGAGCCCGGGCGGTGCCTCTCGCAGAGCCACCCGCCGGGGTAGAGGCGGGCCTCGGCGCCGCACGGCGTCGTGCCCGCCGAGCAGACGCCCGGGCGCAGCGGGGCCACGGGCGGCCGCTCGGGTCGCACAGGTGCAGGTGCGGCAATGGGCGGCACGGCGGTCGGCGGCACGGCGGTCGGCGCTGGCCTGAGGGGCTCGCCCGTGTCGCGTGGCGGGCGGGCGTCGTACCGGCGGTGCCGGCGCTCGGCCCGGTCCAGGACGCACTGCACGCCCCGCCGCCCGCGCGGGGCGGCGTGCGGCGGGTGGGAGCCCGTCGCACATCCGGCGTCAGGGTCGTCAGGGCCTGCAGCGTGGTCGGCGAGGACGCCGCCGTTGGCGAGGAAGGTGTCCCGGTCGGTGGTGGAGGCCCAGAATCGGTGCAGCCCGCGGCCGGTCCTGAGGGTGAGCGGGACGTAGGCGCCGCGGGCGATGTCCCGGACGAGGTCGTCGAACTGGCGGCCCATCGGGTCCCAACGGGGGTGGTGGTGACTGCAGTTGACGCTCCCCCGGGACCGGCAGGACGCCGAGGTGCGGTCGCACCGTTCCAGTGTGAGGGCGCGGACGCCGCCGCGGACGAGAAGGTCGCGGCTGTCGCGGATCGCGGCGGCGGGGAGGTTGTCGGTGCGGGTCCAGTGGACGGCGTCGATCAGCGGGGCACCGGCGTCGACCGTGTGCCAGACGCCGGTGATCCCGGCCGCGTGGGCGGCTGCGTCGCGTTCGCGGGCCGTTCCGGCGGCGAGGTAGGACAGTTGGGGTCGGAACCCGTACCGGCGACCGCCCGCACCGGTGACCAGCACCTCGGGCCGGCGCCTGCCCGGTCCGCCGGCCGCCGCGACCTCGACCCGGTGGCCGTCGGCCTCCGCGGCCCGCACGTACCGCTCCCGGTACGCCTGGTGCGTGTCGCTCTCGAAGCAGTGGTGGCGGCGGACCGGATTGTGGTGGGCGGCGATCCGGAGCCCGCCGCGTTCGTAGACGTACATCCATTCGGGCCGGTCCGGCCGGTTCTCCAGGCAGTCCGGGCAGTACAGGCCGCGCCGTTCGACGGGCCTGCGGTCGGCGAGCAGCTGCTGCCACAGGCCGGGATGTGCGGGGTGTCCGAGGTCGTCACGGTCGAGGTCGAGAACCGCGCCGATGCGGGAGCAGAACACCGGGTTTCGTTGGGGGAGTTCACCGTCGAAATTGTCCATGGCATCTCATTTCTGCCATCAACCACCGAGGTAACGGGCCTGGCCTACGGGCTCCCAATGCCCCGTCGGCCAGGAAAACCAACGTGCCGACCGCCGTAATCCTTCCGGGTTCCCCCCACCTGCCGGGGATTGTCCGGAAACCGACCCGCGGCCGGACGCAGCGGAAACTCCCGCCCCATCAGCAGCACGGAATGGCTTTCCCGCGCCACCGGCGAAATGAGTCGCGACGGACGCCCACCGGCGGCCGAAGCGGGCCCGGCGGCGGGTGTGAGACACGTCAGGCACGACGAGCCGGCGAGTCAGGAGACGCCCCAGGCCACTTGGAGGGTGCCGGAAGGGGCGCTGCTAGCCTGCTCTGCATGATCGGGAAGGGCCCAAGACAGCGAATATCCAGCGTGCCGGCGGCAAACGGTCCACAGCGGGCTCTCATCATCTCGAGCTTCGTCAGTCGGGTGGGCAACGGGCTGTTCAACAGCGCCGCGGTGCTCTACTTCACGCTGGTCGTGCACCTTCCCGCCGCGCAGGTCGGTCTCGGCCTCACGATCGCCGGGCTGACCGGGCTGCTGGCCGGGATCCCGGCGGGGAATCTGGCCGACCGGTACGGGCCGCGCACGGTCTGGCTGACGACCCTCGCGACGCAAGCCGCGACGATGGCCGCTTTCGTCTTCATCCACAGCTGGGTCACGTTCACGCTCATCGCCGCCCTGGACCGGCTGGCAGCAACGGCGAGCGGCGCCGCGGGCGGTGCGCTCATCGCCCGCGCCGGCGGCGAACGCCCGGCCGCGTTCAGGGCGAGACTCCGCACGTTCGTCAACCTCGGCGTGGTCCTGGGCACCCTCGGCTCCGCCTTCGCCGTCTCGGTCGACACCCGCCCGGCATACACCGCGCTCATCCTCGCCAACGCCGCCAGCTTCGCCTGCGCCGGCCTGATCGCCCTGATCGGCGTCCCGAACTACCAGCCCCTGCCCCGGCCTCGGGAGCACCACGGCTGGGCCGTCCTGGCCGACCGGCCGTACCTCTCCTTCGTCGCGCTCTACGGCGCCATGGGCCTGCAATACCAGACCGTCTCCCTGCTGCTGCCGATCTGGCTCTCCGCGCACACCGACGCGCCCCGCTGGACCGTGGCGGCGGTCTACGCGGTCAACAGCGGGGTGTGCGTGCTGATCCAGAGCAGGATCGGCTCCCGGGTGGAATCACCCCGCCAGGGCGGCCGGGCGTTCCGCCTCGCCGGGCTGCTCTTCCTGGTCAGTTGCCCCCTGATGGCCCTGACCGCGGACGTTCCGGCCTGGGTCGCGCCAGGGCTCGCCGTCCTCGCCGTCTGCGTGCACAGTCTCGGAGAGGTGTGGGAGTCGTCGGGCGGCTACGCGATCGGCTTCGGTCTCGCCCCCGACCACGCCCAGGGGCAGTACCAGGGCCTCTTCGGCATCGGCTTCGACGCCGGACAGGCCCTGGCCCCGGTGATCCTCACGGCAGCAGTCCTCGGACTCGGGCACGCGGGCTGGCTGCTGCTCGGCGCGTTCTTCGCGGCTCTGGGGGCGGCGGGCCCGCCGGTGGCCGCGTGGGCGGAGCGGACCCGTCCCACGAGCCAGGACACGGCCGGCGCTGCACAGGGCCGGTCAGGCGAGGCCCCGCTGCTCGACGCCAACTGATGTGCGATTCCAGGGAGTCCAGTGGTGTCCAGTGGTCATCGGCAGTCAGCGCAATTGACCACGTCGCGCACCGGGTGACCGCACAGCGCAAGGAACGCCGGGCAGGCCGACCGGCCCTCACGCGAGGCTGGACGGACGAGACGCCCCGCCCAGCGACTACCACGCGTGACCTACCTCTGAGACGAGCCTGGTTGGTCCTTGCGGTCGGCGTCCGGCGGGGCGAAGCGGGCGACCAGGTCGCCGGCGGTGAGGCGGTCCAGCGACTCGGGGGCGGCGTCGAGCGGCCCGGGGTAGAGCCGGTACGCGGTGCCCGAGAGCTGCTCCGGTGCCGGGATGTCCCCGTCGACCAGCGCGACCAACGCCCGCCGCCCGGCGATCAGTCGGGTGAGGTGCGCGGGCGCGGCGGGATACGCGTCGTCCGGGTCGCGGAGCGTGCGCAGGCGCGCCGCGAACTCCGCGGCCGGCTCAGCCGAGCGGCGGCGCCAGACTCGGACCCCACCGCCACCGCCACCGCCCGCGCCACCGGCGTCCCGGTCGCGGACCACGACCTCATCCGTCGTCCCGGCGGCCAACGCGCCGGCGAGGTCCCACAGAGTGGCGCGGCTGCCCGGCGAGAAGTGGGTGAGTACGTCCTCGCTGAGGCGGCCGACCTCCTCGTGGTAGCGGCGGACGCTGTGGAAGCCGCCGTCGGCACCGGTGTTGAGGTCGGTCCAGGTGTACCGGCGGTCCGCCAGATCGATGATCATCGGGACGCACACCTTGGCGTCCCCGGCGAGGTCGAGCCGCTGTCGGACGGCCTTGGGGTCGTAGTGGCCGGTACCGCTCCCGGCGCCTTCACCCAGTTGGAGGACCCCGGCGAAGGCGTCGGTGAGTTGCTCGAACGCCACGTCGTTGTAGCTGAACACGATCATCACCGCGTAGCGGGAGCCGGCCGCCGCGAGCCGCGCGAGGTCAAGGTCGACGAACTCGGTGGCGCCGTGCGGCGGGGGCGCGCTGACGTAGTCCCCGGAGTGGACGGCGGCGCGGTCGCCGTGCGCCAGTTGGGTGTAGTCGCAGAGTCCTGTGAAGCGCCAGTCGGCGTCGTACAGCGCGAGCGACAGGTCGAGGTCGACGCGCAGGTGCTCGGGCTGCATCCAGTGCAGGAAGAGCCGCAGCCGGTCGCCCCGGGGCAGTCGCTGGCGGCTCCCGCGCGGCACGCTGACCAGGGTGCGGGCGGCGGCGCGCTCGGCGAACGGGGCCACCAGGTCGTCGAGGCCCTCGTCCAGCAGGGCCACGTCGTACCGGTCGCCGGCGGCCCGGCGCAGCAGCTCCGCCTCGATCAACGCGCAGACCTGGCCGCTCAGTCCGGCCGGCACCACGGTGCCGTGGTCCTCCTTGGCGTGCGCCAGCGACACCGTCCCACGGGGGAAGTACAGCCGCCGCTCGCCCTGGGTGCGCGGGCCGCGAAGCCGCCCGTACGCGCCAAGCAGCGGGCCCGGAGCGACCCGGCCGAGCGCCGGCCCGACGGTGCGCAGCAGTTCCTCGGGGAGGGCGGCGCCGGGCGCGGTGGCCGCGTGCACCCGCAGGACGTGGTGGAGCCGCCGGACCAGCTCGCCGGGCCTGCGGGCCAGCACCCGCACGGCGGCGGTCACGTCGCCCGCCGCGAGCCGTTCCTCGACCTGCCCGGCGAAGCCGGTGAACGCCAGCCTGGTGCGACCGGCTGCCTCGACGGCGCGCAGCGGAGCCGGTGGGTCGGTGAACTCGGCGCCCAACGGGTGGTGTTGGAGATCGTTCTCGCGCAGCAGGAAGAAGGCCGCCGCGACGGTGGGGAAGCGGCCGCGGTGTTCGAACGGGTGCAGCAGCTCGCCGGCCCGCAGCCAGGCCGACCGGTGGCGGCGCAGGTCCTCGGCCAGCGCCGCCGGGCCCATCGCGTCCAGGATCGCCAGCAGTTCGCGGCGCAGCGGCCGGGACAGGTTGCACAGGCGCAGCCGGCGGGCGGTGGCCGGCAGGAGGTCGGGCTCGGCGCCCGACCAGGCCCAGAGCAGCCGCAGGACGTCGGTCGCGGTGTCGATCCGCTCGGCGAGGACGGGCAGGGCGCGTTGCCCGTCCCGGCGCAGCAGGGCGGCCAGCACGGTGGCTTTGGACTCGCGCAGCGGAATCTGCGCGGGGAGCCGCTCGGCCAGGTCATCGGGAGCGTTGGCGAGCAGGGCTGCGAGGTCGTCGCGGTCCTGCGGGGAGAGCGGGGTGCGGCGCGCCAGCAGCCGGTCGAACTCGGCCGTGGCCGCGGTGAGACCGTCGCCCTCGATCAGTCGCAGCGGGCGCAGGACCTGCTCGCCGCCGAAGTCCTCGGCGGCCTTGCGGCCCGCCCGGTTGTCCTCGCCCAGGAAGGGCTCGGCGCCCAGCGGCGTGCCGCAGACCGGGCACTGGCCGCCGACGGGCGCGGCGGCCAGCCCTTCGTGGCAGGCGGCGCAGAGCAGGTGGGCGCAGGGGGCGAGGGCGCCGATGCCCGCCTCTTCGGCGGCCTTTCCGCAGTGCGCGCACGGCTGGCGGGGCTGGTTGAGCAGGAACGCCCGGATCTGGCGGGAGTAGGCGAGGTGCGCGTGGTCGGGCACCGCGTCGGGGAACCGGCGGAACAGCGCGAGGTGGCGGCGGTCCGCACCGAGCAGGTGGTCGATCCGGGCGAGCAGCCCGTCACCCACCTCGGCGAGCCGGACGGGCGCCAGCCGCGCCAGCGCGGAACGCAGCCGGGCGGTCAGCAGGTAGCCGCGCCCGGCGAGGTCGGCGTCCAGGGCCACCAGACCCTGGACGCTCCACGGATCCGCGGCGGGGAACTGGTCGCCGGGCGGTACGCAGACCGAGCCGCGCCGGCGGAGGAGGAAGCAGTCGAGGTCGACGTCGACGATGGCCGAGGCGACTCGGGGCATACGAAAAAGTCCCCCTGGGAGGTGGAAGAAGAGGAGGGGCGGAAAGGGGACGCGCTGACATTGTCAGGGTGTGGTGGAGAAGGAAGCACGTCGCGGAGCCGCCCGCTGCGCCACCATAGCCGAGCGGATCCGTGGTGCCCACCGATTAATGCGCGGCCCTCGCGGCGGCGCAACCGCCGGACCTCCGGGGCCCGTTCACGGGCCTGGCGGCACGTCGGATCAGGCGGCGACCCGCTCGGGCCCACGGCTGGACCGGCGGCCCAGGCCGCCCAGGCGGCGATCCGGTCGGGCCACGGCGGGTCAGGGCACATCGGCCCAGGCGGCGGCGGGCTCGAACCGCGTTGGATCAGCCGGCCAGGACCACCGTGGTCGTGGTGGGGACCGGTGCGGCGGGCGGCGCCTCCTCGGCGAGGCGGCGGTGCTCCTGGGGGGTGAGGCCGCGGACCCGTTTGAAGGCGGCGCTGAGGGCGAAGGCGTTGCTGTAGCCGACCCGGCGGGCCACCGAGGCGACGGTGTGCCCCGGGTCGCGGAGCAGGTCGGCGGCCAGGGCCAGCCGCCAGGTGGCCAGGTAAGCCATGGGTGGTTCGCCGACCAGCGAGGTGAAGCGGCGGGCCAGTCCGGCACGGGAGACGCCGACCTCGGCGGCCAGCGAGGCCACCGTCCACGGACGGGCCGGGTCGTCGTGCATCAGCCGCAGGACGGGGCCGACGACCGGGTCGTGCTGGGCCCGGTACCAGGCAGGTGCGCCGCTGTCCGGGGCGGCGAGCCAGCTGCGCAGCACGCCGACGACGAGGAGGTCGAGGAGGCGGTCCAGGACCAGCTCCTCGCCGGGCTCGTCGCGGGTCAGTTCGGTGGCCAGAAGGCGGACCAGGGTGTCCTCGGTGGAGGCGGCGTCCTCCCCGGCCGGGCGGATCAGCAGGGTGGGCAGGTGGTCCAACAGCCGCCGGCCGATCTCGTGTTCGGCCTGGTAGGTGCCGGAGAGCAGGACGGAGTGGTTCTCGTCACCGGGCCGGACCTCTCCCCAGGTGCGGACGCCGAGGGCCATCGAGGCGGAGACGTCCGCGCCGTCGCGCGAGCAGGCCTGGCCCGGGCCGATCACCACCTGCATCGGAGTCCCCGGGGTGTCGGCGACGGTGTAGGGCTCCGGGCCGCGCACGATCGCCACGTCGCCGGGACGCAGCAGCACCGGGGCGCGGCCCTCCGGCTGGATCCAGGCGTCTCCGCGGACCGCGGTGACCACCGCCAGCGGCGCGCCGTCCTCGATCCGCAAGGACCACGGCGGGCTGAGGATCGAGCGGAGCAGGAACGCTCCCCGGGCCTTGGGGCCGCCGAGCAGGCCGTTGAGCGTGTCCATGGGGTAATCCTAGACGCGTGGACATGGATTGACGCCGCGTCATTTGAGAGAGTCTTGAGAAGTCGGGCGGGCAGCGCCCGGCCGTCCGGTGGATGATCGGCAGAGCAACTGCCGTCGGTGACGACGCGGGTGCGCGGCAGGGCCGCCGGCAGCGACGCCGCGGCCGCAACGCCGCCGGCCGGAAAGAGGGATGAGCCCGATGGAACTGTCGCGTGTGATCGCGCTCGTGGCCGCCACGATCACCACCGGACTGAGCGCGGGGCTGTTCTACGCCTACGCGTGCTCGGTGATGCCGGGTCTGCGCGGGACGGAGGACCGGACGTTCATCGACGTGATGCAGCGCATCAACGTGGCCATTCTCAACGGGTGGTTCCTGCTGGGCTTCGTCGGGGCTCTGGTGACCACGGCGGTGGCGGTGGCGCTGCACCTGCCGGCCGACGGGCACCGGATTCTGCCGGCGGCGGTGGCGGCGCTGGTCTTCTATGCGGCCTCGCTGGTGGTGACGCGGGTGATCAACATTCCGCTGAACGACGCGCTGGCCGCCGCCGGGGAGCCGGGGCGGATCGCGGACCCGGCGGCGGTGCGCGGCCGCTTCGAGGCGCGGTGGGTGCGGTGGAACGTGGCCCGGGCGCTGCTCTGCACGGCAGCGCTCGGGTGCCTGTGCTGGGCGCTGGTGCTGCACGGCAACGAGACGGGCTGAGCCCGCCAGGCCAGTTCTCGTCGAATTGGTCCAGACCTATTGACGTTGCGTCAGGGTCGTTCCTACGCTTCCCTGCGATCGCGGTACGCACCCCGGGCACCCCACGCCTGTCAGGCCGTGACATCCGCGGTCGGGCTTCCCGCCGACCACCCCCACAGTCACTCGCCATGGCCCTCCCCCGCACCGGCCCCCCACGGGCCCACCGGGCCATGGCCGGAAAGGGAGCACACGTCATGATCCGACGGACCGCACGGCTGCTGGGCGCCGCCCTGGCCCTCGCACTCGCGGCTCCGGTGAGCGCCGCCACCGCCGCCCCCACCGCACCCGGCACCACCTCACCCGGCGCCACCTCACCCGGCGCCACCACCCCCGCGGCGGCCGCCGGGCCCGCCGCCGGCAAGACCGCCGGGGGTGGCACCTGCGCGGTGAAGTCCCGCCCCACCGGCAAGGTGCTGCAGGGCTACTGGGAGAACTGGGACGGCGCGGCCAACGGCGTCCACCCGCCACTCGGCTGGATCCCGATCACCGACAGCCGGATTCCCGCGCACGGGTACAACGTCGTCACCACGGCCTTCCCGGTGATCCTCTCCGACGGCACCGCACTCTGGCAGGACGGCATGGACAGCACCGTCAAGGTGCCCACCCCCGCCGAGGTGTGCCAGGCCAAGGCCGCCGGGCTCACCGTCCTGATGTCCATCGGCGGCGCCGCGGCCGGCATCGACCTCGGCTCCACCGCGGTCGCCGACCGCTTCGTGGCCACCATCGTCCCGATCCTCAAGGCCAACAACTTCGACGGAATCGACATCGACATCGAGACCGGCCTGGTCGGCAGCGGCAGCATCACCAGCCTCTCCCCCTCCCAGGCCAACCTGATCCGGATCATCGACGGCATCCTCGCCGGGATGCCGGCCGGCTTCGGCCTCACCATGGCCCCCGAGACCGCCTACGTCACCGGCGCCGGCATCGTCTACGGCTCCATCTGGGGCGCCTACCTGCCGGTCATCAAGAAGTACGCCGACAACGGCCGGCTCTGGTGGCTGAACATGCAGTACTACAACGGCAGCATGTACGGCTGCGCCGGCGACTCGTACTCCGCCGGCACCATCCAGGGCTTCACCGCCCAGACCGACTGCCTCGACAAGGGCCTGACCGTCCAGGGCACCACCGTGAAGGTCCCGTACGACAAGCAGGTCCCGGGCCTGCCCGCCCAGCCCGGCGCGGGTGGCGGCTACATGACGACCGGTCAGGTGGCCCAGGCCTGGAACACGTACGGCAGCGGGGCCTCCGGCAAGCTCAAGGGCCTGATGACCTGGTCGCTGAACTGGGACGGCTCCAAGAACTGGACCTTCGGCAACAACGTCAAGTCGCTCCAGGGGCGTTGATCCGGCCGCACACCCCGGAGCGCGACCGGACCGCGACCCGACCGCACCCGGACCGCAGCCGGACCGCAGCCGACCCAACACCCGGAAGAACGGCCCGAAGCCCCCGGCGGCGCTCAGCGCGTCGTCGGGGGCTTCGGGCCCTTCGGGGGCTCCGGGAGCTCCGGGGCCTTCGGGAGCATCGCCGGAACCGGTGACTTCGGGACCCTCGGGGGCCTCGGGAGCATCGGGGGCCTCGGGGGTTTCGGGGGCGTCGGGGGCTTGTCGCGCAGGGGGGCCAGCTCGCGGGCGAGGGTGGCCACGTCCAGCGCGATACGCCGGGCGATCTCGCGTGACCCCGCCTCCGCGGGCAGCCCGCGGCTCCAGGATCGAGCGTGCGCCGGACCGTCGTGCGCCATGTGGAAGTTGAGCCGCAGCGCCCCGCCCAGGTCGACCAGGCTGATCAGGAAGTGCGTGTCGGACAGGTCGATCGTCACCTCGTTGCCGATGCACGAACAGCCGACGAGATCGCCTATCTCCTCCTCCGCAAGGTACTTGGCGAGCGGGATCGCCCTGCCCTCCACACGGAACGGTCGCAGTGCGGGATTCACGGTGGCTGCCGCCCCTTCGCCGGGTCGTCGCTGTGCCCGCCATGATTCTAGAACCCACCCCGTCCGGCCAAGTCACCGGCACCCCAAGGGACTTGGGCGACAGCACGAGGGGGCGCAGAGGGAGCACGGCGACGCGCAGGGGCGCGACCCGGCCCCGCCCCCGGGCGCCGGTTCAGCGCGAGGCGCGGGCGTGCAGGAGCAGGGCACGGATCAGCGCGGCCAGACCCGCCGTGCAGAGCGCGGTGCGCAGCATGTTGGTGGCCACCCAGGTGGACTCGAACCGGGCGCGCACCGCGGCGAAGTCCGCGATCTGCGACGGGTCCCCGGCCTGGGCCAGTTCGTTGTTGAGCGGGATGTTGACGGCCAGCGTGACGACCAGCGCCGCAAGGTAGAGCAGGGTCGCGGCGCCGGCCCAGATCGCGGCGGTGCGGCGCCCGGCGCGGTACTGGAGGTAGGCGGCGGCTCCGGTGACCGCGAACGCACCGACGAAGACCAGGCCGAAGAGGCCGTTCTCGATCGCTCTGTTGATGTTCTGCATCGCCGTGACGTACGTCCGGTCGTCGCCCTTCGCTAGGCCTGGCATGACGGACACGTCGAAGGCGAAGAAGAGGCCGGCCATCAGGCCCATCGCCACCGTGGCGGTCGCGAGCAGCGGTCCGGCGGCCCGGGCACGGCCGTCGGCCGACGACGGGTCGGCGGGGGTGGCGGCGGAGAAGGCGGGGGCGGTGGTCTCGTCGTGGCGCATCGGGGTTCCTTCGATCGGACGGCGGTGGGGCGGGCGGGCGGGCGGGCCGGCGGGCGGCTGCCCGGGACGGCCCCGGGCAGCGGTGAGCAGCGGTGCGGCGCCGGCGCCGGCGACCTCGTACGGTCCCCGGGCCGGGGCAGGGGGCGGGTCAGTCGTCCCAGACGCCGGTGGCGGCCGCAGCACGGGCGAACTCGGCGAAATCCCTGGGCTCGCGGCCCAGCGCCCGCCGGACACCGTCCGACACGTGGGCGTTGCGGCCGTCGAGGATCAGCGTGAACAGTTCGGCGAACTCGCCCGGCAGCCCGGCCACGGCCAGCACCGCGCGGTACTCCTCCACGGTGACGGCGGTGAACCGGATCTCCCGCCCGGTGGCCGCCGACAGCTCGGCCGCGACGTCGGCGAAGGAGAGCGGACGCGGCCCGGTCAGCTCGTACACCCGGCCGTCGTGGCCGTCCTCGGTCAGCGCCGCCACCGCGACGTCCGCGATGTCGTCCGCGTCCACGAACGGCTCGACCGCGGCTCCGGCGGGCAGGGCCAACTCCCCCGCCAGGACCGGCTCCAGGAAGAAGCTCTCGTCGAAGTTCTGGTTGAACCAGGCGCACCGCAACACGGTCCAGCCCGTGCCGACCCCGCGGACCGCCTCCTCGGCGGCGCGGGCCGCCTCCTCGCCGCGGCCCGACAGCAGGACGAGCCGCTCCACGCCGGTCTTCGCCGCCAGCCGGGAGAAGGCCCCGACCGCCTCGACCGCCCCCGGGAACGCAAGGTCCGGGTAGTAGGAGAGGTACACGGCCCGGACCCCCTCCAGGGCCGGCGACCAGGTGCTCTCGTCGTTCCAGTCGAACGGGACAGGGGCGGTGCGCGAGCCGATGCGCACGTCCCGCCCGCGGGCGGCCAGACGCTCGGCCACCCGTCGGCCGATCTTCCCCGTCCCGCCCGTCACCAGGACGAGGGGGGCTGCGGGGCCCCCGGGACGGGCGGCGGGGCGCTGCTGCGTGTCCTGCGTGGTCTCCGTCGTCTGCATGGTCTGCGTGTCATCCGTCATGGCAACCAGTCAATTCCACCGTGGGCCGGCGGACCATAGCCGCCGAGCTCAGCTCCATACGCACGCGTCTAACGCGGCTCCGGCTCAACGCCGCTCCGACTCAACCTGGCTCCGGCTCAACGCCGCTCCGGCGCGCCGCTGACGCGCGGTGGCACCGGCCGAGCGCCGTCGAACAGTCCTTGAGCGACCTTCGACCGGCCGTTCCCCCGACAGCATGCGCCCCCGGTCGGCCGCCCGGTCAGACCTGGTACTGGTACGGGGTCATGGTGGTCAGGACGGCGAAGCCCAGGCGTTCGAGGATCGGACGGCTCTGGTCGGAGGCGTCGACGCGGAGGTACTCGTAGCCGAGGTCGGCGGCGATCCGGGCACGGTGGGCGACCAGCGCCCGGTAGACGCCGCGCCCCCGCCAGTCGGCCAGCGTCCCGCCGCCCCAGAGGCCGGCGAATCCGGTACCGGGGTGCAGTTCCATCCTGGCCGAGCACACCGGGATCTCACGGCCGTCCTGGTGGGCGACGGCGAGGTGGACGCGGAAGGTGTCCGGGCTCTCCGCGAGCTGGGCCAGGATCCGTCGGCCCAGCCGGGTGCCGTCGGTGCCGAAGGCCTGCTCGTGGACGGCAACCACCTGCGCCACACCGGCCTCGTCGGTGACCTCGCGCAGCTCGATCCCGTCCGGCGCGTCCGTGGCCGCGGTGCGGCGGAGGAGGTCGGCGATGTCGGCGACCATCAGGGTCTCGCTCTCCTCCGGGGTGAAGCCGGCGGCCGACAGCCGGTCGGCGAGGTCGCCCGGCCGGTCGTGGGCATACAGCGTCCACTCGAAGTCCTGGCCGAGCCCGGTGTAGTGGCGCACCTGCTCGGCGATCGCGGCGTCGGCGCTCCCGGCGTCGAGGTCCGACCAGACGATGCCGTTCCAGACGCTGTCGGGCCCGGTCCGGCGCACCACGTCCGGGGTTCGCTCGATCCGGGCGGCGGGGGTCCCGGGCTGGGCGCCACGACGCATCCGGGCGTCGAGGAGGGCGAGCAGCTTGTCATGATCCGTATTCATGCGTGCACCTCACCACCCCCGGGACCTTCGGGACAAGCGAATTCCGCAGGTGGCGGCCCGGTTGGGCCCGCCGCCCCCGCCCGCCTGGGCCTCGGCGGGCTGCCGGGCGGGCGGGTCCGGTCACCGGTACAGCCTCGACGGCCTCGGCGACTCCGGCCGTGGTCAGCGGCCTGATCAGCTTCGGCAACGTCGGCGGCTCCAGCAGCCACGGCGGCCGGCTTCAGCGGAGGGTGGCGGTCACCACGGTCGCGTCGAGGTCCTCGCACCAGGAGAGGGCCGCGTCCAGCCCTGCCGAACCGGCGACGGCGAGCGCCTCGGGGGCCTGGCGTTCGCTGGTCTCGAAGAGCAGCGACCCGCCGAGTGCCAGCCACTGCGGTGCCTCCCCGGCCACCCGGCGCAGCACGTCCAGGCCGTCCGCGCCGCCGTCCAGTGCCGGGCGCGCCTCGTGCACGCGGGCCTCCGCGGGCAGCAGCTCGATGTCGGCGGTGGGTACGTAGGGGACGTTCGCCAGCAGCACGTCCACCCGGCCGTGCAGGGAGGTGGGCAGCGGCTCGAACAGGTCGCCCTGGAACACCCGACCGCCGACGCCGGCCAGGTTCCGGCGGGCACACCCGACGGCGGCCGCGTCGACGTCCGCCGCGTACACCTCGACCGGCGTGCCGACCACGGCCGCGAGCGCGGCGGCCAGGGCGCCGCTGCCGCAGCAGAGATCGACCACGAGCGCGCCCTCGGGCGTCAGCCCGGCGGCCGTCCGGACCAGGAACTCGCTGCGGCGCCGGGGCACGAAGACACCCGGGTCCACCGCCACCCGCAGACCGGCGAACTCCGCCCAGCCGACCACGTGCTCCAGCGGGCGCCCCTGCGCGCGGGAGCGGACCATCACCGCCAGCTCCGCCGGCGTCGCCGCGGCGTCGAGCAGAATGCGCGCCTCGTCCTCGGCGAACACGCACCCGGCCGCGCGCAGGCGGGCGGCCACGGACGAACGCAACAGCGAAGAGGAAAAAACAGACAAAGGAGAAACCCCTCAAAAACCAGGCAGAAGAAACCATCCACCAGGGCTCCCCGAGGGACTGTCACCGAACCGGCACGGCACCGTCAGAGGTGCGGCACCACGCCGTCACGGCCGTTCCCGGGGAGCACCCGCTCCGACACACCGGTAATGGGTCTCACCTCCCCGAGTCCGCAGTCACATTCGGCGCGGCAACCCTACCGCACCCCCGGGCACCCTCATTTCCCGGCGGCGGGCCCGGCCGGGGTGGTATCCAGGGGTGATGACGACCTCCATCGATTCCGGCAAGCCGCCCTTCGACGCTGTGCTGTGCGACATCGACGGCGTGATCCGCTTCTTCGACCACCGCGAGACCGCCCGCCTCGAACACGCGGCGGGGCTGTCCGAGGGCGACACCGAGCGTGCCGCCTTCGGCCCCGGGGTCGTGGAGCCGTTGGTCAGCGGTTCGCTCACCCGCGACCAGTGGGCTCAGGCCGTCGCCGAGCGGCTTGCCGCAGACGGCGTCCCGGCGGGTGCGGCCGCCGGGCTGGCCGCCGCCTTCACACGGCCGACGGTCCGGGTGGACGCCGCCGTGGTCGACCTGCTCCGCCGGGTCCGGGAGCGCTGCACCGTCCTGCTCGTCAGCAACGCCACGCTGTGGCTCGACGAGGACCTCGCCGCGCTCGGGCTCGCCGACCTCGCCGACGGGGTGGTCAACAGCGCCCGCGTGGGCGCGGCCAAGCCCGACCCGCAGATCTACCGGATCGCCGCGGACCGGGCCCGGACGACCCCCGGTCGCTGTCTCTTCATCGACGACCGGCCGGAGAACGTCGAGGCCGCCCGCCGCCTCGGCATGACCGGGCTGCTCTACCGCGAGCCCACCGACCTTCGACGGGCGCTCGCACCCCTCCTCGGCCTGGCACCCGAGGCCGACCCGCACTGAGACCACCCCGCACCCCTGTTCCGGGCAGCCGGCCGGCTCCCGTCGCAATCGCCTCGGCCCGGGGCAGCCGGGTCGGCCGCCCAGGCTGCCCCGGCGGCCCGGCGGCCCGGCGGCCCGGCGGCCCGGCGTCACGATCTGGGCGGATTCCGCGATGGTCCGGGAAAGGCGGCGATGCCGGTGGGGACGGCCGTCATCGCCACCGCGGTGGCGCGGCCGACGCCCCGTCGTCCAGCCCGGCCAGGCCGTCGGGCCGTCGGGCCCACGCTGTTGTGGACCGAAGCCGTCGGCGGAGCCCTCAGGCCAGGTAGTCGGCGACCAGCTCGGCGAAGTCCTCCGGGGTGACGATCCGGATCCCGAGCTCCTCGGCCTTGGCCCGCTTGGATCCGGCCTTCTCACCCGCGACCAGCAGCGTGGTCCGCTTGGACACCGAGGAGGAGGCCTTGCCACCCGCCCGCTCGATCAGCTCGTTCACCGCGTTGCGGGACAACTCGGCCAGTGGCCCGGTCATCGTGCCGGTGACGACGACGCTCTGGCCGGCCAGCGGTGCCGACGCCCCGGTCTGCTCCTCCGCGCCGGACCCATCGGCAGTGCCGGCGGCGTTGACGGCGGCGGCGGGCGCGGTGACGGCCGTGCCGACGCCCTGGGCCGCCAGCCGGTCCAAGAGGCCTGCCACGTCGGCCAGTTCGGCGACGATGACGGCCGCCTTCTCCACCCCGATGCCGTCCACTCCGGCCAGCGCCTCGGCGTCGGCGGCCCGGATGGCCGCCATACTGCCGAAGTGCGCCGCGAGCCGGCGGGACATCGTCCGTCCGGTGCCCCGGATCCCGAGGGCGCAGAAGACCCGGTTCAGCGGCTGGGAGCGGGCTGTCTCGATGGCGACGATCAGGTTGTCGGCACTGGTGTCGCCCATCCGCTCCAGGGTGAGCAGCTGCTCACGGGTGAGGGTGAACAGGTCCGCGAGGTCGGCGACCAGACCGGCCTCCACCAGCTGGACGGCACGGGTGCCGCCGAGCCCCTCGATGTCCAGCTGGTCCCGCCCGGCGGCGTAGATGATCGAGGCGACGGCCTGGCAGCCGCGGCCGCGCACGCAGCGCCACCGCTGCTCGGAGGTGTCGATGGCGTCGCCGCAGCGTGGGCAGGCCGCCGGGAAGGCGATCGGCTGCTCGGCACCGGTCCGCTCGTCCACCAGCGGCGCCTCGACCCGCGGGATGACGTCGCCCGCGCGGTAGACGAACACCTGGTCGCCGATCATCAGGCCGCGGCGCTCGATGTCGGCCGGGTTGTGCAGGGTGGCGTAGGTGACGGTGACACCGTCGATCACCACCGGCTCCAGGACGGCCCGCGGCGCGATGATGCCCGTCCGGCCGACGTTCCACTCGACACCGAGCAGCCGGGTGACCTTGTGCTGCGCCTGGAGCTTGCGGGCGACCGCCCAGCGCGGGGCACGGGAGCCGGAACCGGCCTCCTCCTGGTCGGCGACCGCGTCGGCCTTCACCACCACGCCGTCGATGCCGAACGGCAGAGCGGCGCGCAGGGCGGCGATCTCGTCGATCCGCTGCCGCACCTCGTCCATCGTGGTGCAGCGCCGCGGGCCGGCGGCGGTGCTCGCCGCGGTGTTGGCGCCCAGCCCGGCGAGGTGGGCCAGCAGCTCGCCGTGGTCGATCCCGGGCAGGCCGACCGCCCCGTACGCGAAGAAGGTGAGCTCGACCCGGTAGGGCCGGTCCTTGGCACGCAGGGTGCCGGCGGCGCCGCTGCGGGGGTGGGCGAACGGGGTGGCGCCGTGCTCGGTACGGACGGTGTTGGCGTGCTCGAACTGCTCCTGGGTGAGCAGCACCTCGCCGCGCAGCTCGAGGTCGATCGGTTCGGCGAGCCGGGCGGGCAGGCCGAGGACGGAGTCGGCGGCGTGGGTGATGTCCTCCCCGGCGAGTCCGTCGCCTCGGGTCAGCACCTGGGCCAGTCGGCCGGCCCGGTAACGGGCGGCGACCGCGAGGCCGTCCAGCTTGGGCTCCACGCACCAGGCCGCGACCGGGCGGCCCAGCCGCCGCTCCAGCCCGGCCGCCCAGGACTCCAGCTCCTCGGCGGAGAAGACGTTGTCGAGCGAGAGCATCGGCACCGAGTGCGGGACGTCGCCGACCGCCGCGCCGCCCGCGACCTTGCCGGTCGGCGACGCCGGCAGTACCTCCTGCGGGTGCTCGGCCTCGTACGCCTCGATGGCGCGCACCAGGGCGTCGTACTCGTCGTCGCCGAGCGGGGTGGAGCCGTCGGCGTAGTACGCGGCGGCGGCGCGCACGGCGGCGGCGACGGCGTCGGCGTAGGCGTCCGGAGACGCCAGGGCAGCGGGAGAGGCCATGGTGGCTGCGTCCTTCATACCGACCATCATCACGGCGGCCACTGACAATCGAGCTGGAGTACGAGCCCCGTCCACGGCAGGAGCCCGCGCCCCGGGCACCGGGCAGGGCAGCAGCCGCCCCTCCTTCAGAAAACGGGACGAGCGGTTTGCCCGTGGAAAACCGGATGCGCTGCATGATCCTGCGGCTCGCCGGCTGTCCCCGGACACCCTGCGCCCCCCGATACCCGCCCCCAACGCCCACCCCTCAGCGCTCGGCCCCGACGCCTTCCCCCTCGACGTCCGACCCCTCGACGTCCGACCCCTCGACGTCCGACCCCTCGACGTCCGACCCCTCGACGTCCGACCCCTCGACGTCCGACCCCTCGACGTCCGACCCCTCGACGTCCGACCCCTCGACGTCCGACCCCTCGACGTCCGACCCCTCGACGTCCGACCCCTCGACGTCCGACCCCTCGCGCGCGCCGACGGCGGCGCGCGCGGCGGACACCTCGGCGGCCACGCGTGCACCCCGACCGGCATCCATCTCCAACGCGGCCAGCACACCCGGCACCGCCACGGTCGGCATCACGTGCCGGAAGAGCCCGGCGACCCGCCGCTCCAGGTCCGCCCGGCCGGAGAGTTTCTGCGACTGGATCTGCACCCCCGTCCAGGCCGCCGTCACCAGCCAGGCGGTGTCGGCCGGGACCACCTGCGGCAGCAGCTCGCCCCGCTCCCGCGCGGCGATCAGCAGCTGTTCCAGCCGATCGATCCACCCCGGGATCGCTCCCCCGCCCAGGTCGCCGTGGATGTCCTGCCCCAACGACAGCCGCGCGCCCGCGCTCAGCAGCGGATCGCGCGGCATCAGGTACGCGACCACCATCCCGGTGTCCACGAACTCCTGGAGCTTGCAAGCCCGTTCGGGAATGACATCCTGGACGAACTGCTCCTCCACCACGCCCTGCGCCAGCTCCCGCTTGGACGCGAAGTGGAAGTAGACCGCTCCCCTGGTCACCCCGGCCCGGGCCACCACCTCGCCGATGGTCGCTGCCTCGTAGCCGAACTCGTCGAAGACCGAAGCCGCTGCCTCCAGAATCAGCCGGCGCGTCCGCACCGCCCGCTCCTGCCGCACCACACGACCACCCACCCGCCACAGCGATTGAACAAAACCAGACAGCCCGTATCTTAACTGCGGCGATATCCCGGACCGCATCCGCTGTTTTGGCCCCGGCCCGTCATGACGATCTCTCCAGGAAACCAACTGTGCGGTATTGATTCACTTCCAGCGGGACGATAGCCGCACGCGGGGCGGTGGCCTAGGATCCGGTGCCACATATTGGTCCGAACCACTTCGGGTGGACGCGGACGGGGGGACACCCCGATGGATGACGGTGGACGGCCGGCGGACGGGCGACTGGGGGTCCGCTTCGACGGACTCGCGCGCGACACGCTCTGGCCGCAGGAGGCCGGCCCCGGGGAGGCCGAGCGGTGGTGGGAGGGCCAACTGGTCTGCCCCCGGCTGGACCTGGCGAGCCGGGCCGCCGCAGTGCGCACCGGCACCTCCGCCAGTGCGGTCGTCCTGGCCGCCGTCGCACGGGAGCTGGGCGCGCGCACGGGCGCCTCGGCGGTGCCGCTGAAGGTGATCCTGGGCAACCGGGTGAGCGAGGCCCAGCGGACGGCGGTCGGCGCCTTCGCCCAGAGTCGAAGGAGAGCGAGGTGAGACCCAGCCAGCGACCGGGTGTCCGCGCTCCGGAAGGCCGTCATGGCCGTGCTCCGGAACGCCACGCGCCGCAGGACCGGCCGGGGCGCCCGCCACCAGGGCGTTGTAGGCGGCGGCCAGGTCGGCGACCGGAACGTCCTTGGAGATGCCGTCGAACACGACCCGGTGGGCGACGACCAGCAGGTCGGCGCGCCCCGGTCGCCAGGCCTGATGCCCCGCCGGACCAGGGCGACGGCCACCGAGGCCGAACGCTCCTGCCACTGGGCGAACGTCAGCCGCTGCCCGTCGTCGATGCTGATCGCCGTCCGCTCGGGCTGCGCCGCCGCCCTGAGCTCCAACACGCCGTGAACGGTGCGGCCCCGCGCCCGTACAGGCCCTCCGGGCGACTCGGCGGTTCATTCGGTCCCGCCAACGGCTGCTCTGCGCAGGGAACTTGAAACCCTCCCGGTTGCCCCTTCAGGCCAGCCCCGAGCGCCCCCCATGGGGCATTGGTCCAGACCTGGCCGAGAGATTGGCATAGACCACTTATGCGGTCAAGGATTCGCGAAGATCTTCCACAGGTGCGCCACACGGGCCGGCCGGGCGGGTGGGCGCCGACCGGGGCCGATCGGGCGAACCAGCGGGTGCGGCACCGGCCGTCGGCGCCTAGCGTGACCCGGGGCGCCCCGCGCGCGGCACAGACCACCGGCACCGCCGACGAGCACCGGCACCACAGACGGGCACCAACGCCCGTCACGGCACCCGGCGGCCCCACCCGCGCCACGGGCGCCGGACCCCAGCACCGCACCCGTCAGGAGACCCCGCAACCATGACGACCCCCCTGGCCGAGCTCACCGGCGACTACGTCCTGGACCCCGCGCACACCCGGATCGGCTTCGTGGCGCGGCACGCCATGGTGACGAAGGTGCGCGGCTCCTTCCACACCTTCAACGGCACCGCCCACCTGGACGGGACCGACCCGTCTCGCTCCACCGCCCAGGTCTCCATCGAGGCCGCGAGCATCGACACCGGCAACGAGCAACGGGACGGCCACCTACGCACCAATGACTTCCTCGACGCACCCAACCACCCGAAGCTCACCTTCACCTCGACGGCGGTCGAGCGGCTGAGCGACACCGAGTACCGGGTGACCGGCGATCTCACCATCAAGGAGACCACCCGCGCGGTCACCATCGACTTCGAGTACACGGGCAACGCCCGGGACCCGCAGGGCAGCCTCCGGGTCGGCCTCGAGGGCTCGGTCGCCATCAGCCGCAAGGACTACGGGATCACCTGGAACGCCGCGCTGGAGGGCGGCGGCGTCCTGGTCGGCGACAAGGTGGTGCTGGAGTTCGACCTCTCCGCCGTCAAGCAGGAGTGACCCGGCCCGCACCGGGCGACGAGGGGCGACCTCCTCGCCGCCGGCTGACCGCGCTCGCCCCGGTCGGCCCATCCTCAGGGATCAGGAGAGCACGGCGACCGCCTCGACCTCGACCAGCTGGTCGTCGTACCCGAGCACCGAGACGCCCAGCAACGTGCTCGGGACGTCGTGGCTCCCCAGGTACGAGCGGTAGACCTCCCAGACCTTCACCAGGTCGCTCTGACTGGAGGAGACCACGTACACCGTCGTCCGGACCAGGTCGGTGAGCGCGGCACCCTCGCCCTCCAGGACGGTTATCAGATTCCGCATGACCTGATGGGCCTGGCCCTCGTAGTCGCCGACCGCCACCGTCCGCCCCTCGGCGTCGAGCGGGCAGGAGCCCGCCAGCCAGAGCGAGCGCACCGGGGCATCGACGGCCGCACCGTAGGCGTAGTCGACGGCCTGCGTCAGCCGGCGGTTGCGGATCAGCCGGACGGCACTGCCCATGACGCGCTCCAAATGGTCGAACGGGGGATTCCGCCTCATCGTCGACCGCTGATGACCGACCGTCAAACCAATTACCGGCGCCCGCCGTACACCTCCTGGACGGGCGCGCACCCGGTTCACCGTTGCGGGTGATGGCGGGCCCCGCCGCCGGGCCGGGATCCTGGCACTCCACCACTACCAGGGGGTTTTCCATGGTGTTCCCACCCTCGGGCCGAAGTGTCGGCCGCCGCCGGATGCTGGGGCTGGCGCTGGGCACGGGCGTCGCCCCGGCCCTGGCCGCCGCCGCTCCCGCCGCGGCCGCGCCCGGCCAGACCAACCCGGCCAGCCGGTCCCGCCGAACCGCGCCGCCCGACGACCCCACCGAGCCCGCGGACTGGGGCCGGCTGGCCGCCGCGGTGGCCGCCGCACAGCTCGGAGTGCCCTACGCCTGGGGCGGCGGCGACCGGCTGGGCGCGGGCATCGGCTTCTGCGACGAGGAGAACGGCTACCTGAACGGCCAGTGCCTCGGCGAGAGCACCGTCGGCTTCGACTGCAGCGGACTCTCGCTGTACTGCTGGTACCGGGCCAGCGGCGGCGCGGTGGACCTCGCCCACTACACCGTCGCCCAGTACCACCGCTCCGCCCCGGTGGCTCGCACCGACCTGCTCCCCGGCGACCTGCTCTTCTTCTCCCGCTCGGACGCCCCGCTGCACCACGTCGGCGTCTACGTGGGCGACGGCGCGATGATCCACGCCGAGCACACCGGCACCCTCGTCGCCCGCCTTCCGGGCGTGTTCGAAGACCCGCACTGGTCGAGCGAGTTCGCGGGCGCCCGCCGCCCACTCCCACTCGGCGGACAGGCCTGACCCGACCAAGCCGACCAAGCCCACCGGCCCGCCGGAGGCATCGGCCCTGCGGGCCCTCCCCGGCCCGGCCGTCAGGGCGTACCGGGCAGCCCCTCGTGGACGCGACGCAGCAGGTCGTGCAGGACGTGGCGCTCCGCCGGTTCGAGCGGCGTCAGGATCTCGTCCTGCACGGCGCGTGCCTCGGCGTCCAGTTCGGCCAGGGCGGTCCGCCCGGCCTCGGTGATGCTGACCGAGACACGCCGGCGGTCCGCCGTGTCGCGCATCCGCTCGACGTAGCCGGCGCCGGCCAGCTGGTCGGCGACCTTGGCCATGTCGCTGGCGTCCACGCCGAGCCGGCGGACCAGGTCGCGCTGGGCGTGCGGCCCGAAGTCGGCCAGTGCGGCGAGCACCGCCATGTCCCAGAGCCGCAGGCCGCGCTGCGACAGCCGCTCGGCGAGCAGGCCGCGGGCGGTCTTGCCGGTCCGGGAGAGCAGGTAGGTGGTGAGGTCCAGCAGCGTGGGCGGGGTGGACCGCTCGGTGGTCCCGTCGGCGGGACCGGCGGTCCCGTCGGTGGGCCCGTCGGCGGGACCGGCGGTCCCGTCGGTGGGCCCGTCGGCGGGACCGGCGGTCCCGGTGCTCGCGGCGCTCTCGGAGATCATGGCAGAAGTCTAGGTGCAGCCCTATAGTGGGCGCCAACCCATCAATTCACCCGTCAATTCCTCATGAGCTGAGCCCACCACCCCCGGAGCCCGTCGTGGACGCCCTGTACAACCGCCTGCTCGTCTCCCGCTTCGCCGAGTGCTTCGCGTTCTACGACGCGATCCTGCCGCCGCTCACCGGCGCCACCCTGGCCAAGGGCTCGCCGGAGGGCCCGTACGCCAACTGGGACGTCGCGGACCAGGCCGTGCTGGCCCTGTACGACCGCGCACTGATGGCCATCACGCTCGGCACCGCCGGGCTCCCCGCCGAGCCGCCGTCCGTCCAGGACGCCGCCATGCTGGTCCTCCGGGTGGACGACGTGGACCAGGCGCTCGCCCTCTGCCTGCGCAGCGGCGGCATGCTCGCCGCCGTCGCCACGAACCGCCCCGCGTGGGGGCCCAACCTGCGCAGCGCCCACCTCCGCGACCCCGAAGGCCGCCTGATCGAGCTGCAGTCCTACTGACCGCGTCCTCGGCTCCCCCGGACCGGCGGTCGAACGGGCTCCGGGGCTATGGCGGCCCAGACGTTCTGGAGCTCGTCGAGACCGGACTGCCGGGTCCGGGCGAGGCGCTGGTGCGCGTCCACGCGGCCGGAGTGAATCCGGCCGACTGGAAGATCCGTTCCGGAACGGTGCGCAAGTTCGGCGCCCCGCCGTTCACTCTGGGACTCGACCTGCGCGGAGTGGTGGAGGCAGTCGGCGAGCAGGTGACGCGGTTCCGGACCGGCGACGAGGTGTACGGCTGCGCCTTTCCGCCCCACGGCGCCTCTGACGGGCAGCGGGCCCCGCGGGGGCCTCGACGGCGGCGCCGGCCAGGGCGAGGCAGGCGGTGAGGGCGGGGAGGGCGATTCGGCGGGTGAAGCGGGTGGGGGTGAAAGTGCACGGGGGTGCCTCCGGTAGGGGTCCGAGGTGGTGTACGACTGGGTGGCTCGGACCCGTTCAGGCACGGGCGTCGGCCGCCTCCCACAGCTCGGCGCTGCACGCGTCCACCAGGGCGCCGATCCGGGCCAGCGCCTCGCCCGCGGGCATCGGGTCGAGCCGGCGCCCGTCGCGCAGCCGCAGCGCCACCCGCTCGTCCACCGCCTCCCTGGCGCCGATCACCGCCTGGTACGGGACCAGCCGGGCCTCGCGGATCCTGGCGCCGAGGCTGCCGTGCTCGGGCCCGGCGACCTCCGCCCGCAGGCCCTGGTCGAGGCAGCGCTGCCGGAGCCGCTCGGCCTGCGGCAGCTCGTCCTCGGAGACCGGCAGCAGGACGAGCTGGGTGGGCGCGAGCCAGGCCGGGAACGCGCCGCCGTACAGCTCGATCAGGTGGGCGACGACCCGCTCGACGCTGCCGATCACGCTGCGATGGACCATCACCGGCCGGTGCTTGGCGCCGTCCGCGCCGATGTAGTGCAGGCCGAACCGCTCCGGCTGGTGGAAGTCGATCTGCACGGTGGAGAGGGTGGACTCGCGTCCGGCACCGTCGGCGATCTGGATGTCGATCTTCGGCCCGTAGAACGCCGCCTCGCCCTCCGCGGCCTCGAAGGGCACCCCGGACCGCTCCAGGACGTCGCTCAGCAGCGCGGTGGCCCGCTCCCAGAGAGCAGGGTCGGCCACGTACTTGCCGCCTTCGCCGGGTAGCGAGAGGCGGTAGCGGACCGGGCGGATGCCGAGTGCGCGGTGCGCCTCGCGGATCAGCTCCAGCGCGGCGACCGCCTCGTCGGCGGCCTGCTCGGGGGTGCAGAAGATGTGCGCGTCGTTCAGCTGGATCGCCCGCACCCGGGTGAGGCCGCCGAGCACCCCGGACAGCTCGGCGCGGTACATGCCGCCCAACTCGGCCATCCTCAGCGGGAGTTCCCGGTAGCTGCGGGCGCGGGAGCGGTAGATCAGGGCATGGTGCGGACAGAGGCTGGGCCGCAGGACGACCTGCTCGGAGCCGAGGTCCATCGGCGGGAACATGTCCTCGCGGTAGTGCGACCAGTGGCCGGAGATCTCGTACAGCTCACGTTTGCCCAGCACCGGGGAGTACACGTGGCGGTAGCCGGCCCGCTGTTCGCGCCCTCGGATGAACTCCTCCAGGGTGTGCCGGACGGCGGCGCCGGCGGGCAGCCAGTACGGCAGGCCGGCGCCCATCAGCGGGTCGGTGTCGAACAGGTCGAGTTCACGGCCGAGTCGGCGGTGGTCGTGCATGGTGGCGGTCTCCACTCGGGGGCGTCGGCAGAACGGCGGTTCCGCGGATCGGCGGGCGAGTGGACCGGGTACGACGAAGCCCCGGGGCACTCGCCCCGGGGCTTCGTACTGGCTCAACAGTCAGCGCGCCGGGACTCTCTCCGGCGTCGTCGTCTGGACGGCTGCAGCGCGCTTCATGTCCCCCACGGTAACAGGCCGCCGGCACGCCCGGCGATCATTTTCCGGGCCCGGGCTCTCGGGTACGCCGCCGTCCCCGGGCTCTCGGTACCACGCTCCTCGGCCTCTCGGTAGGCCGCTGTTCCCGACCTCTCAGTACAGGACGACGCAGCCGCGCGCGCCCAGGGCGGCGAGCAGCCGGGGCGACGGCGTGACGTCGTTCCAGCGCAGGTCGAGCTTCTCCAGGGCGGGCAGCGCGGCCGGCTCGGCGAGCCAATCCGGCAGGGCGGTGAGCCGGTTGCCGCGCAGGTCGAGCCGGCGCAGCTGCGGCAACCCGGCGAGCGCCGGCGGGACTTCGGCGAAGGCGTTCTCGCGCAGTTCGAGTTCGCGCAGCCCGGTCAGCCGGGCGACGGATGCCGGTAGCGAGGTCAACGCGTTGCCGCGCAGCCAGAGTTCGCGCAGGGCACCCAGCCGGCCGAGCGTGTCCGGCAGCACGGTCAGCCGGTTCTGCTGCGCCCGCAGCTCGATCAGCCCGCTCATCTCGCCGAGAGCGTCGGGGAGTTCGGTGAGCTGGTTCTCGCCGATGTTGAGATAGCGCAGTGCGGTGAGCCCGCCGAGCGTGTCCGGAAGGCGGGTCAGGGCGTTGTCGTGCAGGTACAGGAAGTCGGCCAGGCCGCTGAGTTCGCCGAGCTCGTCCGGGACGGCGGTGAGCGCGTTGTGCCCGAGGTCGAGGGTGCGCAGGCGGCGCAGACGGCCGATGGCGGGCGGGAGTTCGCTCAGGCCGGTCTCCGCGAGGATCAGCACCGTCAGGTCGGTTCGGTCCCAGAGGGTCTCGGGCACCGCATCGAGGCGCTGCTTCCAGAAGTTGAGGGTCACATCGGTCATCCGGGCATTCTCCTCGGCCGGTGCTGGCGAGCACAGGCCTCCGCGGAGCACACCGTAGGATGCGGCCCATGCACAGCACACTGGCGGAATACGCCCGCTGCCTCTACGGCGACGAACACCGGCCGGTGCCCGCGTGCGACGGCGAGCACCACGAGCACTACTTCATCGAGAGACTCACCTTCGCCGACGCGGACGCGATCCTCGCCATGCTGCGCGAGCTGTCCCCGTACCTGGTCGACGGCCACATCCCGGTCCGGATCCGCAACCTCGCCTACCGGCTGATCCTCCTCCAGCGGCCGGACGAGCCGGAGCTGATGCGCGAGGCGGCGCAGAGCCTGTACCTGCACGGGCCGGACTGGGACGACATCGCCGCGGACCTCCAGAAGCGGGCGGACGAGCTGGAGCAGGCCCGGGACCTGCCGTCGGCGCCGTCCGGCTGACCAGGGGCCCACACGCGGCAGGTGCGGG
The DNA here is from genome assembly GCF_045160625.1 of Kitasatospora sp. NBC_00039. Lineage (NCBI taxonomy): Bacteria > Bacillati > Actinomycetota > Actinomycetes > Kitasatosporales > Streptomycetaceae > Kitasatospora > Kitasatospora sp. NBC_00039. Next base: position 460,257 of record NZ_CP108290.1, on the reverse strand, counting down.
CGCTGGGCGGCCCGTGCGGGGCCCGGTTCACCGAAAGGGGCGGCCGGCCCGATCCGAACGGACTGCCGGGTACGCCGGCAGGCCGTCGAGCAACGGTGAAGTACGGCCACGGAGGAGCCCCGGATCGGTCACCGCCCCGATCCTCCGGACACCCGTTCGGCGCCCGCCCGCCGAGTCGACGGCCTGCCGGCTGGTCACGCGTTGGTCAGCGGACCGGATTCTGCTGAACCGGACCGATCATGAGGGAGTTGACGGTCGGGCCCAAGCAGTGCTCGGTCCTCCAGGGAAGGAACAGCGCGGCCGTCTGGTTCGGCGGGTAGATCCGCAGCCCCTCGGCGGGCGAGAGCCGGCACTCCGCCGGGTCGTACCCGCCCGTGCCGTTGGCATCGTGCAGCACCGCCCCTGCCGTGCCGTGCGGCTGCAGCGTGACCGTGGTGACCGTGCCCGGGGAGCGGTCGGCGGGGTTGCCCGACTGCACGCCGTTCTCTCCGACATACGACACCCCCGGGTAGCCGGTCAGGGAACAGGCAGTGTCAGAGGTGTTGGTGAACGCCAGGGTCGAGTAGTACTGACCCGCGCCGACGCTCACGTCGGTCTGCACGACCGCAAGTTGGCTGGTCGCACAATCGTGCAGGCCGGTCGCAGGGGCGGGCGCGGTGCTCGGCGGGACGGTGCTCGGCGGGACGGTGGTCGACGGGCCGGTGCTCGGCGGGGTGACCGTTGCGGGCCCGCTGCTGGACGGTGCGGTCGCGCTGCCCCCGGTACCCGAAGGGTGGCCCGAGTTTCCGGAACAGCCGGCCATACCCAGCACCACGGCGCCCAGCACGGCGAACGGTACAACGATGAAAGGCGCTCGGCGGCGGTTCGGGTGGGAAGTCATCGCGCACACTCCCGTCGTGGGCCGGGCATCGACCATCGACGCCCGGTCGCCCTTCGAGCATGCGCCGCGAATGTCCCCGGTGTCACGGCCCGTCGCCCCGCCGAGCACCGACTCGGCGGGGCGACGCAACAGCGCCCGGACGGGCCGACAGTCGAAAATCGTCAGTCGGCCCGGCCCCCGACGCCCCGGCGTCGGCTGGAGCAGCGGAACGGCGTCACATGTTGATCATGTGCCCGGCCAGGCCGTGGATCGCCTCCTTGACCGCCTCACCCAGGGTCGGGTGGGCGTGGACGTTGCGGGCGACCTCGTGCACGGTGAGGTCCCACTGCTGGGCCAGGGTCAGCTCGGGCAGCAGCTCGGTGACCTCGGGGCCGATCAGGTGGGCCCCGAGCAGCTCGCCGTACTTGCCGTCGCTGATCACCTTGACGAAGCCGATGGGGTGGCCGAGGCCGTGCGCCTTGCCGTTGGCGGTGAACGGGAACTTGGAGACCTTGACGTCGTAGCCCAGGTCACGGGCCTGCGCCTCGGTGTAGCCGAAGCTGGCGATCTGCGGCTGGCAGTAGGTGGCGCGCGGGATCATCGCGAAGTCGAGCTCCATGGTCTCCGCCCCGCCGATGGTCTCGGCGGCGATGACGCCCATCGACTCGGCCGCGTGGGCCAGCATCAGCTTGGCCGTGACGTCGCCGATCGCGAAGATGTGCCCGACGTTGGTGCGGCCCCGGCCGTCGACCGCGATCGCGCCGCGCTCGGTGAGCTTCACGCCGGTGTTCTCCAGGCCGTAGCCGTTGACGCGCGGCGCGAAGCCGATCGCCTGGAGCACCTTGTCGGCCTCCAGCACCTCCTGCCGGCCGTTGCGGGTGACGGTGACCTGCACCTTGGCGGCCGGGTCCTTGTCGTCGATGGCGTCGACCCGGGTGGAGGTGAGCACCTCGATGCCGAGCTTGCGGTACTGCTTGGCCAGCTCGGCCGAGACCTCGGCGTCCTCCAGCGGCACCATCCGGTCGAGGAACTCGACGATGGTGACCTTCACGCCGTAGTTGTGCAGCACGTACGCGAACTCGACGCCGATCGCGCCGGCGCCCGCGATGATGATGCTCCCGGGCAGTTCCTCGGTGAGGATCTGCTCCTCGTAGGTGACCACGCGGTCGCTGAGGCTGGTGCCGGGCAGCAGCCGGGTGGTGGCACCGGCGGCGATGATGCAATGGTCGAAGGTGACGAGCTCGAAGCCGCCGCCGGTCAGCGCGACCTGGAGGGTGCGGTCGTCGACGAAGGTGCCCCGGCCGTCGTACTCGGTGATGCCGTTCTTCTTCATCAGGTAGTGGACGCCCTTGACCCGGCCGTCGGCGACGGTGCGGCTGCGCTTGAACGCCGCGCCGAAGTCGAAGCGGACCTGGCCCTCGACCTCGATGCCGAAGGTCTTGGCCTCCTTGGTGAAGATGTGCGCCAGCTCGGCGTTGCGCAGCAGCGCCTTCGACGGGATGCAGCCGACGTTCAGGCAGACCCCGCCCCAGTACTTGGCCTCGATGACGGCCGTGCGCAGGCCCAGCTGGGAAGCGCGGACGGCGGCCGTGTAGCCGCCGGGGCCCGCGCCGAGGACGACGACGTCGTAGTGCGTGCTGCTCATGGTGCTGACTCCTCCGAGGGTGTCACGGTGACGTGATCTCGGTGCCATGGTGTCAGGACCCTGCCCGGCGCACCCACCGGACCCCGGCCGAACGCAGCCCGGCCGGGTACCGGCGGCCCCGCCCCTGGGTCCGCCGGCCCGCTTGATCCCGGTTCGTCAGGCTTCGACCTCGTGTGCGTGGCCCTCCTGGAGGCCGCCGCCGCTGCCGGCCTGGCCGTCGGTGTGCTGCGGCGGCACCGGGGCGTGCAGGGAGGAGAGGTCCCAGGCGTAGGTGCCCACGGAGTCGGCGATGACGTCGATGTTGGCATCGAAGGCCGTCATGTCCAGGTTGCCCAGGTTGTCGCAGGCCTGGTGGTAGCACTTGTCGAAGGCCACCCCGGCGGTGCCGCCGTACCGTGCCGCCTGGGCCGCGGACTTGATGCCTTCTGCGCCGGTGTCGGTGCCGCCGGCCGGGATCCCGGCGTCGATGAACGGGCCGTAGTCGGAGCGGCCGGTGAAGTCGGTGCCCTCGTGCGGGAGTCCGCGCCGGTCGAGGTAGTCGGTGATGTGCCGCTCCAGCTGCGCCGAGCCGTCCGGGCCGGGGCCGGAGCCGACGTGGTCGGAGTCGTCGCCGTCGTAGACGAACTGGGCGGAGTTGGGCGAGGCGATCATGTCGAAGTTCAGGTAGAGCCTGATCTTCTTCTTCTCGGCCTCGGGCAGCGCGTTCACGTAGGCCTCGGAGCCCTTGAGGCCGAACTCCTCGGCGGACCACCAGGCGAACCGGACCTTGTTCTTGACCTGCCGCCCGGCGAGGTTCTCCGCGACCTCCAGGATGCCCGCCGAGCCGGAGCCGTTGTCGTTGATGCCCGGGCCGGCCACCACGGAGTCGAGGTGGGCGCCGACGACGACGGTGTTGTTCTCGTCGCCGTCGCGGGTCTCGGCGAGGACGTTCCAGGTCTTCCGCTTCTCCATGAAGGTGCGGATGTCCAGGCCGACGGTGACCGGTCCGGCGGCGGCCTCGGCGGCCAGGGCCTCGCCGGCGGCCTTGCCGATGCCGCCGGTCGGGACCCTGCCGGCCGCCGGGTCGCCGAGGGTGCCGTTGAGGTCGCCCTCGGTGTTGTTGTAGACGATCGCCCCGACGGCGCCGGCGTCGGCCGCCGCGGCCTGCTTGACGGCGAAGCTGCAGCCGCCGCGCCTGATCAGCGCGATCCTGCCGGTGTACGCGCCGGCCGCGTAGTCACCCGCCTCGCAGCCGGTGGTGTCGTCCACCGGGACGACGGCGAGCTGGGCGGTCAGCCCGGCGGCCGGGCCGCCGGCCGAGTACGTCATGGCCTTCACCGGCACGTCCTCGGCCTGCGGTGACACCACGGACAGCCGCTCCGACAGGGCCTGGAAGAACGTGTACTCGAACTCCTGCTTCGACACCTTCAGCCCGGCCCGGCGGGCCTGGTCGTAGACGTAGCGGGCCGACTCCTCGTGGCCGCGCGCGCCGGCCACCCGATTGCCGCCGTTGCGGTCGGCGATCCTCTGGAGCGCCCGGAGGGTGCCGTAGGCGTCGTCGGCGCTGCTGTCCTCGACGAGCTTCGCGGCCAGCTTCGCGCCCTTGCGCGCCGGGTCCGGGTCGGCCGCCGCGCTCCCGGCGCCGACCAGGAGCAGCGGCGTCACCAGGCCCGCGACCGCCAGTGCGGCGCCCGCCGCCCGCCGGGCGGCGGCGGGCGTGGGGAGGGAGGAGGCGGTCAGGCGACGGGTCCGAGCGTTCAAGGCAGGTCCTTCCGACAGTCCGTGGGACTCTCGATTTGACATGCTCGGCGCCACCTTGCCAACCCTGCCGCGCAAGCTGACCGGATGCGGACATCCGGTGGCGCGGTGATGCTGGAGGGGTGGGGCCGTCTCATCCAGGAGTGTGACCGTATGTCCATGATGGAGAAGCTCAAGCACATGCTGAAGGGCCACGAGGACCAGGCCGACAAGGCCGTCGACAAGGCGGGCGACGCCGTCGACGAACGGACTCAGGGCAAGTACAGCGGCCAGGTCGACACGGGGCAGGAGAAGCTCAAGGACCAGTTCCGCGACCAGCCTCCCCAGTAGGCCCGCCGACCCGGGCCGGCCACCCCCGCGAGCCCGCGGACGGGCCGGCACTGCTCCCCCTCGGCCGGTACCCCGGTGCCGTACGCGCGATCGCGCGTACGGCACCGGGGTACCGCACGTTCCGGAGCGCTCAGGCGCCTTCACGGGAGGGCCCGACAGGCCTCCGAGCAGCGGGACTTTACACAGTCATTACCATTGACACGCCCGCGGAAAGCCCTGACGAGAGGACAGCCGCCGTGTCGATCCCCCGTGTCCGGACCACACCCCTGCCCGGCGTCGGCGTCCAGTACGACCTGACCACCCGAGAACAACGGCACCTGTCGGTCATCGCCCACCGGGACGGCTCACGGAGTCTCAGCGTCTACCGTTCGGACGACCGGACGCCTGCTCCCAGGCGATCCGGCTGACGGCCGGAGAGTCCGCGGCCCTGGTGGGCGCCCTGACGCCCGCCCACCGGACGGCCGGTCAGCAGCACGCGGGCGGTCTCAGCCCGCTGCGGGACCTCTTCGCGGCGGTCTTCTTCGTCTTCTTCGGGCTGAGCACCGAGCCGACCGGCATTCCGCCGGTGCTGCTGCCCGCGCTGCTGCTGGCACTGGTCACCGCGCTGACCAAGATCGGCACGGGTACTGGGCCGCCCGCCGCGCCGGGATCGCGGCCCGCGGCCGCTGGCGGGCCGGCGGGGCGCTGGTCTCGCGCGGGGAGTTCTCGATCGTCATCGCCGGGCTGGCCGTCACGGCGGGCGTCGAGCCCGGACTCGGGCCGTTCGCCACGGCGTACGTACTGATCCTGGTGGTCACCGGGCCGCTCGCCGCGCGGTACACCCAGCCCGCGGTGGAGGGGCTCGGCGCAGTGTGGGGGCACCTGCGGGGGTCGGCTCGGTGGGCGCCTGGCGCCGGGCCGGGGGCGGGGGCGGGGCTGAGGCCCGGGACGGGGACGGGTGCGGATCCAGGGCGGGGGCGGGGGCCGGGGCCGGGGCCGGGGCCGGGGCCGACTGAAGCCGAGCAGCCGGCGGACACAGCCGGCCTGACGCCGCTCGCGCCCGCACACCTGGAGGACGGGACGCTCGACGGGCTGCCTCGCCGAGCCCTGCCCGGGACTGATCAGCCCGCCCGGTCCCTCCCGGGCTCCCTCCTGGGCTCCGAGGCCGGCTCCGCCGGGGCGCCGCAGTTCTCGCAGGGCTCCCGCCCCGGCCGCTCACGCAGCCGCCCGCACTCCTCGCACACCCGGTCCAGCCAGCAGGCCGGTTCGCCGCCTTCGTCCATACCGCCGATTCTGCCCCGCGCCGCCGTGCACCGGCGAGCACGGGGGCAGATCCGGGGCGGCCCGGCCCGGGAGCCGGTGGGTCTGGGGCGGAGGGGCCGCGAGTAGACACTGTCTACGCCAGCCTGGTAGACAGTGCCCATGAACGATCAGGACACGGGCCTGCGCGCCCGGCTGGTGGCCGCCGGCGTCGAACTCGTCACCAGGGAGGGCGTCCACGCGCTCACCCTGCGCGAGATCGCCCGCCAGGCCGGCGTCTCGCACGGCGCGCCCCGTCGCCACTTCGCGACCCACGTCGAGCTGCTGTCGGCCATCGCCCGGCACGGGTTCGAGGAGCTGGGCTCCGCGCTCGCCACCGCCGACGCCGCCGCGGGGGACGCCCCCCGCGCCCGGCTCGCCGCGCTCTCCCGTGGATACCTCGACTACGCCGCCTCCAACCCCGGCATGTTCGACCTGATGTTCCGTCACGACCTCCTGGAGGGCAGCGGAGCAGGCCTGCGGAAGACCACACTGCCGCTGTTCGAGACCTTCACCCGGCTGGTCGCCGAGGTGGAGCCGCCCTCCGGCGCCCGGCCCGCGGCCGTCGCCGCCGCGCTCTGGGCCAACCTGCACGGCCTCGCCCAGCTGCGGGCCTGGGGCAGCCTTCAACTCGCCACCGGCTCCGACGACCTCGGCCCGCTGCTGACCACGGCCCTGGCCGCCCACGTCGGGCCCGAACCGCGGTGAACCCCGGCACACGGCAACGCCTGACCCTCGCCGGGAGCATCATCGGCGCCGCCATCGTCGCCCTCGACGGCACGGTGCTCACCGTCGCCCAGCCGAGCATGCAGCGCGACCTGCACGCCTCCTTCGCCGCGGTGCAGTGGACCAGCACCGCCTACCTCATCGCCGTGGCGAGCCTACTGGTCTTCGCCGGGCGGCTCGGCGACCGCTTCGGGCACCAACGTGTCTTCGCCGTCGGCGTGCTGGGCTTCGCCGCCGCCTCGGCCGGAATCGCCGTGGCACCCGGCATCGGCTGGATCATCGGCCTGCGCGCCGCTCAGGGGGTGGCCGGAGCACTGCTGCAACCGGCCACCCTGGGCATGCTGCGCGCCGCCTACCCCGCCGACCGGCTCGCCGTGCCGATCGCCCTGCGCACCAGTGCGATCGGGCTGGCGGCCGCCGCCGGCCCACTGGTCGGCGGCGCCCTCACCGCCCAACTCGGCTGGCGGGCCGTCTTCTTCCTCACCGTCGCACCCGCCGCAGCGGCCGGCCTGTCGGCCCTGCTCGTGCGGCTGCCGCAACCGGCCGGCGACCGCACCGCCGGCCTCGACCTGCCCGGCGCGGCACTGCTCGCGGCGGCGCTGGTCTGCCTGGTGCACACCCTGGCCGGCGTCCCCGAGCACGGGTGGACGGTGACCACGGCACTCGCCCTGCCCGCCGCCGTCCTGCTCGCCGCCGCCTTCGTCCGGCACGAGCGGCGCACGCCACGCCCGTTGCTGCCGCCGCACGTCCTGGGGTCGGCCACGGCAGGCGCGGCACTCGGGGTGCTGCTGACGGCATCGGCGGCGATCTTCGGCACCCTGTTCCTCGGAACGTACTTCCTGCAGGACGTCCTCGCCCTGGACCCGTTCCAGAGCGGGCTCCGAGCGCTGCCGCTCGCCGTGACGATGGTGCTCGCCGCCCCCGCCTCCGCCGTCCTGCTGCGCCACCACGGCGCGCGGCGCACGGTCGCGTCGGGCATGGTCCTCATCTCGGCCGGCGTGCTGCTGGCCTCCCGCTTCGACGAGTCCTCCGGCGCGGTCGCGATCGGCGGCGCCTTCCTGTTGCTGGGCGCCGGGTTCGGGACGGTGATGGTCACCGCGACCGCCGTCATCGTCCGCGACGCCTCGGTGGCCGACGCGGGTGTGGCGGGAGGCCTCCAGCAGACCGCGATGAACATCGGGCCGGCCCTGGGCGTGGCCGCCGCAACCACCCTGGCGGCGGGACGGCCGCCGGCGGAGGCCATGGGCCCGGCGCTGCTGGCCCTCGCGGGTGTCGCGGCGGTCGGCGTCGTGCTGGCCGGCAGGCTGCCGGGCCCGGCAGCGCCGGCGGGAGCACCGGTGGCCGAGGCCTAGGGTCGCTCGTCCACCGGATTCGGCCCGTCCTGGTCCGGCGCACCGACGTCTTCCCCTACCGGGCTCCCACCCGGCCGAAGGGCTGCTCCGCGTCCACCGCCGCCGCCTCCGGGCCCTTCCGCCTCCGGCCGGTCAGCAGCCGCATCAGCCCCAGCTGTGCGAGGGCGCCCACCGTCATGCCGGCCCAGAGGCCGTGCACGCCGAGCGGGCCGGAGAGGGTGCTGCCGGCGGCGAGCTGGAGGCTGAGGCCGAGCAGGGCGGCGACGACCAGGCGGCGCCCGGCACCGGTGGCCTGGTGGACGCCGCCGAGGGCCACCACCAGGGCGTACGGGAGCAGGTAGAGGCCCGCCATCCGCAGGAATCCGACGGACTGGGCGGCCACCGCCGGGTCGTCGGTGAACAGTGTGGTGACCGGGCCGGCGAGCGTCGCACAGAGGACGGCCGCGCCCGCGCCGAGGCCGCCGGCCAGGCGCGCGGTGTCCCGGCCGAGGCTGCGCAGCGCGGCGGTGTCGCCCGCGCCGGTGAGCCGGGCGGCCTCGATGGCGGCGGCCTGCCGGACGGCGTAGAAGGCCATGGTGACGATCAGCAGAACGCGGTACCCGACCCCGTAGCCCGCGACCGCCGGGACGCCGAAGGAGGCGACCAGGCCGAGCTGCGCGGTGCCGACGCCCATTCGGGCGGTGAAGTCGAGCCCGATCGGGGCCCCGGCCGCGAGGATCCGGCGGGCGCTCGGGCCCGTCCCGCCGCGCGGGGCCGACAGCCGGCGCCGGCTCCGGAGCAGCAGCGTCACGGCAAGGCCGACGGCGCGCGAGATGGTCAGGGCGACGGCGCCGCCGGTCACGCCGAGCGCCGGAAAGGGGCCGGGGCCGAGGATCAGCAGCGGGTCGAGGACGAGCAGCAGGGCGTTGGAGAGCAGCGCGATCCGCATCGGCGTGCGGGTGTCCCCGCTGCCCTTGAAGAGCTCGTCGGCGACCCGCTGGGCGAAGAAGAGCCCGAACGCCGGGAAGGCCACCGCGAACCAGTCCGCGGCGAGCCCGGCGGCCGGACCGTCCAGGAAGGCGCCCGCGATCTCCTCCCGGAGCAGGAAGCCGGGCACCGCGAGGGCGAGGCTGCCGGCGGCGCAGAGCCGCCAGGCGGCCCGCGCGGTGCGGCCGGCGGCCACCGGGTCGTCGGCACCGAGGGCGTGCGAGAGACGGACGGTGGTGCCCGAGGAGACCACCAGGACGAGGCCGAGCAGGAGGTTCTCCACGGTGCCCGCGAGGGTGACGGCGGCGACGGCGGCTCCGCCGAGGCCGGCCACCCAGACGGCGCCGATGACCGAGGCGATCACCCCGGAGAGCAGTTCGCCGTAGACCGGCCCGGCCAACGCGATCAGCTTCGGCAGATGTCCTCGCATGGTGTCCCCCGTCGTTCCGGCCTGGCCACGGCCCGTTGCCCGTTGCCTGATGTCTGTTGCCTGTTGCCTGCTGCCTCGATTCGAGGCACGATGCATCGAATAGAGATACATCGAATCGATACGCATCGGCAAGAGGTAACATGGCGCACGGACAGAGCGCGCGGCGACGGAAGGGCTTCAACTGTGCTGACCCTCGCGATCCTCGGCTTCCTGCACGACGAGCCGCTGCACGGCTACGAGTTGAAGTCCCGGATCACCGCGCTGACCGGCCACGTCCGACCGGTCAGCGACGGCGCGCTCTACCCCGCCATCACCCGGCTGGAGAAGGCCGGACTGCTGGTGCGCCGCACCGAGCCGGGCAGCGGCGCCGTACCGCGCCAGGTGCTGGAGCTGACGGACGAGGGCCGCACCGAGCTGGAGCGCCGGCTGGCCGACCCGGCCGAGGCCGAGATCTCCGACCAGATCCGCTTCTTCACCGTCGCGGCCTTCCTCGACCGCCTCACCGATCCGGCCCGGCAGGCCGCGGTGCTGCGGCGCCGGCTGGCGTTCCTGGAGGCGCCGAGCAGCTTCTTCTACGACGCCGACGGCCGGCCGGTCGCCGCCGAGCAGGAGCCGAGCCCGTTCCGGCGCGGCATGCTGCTGGTCGCGCGCGCCTCCGGGGCGGCCGAGCGGGCCTGGCTGGCCGAGACCATCGCGGAGCTGGAGGCCAGCCGGGCCTTCTGAGCCGGGCCAGGCCGCCCCGGGCCGTCCACGGGATCGGCCTCCTGGGCCGGGGCAGGCCGACCCGGACCGCCCGCGGAAGGGGCGTCCTGAGCCATGCCGGGCAGGGCCTTCCGAGCCGCGCCGGGCCGGTCGTACACCAGCGCGAATCGCCCCCTCCCGACAGGGCGCAACAGCGGCGCCCCGTGGCTATGATGATCCGCCTCACACCACGGCGCACCGCCGCGGGGTGGACCGTACGCGCCGGGCTCTGCCCGCACCCCTGGAGGCCACCGTGCCCGTTGCCGACACCGAAACCGCCCGCCCCCCGCGTCTGACCCGGGACGGCATCCCCGGCTGGTTCTTCAAGGTCGACCAGGAGTCCTTCGGGCACTTCCTCACCGCCCAGAGCGAGGCGGGCCGCACCGGCGACCTCCTCGAACTGGGCACCTACCTCGGCCGCAGCGCCGTCCTGCTCGGCGACCACCTCCGGCCGGGCGAGCAGCTGACCGTCTGCGACCTGTTCGACTCCGAGGCCGGCGACGCCGACAACGCCGCCGAGATGGTGATGTCCTACCGCAAGACCCTCACCCGGACCGCCTTCGAGGCCAACTACCTGGCGTTCCACAGCCGACTGCCGGTGATCGTGCAGGCACCGACCTCGGTGCTGGCCGACGGACGGATCCCGGACGGCAGCTGCCGCTTCGTCCACATCGACGCCTCCCACCTCTACGAGCACGTGGCCGGGGACATCGCGGTGGCCCGGGCGGCGCTGGCCGAGGACGGGCTGGTCGCGCTCGACGACTATCGCTCGGAGCACACCCCGGGCGTCTCGGCGGCGGTCTGGCAGGCGGTCTTCACCGGCGGGCTGCGGCCGGTCCTGCTCACCCCGATGAAGTTCTACGGGACGTGGGGGGACGCCGAGGCCGCGCAGCAGGTGCTGCTCGCCCGGGACTGGCGGGCCGAGGGCTACACGGTGGACGAGGACACCATCGCGGGCGCGCGGGTGGTGCGGCTCAACTACGCGGTGAAGCCGGCTCCGTCGCAGGCGCGCCGCTCGGCCCCGCGGCGGCTCGCCCTCGACCTGCTGCCTCCGGTCGCCACCCGCGCGGCCCGGCAGGTACTGCGGGCGGTGCGCAACCGGCGGGCGGGGCGGTAGGTGTCGAAGGCCCACACGCCGGCGCAGGTGCTCGCCGGAACGGCCCTCGGCGGCGTCTGCGCCCTGGTCTTCACACTGTTGCGCTGAGCCGTGCGCCCCTTCGGGCCGCTCTGGTCGGGAGCGGGCGTGGGTAGGGGGCACCGCGTCGGGGCCGGTCCGGGCGTGGAGGTGGGGCGTTGGAGCCAGGGGCGTTGGATGCATCGTCGTCCGAGCCGCCGTCGTCCGAGCCGCCGTCGTCCGAGCCGCCGTCGTTCGAGCCGCCGGTGTCCGCGCCATCGGCGTTGCCGGACGCGGAACAGCTGCTGGAGGCGCTGCTCGGTCTCGCGGTGCCGTTCGAGGACGTGAACGGACTGCTCGCCGCGCGCCGGCGCCTGGCCCGGGACCAGGGGATGCGCGCCGACTTCGACGCCGCCCTGCGCACCCAGGTGGCGGCGATCGGCACGGTCGGGCAGACGTCCGGGCTCTGGGGCGGCTGGCCGGAGGGCTCCGACGGCACCGACTACCTCGCGACGCTCCTGCTCGTGGCGCTCGCGCCGTACACGCGGGCGTACCACCAGGCCCTCGGGATCGGGCCGGAGGTGACCCGGGCGACCCTTGCCGACCTCGGCCGGCACCTCGCACTGAACCGCGGACGGGGCCGGTCCGGCGGCCTGGCCAACCCCTCCTGGCTGACGCTGCACTTCCGGGGCGAGCTGTACCAGCTCGGCCGGCTCCAGTTCCAGCGCAAGCGGCTCACCGGGCCGGCCGCCGCGGCGGCCGCGACCGAGGGCTTCGGCCCCTGGTGCCTCGAACTGCACGTCCCCGCCCATTGCGGGCCCGACGGTACATATCGTCAGCCGTACGGTGATGCCGGAAGGAATCATCGCGATCTGCAGCCGCAGCCGGCTCTGGACCGACAGGGGGCCGGTGCACTGCTGCTCGCCGTTCCGCTGCCGGCTCCGGCGGGCGGAGCGGTCGGCCCGGACGCCACAGCCGCGCGGGTGCTCGCCCCGGCAGGCACGGCCTACCTGCTCGCCGTCGCCGGCCGGGCCGCCGCACGCAGGCTCCGCCCCGGGGCGGCACGCGGCTGAACCGCGCCCTGCGGGGCGTGCCCCCGATGGCGGGGCGGACGGCGCCCCGCCACCGCCTTTTCGTATGCCATCCATATCAATAGATGGAGCGTCACTCACACGAGGGAACTTCCTTTAAAGATTTGCCCACGGAACATTAAAGGTCGCATAGTGATAGCGCCTCAGTTGGCCCTGGAAATGGCCAAGTCCAGGCAAAGTCACACCCTTGTACGTGAGGAGAAGACCTTGCTTCACGGAAACCCGGCACCGGGCTACGGACAGCGGCTCCGCGAGGAGATCGCGACCCCGGGGGCGACCCCGCTCATCGGCGTCTACGACATGTACTCAGCCTCCATCGCGGCCGAGCATTACCACGGCATGTTCGTCTCGGGCTTCGGATTCGCCGCCTCCTACTACGGCCTGCCCGACATCGGATTCATCGCCTGGCCGGACATGGTGGCCTTCGTCGAGCGGCTGCGCGGCGCCTTTCCACGGCACCACCTGCTCGTCGACATCGACGACGGCTACGTCGATCCCGAGGTGGCCTGCCACGTGGTGCGCCGCCTGGAGCGGATCGGCGCCTCCGGCGTCATCCTGGAGGACCAGAAGCGCCCGCGCCGCTGCGGCCACGCCGACGGCAAACAGGTGCTGCCGCTGGAGGAGTACCTGGAGAAGCTCAACCAGGTGCTTGCCAACCGCACCGACCTCGTGGTCGTGGCGCGCACGGACGCCACCGAGGAGGCGGACATCCTGCGGCGCGCCGAGGCGCTCGCCGAGACCGAGGCGGACGTCGTCCTGGTCGACGGGGTGCGCAGTGAGGAGTGGATCCGGCGGATCCGCAAGGTCGTCGGCGACAAGCCCCTGCTCTTCAACCAGATCGCCGGCGGCAAGTCGCCGCGGCTGTCGCTTTCGGAGCTGGCCGGCCTCGGGGTGGACGTCGCGATCTACAGCACGCCCTGCCTGTTCGCGGCGCACCGGGCGATGGACGAGGCGCTGGCGGGGCTCAAGGTGGCCGACGGCCGGCTGCCCGCCCCGGCCGGGGAGAGCCGCCGGATCGGCGTCCGCGAGTCCACCGAGCTGCTGGAGCGGAACATCGCCCACCCGCGCGCACGTGAGGCGGTGCGGGCGTGACGTCCGCCCGCGGTGCGGTGCACCACGGCCCGGCCGTGAGCGGCGCCGGGCCGTCGCGCACGGCGGCCCGGCGGTGGGTGGCCGTCGCCGGGCTGGCCGGGGCGTGGGCGATGTTCGGTGGCCTCGCCTCACCGGCGGCGGCGGCGGAGGGCAGTTTGATCACTGTGGTCGACAACTCGCACGGGGACTCGCTGGTCCGGGCGGATTCACTGGTGGAGATCGACCGGACGGCCAACCTCCAGACCGGCAAGGGCACCGCGGGCAGCGACCACGACGGTGCCGGCGCGCTGGTGGGCGATCTGCTGGCCGGCCGCTGGTCCCGAGCCCCGGACGACTCCCCGGGTGACTCCCCGACTGACGCCCGGGGTGCCGGCCTCGACGGTCGGCGCCGAGGCCCGCTCAGCCCGGCGGAGGTGCAGCGAGCGCCACGATCGGGAGGGGGTGCAGATCGCTGCGTGTCCTGATGCGCGCTGCCGACGGACTGCGCGGGACAGCTCCGGCAGCGAGGAACGCAGGTAGCCCCTCCGGCCCGAGCACGACAACAGCCCGTGGCCGCGGACGCGACCGGGGCGTGGTCCGGCCGGCCCGGTGGCATCAGCAGCGAGGTGAGAGGCGTTACGAGCCGGGAGGCATCGGCGTCCGGCGTGCGGAGCGGCGGCACGGAGGAGAGCTGGGCAAGGTCCGAGCGGCCATCCGCAGGACACGCACCGGCGCGGTTCAGCCGCTGCCCGGCCGTGCTCCGGTACCGCCGTGATCCGCGCCACCGGCGAGGTCGAGCACGTGCCCGGTCCAGGTGCGGCGGGTCCGCGCGCCGACGCGTTCGTAGAAGCCCCCGGCCGCTATGCGGTTGGTGGAGTCGACGTCCAGAACGGCCCACCGGTAACCCTGATCCTTTGCGCGGGCGAGCCTATGGGCGAACACGGCCCGGTACAGGCCCTGTCCGTGCAGGTCCGGGCGGGTGCCGGCGTTGGCGAGGCACAACTCGCATTCACCGACCGCGTCGCCGAGTTCGGTGGAGAGCAGATAGCAGAGGACCTCCCGGCCGTCGGCGGAGAGCAGGAGGCAGGAGGACTCGGCGCGGAAGTACGGGCTTCCGGTCACCGAGTGGCGCCACGTCTCGGGCGTCATCGGGACGCTGCCCGTTCCAGCGGGGAGTCACCGAACCCCTCGCGGTGCCGGTGCCGCCGCGGTGCGGCGGCACCGGGCAAGGAGGTGCGCGATGGCGCTCGGCGTCCGGTGAGCGGGATGCACCGCGATGTCCACGGTCATCTCGTGGACGGGGTCGGCGAGTTCGCGCGTTCGCGTGACCGCGTACGCGACCGGTTCCGTTCCGGCCCAGGCCGACGTCGTGCCGGCGGCCAGCTCGATGCCCGAACGGCCGGTCCGCAGCGGGTCGCACGCCGGTTGCCGCGAACCGACCTCGCTCACCACTGATAGCAGCCGAATGGGAACGGTGTGTGAACGGTCGCCCGTCCGGGCAACCCGCGCGAACGTCCGACCCGCTGCGGGCCTCGTTCGTGGCCACCCTGGCGGAGCAGGAGCTTGGCTCATGACCTGGTGGCCAGGTTCATGACGGGGTCGATGCCGGAGGGAAGTTCGGTGCAGCCGAACGCCTTCGTCCGGTGGACGACGTAGGCACGGCTGACTCCCGGCCCCGTCGACCATGCACCTCCGGCCTCAGTGAGCTTCGGGACCAGAGGGGCGGGCCTCGGCCCGGCCGTCAGCGCGGCCCGCGCGGCCCGCCAAGCGGGATCCCCGGGGGTGGAGCTCGGCACGGAGGTGGGCCCGGGCGGCCGCGGTCGCCCTGAGACGGGCGACGGGTGCGCTCGGGTCGTTCACGCGCAGCCGGCCGCCAACGGTCACGCGGTGTCGATGGAACGAGTGCCCGTCCGGTCCAGGTGGGCGTCGACCAGGGCGATGGTGGCGTCCGGCTGTTCGATCTGCGGAAGGTGCCCCGCCTCGGGGACGACCGCAAGTACGCCGTCGGCGAAGGCGTCGGCGTACGCCCGGCCGTACGCGGGTGTGACGATGCGGTCGCTCTCCCCCCAGATCAGGAGGGTCGGCACCTGCACACGCCCGAGTCGGTGCAGGAGCGTGGGGTCGTGCATGTAGGGGTCGCCCGCGAGGGTGCGCATGGTGGCCATGTTGGCCTGTCGGCGGGCGAGTTCGTCGGAGGGGAGGTCGGCGGGGTCGACGTAGTAGCGGTCCGGGTCGTGCCAGGAGTGGTCCGCCGCGCCGCGCGCGTCGAGGGCGAAGAAGTCGGTGATCGGTTCCGTTCCGACGTTCACACCGACGGCGTCGATCAGGACGAGGCCGGTGACGGCTCCCGCGGTGTCGCGTACGGCCATCTCGGCGGCGATCCAGCCGCCGAGCGAGGAGCCCACGACGAGGACGTCGTCCAGTCGGCGGTCGCGCAGGTGGTTCAGGTAGGCGAGGGCGAGGTCATCGATGCCGGTGAGCCATTCCGGGCGGTGGGTGCCGTCCCAGCCGGGGTGCACGGGCGTGATGGCGTGTGCGCTGAGGGAGATGTGCCGGGCGAGGCCGGCGACGGTGGCCGGGCCCCCGCCGCCGTGCAGGATCAGGACCGGCCGGCCGGCTCCGGCTTCGGACATGGTTAGGGACAGGTGGGCTTTGTGTTCCGTGGTCATGCCTCCAGAGTAACTAAACATCTTTATATAAGCTAGCTTGGTTGTGTCGTAGACTCGGTCCATGAGCGATGAGCTGCAAGAACTCGGCAGAGCGGTCAAGCAGGCCCAGCACCGGCAGCACCGGGCGCTCGACAGTGCGCTCTCGACCGTGGGCACCACGCTGGCCCAGTGGGATGCCCTGCGTGCGATCAGCCGCTCACCCGGGGCATCGGCCCGCGAGCTGGCCGCGGCGACGTTCCAGACCGAGCAGGCCTTCGGAACGCTCGTCGGCCGCCTGACGACCCAAGGCGCGGTCGAGCGCCGACCGGGACACGGCCGGCGCATCGAGCACCACCTCACCCCCGTCGGCGAGCAGATCCTGGCAGCCGGCCACAGGATCGCCGACGAGGTCCTCGCCACCTGCTTCGCCGCCCTGCCCGCAACAGACCGCGCAACCCTGTTCGACCTGCTCCAGCGCCTCACGACCGAAGAAACCGCGTAGGCGACCCGGAGAGCCGACTCCGGCGGCTCGAATCCGATTGACATGACTGTTCAAGTGATACGCTCGCAGAATGACGAGCCGGAACGAGATCCCCCAGGCGCTGCCGGACGAGCATGCGGACCTGTGGCTCACGTCGGCCGAGCTGGCCTCCTGGATGTCGGTGGTCCGCCTGATCACGCGGCTCCCCTGGGCGATCGACGCGCAGCTCCGGCGCGACGCCGAGCTGAGCATGGTCGAGTACATGACCCTCGCCATGCTGTCCGAAGCCCCCGAGCGGACCTTGCGCATGAGCACCCTGGCCGAGCACACCAGCACGTCACTGTCCCGCCTGTCGCACATGGTGAAGCGGCTGGAGAGCCGAGGCTACGTGCGGCGGGAGCCGGATCCGAGCGACGGACGGTTCACCAACGCCGTCCTCATGCCGGCCGGCATGAGGACGCTGGAGGCGGCCGCCCCCGCCCATGTCGCCCATGTCCGCCGCCTCGTCGTCGACAACCTGTCCGGCGAGCGCCTGCGCAGGCTCGGACAGGATGCGGAACGCATCCTGCAGCGCATCGACTCGCCCGCACGCTGACACCTGCGACTTGACGGCACACGTCACAGGTGCGAACCACAAGGCCCTCAGCCTCGCACAGCAGCAAAGTACTGGAGCCTTCGCGCAAGCACTGACTTGAAGGGTAAAGTGAATACAGGAAGGCGACGGCCCCCGGCGCCGCCTCGTCACCCGCATGTGGCACGGACCAGGGAGCTGAGATGTCACTGGAGAACGAGAAGATCATTCGCAACGCCTACCAGGTCGCCGAGGAACAGGATGTCGCCGGCTGGGTCGCGGCGTTCACCGAGGATGGGACCTTCACGGACATGTCGGTCCCGCTCACCTACCGCGGCGCGGACGAGCTCGGCAGGACGGTCGAGGTCTACGCGAAGGCGTTCCCCGACATGCACCGGGAGCTCGAGCGGTTCTATGTGACCGGCGACGTGGTGATCGTGCAGCTGCGCCTGCAGGGCACCCACCTCGGCCCGCTGGAACTGCCCTCCGGCACCGTGCCGCCGACCGGCAAGCGCATGGACGCCCCGTGCTGCGACGTGTTCGAGCTGGTCGACGGCAAGATCAAGCGCTTCGACTGCTATGCGGAAGGCTCCGTCATCGCCACCCAGCTCGGCCTGGCCTGAGCCTCAAGACAACTCGAGCCTTCAAGTCATTGGGTTCGGCAGTGAGAGGAGCGCTGATGGCGTCCAAGGGGGCGCTGATCGGCATGACCCGCACCCTCGCCGCCGGGCTCGGCAGCCACGGGATCGCCGTCACGGCTGTTGCCCCGGGGCTGACGCGCACTCCGGCCACCGGCGGGGTGCCGACGGAGGAGTTCGAGGAGTTCGAGGAGTTCGCGGCGCACCAGGCGCTGCCCCGGCCGCTCACCCCCGACGACACCGCAGCCGTGGTGGCAAGGCTCGTCGGCGACGACGCCGCCGCGCTGACGGGCCAGACATTGACCGTCGACGGCGGCCTCTCGACTTTCGCTGTTCTCGCGGGGCCGGTGTGATCAAGCTGTGTGTCGGAGGCCTGCTTGGGCCCAGGCGTGGTGGACGGCCTGGATTTCGGCGTCTGTCGGCTGGCCTGGGGCGACGGGGAGAAATCGGGCGGCGATGATCACGCGGCGGAGCTTGGCGAGCATGTCGGCGAAGGACGGTTCGGTCTTGGTCGTGTACCAGGGGGCCCGTGCGCGGTGGTCGGCGGCGTCGCTGGGATGGTGGCCATGCAACGCGTACCAGACGACGGTGATCGTGTAGCAGTACAGGCCGAACGGGACGGTGCGGCGGACCGCGTTCTCGGTGCGGCTGCGGGCCTGTCCGACGCCGAGCAGCGTGCGGGCCTCGGCGAAGGTGGTCTCGATGGACCACCGCCAGGCGTATCGGGTGACCAGCGCCACGGCCGGGGTGGCGAGGTCGGTGGTGACCAGGGCCAGGTCGTAGCCGGTGGTGGTGTCCTCGTCGCGGATCAGGATGACGCGGACGGTCTGGGTGTGGAAGGAGCCGTACCAAAGGCAGCGGACCTCGGCGATCCGGACCTGGTCGGTGCGGCCGTACCGGGCGACGCGCGTGGTCGTGAACGTGGCGGTCGCCGCGAGTTCGGCGGGCGTGCCCAGCCTGGCGCCCTTGAGGCGGGGGCGGCCACGCTTGTTCGTCGGCGGCGGCGCGAGATCGAACAGCACGGCGCTGGCCGGCAGCCGGGTGGTGAGGGTGATCGCCTCGGGCAGGTGACGCAGGGCCCTACCGTGGTAGGCGGCATCCGCCACCACGTGCAGGGGCCGGTTCAGGCACACGGCCAGCAGTTTCACCATCGACGCGGCAAGTTCGACCTTGGTCGGTCCGGTCTTCGGCCGCCACAGCCGGGCCATCACCGGCAGGCACACCGGCCGGGTGAGGAACGGCAGTTCCACGACGATCCCGACCACCACGAAGCACGTTCCACGCCCGACCGGCTTCGGGCCCCTGGCGGCGCCGTCGTGCTGCCACGCGGCACCGAATACCTTCTTCCCGCTCCGCTTGAACAAGGTGTCGTCGACCGCGACCGTGATCGCCGCGCCGTCCGGGAACAGGGTCTTCACGATCAGATGGGCCAGCACGATGCCCAGGTTGTCGACGTTCCAGCGCGTCCGGGAGAAGAAGGCGTGGGCCCGGTCGTGCGGCCAGGCGCGGGCCAGGCCCGCCCCGGTCAGCATCCCGGTCACCGTGCTGGCCCCGGTCTGCGCGACCAACCCAGTCACCATCGCGGTGAACGTGATGAAGCCCGGCGCGGTGAATACGCGCAGCTTCCCCAGCACGGCCAGCAGCGACGCCGGCACCGTCGGACTCGCGGGCATCGGCTTCCCCTCCCCGGGCAAGGTCGCCACAGCGCCGATGCTGCCGACACTCCGGCCCACCACGGGCACGAACAGCCGGCCCGTCACCCGCCCGGGTGGGAACCGCTGTTCGGCTCCCGCCCCCGACCGCTACCCTCGCGGCCCGAACAAGCGACGCCGCCGCGACGGCTGCTCGGGGAAGGCGACCTCGAAGTGGAAACCGTCGTCGCCGACCGCGCGCCGCAGCGTCCGCAACACCGCTTCGGGATCGTCGTAGGGGCCGTTGACGAAGAAGGGCTTGCCGTCCCGGCCGAAGCCGATCGGACTGGGGCCCGCAGGATCACCAAGCAGCACGGCGGCCTCCGCGAACTCCTCAGCGAGCTCCCCCTCGGGTTCGAACCCGAAGCCGCGCGCGTAGGCGGCGGCCCCGAACACCAGGGCGCGGGCGAGGCCGACGGGAACCTGCACATGCCCCTCAAAGGCGCTGAAGTAGAGCCCCCGGTGCCCGGCCAGCCGGCTCTCACTCATCGGCTCCGGGGCGAGCGTGTTCTTCACCCCCAGACACCACACATCCAGCAGGAACCCCGCGACCTGCGCCTTCGTGGAGCGCATGCCGTCCGCGGCGACGAGCACCGCGACCAGGCCGCGCACCTCCTCCGCATCGGAAGCCCCGGGATCAAGGCCTGCCCACTGCGGCGCACCCTCAAGATCCACACTGCGGCTCCAGCCGGCGTTCACCCAGCAACGCGGCTCGCCGCCACCCGGCCCCGAGGCTGCGACCGCGCCATTCAGCACCCCCACAACGTCTCCGGTGCCCATCCCCAGCGTCTTGGCGATCGCCTTCACTGACCGGCCCTGCTGATCCAGGAGCCGCACCCGCGTAACAAGCAACTCATTCACAGCCGCACCCTACGGCCGACACCAAGGGCCCTGGAGCCGAACGCCACCAGTCACACCCACCCGAGCGACCCTGCGAGATCTGCGAAAGTCGAGAGTAGCCGCACACAGCCAGGAAAACAGCGAGTCCTGTATGGCTGGCGCTGGGCTAGCCACACAGGACTCATCGGCTCACTCGCGCGGCCGCCTCTTCAACGGCCGGAAGCTCAGAGTCAGCCTTCACTCCACTCGACCAGAGACCGAGAGATGTGGAAGGTGCAGTCGATCTGACCCCAGTCAGGGTCGCTCGTCCCTGCATCCTTCCAGTCGTGCCCGGAGGTCTGGTCGGACGACCAATCGCAGTAGCCCTTGTTCGCGAAGTACCCCGACTTCTCAATTTTCTGGCAGTGTGCGTTCGACCCGGTGTCACCCCAGGTCGACCAACATCCGTAGGTCTTCGAGCTCGTCCCGGAGGCGGATGCACCCGGGGCTGCCGAGACAATCGCGGCTGCTGCCAGTCCTGCTATTGCCGCCCCCCGAACCACCTTGGACCGGAGCGAGAGCGATGGTATGCGCGCCTTGTTCATGAATCCTCCCAGTTTACGGACTGACCGCTCCAACGTTGCCTCGCTGGAGCAGGACGGTCGACGTCGAAATAGCCGTTTTAGAACTTCAGCCCGGCGATACCGGCATCGACCGTTTGATATTGGCATAGGAATGCGCCGTGCGCAAGGTTCGGCGGCAATGCGTTAAGAGTCAATAATTTGACACGCGCGCCAGGAATAGCGCCCTCATGCGGGAGGCTCGCCAGGGCGTGAGATAGATCAATCCGACGGCAATCAGGAAGGAAATTCCCGCCATGACCCAACAGCTCAACGATGACACTGGCTGGCCCGGCCAATCCCACCATCGGCGACGTCCGAGGTCATCTATCTCCCAATAGGTCAGCGGGAATATCGTGAGCAATGGGAGGATCCAGGAAAGGCGCCATCCAAAAATCCTCCCGGAAGCGATGGCAAACCCGCCCCAGATGGCCATCGATCTCAGGGATACCAAAGCCCCGTCCAGGCCTGTCGCCAGTTCTTCAACCGCCACGACCACTGCAACCACGGCGAGGGATCCGGCCAGCCACGTCACTTGAAGCCGCCGAAAAGAAGAGGACCCCGAAAACTCGAGAGAACGCATAGCGCTATCAAGGCTAGCGGCCGCCACCGAAGCAAAGGCGAGTGGCATTTCCTTCCTAAAGGGGATCGGGGAGTCGACGGCATGGTCGGCAAACGGAAACGCCAGATAGATTGCCCCGAAAAGAAGGTTCACGGCGGAAAGCACGGCAACGGAAATGACCATCCTGCTGAAGTGATGAGCGCGAGCGAACCGGATCCAGGCCGCGATCCGTTCATCCACAATGGATTCCCTTGATAGTGCTGATTCGCTCCTCGACCCATGCGGTCTGCACAGTCTCAGGTTGTTTGATGAGGCGGCCGATTTCCTCCTGATCGACGCCCGGCGGGCCGCCGTGGATGTCGGCTGGCTGCCCAGCATTGGTGATTCGAGCAGCCACCCACGAATCCAGCTCAAAGTCCGCAGCTAGAACCTTTTCCTGCTCATCACTGTTTTTTGCAATGCAGGAAGGGGTGCTGGTGTTGACAATCAAAATTGACATGCTGATTGCAACTTCCCACATCGACCCTTCATGAATCGTGAAGCTTTCCCCGGCGGCGGACCTGGCCAATCCTCGCTCGTAGAAGGCCGGAGGCGAAACAATCAAGCCGGGTGGCAGCTGTGCCGCTCGCATGGCCATGGCCTCCAGCTGCGGCAGGTACTTCCGTTGTTCGGGCCAGACGCAGATCTTCGGCTGGGAGGCTGTACACAGCGGGGCAGGTGGCGCCGGCCGTCGGACCTGTACCGGTCCAACCGGGCCGTAGACGAGCCCGAGTGCCGCCACCATGGCCGCGCAACCCAGAGTCGCCGCTTGATGCTGCCACGTCCTGCGGAACCGAGTCCGCTCCACCTTGACGGGGCGGTCCACCAAAACTGCAAGCGAGACCACCACGCACGCGATCAGAAGGCGCACGCCAACAGCCCGAGCAGAAGACGTGGAGGCCGGGGGGCCAGAAAGGAGGAAGAGCCCCAAGCCAGACGGGCCTGCTGTGGCCGCCAGGACGACAAAGCAGGCAAGACCACATATCACAGGGCTTGCGAAGGCCGACGGAAGCCATCTGCCGACCATGTGTCCTATGCCCGTGCAGAGTATGAGAACACTCGCGCCGAGAAGTAGGTATCCCGGCCACAAAAATCCCGGACCGGCAGCACGGTAGCTCACAGCCGCAGCGCTGAGGATCCCGACCAGGTAGGCGAAGAGGCCGTAGCTCACGGTAGCTGCAAGCTGTACCGATTCGACTTTCCAGCGTGTTCGAGAAGCCACCGCAATCTGATCCTGAAGGGCATTGCGCTGAACCCGCCCCGCAGACCATGCGGCAGCAGCGGAAAGCAGCGGTCCTAGATAGAACGATGGAACCTGAGCAGCTACGCTGGCCTCAGGCCAGACGCCGATCCACCACTGCGACCGGCCGAACAGGACAGCCAGATCCAGTGCGATAAGAAAGGGCAGCCACCACTTAAGCGGGGAACGGCGAAGTTCCATCGCCAGAATCCGCATCACGTGATCACCTGCTGCCCTTCCAGGACTGCCATGTAGCCACGCTCCAGCGGACTGTCTCCGGCGAACTCGACATCACCAAAGTTGTTGAGTTCCTCAGGGGTTCCACGGAAAACGAACTTCCCGGACTGCAGGACGACAACCTCGTCGCACACGGCGGCGACGTCTTCCACCAGATGAGTGCTCAGAACCACCGCCGTATTTTCAAGCGACCGGACGAGCCGGCGAAAATGGAGGCGTTGCGCCGGGTCGAGACCGACCGTGGGCTCGTCAAGCAGCAGGAGCTTGGGTGACCCGACGATCGCCGATGCCACACCTGCGCGCCGCATCATTCCGCCGGACAAGGCCTTCATCTTCACGTTCTGCTGCTTGTCGAGATCGACTGAATGGATGGCTTTCAGTGTCGCCGAATGTGCTTCGGAAGCCGGAACTTCTCGGAGCCAGGCACTGTAGCGCACAAAGTCATACACCGAATATGAAGGGTAATAGCCGAAGTCCTGCGGAAGGTATCCGATCTGGCGACGGGCGGCGCGGGCGCTCCTTTCGGAAGCAATCTCCCGCCCACAGATGACGACCTCGCCTCGGAGAGGTGGCACAACGGTCGCAAGCGTTCGCAGCAGAGTCGTTTTCCCCGCACCATTCGGCCCGAGCAAGCCAAACACGCCGACATCAAGTTGCCAGTCGAGGTCGGAGATCACTCGCTTCCGGCCGTAGCCTTGCGAGATTCCGGACAAGGCTACGATGGGGTACACCTTTGTCCCTTCGGTCTATTTCGGTGGGTGCCCCTGCGAGGCACCCACCGAAATGGTCTTCTCTTGGTGGCCGGCGAGTCCCCGCCTAATGCATCAACCGCGGCTGTAATCCACCCAAGACTTCTCAACATTGAACGTGCAGTCGATCTGGCCCCAGTTGTCCTTCGAGGCCCCGCGGTCGAACCACTCCGCGTCGGACACCTGGTCCGAAGACCAGCTGCATATCGACTTGTTGACGTAGTTTCCGCCGTCGGTGACGTTCTGACAGTGGGCGTTCGACCCGGTGCTGCCCCAAGTGGACCAGCATCCGTTCGTCTTGTTGCTCGTCCCCGAGGCCAGTGCGCCGGGCGCAACGACGACGACCGCTGCGACGCCCAGGCCCAGGACGGCGAGGCCTCGCGCTATCCTGGAACG
Source organism: Kitasatospora sp. NBC_00039 (assembly GCF_045160625.1). Classification (NCBI taxonomy): domain Bacteria; kingdom Bacillati; phylum Actinomycetota; class Actinomycetes; order Kitasatosporales; family Streptomycetaceae; genus Kitasatospora; species Kitasatospora sp. NBC_00039. Next base: position 436,226 of record NZ_CP108290.1, on the reverse strand, counting down.
TGCCCCCGCAGGGCGAGAGTTGATCTCCGCCATGACTGTTTCCTCCCAGTTTCAGCTCCATGGCGGGAACCCAGGGCCTCGGCGTTGCCTCGCCGAGGCCCTGATCATTGGTCAATCCACTCTGGAACACGGCATGTCACGGACGCATGCCACCCGCCGCTGGTCATGCTTCCATTGTCTTGTGACATGACACAACAGCTTTCAGTAGCTGCGTAGAGTTGCCTGGCTACCTTGCGTAGCAGGGGGAAAGTATGCTTGCGCACATTTGCTCACCAGGTCCGCCATTGCCCGATTTGTGGACCAACTGAGCGTAGTCGTATACGGGTGAAATTTTACTGAGCCGTAATCATATTGTCCGATTGGTGCGCTGGACTGTCCCACCCTGTTTCGCCAGGTGGGAGTTGAGGGGCCCCGAAGATCCCCTCGACTTTCGCAGATCTCGCAGGGTCGCTCGGGTGGGTGTGACTGGTGGCGTTCGGCTCCAGGGCCCTTGGTGTCGGCCGTAGGGTGCGGCTGTGAATGAGTTGCTTGTTACGCGGGTGCGGCTCCTGGATCAGCAGGGCCGGTCAGTGAAGGCGATCGCCAAGACGCTGGGGATGGGCACCGGAGACGTTGTGGGGGTGCTGAATGGCGCGGTCGCAGCCTCGGGGCCGGGTGGCGGCGAGCCGCGTTGCTGGGTGAACGCCGGCTGGAGCCGCAGTGTGGATCTTGAGGGTGCGCCGCAGTGGGCAGGCCTTGATCCCGGGGCTTCCGATGCGGAGGAGGTGCGCGGCCTGGTCGCGGTGCTCGTCGCCGCGGACGGCATGCGCTCCACGAAGGCGCAGGTCGCGGGGTTCCTGCTGGATGTGTGGTGTCTGGGGGTGAAGAACACGCTCGCCCCGGAGCCGATGAGTGAGAGCCGGCTGGCCGGGCACCGGGGGCTCTACTTCAGCGCCTTTGAGGGGCATGTGCAGGTTCCCGTCGGCCTCGCCCGCGCCCTGGTGTTCGGGGCCGCCGCCTACGCGCGCGGCTTCGGGTTCGAACCCGAGGGGGAGCTCGCTGAGGAGTTCGCGGAGGCCGCCGTGCTGCTTGGTGATCCTGCGGGCCCCAGTCCGATCGGCTTCGGCCGGGACGGCAAGCCCTTCTTCGTCAACGGCCCCTACGACGATCCCGAAGCGGTGTTGCGGACGCTGCGGCGCGCGGTCGGCGACGACGGTTTCCACTTCGAGGTCGCCTTCCCCGAGCAGCCGTCGCGGCGGCGTCGCTTGTTCGGGCCGCGAGGGTAGCGGTCGGGGGCGGGAGCCGAACAGCGGTTCCCACCCGGGCGGGTGACGGGCCGGCTGTTCGTGCCCGTGGTGGGCCGGAGTGTCGGCAGCATCGGCGCTGTGGCGACCTTGCCCGGGGAGGGGAAGCCGATGCCCGCGAGTCCGACGGTGCCGGCGTCGCTGCTGGCCGTGCTGGGGAAGCTGCGCGTATTCACCGCGCCGGGCTTCATCACGTTCACCGCGATGGTGACTGGGTTGGTCGCGCAGACCGGGGCCAGCACGGTGACCGGGATGCTGACCGGGGCGGGCCTGGCCCGCGCCTGGCCGCACGACCGGGCCCACGCCTTCTTCTCCCGGACGCGCTGGAACGTCGACAACCTGGGCATCGTGCTGGCCCATCTGATCGTGAAGACCCTGTTCCCGGACGGCGCGGCGATCACGGTCGCGGTCGACGACACCTTGTTCAAGCGGAGCGGGAAGAAGGTATTCGGTGCCGCGTGGCAGCACGACGGCGCCGCCAGGGGCCCGAAGCCGGTCGGGCGTGGAACGTGCTTCGTGGTGGTCGGGATCGTCGTGGAACTGCCGTTCCTCACCCGGCCGGTGTGCCTGCCGGTGATGGCCCGGCTGTGGCGGCCGAAGACCGGACCGACCAAGGTCGAACTTGCCGCGTCGATGGTGAAACTGCTGGCCGTGTGCCTGAACCGGCCCCTGCACGTGGTGGCGGATGCCGCCTACCACGGTAGGGCCCTGCGTCACCTGCCCGAGGCGATCACCCTCACCACCCGGCTGCCGGCCAGCGCCGTGCTGTTCGATCTCGCGCCGCCGCCGACGAACAAGCGTGGCCGCCCCCGCCTCAAGGGCGCCAGGCTGGGCACGCCCGCCGAACTCGCGGCGACCGCCACGTTCACGACCACGCGCGTCGCCCGGTACGGCCGCACCGACCAGGTCCGGATCGCCGAGGTCCGCTGCCTTTGGTACGGCTCCTTCCACACCCAGACCGTCCGCGTCATCCTGATCCGCGACGAGGACACCACCACCGGCTACGACCTGGCCCTGGTCACCACCGACCTCGCCACCCCGGCCGTGGCGCTGGTCACCCGATACGCCTGGCGGTGGTCCATCGAGACCACCTTCGCCGAGGCCCGCACGCTGCTCGGCGTCGGACAGGCCCGCAGCCGCACCGAGAACGCGGTCCGCCGCACCGTCCCGTTCGGCCTGTACTGCTACACGATCACCGTCGTCTGGTACGCGTTGCATGGCCACCATCCCAGCGACGCCGCCGACCACCGCGCACGGGCCCCCTGGTACACGACCAAGACCGAACCGTCCTTCGCCGACATGCTCGCCAAGCTCCGCCGCGTGATCATCGCCGCCCGATTTCTCCCCGTCGCCCCAGGCCAGCCGACAGACGCCGAAATCCAGGCCGTCCACCACGCCTGGGCCCAAGCAGGCCTCCGACACACAGCTTGATCACACCGGCCCCGCGAGAACAGCGAAAGTCGAGAGGCCTGGTGATGCACCGGAACGCAGGCGGCGGGACCCTCTCCATGGGACTTCCGCACCATGGGACTCCCGCGTGCGCAGCGGAGCCGTCGGAGAAACGCAGCGTGCGTGCCGCCCCCTTCACTTCCAAGCCGGCGACCGTGCACGCCGTGAGCAGCTCCGCGCCGAATTTCGTGGCTTGGCGGCGTGCCCGGTCGGTGAGCTGCGCTCCGGAGACGCCGTCGGGGAAGCCCAGGTAGTTCTCGATGCGGGAGCTCTGGCCCGCCTGTCCACCGGTTGCCTCGCGTTCCACGAGGACGGTGCGCAGACCCTCCGAGGCCCCGTAGACGGCCGCGGCGAGGCCGGCGGGGCCGCCGACGACGATGACCAGGTCGTAGAAGTCGGCCGCGGGGGTGGTCGACAGCCCTACGTGGACGGCCAGGTCCCGCTCGGCAGGCTCAACGAGGGCAGTGCCGTCCGGGGTCACGACCAAGGGCAGCCGCAGGCCGTCCTGCCCTGCGGAGACCAACAGACGTCCCCCTCTGGTTCCTCGCTGGAGTACCAGCGGTACGGCACCTGGTTGCGGGCGAGGAACTCCCGGATCCGGGAGGAACGGGCCGACCAGCGGTGATCCGACGACCTTGGTGACGTCCACGGCGCGGCCGTCGCCGGCCCGCCACGTCTCCAGCAGGTCGTCCACCACTGGGTACAACTTCTCCTCGGGCGGCTCCCACGGCTTGAGCAGGTAGTGGTCGAGGTCGACGACGTTGATGGCGTCGATCGCAGCGTTGGTGTCGGCGTAGGCGGTGAGCTGTACCCGTCGGGCTGAGCTGTCCAGCGGGCCGGCGCGGAGAGACGATGAAGGGCAGCGAGACGGAAGGCGAGGTCGAGCGGCGGGGCTGGATCGGACGAGGCCGCCAATATCGGTGGCGGGCGGAAGGGAAGGCCTGGAATGAGCGCCTCCGAGGCGGGCCGGCCCCTGGGGGACAGGGTGCGGGCTGCCGCGTCCGAACCCGGTGGCCTGCTGGACCTGTTGGGTGTGGCCGCAGCGGTGTTGGACGCGGATGGGCGGGTTGCCCTGTGGAGCCCGCAGGCTCAGGATCTCTTCGGCTGGAGCGCCGAGGAGGCGCTTGGCCGGTACGCGGCCGAGCTGCTGGTCGCCGAAGAGAACCGGGGTCTGATCCTCGAGCTGTTCGCCGAGGTGATGGGTGGCGGCGGGCACTGGGCGGGAGTGTTCCCGGTGCGGCACAAGGACGGCAGCACCCGGCTGGTGGAGTTCCGCAACATGCGGTTGCAGGACGAGCGCGGCCGCCTCTATGCCTTGGGGATCGCCACCGACGAGGCCACGCTACGCGGCGTCGAGCGCGATCTGGCCCTGTCGGCGCGGATGGTGGCCCAGTCCCCGATCGGGCTGGCGGTGCTGGACACCGACCTGAGGTACGTCCTGGTCAACCCGACGCTGGAGCGCATCAACGGCCTGCCTGCCGAGCAGCACCTCGGTCGCGATGTCCGCGACGCACTGCCGTTCCTCGACACCGGCGTCGTCGAGTCCGCTATGCGCCAGGTACTGGCGAGCGGCAAGCCGCTGGTGGATCAGCTCACGGTCGGCCGCACGCGCGCCGATCCGGACAGCGACCACGCCTGGCGAGCGTCGTACTTCCGGCTGGAGGACTCAGCCGGGCGGGTGCTCGGCCTGGCCGTCTCGGTGGTGGACGTCACCGAGCAGCACCGCGCGGCCGCCGAGGCCGCCCGCGCCCGACAGAGACTGGCACTGGTCGCCCAGGCGTCCATAAGGATCGGCACCACCCTCGACCTCGGCCGGACCGCCCAGGAACTGGCCGACTTCGTCGTCCCCGACCTCGCCGACGTCGCCGCGGTCGACGTTCTCGACTCGGTCCTGAGCGGACGCCCGCCCACACACGGGCCGGTCGCGGGGCCGGTGACCCTGCGGGCCCTGGCCGTGGCGGCGGCCTACCCCTCCGACGCCTTGCGCGCCGCCGATCCGGTCGGGGAGATCGCCAAGTACGACGCCGACCGCCTGGTCACCCGGTGCGTGACCACCGGCCGTCCGGTGCTCGTGGCCCACGTGACGGGCGAGGACCTGCCTGGCATTGCCCGAGACGGCGAGGCCGCAACCGTGCTGGCCCGAGCAGGCCTGCGCTCCTACTTGGCGGTGCCGCTGATCGCCCGCGGCGAGGTGCTCGGCGCCCTGGACCTCAAGCGCGTGCGCGATCCGCTGCCGTTCGGCGAGGACGACATCGTGCTGGCCGAGGAGCTTGCCGCCCGCGCCGCCGTGTGCATCGACAACGCCCGCTGGTACCAGAGTCAACGCAATGCGGCCCTGACCCTGCAGCGCCACCTGCTGCCGCACGTGCCCATGCGGCCCGTCGGTCTCCAGGTCGCCTCCCGGTACCAGCCCGCGGGACGCGCCGCGCTGGCCGGTGGTGACTGGTTCGACGCCATCACGCTGGCCGGCGACAAGACCGCCCTGGTCGTCGGCGACGTCATGGGCCATGACATCAACGCCGCCGCCAGGATGGGCCAGCTGCGCACCGCCACCCGCACCCTGGCCGATCTCGACCTCGATCCCGCTCAGGTGCTGCACCACCTCGACCGCATCACCGCCGAACTCGACGAGACCATCGCCACCTGCGTCTATGTCGTCTACGACCCGCACGGCAGGCGGTGCCACATCGCGCTGGCCGGCCATCCGCCCCCCGTACTGGACCGCCCCGGTCGGGCCCCGGTGCTGCTGGAGCTGCCCCCGGGCGCGCCGCTGGGCGTCGGAGGCGTCCCTTTCGAGTCCGCCTGCGTGGAGCTGGCGCCCGGTGACCGGCTGCTCCTGTACACCGATGGCCTGGTGGAGACCCGTGACCAGGCCATCGACACCCGCCTTGATGCCCTCATGAGCCTGCTCCGCGGGCCCAGGCTCCCGCTGGAAGCAACCTGCGACCGTCTGCTGACCGCCCTGCGGCGGGCAGATGACGATGATGACGACGTGGCCCTGCTCATCGCCGAGGTCCACTCGGCGCCGGGTCCGGTCGGACACGCGGCGTGAGGGATGCGAACGCCTGCGCCCAGGTGGCGACCGCCTCGATCGCATATCCGCAATCACGTTGCGGATGCAGCACCAGCCCGACAGCGCTGACGGCTCACATGGATTCATGGACATCGAATCGCTTGTACGCCACCGCCGCGCCCGTGCACGCGGTCGCGGAGCTGGTCCTCGCCGACTACGGGGTCTCCCCGGGCGATGGCTTCCAGGCGGAGCCGTACGACTCTGGAGCTTTCGGCACAGGCGCGCAGCCGTGAACGGCCGAACCGGTGCCTCCACAGCCCGCTGCCCGCCGTGCGCGATCGAGCCGAAGCTGATGTGCTGGGCGCGGGAATGCCTTCTGCGGGGGATGCGGTAGCAGTACCTGGTCGTGCCAGTGCTTGGGAGAGATCCGGATGAGTACCTATCGAGTCGCACAAGTCCCGGCCGCCGGCGGTCGCTTCGAGATCGTCGAGCGTGACGTACCCCAGCCGGGCCCGGGCCACGTACGGGTGGCGGTGGAGGCGTGCGGGATCTGCCACAGCGACGCCGCCTTCGTGGACGCCCTCCTGCCGGGCGTTCGGTTCCCGCTGGTGCCTGGCCACGAGATCGCGGGCCGCATCGAGGCGGCGGGCGAGAGCGTCCACTCCGGTTGGCAGGTGGGCGACCGGGTCGCGGTCGGCTGGTTCGGCGGCAGCTGCGGGCACTGCCGGCGCTGTCGACAGGGCGACTTCATCGTGTGCGAGGCCCTGAAGGTGCCCGGCTGGGCCTACGACGGGGGGTACGCCGACGCGGTGATCGCACCGGTGGACGCCCTGGCCCGGATTCCCGACGGGCTGTCGCCGGCCGAGGCGGCCCCGCTGGGCTGCGCGGGCGTCACGACGTTCAACGGACTGCGGCGCAGCTCCGCCCAGCCGGGCGATCTGGTCGCGGTGCTGGGCATCGGCGGTCTCGGCCACCTGGCGGTGCAGTACGCGGTCGCCATGGGCTTCGAGACCGTGGCCATCGCCCGCGGGGCCGCCAAGGCGGACTTCGCCAAGGAGCTCGGCGCGCACCACTACGTCGACAGCACGGCGGGCGCCGGCGTCGGGGAGGCGCTGCAGTCGCTCGGCGGAGCACAGGTGGTCCTGGGAACGGCGGCGAATTCCGAGGCCATCACGGCGACCGTGGACGGTCTGGCCACCCGGGGCGAGCTGGTGGTGATCGGCGCGGACGCCGCACCGCTGGGCATCAGCCCGAACCAGCTGCTCATGAGCGGCAAGATCATCCGCGGCCACCCCTCGGGAACCGCACGGGACGTGCAGGACACCATGGAGTTCAGCCTGCTCCACGGGATCCGCCCGATGGTCGAGACGGTACCGCTCGACGGGATCACCGCGGCCTACGACCGGATGCTCGCCGGCGCCGCCCGCTTCCGGATGGTCGTCACCACCGGCTGACCCGCGCACCCGCGTGCCACGGCCCCACCGGGCGAACCCGGTGGGGCCGTGGCACGCGTCAGGAGGCCCGGTCAGCGCTTCTCCTCCGGGCGGTCCGCCTCCTCCCAGCGGGTGTGGAAGACCCCGTCGCGGTCGACCCGCCGGTAGGTGTGCGCGCCGAAGAAGTCCCGCTGCCCCTGGATCAGGGCGGCCGGCAGCCGCTCCGCCCGCAGGCTGTCGTAGTACGCGAGCGCGGTTGCGAAGCCCGGCGCCGGCACTCCCAGCTGCGCCGCCGTCGAGACCACCCGCCGCCAGGCCGACTGCGCGGACCCGAGCGCCTCCCTGAAGTGGGCGTCGGTCAGCAGGGTGGGCAGCTCCCGGTCCTCGTCGTACGCGGCCTTGATCCGGTTGAGGAACCGGGCCCTGATGATGCACCCGCCGCGCCAGATGGCGGCCATCGCGCCCGGGTCGATCTGCCAGGAGTACTCCGCGCTGCCCGCCTGGATCTGGTTGAAGCCCTGGGCGTACGCGACCATCTTGGAGGCGTACAGGGCCTGCTCGACGTCCTCGGCGAAGCGGTCGGAGGCCGCGCTGTCGAGCCAGGTCTCGGTCGGTCCCGGCAGGCCGCGGCCCGCCTCGCGCAGGGGCACGCCGCCGGACAGCGAGCGGGCGAAGACCGCCTCCGCGATGCCGCCGACGGGGACACCGAGCTCCAGCGCGGTCTGGACCGTCCAGCGTCCGGTGCCCTTCTGCTCGGCCCGGTCCAGCACGGCGTCGACGAAGGGCCGCCCGGTCTCCGGGTCGGTGTGGGCGAGGATGTCCGCGGTGATCTCGATCAGGTAGGACTCCAGCCGCCCGCCGTTCCAGGTGCGGAACACCTCGGCGATCTGGGCCGGCTGCATGCCCGCGGCGTGGCGCAGCAGGTCGTACGCCTCGGCGATCAGCTGCATGTCCGCGTACTCGATGCCGTTGTGGACCATCTTGACGAAGTGGCCGGCACCGTCCGGTCCGACGTGCGTGCAGCAGGGCCTGCCGTCGACCTGGGCCGCGATGTTCTCCAACAGCGGCCCCAGCAACCGGTACGCCTCCGCCGTGCCGCCCGGCATGATGCTGGGCCCCTCCAGCGCGCCCTGCTCACCGCCGGAGATGCCGCTGCCGACGAAGTGCAGCCCGCGCTCGCGCAGGGCGGACTCCCGCCGTCGGGTGTCGAGGAAATGGGCGTTCCCGCCGTCCACCAGCACGTCGCCCTCGTCGAGCAGCGGGACGAGCTCGTCGATGACCGCGTCGGTCGGATCACCCGCCTTGACCATGATGACGATCATGCGTGGGCGTTCGATCGCCGCGACGAAAGCCTCCGGCGACGCGGCCGGGACGAACTCGCCTTCGTGGCCGAACTCCTCCAGCAGGGCGTCGGTCCTGGCCTGCGTGCGGTTGTGCACGGCGACACGGTAGCCGTGGCGGGCGAAGTTCCTGGCCAGGTTGCGGCCCATCACGGCCAGTCCGGTGACGCCGATCCGGGCCTTCGGCTGCTCGGTCATGAGGCTCTCCTACTCGGCGGACAGCGAGAGGACCTCGTCCTCGGGGACCTCCAGGTACGTCTCCCCCTCGACCTCGATCTCCGAGCCGGAGAACGTGGCGAAGACGATCCGGTCGCCGACCTTGACGTCCACCGGGTGCGGCTTGCCGCTCTCCAGGGGCCGGCCGGGTCCCACCGCCACCACCTCGCCCTTACGGGTGTCGGCGTCCGCGGCGGGTTCCCCGATCGGCCTGACGACCAGACGATCGTGCTCCGGATGGAAGTCGGGCATGGGGTGCTCCTCTGAACTGGGCGGTACGGATGCAAGCAGGGGGACCGGCGGTACCGGGGCGACGGGGGCGCGGACGAAGCGGTCCACATTCGATTCTGCCGGGGTTCCCGGATCCTGCACGGTATGACCACAGGCCTTCGCCCTCATGGAGTCGGGGCCCCCGGCTGCCCGCCGCGCCTCACCCGCCGAAGTGCGGCTCCGCGGGATCGTGCGGTGGCGCGCCCGGGCCCGACGCTCCACCGCCCCGGCCTCACCCGAACAGCGGAGCGACTCGGCGCCGGGGGAGCTGCTGCGCCGAGGGGCTGGAGCCGGGTGCGCAGGATGAAGAACTCGTTGGCTTGCGGGCCGGCCGGTGCGTAGCACCGCCGCAACACCGGAACGGCCAGGAACGCGGCCCGGGCCGCAGCCCGGTTCTCCTCGGTCCGGATCTCGCCGGTCCGGATCTCGTCGGCCCGGATCTCGTCGGCCCGGTCGGCGAGGAAGACATCGACTGCGGCGAGACGACGACGGCGTCCCAGCGCGGGCTCACCGGTCGCCGCCCAGCTACGGGGTCTCGGCTCAGCTGCCGTAGCCGGGCGCGGTGGCGCCCGGCGGGGTGCCGTGGAAGGTGCGCCACATCAGCCCCTGGTCGTGGGCGCGGGCCGAGGAGGGCAGTTCGCCGGGCCAGGCTCCCACGTACCAGAGGTGGATGAGCCCGTGTTCGTCCCGGGCGCGGCGGGCCAGCACGGTGCGGTGGTGTTCGTGGGCCATGCCGGTGGCGCGCAGCTCGGTCTCGTCGAAGCCGGTCAGCTCGGCGGAGATCCGCAGGAAGGCGGCGAAGTCGGCGAGGTCGTCGTGGTCCGCCTCGTAGTCGGCGAAGTCACCGTCGAGGTGGTCCTGGTGGGCGTCGTACGCGTCGTCGCGGTCGTTGCGGCCGCCATGACGGCGGTCGTCGTGGCTGCGGCCATCGTGGCTGCGGCCACCGTGGTCAGGGCCGTTGTCGTGGTGGCCGTTGTCGTGGTGGCCGTTGTCGTGGTGGTGGTCGTCGTGGTCGTTGGCTGGCAACCGGGCACCCCCGCACGTGAGCGCTGCATGGCCGAGGCATGACACATCGGCGGCAGGGACTGCCGCCTTCGGGTGATCCTGCCCCCCGGGGTCCCGCCGGAAGGCGCATTGCCCGAAACTGCTCTCCCCTGGGCGCTCTCCGACCGTCCGATGACCTTGTGCGATCAATCCGGAGGCCGGACCTGCCCGCCTCGGTCGCGTCCTCCGATCCCCCGCCCGGCGCAGCGCAACGCGCGGGGAGGGCGGTCGGCTGCGATCTTCGGAGCACACGGCGGGTTCACCGTCGTCCGCCTGGCGTCGAGACCTGGAGGCCCGGATGTCGCAGGCTCCCCCCGCCCCCGCACCGTCCACGAACGAGTGGCTGCCGGTGCTGGACATGCCCGCGCCGGGGTCTCAGAACCGGCTCACCGTGCTGGTGCGCCTCATCCTGCTGATCCCCCAGTTCGTGGTGGTCTGGGTGCTGTCGGTGGTGGCGTTCTTCGTCGCGGTGATCGGCTGGTTCGGCGCGCTGGTGCTGGGCCGGCTGCCGGTCTTCGCCGCCGACTACCTGTCCGGCTACGTGCCGTACGAGACACGGGTCAACGCCTACCTGCTGCTGACCCACGACCGCTATCCGCCGTTCGCGTTCCGCACCCCCGACCACCCCGTCCAGGTCGAGTTGCGGCCCGGTGAGCTCAACCGGCTCGCGGTGTTCTTCCGGATCGTGCTGGCCATCCCCGCGATGATCATCCAGAGCGTGATCTATACCGGGTGGTGGACGGTCGCGCTCATCAGCTGGGTGGTGGTGCTGGTCCTCGGCCGGATGCCCCAGGCTCTGTTCGAGGCGACGGCGGCGATCCTGCGCTACCGGATGCGGTACACGGCGTACCTTCTGATGCTCACGTCCGCCTACCCGAAGTACCTGTTCGGCGACGAGCCGGGCTCGGTGCCCGGCGGCCCGGTCTCGGCGACCCGCCCTCTGGTGCTGGGCGGCGGCGGGCGAGGGCTGCTGATCGCGTTCATCGTGCTCGGGGTGCTCTCCTGGGGCGCCGGCTCGATCACCACGACGCTCACCTCGGACGACGACGACACCAAGCACGTCACCGGGCCCCTGCTGCCCGGCCCGCTCGCCCGCTGACGCGAGTGCCCGCGCGCCCCCGGGACCGGGTCCCGGGGGCTTCGTCATGCGCCGGGGCACCAAGGGCCGGCCCGGGGCACGAACGGCCGCGCCGACTCCGGATCTTCCCGCTCGGCGCCGAGGAGCGCGGGGGCCTACGGTCCCGCGACCCAGGTCGGCAGGGTCGGCAGGACCTGCGAGGCGATCCGGAACAGGGCCGTCTCGTCCGGGGGCGTGCTGTCCTGGCGCCAGATGGCGAGTTCGAAGGACCCACCGCCGGACGTGGGGGCCTTGGCGACGACGAGGTGGCGGGCGATGCCGCCGGGCCCCGTGCTGGACTTGCCGTTGAAATTGAGGGTGATCGCCATCGTGTGGTCCGCGTAGGTCGCCGAGGGGTGGCCGAGGACGGAGGTCGCCAGGGCCGGCGGGCTCGTGAAGGCTGCGATGTCCTTGACCGAGAGGTCCTGGTTGTCCGTGATGCGGACGTAGACGGAGCCGAGCTGCACCTGCGCCGATGCGTCGAACTTCTTCGTCCCGTCCGGGAAGCTGAACGGTCCGCCGCCGGACTGCGCGACCGAGACGCGCTGGGTCGGCGTGCCGAGCAGCGTCGGCAGATCGGGGCGGTTGAGCGCGGCACAGAGCGCCGGATACTCGGGCGCGTCCGTCGGCCGGGGTGCGTTGCACGTGGCCGGCTTGTCGCTGTGCGGCGTGGCGTCGCCGAGGACGCCCAGCCCCCACAGGCCGCCGAGGGTTCCCCCGATCAGCAGCAGTGCCGTCACCACCTGGGCGGCCGTACCCTTCGTGTCCTTGTCGGCCACCACGGAACCGTCGGTCATCTGCTCGTCCCCACCCCGTCCCCCAGCAACGCACGCCCCGATGGGCTGCGTGATCTTAGAAGTCATCTCATTTGGCCTTGGTAGCCTGCGAGGTGTGATCATCACGGAATGCTTGGCGCCCGTCGGGTTACGGGAGCAGAACTGTCCCCGGCCACGCCCGAACAAGCGAGCCACCTTGTGAACAACGAGTACGGCGAGCTGGCCTTCCCGGCAACTGAACTTGCGCGCGACACACTCCGACATGCTCAGGCTCTGGTCCCAGCCGCGATCTTCAATCACAGCCTGCGCACCTACCTCTATGGACGCCTTCTCGGTGAGCGGCGTGGTCTGCAGCCGGACCGCGACTACGATGACGAACTGCTCTTCCTGGGATGCGTCCTGCACGACTGTGGGCTCAGTACCGAGGGCAACGGTGACCAGCGGTTCGAGCTGGACGGTGCTGACCTGGCGGTCAGCTTTCTGACCGAGCAGGGAGTATCACCGGACCGAATGGAAGTTGTGTGGGACGCGATCGCACTACACATGGACCGTGAGATTGCCGTGCGGAAGCGGCCGGAGATTGCGCTGGTCGCCCTCGGTGCGGGCTTCGATCTGGGCGGTGGCCCGAGTGCCCTCCCGGACGGCTACGCGGAACGCGTCCACCGCGTGCTGCCCCGTCTGCACGCGGCGGCGGTTCTCCACGACAGCATTGTCGGCCAGGCACTGGGTAAGCCGCACAAGGCACCGCTCTTCACGATGTCGGGCGAGCTCGTCCGTCAGGTGACTGGCCGCATCTGGCCGACCTGGAGAGAGCTTGCCCGATCCTCAGGATGGAGCGACTACGACGACTATCGCCCTGATTCGCCGTAGCATGCCCCGAGATGGCTTCTCATCTGCAGAGTCTGCGGTGGCAGATGAGGGCTGCGGCGATGCTGGCGAAGGCCGCGAAGTGGTCGGCCTTGCGTTCGTAGCGGCGGTGGAGCCGACAGAAGCCGCCGAGCCAGGCGACAGTGCGCTCGATCACCCATCGGTGCCGACCGAGGCGCTGGGAGGACTCGACGCCTCGGCGGGCGATGCGGGCCGGGATCTGCCGACGGCGCAGGTAGGAACGGATGAAACGGTGGTCGTAGGCTTTATCGCCGTGCAGCTTGCCGGGCCTGCGCCGCCGCGGGCCACGCTGTGAGCGGATCGGCGGGATGGCGTCGACGAGCGGGACCAGGGCCTGGCTGTCGTGGACGTTGGCCCCTGAGATCGCAAGCGACAGGGGCAGACCGGTACGTTCGGTGAGCAGATGGATCTTCGACCCGTACTTGCCCCGATCGACAGGATTCGGACCCGTCAGCTCCCCCTTTTCAGGGCCCTCATGTTGACCGAGTCAACCGCGCACCGTGACCATTCCAGCTCACCCTTGGAACCGAGTTCGTCCAGGAGGACCCGGTGGAGCTTTGCCCACACCCGGGCCCTGCTCCACTCGCTGAAGCGGCGATGGGCCGTCGGCCCGGACGAGCCGAAACAGGGCGGCAACTGGGCCCACGTGCACCCGGACGTCGCGACGAAAACGATCGCCGCCAACACCTCCCTGTCCCCGTAGCGGCGCCGGCCACCACCCTGAGGCCGAGTCGGCGCCTCCGGCACCACCAACTGGAACAGCTCCCACAACTCGTCCGGGACGAGACGCTCCACGATCGTCACACCGGCAGCCTACTTTGCCATCCAAATGAGATGTCCTCTTAGCCGATGGGCGGCCTGCCGGTCGTGGCGTGGCCACCCCTGCGCAGCGACCCGCTCGGCCGACCCACCAAGCCGACCCACCAAGCCGCGCCGCTCAGCCGCGCCGCTCGGCCGACCCGCTCAGCCGACCGTGCCGAGGTAGGCCGAGGTCAGCTCGGGGGTGGCGAGCCAGGCGGCGTAGTCGCTCGGCTCGGCGTAGGTGTCGGCGAGGCGGCGGGCGACGGACTCGTGCTGGGCGGCGGCGGCGAAGACGGTCTGCAGGTGGTCCGGAACGGCGAGCATCGTGGTGGTGAAGTCGACGGTGTGGCGGGCATGTTGCTGCCAGAACCGCTCGAAGGTGTCGCTCATCCAGGCGGGCGTGAACGGGGCCTCGCCGTGTGCCGTGATCGCCCGCAGGTAGGCGTCGGCGGCCCGGGCGGCGCTGTTCGCGCCCTGGCCGGTGATCGGGTCGTTCACCACCAGCGCGTCGCCGATGCCGAGGACGTGGACCTCCTCGGCGCCGCCGCCGAGCCGGGCAACGGGCCGGCGGACGGTCGGTGTCACCGCGCCGAAGAGCCCGGCACCCGCGTCGGTCGGCTCGGCGCCGGTCCACAGCTCCGCCTCCCACGGGAGGTGGGCGCGCAGGAGGCCGCGGATGCGTTCCAGTTGCTCGGCGGGGCCGGGGCGATCGGTGAAGCCGTCCAGCGGGCCGCCGGGCAGCGCCTCCCAGAGCAGGATCTCGCACGGGCCCGAGAGGGTCAGCGCCGGCTGCAGGTACAGCTCGCCCGCGCCGGGGAGGGCGTGCATCCGCGCCCGCGGTTCGGACGCCGGGTCGGGCGAGCCGACACCGTGCACGTACAGGCAGGACAGCGACCGCTGCGGTGTGTCGTGGCACGAGCGGGCGGCGTCCCGCTCGAAGAGGGCGGCGAGCGGGCCCCGCCCGGCCGCCACCACCGTCAACTCGTGCCGCTCGGCCAGTTGTTGCAGGCCGGCGACATCCAGCGAGCGGTATTCCACCCGGCCGCCTCGCTCCGTGAACAGCTCCAGCCAGTGCGCCAGCTTCAGCCGCTGGTCCACCGACTGGGCCGGCTCGTCCAGCGTCATCGTGAAGTCGAGGGCCCGGACGCCGGGCGGCACCGCGAGCACCGAGGCGACCGACCTGACCGCCGGCGCCTCCCCGGCCCAGTGGTCCAGCCCGGCCGACCGTTCGATCCGCAGCGCCGGGCCGAACATCGCCTGCGTCGACAGCACCGGGCCGCCGCGCAGCTGGTCCGGCGTCCGCTCGGCCACCAGCGTCACCCGGTACCCGGCGGCGAGCAGTCCGAGCCCGAGCTGCAGACCCGCCTGGCCCGCTCCCACAACGGCGATGCGACGCATGGCTTCCTCCCCGACGCGCGAGATCTGATGGTAGGTCGGCCCGGCCCGGCGGCAAAGGCGGCCGGTCCGGCAGCAACGGTGGCAAGGTCCGCCGCGGGACATCGGCTCAGCGCCGTCCCGTGCGGATCGCTCCCGCGCTCGCCGTGACCACCAGGGCGATCGCGGCGCACTGCGGCAACGACATCCCCTGGTCCAGCACCAGGTAGCCGGACAGCGCGGCCAGGGCCGGCGACAGGCTGGTCAGCACGGCGAACGTTGCCGCGGGCAGCCGTCGCAGGGCGAGCAGCTCCAGGGTGTAGGGCACGCCCGAGCTCATCACCGCGATCACCAGGCCGAGGCCGAGCAGCTGCGGCTCCAGCAGCGTCCGGCCCGCTGCCCCGATCCCGAGCGGCAGGCTGACCAGCGCGGCGACGGCCATCGCGATCGCCAGCCCGTCCAGCCGCGGGAAGCGGGCGCCCGCACGGGCGTTGAGCACGATGTACGCGGCCCACATCGCCCCGGCGCCCAGGGCGAAGGCCGGGCCCGCGAGGTCCAGCCCGCCGAAGCCGCCGCGGCCCAGCAGGCAGACCCCGGCCAACGCGAGGCCGGCCCAGAGCAGGCCGGCGGCGCTGCGCGAGACGGCCACCGAGAGCAGCAGCGGGCCGAGTACCTCGAAGCTGACCGCCGCGCCCAGCGGGATCCGGTCGATCGCCTGGTAGAAGAGGATGTTCATGCCGCCGAGCGCCAGGCCGAACCCGCCCGCCACCGCCCAGTCGGCGCGCGCATGGCCGCGCAGCCGGGGCCGGGCGACGACCAGCAACAGCAGGGCGGCGAAGGTCACCCGCAGCGCGACCGCGCCGAGCGCCCCGGCCCGGGGGAACAGTAGCGCGGCGAAGGCCGACCCGAACTGGACGGACACCACCCCGGCCAGCATCAGACCGACGCCGCCGAGACTGCCGCGCCCTGCGGCGTGCCGAAGGACGGCCAAGGGCGCGGCCGTCGACGCGGGGGAGGTCCGCGGCGCGGAGGAGGATTGCGGCGCGGAGGAGGTCCGCAGTGTGGAGGAGGTCATGCCCTTCACGCTAGGAATCCCGCCACGCCGTGTGAAATGCCGAATCCGCCGCGGTTATGCTCCTGACGCATGACCATCGAGCTGCGGCACCTGCGCGCCTTCCTGGCCATCGCCGAGGAGGGCAACGTCACCCGCGCCGCCGCCCGCCTCCACCTGAGCCAGCCCGCACTCTCCCGCACGCTGCGCCAGCTGGAGGAGCACCTGGGCGCCCGCCTCGTCGACCGCTCCACCCACCACCTGGGGCTGACCGCCGAGGGCCACACCTTCCGCGACAAGGCCCGCGCCGCCGTCGCCGCCGTCGAGACCGCCCTCGACCCCGGCGGCCTGAGGAGTTGGCCGCTGCGCCTGGGCCACACCTGGGCGGCGCTCGGCGTCCACACCGTCCCGTTGCTGCGCCGCTGGGACGAGACGCACCC
Organism: Kitasatospora sp. NBC_00039; assembly: GCF_045160625.1. Taxonomy (NCBI): domain Bacteria; kingdom Bacillati; phylum Actinomycetota; class Actinomycetes; order Kitasatosporales; family Streptomycetaceae; genus Kitasatospora; species Kitasatospora sp. NBC_00039. Next base: position 419,731 of record NZ_CP108290.1, on the reverse strand, counting down.
CGCCGTACCGCTGGAGCTGCTCCGCGTCGACGACCGCACGGCCGGCCTCACCCAGGGCAGGGTCGACGCGGCCCTGCTGCGCGGGGCCGTCACCGCGGCCGGGCTCCGCGCCGAACTGCTGCTGACGGAGGAGCGCGTGGTGGTCATGCCGGCCGACAGCCCGCTGGCCGCTCTCCCCCGGATCACCCTGGCGGACCTCGCGGCCCACCCCGTCGCCCTCAACACCGTCTCCGGCACCACGACGACGGACCTCTGGCCGCCGACGGCCCGGCCCGTCGCGACCATCGAGGTGGCCAACACCGACGAGTGGCTCATCGCCATCGCCGCGGGCCGCGCCGTGGGGGTCTCCACCTCGGCCACCCCCGGCAACCACACACACCCGTCGCTGGTCTACCGCCCGCTCGCGGACGCGCCGGCCGTTCCCGTCGTCCTCGCCTGGCGCGAGGGACCGGGACACCCGGCCGTCGCGGACCTGGTGGCGCTCGCCCACCGCGTCGTCGCAGCCGCCCAGGGGCCGTCCGGCACAGCGTGAACTACCGCTCCGGCGCGAGGCGGGCGGGTGCCGGGATCGGTGGGCCGGCGGGGGCCGGGCCCAGGGTGGTGGTGCCCGGGGCGGCACGGTGGCCGAGGCCGGTCCGGTAGACGTCCAGGGCCTGTTCGATCCGGCCGGTGCGGCGCAGCAGGTCGCCGAGGAGGCGGCAGAGGTCCGCGAGGTCGCCCGCCGCTCCGGCGCGTTCCAGGACGGCGAGGGCGGTGACGTAGTGCTCCTCCGCGGCATCCGGTTCGTCCCGGTCCTCGGCGATGAGTCCGAGCAGGCGGTGCGCGCCGGCGGTGTGGACGGCCCCGCGTTCCGGGCCGATCCGGTCGAGGAGGCTGCGGAGCAACTCCCCGGCCTGCTCGTGCCGGCCGCTACGGCGCAGGACGTCCGCGAGTTCGACGTCCACCTGGTGGATGAACAGCTCCGCGTGGCGGGCGGCCAGCATGGTGCGGGCGGCGCGCAGTTCGCGTTCCGCCGCCGGGAGGTCGCCGGCCTGGGCGTGGACGTAGCCGCGCATCCAGTGGCACTTGGCGAGGTCGGAGGTGAGGCGCAACCGCTGGTAGAGCTCCTGGGCCTTGGCGAGGGAGGCTTCGGCCTCGGCGGCGCGGCCGTCGGCGATCAGGGTGCGGGCCACGTTGCGGTGCAGCCCGGCGACCAGTGCGGGGTCGGTGGCGCCGGGGGCGAGGGCGAGGGCGAGTTCGGCGGCCTGGGCGGCGCGGGCGTGCGCGCCCATGTCCATGTACGGCCCGATGGCGGCGGAGTACAGCAGGAGCAGCGCGTCGGGGTCGTGCAGTCCGCTCCGGTTGAGCTGGTCGATGGCCGTCTCCAGCAGGTAGCAGGCGTACCGCAGTTCGCCGGCCAGCAGGTGGGCCACGGCCCGGCCGCGGATCGCGGCGGCGCGGCGGGGCAGCGGTTCACCGGCCAGGAGGCGCTCCGCCTCCTCGAAGCGGTCCCGGGCCTCGTCGAGGCGACCGGTCTCCAGCGCGCAGTCGCCGAGGCCGAGCAGGGCGGCGGGCCGGACGGCGTCGATGTCGTGCCGGGCGGCGCGGTCCAGGACGGCGGTGAAGCGCCGGGCCGCCTCGGTGGTGTCGCCGTCCGCCAGGGTGCTCTGGGCTTCCGTGAGCGCGAGTTTCAGTTCGGGCACCAGGTGGGCGGGCCGGCCGGTGGCGAGCTCGTCGAAGGTGACGCCGAGGCGTTCGGCGAGGTGGCGCAGAGCCGCCTCGGAGGGCTGGACCCGGCCGGCTTCGACGGTGGAGACGTAGGCGGCGGTGTAGGCCGGCTCGGCGAGCGCGCGCTGGGTCAGCCGCCGTTCCCGGCGCAGCCGTTGGATGCGCGGCCCGAGTCCGTCCGGTTCGCTCCCCGCGGTCATGGCCGCTCCCTTCCGTCGGATGCCCGCTGTTCCCGCCCGGCCCATTGTGGTGGACGCGAGGGTGTCCTAGATTAACTCATCAATTAAGTCTGATTAACCATCGACTTACGTTCCTTGCCCGCACCTTACGCCCCATCACCACCCCCGGAGGTCCCCCCGTGCGTCCCGGCAGACTCCCCAGCACCGCCCTCACCGGTGTCATGACCCTGGCAGCCATCTGCTGCTGGTCCCTCCCCGCCCTGGCCGCGACGGCCGACGAGGCGTCCCCCACCCGCCCCGTCGCCGCCGGCACGGCACACCCGGGCGCCGGCCACCAGGTCGAGGCCTTCGCCGAGGACGGCCGCATCAGCCGCGCCCAGGTGCCGGCCGCCTCCCCGTACACCGCCCCGCAGTCACTCGCCGGACCGGCCGCGGGCGACGGCACCGTCAGCCAGATCGTCCGCAACGGAGGCACCGACACCAAGCTCGACGTGGTGGTGGTCGGCGACGGCTACACGGCCGCCGAACAGGAGAAGTTCCTCGCGGACGCCGCCGAGAAGTGGCGGGAGATCACCGCCGTCGAGCCCTACACGACCTACCGCGCGCTCTTCAACGTCTGGGCCGTGCAGGCGGTCTCCGCCGAATCGGGCGTCACCGGCGACCCGGACCGCGCCACCGTTCGGCAGACGGCCCTCGGCTCCTACTTCTGGTGCGACGGCGTCGAGCGGCTGCTCTGCGTCGACACCGACGCCGTCGACCGCTACGCCGCCAAGGCCCCGCAGGCGGACCTCGTCCTCGTCGTCGCCAACAGTGCCAAGTACGGCGGCGCCGGCTACAACGACGTCGTCTCCCCGCTCGGCTACTCCGGCATCGCCACCGTCGCCGGCGGAAACGAACGCTCCGGGCAGGTCGCCGTGCACGAGACCGGCCACTCCCTGGGCAAGCTGGCCGACGAGTACTCCTACGACGGCCAGGGCACCTACCAGGGCGAGGAGCCCGCCGAGTCCAACATCACCACGCTGACCGCCGATCAGCTGCGCCGCGACCGCGCCAAGTGGTACCGCTGGCTCGGCCAGGCCTCGCCCGACGGCGGCACCGTCGGCGCGTACGAGGGCGGCGGCTACTACCCCGCCGGCCTCTACCGGCCCACCGAGAACTCGATCATGCGATCGCTCGGCCGCGAGTTCAACCTCCCCGGCCGCGAAGCCATGATCGCCGGCTTCTACCGCTACGCCACCACCCTCTCCAGCCCCACCCCGGCCGCCACCGTCCTCACCCCGGCCGACCGGCTCACCGTCGACCTCCCCGCCCCCGGCACCCGCCTGCGCTGGTACCTCGACGGCCGCGAGGTCACGGCCCTGCGCGACCGCGCGGCGATCGACGTCTCGGACCTCCGCCTCACCGGCCCCAAGCGCCTGCACCACCGGCTCACCGCCGTCGCGACGGACCCGACCTCAGCCGTCGCCGACCCGCAGCTGCGGCGCTCGCTCACCGACGCGCTCTCCTGGGACGTCACGCGCTGACGCACCCCCGCCGCGGCACGCGTGGCTCCCCCGCCCCCGGTGCCGCGGCAGCGGTCCCGGGGGCGGGGTGCCGGTGGCCGGTGGCCGATAGCCGGCGGCAACCCCGCTCGGCAGGCCGTGGCAGAGTAGGTCCGGGGCGGCTCGTGGCAGAACGGGCGCGCCGGGCCAGGGGCGGTCCGAGGCGGCATCACGGGGGCGGACATGGCGGTCTGGTGGTCGAACGACGGGGCCGCGAGCTGGCGTGCCGCACAGGCGGTGACACTGCTCGGGTGGATGGCGTCCCTGATGCCGCCCCACCTGCGCGGCCCCGCACTCGCGGAGCTCGGTGGCGCCGAGCGCATCGCCGCCACGGCCGAGGAGCTGGCGGGCCCGTACGCCCGCCCGGCCCGGCGGGCGGCCGGGCCGCCCGCCGCCGACGCCGGCGATCCCGTCGACCGGCTGCGCGCGGCCCGCACGGTGCTCGCCTGCGACGCGGTGCTCGCCGCCGCACCGCCCGACTGGCCCGCCCTGGCCGCCGCGCACGACCGCCGGCCGTTCGGACGCGACCAGCGGCGGGCGCTGATCGCGCGTCCGGACTGCCCCGACCGGTTCACCGCAACGCTGCTCACTCCCTGGGACTCACGGGTGGCCAACCGGCTGGTGGCCCGTCAGCAAGAGCTGCCCGACTGGGCCTGGCGGCCCGGGCTGGCCCGGATCGGCGAACTGCGGCCGTCCCTGCTGCGCCACGTACTGGCCGGGACCACCGCGGCCGAACTGCTCCACGGCACCCCGCGCCTCGACCTGCTGGTCCGGGTCGTCGACGCCTACGACCACAACCACCACCGGCAGGTGCAGGGCTTCTGGGACGCCGTCGGCACCGCGCTGCGGGCGGGGATCGGCGCCGACCCGCAGGTCTGGCGCACCGCCGCGACCCGCCTGCCCGGCTACCGCGGCAGCCTGCGCGCCCTGCTCGCGAGCCTCGCCCGCCGGCAGGCACGGGCCGACGACTCCGGACTCCCCGACCTGCGGGTACTGGTGCTGGCCCCGCCGGAGACCCTGGCCGCGCTGGTCGCGGAGCTCTCCGACGCCGAGCTGGCCCGGGCGGCCGAACACCCGCTGCGGCGGCTCCGGGCCCGGGAGCACTTCGCCCGCACCGTCGTCGACCGGCTCCGGGAGGCGGGCGTCCCACCGCGGGCGCTGTTCGCCCGCTGGGCCTACGGCGCCCGCGGGCGCGCCCGCGGGACGCAGGCCTGGCTGCACGGGCTGGACGGGCTACTCGACCGGTACCTCGACGGCGTGGCCCTGACCGACCTCGAACTACGGCGTCTGCTGGCGGACCGCCGGCCGCCGCGGCCGCCCGCCGAGGACCTGGTGACCGAGCTTCGGCGGTGCGACGGGGCCGTCGAGGCACAGGCGGTGGTGGACAGCACGTGCGGCCCCACCGGCAGCCCGCAGTGGACCGAACTGGTCCGCGCCCACGAGGCGGCGCCCCTGCCCGAGCAGGTCCTGTGCGTGCTCGCGACCCGCGCCGGCTTCCCCGACTCCCTGGCCCGCGCACTGCCGCCCGGCCGGCTGTTCGACCTGATCGCCCACGGACCGGCAACCGCCCGGGCGGCACTGGCGAGCCTGGCGGGCACCTCGCTCGCGCTCGACCGGATCGACACCGTCCGCAGGCTTCGCGTGCTCGACGACCGGGCGGCACTCGACGCCGTCCGGCCCGCCCGGGAGGCCCTGCACTACGGCTACCGCAGACGTCACTCGGCCCCGCAAGTCAGCGACCCCTGGGTGGCGCTCTGCACCGCGCTTCTGGAGCAGGCCGCCACCGGAGCGGGCCCGGGGTTCTGGCGCGAACTGGCCGATCGCCTGGCCGACTTCGACGACTCCCTTCCCGAACTCCTCGCCGACACGCGCCGCCGGGGCACCGTCCCGCAGGTCGCGGTCGGAGGTGGACGACCAGGACGGCGGGTGACCGGCCTCGGGGAACATCGGCACAGCGGTCATCGGTGATATTGATCATGGTCCGGGCGGTACGAGCGTGGTGACGCGATTCTCGTACTCGCGGCGGGCCTTGCGCTGAGCCGGGACCGCCGGGGCGCCCTGGCTGCCGTCGAGCGACCGGCAGAGGGTGAGGAGCCGGTGGTGCCGATAGCCATGGATCTTGCGCGGGCGATGGTTGGGCTCGTGGGCGACGGCGCCCGCTCTTCACCCCGAGGCAGTGCCGTCCGTGAGCGTGAACAACGGCGGCCATGGCCAGACCGCGGCTCTGCCAGTCGTTCCGGACCATGTACGGGATCTTGAGTCCACGAGCAGCCCATGGCAGGCTCATGCCGCATGATCGATGAATTCGCGAAAGACAACCTGCAGGGGAGACTGCGGCGGGACCGCAAGGCGCTGCTCTGGAAACTCGACGGCTTGTCCGAATACGACGCCCGCCGGCCTTTGACAGCGACCGGGACCAACCTCCTCGGCCTGGTCAAACACGTGGCCAGCGTCGAGGCCAGGTACTTCGGCGAGGTCTTCGACCGCCCTTCCCCGGAACCGCTGCCCCGGTGGCAGGACTCCAACGGCAGCGATCTGTGGGCGACCGAGGACGAGACCCGCGATCAGATCATCGGGTTCTACCGGCGCACATGGGAACACTCGGACGCGACGATCAACGAGCTTCCCCTCGACGCCCCCGGCCACGTGCCGTGGTGGCCGGAACCTTATGCCGACACGAACCTCTTCGCCATCATGGTCCATGTCCTCGGCGAGTCCATCCGTCATGCCGGGCACGCCGATATTCTGCGCGAGGGCCTCGACGGCCGGACCGGGTTGCGCGCCGAACTCGAGAAGCAGATCGACGAGGAAGCCCGTGCAGCCTACTGCGCGAAGATCGAGCAGGCCGCCAGGGCTGCCGCATCAATCAAGGCTTAGTTGGACACACCAGGCAGCCTGACATCAGCTCCCCCGCCGGCGCTTGCGATTTCCGAGCACCCCGGCCACCTGATACGCCCGCGTCACCCGATGTGGGCGTTCAGTCCACGCCTTCGTCGTCCTCGTCCAGCTCGGGCGCGTCCGGGTCGCGCAGCGGGCGCAGGGCGCCGGCGGCCGGGGTCGAGGCGGTGAAGGAGCTACATCAGTGGGAAGTCGAGCCCCCGACGAAGAAAAGAACCCCTGGCCGCAGGGTCAGGTACTCCGCGGAGGTTCCGGGAACTCGCGGGATGTCGCATAGACCGGCCCCCTCAGCCCAGGCCGCCGATGAGCTCGTGTGCTCGTCCCCGAACAGGCCGCGACGGATGCCGAGGATCCTCCGCAGGTCGGTCTCCGCCTCGTCGACCCGGCCCAGTTGCCCGACCGTCCAGGCCAGGCGGTTTCGGCTGGCCAGGGTGGCCGGGTGGTCGTGCCGAAGACGGCGGCCCGTCCGTCGCAGGCGGTGCGGAACATCGACTCGGCCTCGTCCCAGCGCTTCGCGCGCGCGGCCACCCGGCCGAGGGCGTGGTAGGTGTCCAGCGTGTCCGGGTGCCAGGCTCCGGGGGCGCTCTCCGGGGCGGCCAGGACGGAGCGCAGGGCGGCCCCGGCCTCCTCGTAGCGCCCAGATCGGCCACGATGCGGGCGAGTTCGCCCTCGGTCCGCAGCGTTTCCCGTGCCTCGGCGCCGAGGTGCCCCGTCCCGGCGCTGCCCGGGACGGGGACAGCCCAGGGTCCGCACCGGCCGCGACACGGTGTCCCGGCCGAAATGGCCCGCCACGGCGGCCGGACGGTGGCAGAGTTGCGGGTATGTGCGGCCGATTCGTCTCCACCTCGACCCCCCAGGACCTCGTCGAACTGTTCGGGGTCACCCGATGGACGCCGGTCGAGTCCCTGGCGCCGAGTTGGAACGTGGCGCCCACGGACACGGTGTGGACGGTGCTGGAGCGGGTGGACCGCGAGACGGGTGAACTCGCCCGCGGGCTCCGCCCGGTGCGCTGGGGGCTCGTCCCCTCCTGGGCGAAGGACCCGGGCGGCGGGGCGCGGATGATCAACGCCAGGGCCGAGACGGTGCACGAGAAGCCGGCGTTCCGGTCCGCGTTCGCCAAGCGCCGCTGCGTGATCCCGGCCGACGGCTACTACGAGTGGGTCCCGGTGCCCGCCGGGGACGGCCGCAAGGCGTTCAAGCAGCCGTACTTCCTCCACCCCCGCGAGGGCGGGCCGCTGGTGATGGCGGGGCTCTACGAGTTCTGGCGCGACCGCGAGCGCCCCGAGGACGACCCGGCGGCCTGGCTCACCACCGCGACCATCATCACCACCGACGCCACCGACGCCGCGGGCCGCGTCCACGACCGGATGCCGCTCACCATCGCGCCGGCCGACCTGGACGCCTGGCTCGACCCGGAGCACACCGACCCGGCCGGGCTGCGGCAGCTGCTGCACACCCCGGCCGGCGACGAACTCGCGGTGCGGGCGGTCTCCACCGCGGTCAACAGCGTCCGCAACAACGGGGCGGCGCTGCTGGACGCGGTGGCGGACCCGGTGGGGCACGGCGACGAGGACGCCAGGTGACCGGGTGGCCCGGGGGCGTCCCGGCGGTCAGGATGAAGGGGACGCCGCCGTTCCGGTAGCGCCGGCGGCCCGCCCTTCCGGGTCCCGGTCTGTCCGGGTCCCGGTCGCGTGCCGGACGGCCGCCCGGCACGCGGAGGCCCGGCACGCGGAGGAAGGACACCCGATGGACGTTGCGTGGGACCAGCTCGTCTCGGGGCCGGCCGACGCGCCGCAGACCGCACTGCTCCTCCCCGGCGGGCTGAATACCGCCCGGTCGTACGCCGAACTGATGACCGCGCCCGCGCTCGCCCGGACCCGGCTGGTCTCCGTGACCATGCCGGGGCACAGCGGGACGGCGACTCCCGAGGACTTCGGCATCGGCACCCTGGCCCGGCTCGCCGGCCGGCTGGCAGAGGAGCAGGCCTGCGACGTGGTCGTGGGGTTCAGCATGGGGGCGAGCGTCGCGCTGGAGATGCTGGCGACCGGCGCGTTCACCGGGCCCGCGGTGATGCTCGGCATCAGCCTGTCGCCCGGGACGAACCCCTGTTCTTCCCGGGCCGTCTGCCGCCTCGGCGGCGTCCTCGGCCCGCTCCCCTCCGCCGCCCTGCTGAAGCTCATGGGCCCGGCCTCCAGGGGCATGCGCGTACCGCCCGAGCGCCGCGCCGAGCTGCTCGCCGACCTTCGCCGCAACGATCCGCACGTGATGCGCGGGATCCTCCGCGGCTACCTCGACCATCTCGGCGCGCACGGGGATCCGGCCGCGCGCCTCTGCGGTGCGGGGGTACCGGTCTGGGTCGTGCACGCCGAGAAGGGCGACGGCGGGCTCACCGCCGACGAGCGGCGCACGCTGGAGGCCTGCCCGCATGCCACCGTGGTCACCATCCCCGGCACCAGCTTCTTCCTCCCCAACGAGGAGCCGAGGCGGATCGCGGCGATCGTCGCCGCGGCGCTGGCGGCCGCCGCTCCCGGCCGGCGCTGAGCCCGGCCCGCCGTCACCGGGCACCGACAGCCGTGGTTCCGGAGCCGTCCCGGGAGGTGCCCGGGGACGCCCCCGGGGCCGCACCCTGGGAGTCGTCGCCACGGATGGCCGCGGTGATCTCGGCGGCCCAGTCGGCGGGGTGGTGGTCGCCGAGCAGGTCGGCGAGGCGTTCCGCCCGGAGGCGCCGCTCCTCGGGCCCGAGGGTCAGGGCCCGGTGGAGGGTGTCGACCAGGTCGGCGGGTGAGCGGGGGTCGGTGAGCAGGGCCGCGCTGCCGAGCTGGGCGGCGGCGCCGGCGTGGCGGGAGAGCACCAGGACGCCGGAGCGGCCGACGGCCCGCTGCGCGGCGATGAACTCCTTCGCGGTGAGGTTCATCCCGTCCTGGAGGGAGGTCACCCAGAACACGTCCGCCTCCAGGTAGTGGTCGATCACCTCGGTGAAGGGCAGGCTCTGCGGCAGGTACTCGACGGGCTGCCAACCGACCGTGCCCCACCTGTCGTTGACCTCGGCGATCCGGCGCTCCAACGTCTGCCGGGTCACGTCGTAGGAGGTGATGCCGGGCTCCGGGGGCGGACAGACCAGCCGGAACCGCAACCGTCCGCGCAACTCGGGGCGACGCGCGAGCACGGCCGCCACCGCCTCGACCTTCTCCACGGGGGCCTTGGCGTAGTCGAGGCGTTCGACGGAGAGCACCAGCGGACCACCGCCCGCTCCGCCCCGCGGCGACCGTGTACGCCCACCGAGACGGGACCGGGCCGCCGAGGCGATGGCCTCGCGGTCGATGCCGAGCGGATGCACGCCGACCCGGGGCGTACCCGGCGCTCCGGCGAGGGCCCGGCGGAACTGCTCGGCGAAGGTCTCGGTGTGGAACCCGGCCCAGTCCAGGCAGCTCAGCGAGGTACGGATCTCGGCGGCGGTGGGCAGGGCCGCGAAGACCTCCGGTGCCGGAAAGGGGGTGTGGTGGAAGAGGCCGATCCGCAGGTCGGGGCGGAGCGGGCGGAGCCGGCCGGGGACGAGCCAGAGGTTGTAGTCGTGCAGCCAGACGGTGGCGCCCGGTGCGGCGCGGGCGGCGATGTGGTCGGCGAAGCGCGCGTTCACCGCGCGGTAACGGGCCCAGGCGTCCGGGTCGAACCGCAGCCGCCGGGGCTGCGACATCAGGACCGGCCAGAGTGTCTCCTTGCAGGCCCGGTGGAAGTAGGCGGCCCAGTCGTCGGCACTCAGCGGCACGAAGGAGAGCGGCAGCCCGGTGTCGTGCCCCTGCAGCCTGCCGGGGCGGGCATGCGGACCGAGAACGGCGGCGGTGGCCCAGAGAGCCTGCGGGTTGGCCTCGAACAGGCGGCACAGGGTGGGCAGGATGCCGTTGGGGCTGGCGGGCGGCCGCCAGCCACCGGGGGTCGGGTGGACCGGCGGGCGGTGGTAGCCGACCACGAGCGGGTAGTCGCGTTCCACCCAGCCGAGTTCCTGGAGGGCCTCCAGGATGCCGGCGGCTCCCGGCCGCTCGGGCCGGTGGACGGCGCCGCCCTCGGGGACGGCCGCGCGCAGGGCGGGTTCGGCGTTGCCGACGATCACGCCGTGCGCGCCGAGCCCGTACAGCGACAGGTCGTTGAGCGAGTCACCGGCGACGAGGACGGAGTCCATCGGCCAGCGCTGGTCGGCTGCCAGCGCCGCCAGGGCACCGCCCTTGCTCGCACCGGGTGGGAGCACGTCGAAGTACCGGTCCGCCGAGTACAGCCAGGTGCAGCCCAACGCCCGGACTGCGTCGGTGAGTTCCTGCGTCAGATCCTCAGGACGCAGATGGAACGAGCAGCGGCCGTCCTGGACAACCCCGCGCTGGTAGACCAGCCCCGGGAAGCGGCGTAACGCGGTGCGCACGCGTGCGGCCCCGGGCCAGCCGCCGCGCAGGCGACGTTGCAGGTCCGTGACCGGGGTCTGGTCGGTGCCGTCGATGACGCTCGCCCCCACGTCGGCGATGATCCAGCGCGGTCTGGGCACCAGTGGGTCCCGTAGAGCCTCGCGCACCGAGGAGATCCCCCGACCGGTCGCGAAGACCACGGTCACCTCCGGGTGCCGGGCCAGCGCGGCGTGCAGGCGGCGGCGGTCGGCCCGGTCGCCACCGAGCAGGGTGCCGTCCAGGTCGGTGACCAGGATCCTTGCAGGGTACCCGACTTGGCGCAGTGTGGTGGTCACCCGCCCGTCCGTGTGCCCGGTCGTGTGCGCGCCCCCGGGCTCGGCCGTCTCCGGTGCTGCCATGGTGGTACCCCCTCGCCGATCGCCACGTGGAGCTGCGCCCCGGCCGGTGGGCCGGGGCGCAGCTCAGATCAGGATCATCGGACGCTAACACGAACCCGTCACCGCGTGAATCGGGCATGACATGGTGGGCGACACACCCGATCACGAGCCGGTGGTGCGCTGTCGGGCGAGGAACTGCGCGCCAGGGCGTACGGCGGCGGTGCGGCCGGCGGCGGCGCAAGTCGCCGATGAGGGCGGGTCGGTGGTGACGACGGGTCAGTGGTGGGGAACGCGGGCGAGCCACTCCCGCAGACCGGCGGCGTCGGGGGCACGGCTGGAGCCCGGGCCGGTGGTCGCCACGGCACCGCAGGCCACGGCGGCGACCAGGCAGTCGGGGAGCTCCCGGCCCTCGAGGTGGGCGTGCACGAAGCCGGCGTCGAAGCAGTCGCCCGCCCCGGTGGTGTCCACGACGTCGACCGGGACGGCGGCGACGTCGTACCGCTTCCCGTCGCGGACGGCGCACGCCCCTTCGCCCCCACGCTTGACGACCACGGTGCGGACCAGCCCGGAGAGCACGCTCAGGGCGTCGTCGACCGTGCCGGTGGCGGTCAGGCGCAACGCCTCGTCGGCGTTGGGGGCGAACACGTCCACTTCGGCGAGCACCTCGCGCACGAGGGGTGTTTCGAGAGTGCCGGGCATGTCCTGACAGTCCATGAACACCTCCGTCCCGAGCTGACGGGCGACTCGCAGCGCAGCCAACACCTCTTCGCCGTACTGGAGTTGCGGCAGGATCAGCACCGCGGGGCGGTACTCGCGCAGCAGCGCGGCGAGCGGCCGGGCGTCGACCCGGTCCTGATAGCTGACCATGGCACGGTCGCCGGGGGACGACAGGGCCACCGTGACACTGCGCAGTGGGCCCGGGTGGTGACGGAAGCCGGTCTCGTCCAGCCCCTCGGCGCGGACGGCGGCCAGCACCTGCGCGCTGAACAGGTCGGTTCCGAAGTCGGTTGCCCAGACCACGTCATGGCCCAGCCGGTGCATCGCCATCGCCGGGGTGAACGCCCCGCCGGGCAGCAGGTCGACCGCCTCGGCGAAGACTTCCGTCCCGGGCCTGACCGGCCCGGCCAGCCCCCGGAAGACCAGATCGGCGAAGTAGGCGCCGACGACCAGCACCTCCCGCCCGCCCCGTAACGCGTCCGTCCCGTCCCACCGCGACCGGCTCCTGCCCTGCGCCATGTGCCACGTCACCTTCCCGCCATCGGCTGTCAACCGCCGATCCACATCTCCCCGGATTCGCGGCCCGCGAAGCACCGGGGTGCGGCCGGGGCCGCGTCTCCCGCGGCCCGGCGCCTACCGGCCGCGAAGGCCGTGTCCGTCCGCCCAGGCCGCGACGGCGCCGGCGATCAGCAGCGGATGGTCCTCCGGCGTGTGATGCCCGGCGACGGCGTCGAAGTGTCGGACCGTCAGGCCGGCAATGTTGGCCTCGCACCACGCGATGGTGTCCCCGTGCACCATCGTCCCCGGCCCGGGGGCGAAGGTGATCAGGAGCTTGGGCACGTCGGGACTGGCTCCGAGCCACCGGTCGTACGCCTCGATCCGGGCGACGACCTCGGCGGGCTCGCCGCCCAGCGGCATGGAGCGCGGCCACTGCAGGAGCGGGAGGCGGCTCTCGCGAGTGGGGTAGGGCTTGAGGTAGACGTCGAGGTCGCCCGGGGCGAGGGCGGTGGCGACGGTGCCGGGCAGGCCCTCTTCGAGGAAGACGTTGTCGTCGAGGATCATGGCCTCGCCGATGCCGTCCGTCTTGATCGCCCGGAAGAGGTCCCGGCCACCTTCGGGGAACTCCTCCCAGGTCATCGGCTTGACGATGGTCTCGGTGAACGCGATACCGCGCGCCCGGCCGGGGTGGCGGGCGGCCCAGTCGAAGGCCAGGGCGCCGCCCCAGTCGTGGCCGACCAGGATCACGTCATCGAGGCCGAGCGCGTCGAACCAGGCATCCAGGTACCGGGCGTGGTCGGCGAAGGTGTAGTCGATGGCGGGCTTGCCGGACTCGCCCATGCCGATCAGGTCGGGGGCCAGCAGCCGGCCGCTCCCCACCGCGGGCATGACGTGCCGCCACAGGTGGGACGAGGTCGGGTTGCCGTGCAGGAAGACGATCGGGGCCCCGGCGCCGGACTCCCGGTGGTGCATGGTCGAGCCGAGGATGTGCTGAACGGGCATGGTGCTGTCCTTCGACGAAAATGATGGCGGGTAAGGGCACGGGCGAGCGCGAGGGCGAGGGCCCGGGCGCGCTCAGCGGAAGGCGGCGGGCGCAGGCGGCGGGCGCGCTCAGCGGAAGGCGGCGGCGTTGCGGGCGGCCCAGGCGGCGAAGGTCGCGGCCGGGCGGCCCAGGACGCGTTCGACGTCGGGGCCGACCCGCTGCTCCTCCTCGGTCGGTTCGCCGAGGATGGCCAGGGTGCCGGCGACGACGGGCAGCGGCATGAACCGCGCCATGAGTGCGTGGGCCTGCTCGCGGGTCTGCTCGGTGAAGTGCACCGGTCCGCCCAGCGCGGCCGCGATCGCCGCGGCCCGCTCGCGCGGGGTGGTCGGCGCGGGGCCGGTCAGGGTGTAGGTGGCACCCAGGTGCACATCCTCACGCAGCGCGGCGGCGGCCACGGCGGCCACGTCCTCGGGATCGACGAACGGTAGGCCGACGTCGCCGAACGGCGCCTCGACGGCCCGCCGGGTGCGGACCGACTCGGCCCAGGCGAAGGCGTTGGTGGCCATCCCGCCCGACCGCAGGACCGTCCAGCCGAGCCCGGACTCACGGACGGCGGCCTCGAACCGGACCGGGTGCCGGTACACCTCCGGGCGGGTCCCCGCTCCCTGCGAGGAGAGCAGCACCACCCTGCGGATCCCGGCGTTCTTCGCGAGATCCACGATGCCGTCCGGGTCCTCCCCCGCCACCAGCAGGAACAGCGCCTCCGCCCCGTCGAACGCGGCCCGCAGGCCGGCCGGGTCGGCGAGGTCGCCGGCCACCGCCCGCACGCCCGGCGGCACGTCGGCTTCGGTGATGTGCCGGGCGACGGCGGTCACCGGCACCTCCGCCTCGGTCAGCAGCCGTACCAGTGCCCGCCCCACGTTCCCGGTCGCACCTGTCACCACGATCATGTCGATCTCCCCGATCGATAAGTGAGTTAGTTGCCTGACTAACTCCGTCGAGCCGAAACCGTAGCAGCCCCGACGGGCGTCGGTCTACAGTTAGTCGGGTGACTGACTCAATGGATTCCCGGCACGCCTCGGCGGAGGCTCCCCACGCGAAGGCCGACGGCGAGACGGCCGGGGACAGGAAGACCTCCGGCGCCGCCGCCCGGAAGACCGCCGCCGGGAAGGCCGCCGCCCCGAGAAACGCCGGCAAGCGGCAGCGGCTGACGGCCGCCGCGGCGCGGGTCCTGCACGAGCAGGGCGTCGAGCGCACCACCATCGCCGACATCGCCCACGCCGCCGACGTGCCGACCGGCAACGTGTACTACTACTTCAAGACCAAGGACGAGCTGGTCAGAGCCGCCCTCTCCGAGCACGCCGGCCACCTGGAGACCCTCACCGCCGAGCTCGACCTGCTGGCCGACCCGCGCGAACGCCTCAAGGGCCTGGTGACCGCATGGGTCGGCCGGCGCGACACCGCCGCCCGCTACGGCTGCCCCACCGGCACCCTCGCCGTCGAACTCGACAAGCGCGACGACGGCGGCCTCGACGCCGCGGTGGGCCAGGTCATCCGCTTGCTGCTGCAGTGGGTCGAAGAGCAGTTCCGGCAGCTGGGTGCAGCCGGCCCGGAGGGCCTCGCCGTCACCCTCGTCGCCGGCTACCAGGGCATGTCCCTGCTCTCCAACGCGCTGCGCGATCCGGAGATCATGACGCGCGAGGGGGCCCGCCTGATGGACTGGATCGACGCCGTGGCCTGACACCCGCCCGACCCCGACGCCCGGCCGACGCCAACGCCCGGCCGGACCCTGGCGGACGGCCGGACCTCGCCGCCCGGTCGGACCACGGAGCGGTGACGGGGCCGGGCCCGGCAGGGCGCCGCCCCGGGCGGTGCCGCCGTCCGTCCTTCACGCGCCCGCGCGGTCAGTCCCCCGCGGGGGCCAGGAGGGCGTCGGCAAGGGCCGTGCGGGCGTAGAGGACGAACCGCCCGGTGCGGTGGGCCGTGACCAGGCCGGCGTTCCGCAGGGCCGTCAGGTGCTGGGAGACCCCGGCCGCGGACAGGCCGGAGTGCTCGGCCAGCCGGGTGGTCGAGGACGGTGTGTCCAGTTCGGTCAGCAGCAGCGCACGGGAGCGGCCCAGGACGGCGGCGACCGCATCCGGCGAGGCGGTCGCCCGGTGCTCCCACAGGTTGCCGATTCCCCGGGCCGGATAGGCCAGTTGGGGCGGATCCGGCGGCACCGAGCGGGTCAGTACCCGCGGCCAGGCGAACGCCGAGGGCACCAGGAGCAGGCCGGAGCCGGCCTGGTCCCGGGTCAGCGCGCAGTGTCGGCGGACCAGTCGCAGCGTGCCGTCGTCCCAGCGCACGGTCTCGTGCAGTTCGTTGAGGACGTGGGCGGAGCCGTGCTCGGCGACCTGCCGCGCCCGGTGGAACACGTCCGCTTCGAGGAGCCGCCGGATCCTGGCCCAGTAGGGCGCGAGGGCGAGCTCCCAGTACGCCTCGATCTCCGCGGTGATCTTCTCCAGCGCCTCCTCAGGAGCCTCGTGCAGAAACCTGAGCCGGGCGGACGGCCCGGTGCCGCGCTCGACGCCGAGCATCTCCAGTTCGGTCCGCACCCGCGCGGGCGCGCTGCGCCGGATCGCGTCCAGTTCGGCGCCGAGGACGGGGAACGGGGTGGCGGGGGTGGGGTTGAGGAAGTCCGCGAGGTAGCCGTCGGCGGGGACGAGGTCGGCCAGCCAGCCGCGGTCGAGCCCGGCGTGAGCCAGCCGGGGCCGCACCTGCTCGGCCCAGCGCCGGTGCAGCGCCGGCTCGGCGTCGCCCCGGAGCAGTCGGAAGCTGGTGACGACCTCCCACATCGGGGAGACGGCGAACCGGGTCTGCGCGAGGTCCGCCGCGGAGAAACTCAGTCCCGACTGCATGCGCCGCCGCCTCCCGGCCGTCGTCCGCTGGATTCGGCCCGAGCCTAATCGATGGCCCGTGTGCGGGGCGGCCCCGCAGACGGCGGCGGCCCTGGGGCTCCGTCAGCACCGAGCCCCGGGGCCGCCGCCGGGCCGCGCGATCCCCTTCAGTGGCCCCGCCTCAGCGCGCGACGGCCGCCCGCGCGGTCAGGACGCCGAGCAGGCGTGCCACCTCCCCGGCGACCGCGGCCCGGCCGTCGCCGAGGTAGGCCCGGGTGTCGACCAGGGCGGAGTCGGCGGCCAGGCGGCGGCGGACGGCCGCGGTGAAGGCCTTGTTGAGGTGGGTGGCGATGTTGATCTTCGTCATGCCGTGGGCGACGGCCGCGGCGAGGTCCGCGTCCGCGACCCCGGAGGAGCCGTGCAGCACCAGCGGCACGGGGACGGCGGCCCGCAGGGCGGCTATCAGCTCCAGATCCAGCACGGCGTCCCGGGTGAGCATGGCGTGCGAGGTGCCGACGGCGACGGCCAGCGCGTCGATGCCGGTCCGCTCGGCGAACGCCGCGCCCTCGCCCGGGTCGGTCCGGGCGCCGGGCGCGTGGACACCGTCCTTGCCGCCGACCTCGCCCAGCTCGGCCTCCACCCAGACGCCCGCGTCGTGGCAGAAGGCCGCCACCTCGGCGGTGGCCCGGACGTTCTGCTCGTAGTCGAGCACGGAGGCGTCGAACATCACCGAGGTGAAACCGAGTTCGACCGCCTCGCGGACCAGTGACCGGTCGGTGGCGTGGTCGAGGTGGACGGCCACCGGCACGCCCGCGGCCCGGGCCACGGCCAGCGTGGCGGTGCCGATCGGGGCCAGGCCTCCGTGGTAGCGCACGGCGTTCTCGCTGATCTGCAGGATCACCGGGGCGCCGGCGCTCTCCGCGCCGGCGACGATGGCCTCGGCGTGCTCCAGCTGGATGACATTGAACGCGCCGACGCCGTGGGCGCCGTGGCGGGCGGGGGCGGTGATCTCGCCGGTTCCGGTCAGGGGCATGGCTCTCCTTGAGGGTGCGCCGGTTCGATCTCCTCGACCCGGACGAGGCTGAGCAGGCGGTGGTAGGCGCCGGCCTCGAAGCGGCCGGCCTGCGGCGCCAGGACGGTGGCGGCGGACAGTGCCACCGCGTGCCGGAGCCGGTCGGGCCAGGCGGCGCCGGCGGCCAGGCCGAGCGCGAGAGCGGCCACCGCCGAATCGCCCGCGCCGGTCGGATTGCCGAGGAACCTGCCGGGCGGACGGGCCTGCCAGCGGCCCCCGGCGGTGCAGGCCAGCAGCCCGTCAGGCCCGAGCGAGGCGACCACCGCCCCCGCGCCGGCCGCGCGGAGCGACTCGGCGCCCTCCAGCGGGTCCCGGGCGCCGGTGGCTTCGGCCAGCTCGTGCAGGTTCGGCTTGACCACGGCGGGGCCGGCCTGGATACCGTGCAACAGTGCGGGACCGTCGGCGTCCAGCAGCGCCGGGATGCCGTCCACTCCGGCCCGCTCGACGAGTTGCCGGTAGGCGTCCGCCGGAACGCCGCGCGGCAGGCTGCCCGAGAGCACCACGACGGCCGCGCCGGGCAGCAGGCGCCCGTAGTGTGCCAGGAAGCCCTGCCACTCCTCCGGGGAGACCACCGGACCGGGCTCCAGGTAGATGGTGGTGTCACCGTCCCGCTCCTCGGCGACGGCGACGGTGCGGCGGGTCTCCCCCGCCACCTCGACCAGTTCGTCGTGCAGGCCCGCCGCGGCGAGGTCCTCGCGAACCGCCCGGCCGACCGCTCCGCCGGTGAGGCCGGTGACGACCGGGGCATGGCCCAGCGCGGCCAGGACGCGGGCGACGTTGACGCCCTTGCCGCCGGCCTGCTGGGTGACCTCGCGCACGCGGTTGCTGCCGTGCCGGCGGACCTCGGGGAGCCGGTAGGTGACGTCGAGAGCGGTGTTGAGGGTGACGGTGAGGATCACCGGCCGCCCCCGTCCAGCAGGTCCTGCGCGAGCAGCGCCGCCCCCAGGCTCCCCGCACGGTGGCCCAGTTCGGCCGCGACGAGCCGGGGCGGGCCGCGGAAGGTGAGCCGCTCTGCGAGGGCGTCCCGCAGCGGGCCGAGGAACGGCTCGCCGGCCTTGGCGAGGCCACCGCCGATGACGATCCGCTCGAAGTCGAGCACGACGGTCAGCGCCGCCAGACCGTCGGCCAGCGCCTCCACCGCCTCCACCCAGATCCGCGCCGCGGCACCGTTCCCGGACTCGGCCAGCCGCCTGACGTCCTTGGCGCTGACGCCGGCCTCGCCGGTGGCCCGGGCGTAGCGGCGGGCGATGGCGGAGGCGGAGGCCAGGGTCTCCACGCAGCCCCGGTTGCCGCAGGCGCACCGGTCCCCGCCGGGGCGGACGACCAGGTGGCCGAACTCCCCGGCGAAGCCGTGGTCGCCGCCGAAGGGGCGGCCGTCGATCATCAGCGCGGCGGCGATGCCGGTGCCGACCGGGACGAAGGCGAAGTTGGGGCAGGAGCGGCCGGCGCCGAGGCGGCCTTCCGCGACCCCGCCGGCCCGGACGTCGTGCCCGAACGCCACCGGGAGGCCGAGGTGTTCGGCGAGCCGGCGGCGCACGGGGGTGCCGCGCCAGCCGAGGTTGGCGGCGAGGACGGCGGTGCCCGTCTCCTCGTCCACCAGGCCGGGCACGACGATCCCTGCGGCCTCCGGCCTGCCGCCGTGCCGGAGGGCGCTGGTCATCAGCTCGTCGGCGCAGGCGAGGACCGTCCCGGTCAGGGCTTCCGGTCCGTGGTCGGCGCGGGTGTGCCACTGCGCCGAGCCGAGGAGCCGGCCGTCCTCGACGATCGCACCCTTGATGTGGGTGCCGCCGACGTCCAGCGCGATGACGCTCACGGGCCGACCGCCTTCCGGCCCCGCCCCGGACGGTGGATCACCGTCACGGCTGGTCCAGCACGATGGAGCGGGTGAGGTTGCGCGGGCGGTCCGGGTCCAGGCCGCGGGCCTTGGCCAGCTCGACGGCGAGGCGCTGGACGCGGACCAGCTCCGCCAGCGGGTCCCGCGTCGCGACCACGGCCGGGGCGCCGGTCAGCGCGATCTGGCCGAGCAGGCCGGCCGGCGGCTCGCCGAAGAACCAGACGGTGCTCTCGGAGCTGCTGACGCTGATCGGGCCGTGCCGGTACTCCATGGCGGGGTAGGACTCGGTCCAGGAGGACGAGGCCTCGCGGACCTTGAGCGCCGCCTCGTGGGCGATGCCGCTGGTCCAGCCGGTGCCCAGGAAGGTGAACTGCTTGGAGGAGATGGCCCGTTCGGGCAGCGCGGCCTCCAGGGCCTGCTGCGCCTGTGCGGGCAGGTCGGACGGAGCGGCGCCGAGGTGCGCCCGGAGCAGGACGAGGGCGGTGGTG
Organism: Kitasatospora sp. NBC_00039; assembly: GCF_045160625.1. Taxonomy (NCBI): domain Bacteria; kingdom Bacillati; phylum Actinomycetota; class Actinomycetes; order Kitasatosporales; family Streptomycetaceae; genus Kitasatospora; species Kitasatospora sp. NBC_00039. The sequence goes on along the minus strand of NZ_CP108290.1, from coordinate 400,171 downwards.
GCGAACCGGGTCTGCACGACGGACTGCTCGTCGGCGAACTCCAGGGCGACGACGTTCTGTGCGGCGTCGACGACCGGCGTCGACAGGTCCCCGGTGATCGCGACGGTCGCGCCGCTGCGGGTGCGGGCCAGTGCGTCCAGCACCTCGGTGGTGGTGCCGGAGCGGGTGAGGGCGACGACCCGGTCGTACCGCCGGTGGGCCGGGAACTCCGAAGCCGCGAACGCGTCGGTCTCCCCCAGCCCCAGCGACTCGCGCAGCGCCGCATAGGCCTGCGCGATGTAGAGCGAGGTGCCGCAGCCGACGATCGCGACCCGCTCTCCGGGTTCGGGAAGTCCCTTGGGGGTCAGCTCAAGGGCGCGCTGCCAGCACTCCGGCTGGCTGGCAATCTCGGCGTCGACGTAGGCCATGACGTCCTCCTGCGCAAGGTTGAGCCTTGATGCTCAAATCTGAGTGATTTATAGCTCGTTCTTCCAGACATGCGCAACCATGATCACCAAGATCTCAGTTTCGAGCAGGCGGCGGCCGCCCCGGTTCCGGGCGGCGGAAAGCCCTGGGGCGGCCCGCGTCGGCAGGCCGCCCCAGGGGCGGGACGGGTCGTTCAGCGGCTCACCCCGCGCGGTGCACCCGGACGCCGCCGGACACGATCTCCTTCTCCCGCACCGCGGTGAGCCCGTCGTCGGTCACCACGTCGTGCACCTCCGCCAGCGGGCAGATCTCCGCGAAGGTGACCCGCCCGATCTTGGTGCTGTCCGCGAGGACGACGGACCGGGCACTGCTGCGCAGGAACGCCCGGTCGGTCTGGGCCTCCATCTCGTCGTGCGTGGTGCACCCCTCCTCCGCGGTCAGGCCGTCCACCCCGATGAAGGCGACGTCCAGGTGGTACTGCGACAGCATCCGGTCGGCCGCCGGGCCCACCAGCTCGTAGCTGGTGGTGCGGGCGATCCCGCCGATGACGACCAGCCGGGCCTCCGGCCGCACCACGAGGTCGGCCGCGATGTTCACGGCGTTGGTCACGATGGTGACGTCCCCGCGGCCGGCCAGGACGCGGGCCAGCTCCCCGGTCGTGGTACCGCCGGTCAGCCCGACCACCGCGCCGTCCGGCACCAGCTGGGCGGCCTGCGCGGCGATCCGCCGCTTCTCCTCCGGGTACTTCCCCCTGCGGTGGCGCAGGGGGAGTTCGAGGTTGACCGCCCCGGTGACCGCGCCGCCGCGGGTCCGGTGGAGCAGGCCCTGCTCGTGGAGCTCCTGGAGGTCCCGGCGGACCGTCGCGCCCGAGACGCCCAGCAGGCCGGCGAGGGCGTGCACGTCGGCGCTTCCCTGATGGGTGATGTGGGAGAGGATCCGGGCTGCGCGATCAGCTTTGAGCATGCCGGGGAGTGTAGCCGCGCAGGACCGGGGCGGTCAGTGCCTCGACGGACAGCTGTCCCGCTTCCGGAAGGGTTGACTGAATCTGATTGCATTGACCAGTATCGAGCGATTCTGAGCAGATGCTCGCCGGCGGCCGCCCCCACCGATGGCCGCCGGCCGGCACACTTTCCGGAGGTGACCGCGTGACCGCGCGGATTCAATCAGCGGCCCTGTCGCGGGGCACCGCCCTGTCGCGGGGCCCCGCCCTGTCCGGCGCCCGCCTCGTCCTGCCCGGCGGTGTCGTGGACGGGGACCGCCTCGCGATCGAGGGCACCCGCATCGCCGGCCTCGGCGGCGCCACCGAACCCGGCGACCTCGACCTCACCGGGTACACCGTCCTCCCCGGCTTCGTCGACCTGCACGTCCACGGCGGCGGCGGCGCCTCCTACGCCTCCGGCATCGCCGAGGAGGCCCTGCACGCCGCCCGCACCCACCTCGAACACGGCACCACCACCACCGTCGCCTCCACCGTCACCGGCGAGATCGACGACATCGCCCGCCAGGCCCACGTCCTGTCCGAACTCGCCGAGGACGGCACCCTGGCCGGCATCCACTTCGAGGGCCCGTTCATCTCCCCGGGCCGCTGCGGCGCCCACCGCCCCGACCTGCTCCGCGACCCCGACCCCGCCCTCGTGCGCAAGCTCGTCGACGCCGCCCGCGGCCACGCCACCATGGTCACCCTCGCCCCCGAACTCCCCGGCGGCCTCGACTCCGTCCGGATGCTCACCGACCTCGGCGTCATCGCCGCCGTCGGCCACACCGACTCCGACTACACCAAGACCCTCGAAGCCATCGAGGCCGGCGCCACCGTCGCCACCCACCTCTTCAACGCCATGCCCGGCATCGCCCACCGCGCCCCCGGCCCCATCGTCGCCCTCCTCGAGGACGAACGCATCACCGTCGAACTGATCAACGACGGCGTACACCTGCACCCCTCCGTCCTCGACCTCGCCTACCGCACCGCCGGCGCCTCCCGCGTCGCCCTGATCACCGACGCCATGGGCGCCGCCGGCATGGGCGACGGCCTCTACCCCCTCGGCCCCCTCCAGGTCGAGGTCAGGAACGGCGTCGCCATGCTCACCGACGGCAGCTCCATCGCCGGCTCCACGCTCACCCTGGACGTCGCGTTCAAACGCTCCGTCACCGTCAACGGCCTGACCCCGAACCAGGCCGTCGAGTCGCTCTGCGCCGTCCCCGCCCGCCTGCTCGGCCTCGCCGACACCGTCGGCTCACTGGAGACCGGCAAGAACGCCGACCTCGTCGTGGTCGACTCCGTCACCTACGACCTCGCCGCCGTGATGCGCCGCGGCGAGTGGATCACCGGCGGAGACCGGTTCCCGCGCGTCCGGCGCGAGGTCCTGTCCGGTCGGTCGCGCGCCCGGCAGGACCGGCCGGACAGGACCTGAGCCCGCCGACCACCCACCACCGTCAGCCGGCCACCCCTGCCAGGGCCCGCTGCCGCTCCTGGATGCCGTGGAGCTCGGCGACGATGTCGCGGAGCGTGCGGCAGTCCGGCGGGAGGGCGTCCATCGCGGGGCGGCCCGCCGGAGCGGCCCGGCCGTCCAGCGCGTCCGCCACTTCACCGACCGCCGAGACCACCTGGCCGACCGCCGCCGCGCCGGGCGGCTCCCAGCCGTGCGCCAGCCGGATGGCGCAGGCGGTCGCGGCGTCGGCGATCCGCTCGGCTCGCACCGCCACCTTCAGCCAGTCCTCGCCCGGGTCCGCCAGCAGCTCCACCCGCACGGTCTCGGCCGACACCCGGGCCTCCGCGAGCGCCCGGTAGGCGCTGCGGCGCAGTTCGGCGCGCCGGCCCGCCTCGGCGCCGGGTGCGGCCCCCGGGCCGGGTGGCGCCGACCTCGGGTCGGGTGGCCCGGTCAGCACGTCGTCCAGGTAGCGCTGGGTGTGGCGCAGCGCCTCGGCGCAGCGGTGCCCGACCCTGGCGCGGGTGTCGACCAGCCGCGGCAGGTGCCCGACCACCAGGACCACCGCGCAGGCGAGCGCCGTGTCCGCGAGCCGGGAGGTCGCGGCCTGGGTGTCGCCGCCGAGCGAGACGAAGGCGAGGACGGTGAGCGTGACCACCCCGGTCTGGAGCGCGAAGTGCCGCAGGGACGGTGCGATGAGGGCCCCGCAGACGGCGACGACGATCACCGGCAGACCGGGAGCGGCTCCGGCCGCCACCCCGCCGAGGCCGGCGAAGAGCAGGACGCCCGCCGCCGTCCCGGCGAAGCGGTTGACGATCCGCGAGAACAGCGGGCCGTAGTCGGGCTTGACGAGGAAGGCCGCCGTGACGGGCAGCCAGTACCAGTGGTCGGCGTGGAGCAGCAGCGCGAGCGCCGTGGTGACCGCCACGCACGCCCCCACGCGCACCCCGCACTCGCGCCCCGCCGGCCCTGCGGGGTGGATGCCCCGGCGGGAGCGGGCGGGGGCCGGCCGCTGCGAGGGCCCGCCGGTGGACGCATCGCGGGATCCGTCACGAGATCCGTCCGGCGGTCCGCCCGGAGCGCCGGACGGGCGGTGGTCGAAGGCGAGCCCGGCGGCCAGGACGGCGCGGTCGAAAGCGGTCCGGGCGGGGCTGTCGGCCACCGGGACGGGCAGCCTGCCCGGCTGGGTGTCGCCCCGGACTGCCTCGGCCAGGCGGCGCGGGCCCGCCTGCGCCATGGCCGGCAGCGCCTCGCCCTCCCAGAGCAGGGCCACACTCGCCTCGCAGAGCGCGGCGGCAGCAGCGAATCGCTCGTCCAGCCGGAGCTCCGCGGGCCGGCGGCGGCCGGGCCGGCGCAGCAGCCGCTGGAGCCGCAGCGCCTCGTCGGCCCCGTCGAGCGCCACCGTCAGCCCGCGGCGGGCGCGCTCGGCCCCGGGTGTGCCGACCGCCCGCAACGCCTCGGCCAGAGCGTCGAACACGGCCGCCACGGCCTGCCGCTCACCCTGCAGCGGGCGGAACTCCGGGGCCGGCCGCACCGCGAGACGCAGCATCAGGAACCAGGCGCCGCCGAGCAGGTACCAGCCCGCCTTCGCCCACGCGGGGCCGGCCATGGGCATTCCGCAGCCGAGGGCGGTGAGCACCAGCAGCTGCACCCCGGCCGCCGAGCAGACCGGCCCGGCGACGCTGACGGCGCCGCAGACCACGCCCACCACCGCGAGCAGTGCCACCGCCCACCAGCCCGGGGCCTGGCCGATCAGCAGTCCGGCGGCCCCTGCCAGGGCCGGCAGGCCGACCAGTGCCGCGGCCGAGCGGGCGGTGCCGGGGCGGTCGTTGATGCCGCCGAACATCGCGGCGAGCCCGGCCAGGACGCCGGCCTGCGGCTGCCCGGCCGCGACGGCGGCCGCGAGCAGCGGCCCCATGCCGAGGGCACCGCGCAGCACGCCGCCCCAGGGGAACGGTCCGGACTGCCGCCGCAGCGGGTGCAGCAGCCAGTCCGGCGGTCTGGTCTCTCGGCGGCGCACGCTCCCCCTCGGTCCACATGACACTGATCTCCCTCAGAACCGTAGGCGATCTGCCTTTCCAGACGGATTCCTGTAGGTAACGCTCCCGTTTCGTCCATCGATCCGCAGCCTGCCGCAAGGACGCCGCCCCTCGGTCCGCCGGCACGGCAGCCTCCGGCCGGATTCGGCCCGGGCTTGATCCGGCCGACCGCGGTGCAGGACGGGCGGGGGACGCCGTGGCACCGCGCCGGAGGGGCTTCCGGGCGCCTGCCACGGCGAGCCGGAGTACGGGGCAGGCGCGGGAATTGAGGTGGGGGCTTTTTAACGCTCCATCAGTTGGCTAGGCTTCCGCAGGTTTCGAAGACATGATCGACCGGCGCCACTATGATCGGCGCGGCATCGTGTCAGGTACGCGCCCACTGGAGGAATCCCCAGCGGCCGACACCGCAGCACCCTCGCCCGCCCGTCCGATCAACCTCCAAGGCGCCATGACTGCTCACCAGCAAGGCCTGATCAACCCTCCGCTCATGGCCGGAGGACCGGCCCGGTGACGATCACCCGCAAACTCGCCGTACTCGCCACGGTGCCGCTGCTCGCGGTGGTGGCATTCGCGGCGCTCGCCCTGCGCATCACCGCCGGACAGGTGTTCGGGGCAGCGCAGCTGCGATCGATGGTGGCCATCAGCGCCCAGGTCGGCGACCTGACGCACCAGCTGCAGCGGGAACGCGCCTGCGCCGCCACGCTGCTGACCGGCGAGGCGAATCCCGACCGGACCAACGCCTACCTCCGGCAGATCCAGGCCACCGACGCGAGCATCGCGCAGTACCGTCAGCTGCGGGGGCGCATGCACGCCTCCCGGGGCAACTCCAGCGGGCTCCTCCGCCAGGTGGACGACGACCTGACGGGCCTGCCCGCGCTCCGCAAGCAGGTGGAGTCGAGCTCGAGTGCCGTCCTGTCGGCGACCACCTTCCACTACCGGATCGTCATCGCCGACCTGCTGGCCTACCGGGGCGCCGTCGCCGGGGCCGGACGCGCCGGGGCCGATCTCGCAGGCCGCATCAACAGCGGGGTGACCCTGGCCCGGGCCCAGGAGTCGGTGAGCCAACAGGAGGTGGCGGTCCTCACCTCGCAGGCCTCCGGCGTCCTCACCCCTGCCGCGCAACAGGCGATCACCGCCACCCGGACCGGATACACCGAAGCCGTCCTGGAGTTCCAGCGGATCGCCACCCCGGAGTGGCAGACGTGGCTGGACCGGTCGCTGACCGGTCCCGGCATCATCGCGGCGGGCCGGCTGGAGGACGCCGTCGCCCGCGCCACGCCGGGCCGGCCGCTGCCGGTGGACGCGAGTTGGACGACGGTGATGGACGAGCGGACCGACCGGCTCCAGCAGGTCGAGCAGAAGGTCGACGCCTCGGCGCTCGACAGTGTCACCGACTTTCGCAACACGCAACGCCGACTGGCCCTGAGCGAGGGCGTGGCGGTCCTGCTCGCGGTGGTCTCGGTGATCGTCCTCGCACTCCGGCTGGGCCGGCCGATGATCCGGGAGCTGCGCCGGCTGCGCGTCGCCGCGCACGCAGTCGCCCACGAGCGCCTTCCGGCGGCCGTCACCGCACTGTCGGCGGGAGGCGCACTCGGCGAGGCCACGCCGGAGGAGTTCGCCGCCGCGGCGGGCGACGCGGTCGAGGTCCGCGGCCGGGACGAGATCGCCGCCGTCGGCGCCGCCTTCAACACCGTCAGCCGGGAGGCCGTGCGGATCGCCGCCGAGCAGGCGGCCATGCGCGACCGGATGGGCAGCGTCTTCGTCGGCCTTGCCCGCCGGGCCGAGCGGCTCACCGGCGCACTGGTCCAGGCACTCGACGCGGCCGAGCGCGACGAGCCCGACCCCGAACGGCTGGCCCGGCTCTTCGAGCTCGACCACCTGGCCAGCAGGATGCGCCGCAACAACCACAGCCTGCTCGTCCTCGGTGGCGAGGCGACGGCCCGGGTGCGGTCGACGGACGCCCCGATCGAGGACGTCCTCCGCGCGGCGGCGGCCCAGACCGAGCGCTACACCCGGATCGACGTCGGGACCACGGACCAGGGCGTCCTGGTCGAGGGCCGGGCGGTGGACCATCTGGTCCACCTCTTCGCCGAGTTGCTCGACAACGCCACTGCCTTCTCCAAGCCCGGGACCCGGGTGACCGCCGAGGCCCGGCTGCTGACCGACCGGCTCGTGGTCCAGGTGTGCGACCGGGGCATCGGCCTGGGTGAGGACCGTTGGGACGCCGCCAACGAGAAGCTGGCCACACCCTCTCCGGTCGAGATCGCCGCCGTCCGCGCGATGGGCCTGACCGTGGTCGGCCACCTGGCGTCCTGGTACGGCATCCGGGTCGAGCTGCGCCCGCGTCCGGGCGGCGGCACCATCGCCGAGGTCACCCTTCCGGACACGGTGTTCGGCGTGGCCGAGGCAGCCGACCCGGCCCCCGTCGCGGCCCCCGTCTCCGTGGCCGTCTCCGTGGCCGTCCCCGCGCCCGTCGAGGCCCCGGCGCCCGCCCAGGCCCCGGCGGCGGCGCCGGCGCTGCCGCCCGCCGTCTCACCGGCGCCGTCGGAGTCGACGACCGCGGGCACCACCGGGAGCGGCCTGCCCATGCGCAGGCGGCCCGCGGCCTCCGCCGCCGAGCCAGCCCCCGCCCACACGGCGGTTCCCAGCACCTCCGACTCCCCGCCGCCCGCCGCCCATCCCTCGCACGGACTGGCACACCGCGACCCCGGACAGGTCTCGGCCTCCATGGCCGCCTACGCCCGCGGCATCGGCGCCAGCCGCGCCGCACGCGCCGCCCCCAAGCCACTCCTCTCCGATCCGAACCAGAAGGAAGACGCATGACCTCCCCCTCGACGCACGATCTCGACTGGCTGCTCAACGACTTCGCGGCCCGGGTCCCGGAGATCACCCACGCGGTGGCGGTCTCCGCCGACGGGCTGCTGATCGCCGCCACCAAGGAGGTCGACGCGGAGCACGCCGACCAGCTCGCCGCGATCGCGTCGGGGCTGGTCAGCCTGCTGGCCGGCGCCGCACGGCTGTTGAAGGCGGAGCCGGTGGTCAGCAACCTGACCGAGCTGCACGGCGGCTTCCTCTTCTCCATGGCGGTCAGCAGCGGTGCCTCGCTGCTGGTCCTGGCCTCGAAGGCCTGCGACATCGGCCAGGTCTCCTTCGAGATGGCCGAGCTCATCAACCAGGTCGGCCCGCAACTCACCCCCGCGGCCCGCGCCAAGCTGCTCGACACGCCTTCCTGATCGACCATCAGTTCCGGCCTGTCACGCCTACTCCGGGAGCACACATGTCACCGATCCGCAGACGCCGCTCGGCAGGAGCTCTCCTGTCCGCCCTGCTACTCGCCACCGGCTGCAGCAGCGGCCACAGCGGCGGCGACGCGGCCGGCGGTGGTCGAAGCACGGTGAAGATCGGCCTGCTGGCGTCGCTCTCCGGGACGTACAAGTCCGTCGGAACCGATCTGCGGGACGGCTTCCAGCTCTATCTGGACACCCACGACGGCAAGCTCGGCGGCCATCCGGTCGACCTGGTGATCGCCGACGAGGGTGACGGTGCGCCGACCGCCCTCCCCGCCGCCACCAAGCTGGTCAAGCAGGACAAGGTCCTCGCCGTCACCGGTGTGGTCGGCGCGGGCTCCGTCGCCGCGATCTCCCCGTTGCTCGGCGAGGCCGGGATCCCGCTGGTGAGCTCCAACGGCCGCCCCGCCGTCAAGGAGGTCAGCCGGCAGTGGAGCACCAGCTTCATGTCCGACGAGCCGGGAGCCGCGATCGCCCAGTACGTGCACGACGTCGTCAACGGGCCGGTCTACGCGATCGGGCCCGACTACCAGGGCGGCTGGGACGAACTGCGCGGATTCACCGACGCGTTCGCCAAGGCCGGCGGCCAGCTCGCCGGCCCCGACGGCAAGGCGACCTTCACACCGTTCCCCGCCACCACGGACTTCACTCCGTACCTCAACAAGATCAAGAACTCCAAGGCCAAGGCGGTGTACTGCTTCTACGCCGGCAGCGCGGCGGTCGACTTCGTCAAGCAGTACGCCCAGTCCGATCTGGCCGGCACCCCGCTGTACGCCGCCGGGTTCCTCACCGAGGGCGGTGTGCTGACCGCCCAGGGCGATGCCGCCAAGGGGATCCGCTCGGTGCTCAACTACGCCCCGGACCTGGACAACGCGGCCAACCGGGCGTTCGTCTCGGCCTGGCAGTCCAAGCACCAGTCCCCGCCCACCACGTACGCGATGGCCTCCTACGACGCCGCCTCCGTGCTCGACAAGGCAATCGCAGCCGCGGGTGACACGGTCGACCCGCAGACGCTGAACACCGCGATCGCCGGCCTCGGCCAGATCGACAGCCCCCGCGGCACCTGGCAGTTCGGCAGCAACACCCACTCGCCGGTGCAGAAGTGGTACCTGCGCGAGGTCAGGAGCGACGGCCGCGCGCTCTCCAACCAGATGGTCCAGGACCTCGCCACCATCGGGAACTGACCGGGCACCGGAGAGGGGGGCCGATGGGCCTGATCGACGCACATCTGGTGCCCGCGGTGGACGGCGTGGCCTACGGGCTGCTGCTGTACGTCGCGGCGGCCGGGCTCACGCTGGCGTTCGGGACGGGTGACGTCCTCAATCTCGCCCACGGCACCCTCTACGCCGTCGGCGCCTACACCGCCGCCGCGCTGTCGGACGGCTCTTGGTGGGGGCTGCTGCTCGCGCTGGCCGTCTCCGTCGCCGCGGCCGGCGCCGGCGGCGGGCTGCTCGCCGCACTCACCGCACCGATTCGTCGGCGCGGCCATCTCGCCCAGGCACTGCTCACCTTCGGCGTGGCGCTGGTCGGCGGCGATCTGCTCAGCACGGCCGCCGGGCCCGACGACCTCCCGGTCACCCTGCCGACGGCCCTCGACGGCGGCACCGACCTCGGCGGGCACCGCTACCCGGTCTACCGGCTGGCCTTCATCGTGGTGGCGGCGCTGCTGGCGGCCGCGGGGCAGCTCTTCCTCCGCCGCACCAGGGCCGGCGCGCTGCTGCGGGCCACGGTGGACGACTCCGCGATGGTCGCGGGCCTGGGCACCGACCCCCGTCTGGTCCACACCGCCGTGCTGGCCGGCGCCGGGGCTCTCGCGGGCCTCGCGGGCGTGCTCGGGGCGCCCATCATCGGCCCGGGCCCGCGCACGGCCGACACCGTCCTGCTGCTCTCCCTGATCGTGGTGGTGCTGGGCGGCATGGGCTCGGTCCTGGGCGCTCTGGTGGCGGCGGTGGCCGTGGGCGAGGTGCAGACCCTCGGCGTCGACCTGGTACCGGACCTCGCCCCCTACCTCCTGTTCACGGCGATGGCCGCAGCCCTGGTCCTGCGCCGCGGCAGCGCCGCCGGAGCGCGCGGATGAACGGGATCCGGGCGGTCGCACCGGGGATCGTCCGCTCGCTCCGGTCGGCCGCGACACCGTCGGGCGGCGGCGCACGCCCCGCCGGAGGCTCCCCGCCGCCGGGCCGGGGGTCTGCCGTGCGCCCGGCCGGATGGGCGCTGCTGCTGACCGTGCTCGCGTTGTTCGGCGTACCGGCCGTGGTCGACGAGTCGACACTCGTCCTCATCACCCCGGTACCCGCGCTCGGCCTGGCCGCCGTCGGCATCACCGTGCTCACCGGCCGGGCCGGGCTGCCCACACTCGGCCAGGCCGCCCCGTACGCCGTCGGCGCCTACACCACCGCCCTGCTGGGCCGCGCGGGCGTCGACGTCGGGCCGGTCCAGCTCGCCGCCGCCGCGTCGGCCGCCGCGCTCTTCGCCCTGCTGACCGGACCGGTCATCGCCCGGGCCCGCGGCGTGACGGTCCTGATGATCACACTGGCCCTGGGAGAACTGACCGCCACCGCGGCGGCCCGCTGGAGCTCGGTCACAGGCGGCACCGACGGCCTGGCCGGCATACCGCCGGTCCGCGCCCTCTGGGGCACGGCACCGCTGACGGAGGACCCGGACGTCTACCGGTACGCGGTCGCCGTCGCCGCCTGCGCGATCACGGCGACGGTCATGGCGCTGCGCTCGCCGCTCGGGCTGCTGCTCGCCGGGTGCCGCGACGACGAGGCGCGGATGCTGGCCAGCGGCCACCCGGTCACCCGCGTGCTCCTCGGTGCCCACGTCTGGGCCGCCGCCCTGGCGGGAGTGGGCGGCCAGCTGCTCGTGACCACCCAGCGCTACGTCTCCCCCGCCGACGTCGGCTTCACCACGTCCTCGCTCTGCCTGCTCGCCGCCGTCCTCGGCGGCGTGGCCTCGCCGCTCGGCGCCCTCGCCGGCACCGCGCTGATACTGATCACCCGGGACCAGCTCGCCGCCCACTGGCCGGGGCACGGCCCGCTGTTGCTCGGCGCCCTGTTCATCGCCTCCGTGTACCTGCTCCCTCGCGGGCTCGCGGGCGTCCGCCTCCGCCGGCTCCCCCGCGGCTCCCTGCCGGCTCCTCCCTCCGGTGCCCCGGCCCGTCCCGCCTCCCCGGAGGTCGGCCCGTGAACGCCCTGCTCAGCATCGCGAATGTGACCCGCCGCTACGGCGCGCTGGTCGCCGTCGACCGGCTCGACCTGACGGTCGGACCCGGGGCACGCCATGCCGTGATCGGGCCCAACGGCGCCGGCAAGTCCACCCTGCTCGGCCTGGTCGCCGGCACGGTCGTACCGTCGTCCGGGCGGATCCTGCTCGACCGGCAGGACATCACCCGCACCGGCCCGGCCCGACGGTCCCGCCTCGGCATCGCCCGCACCTTCCAACAGCCCGCCGTGCTCGCCAGCCTGAGCGCCCTGGACAACGTGGCCCTCGCGGCCTGGCGGCACACCGGACTGCGCGGGCTCTGGCGCCCCCGGCGGTATCGGGAACTCGGACGCCGCTGCCACGAACAGCTCGACCAGGTCGGCATCGGGCACCTGGCCTCCCACACCGCCGGGCACCTGTCCCACGGCCAGCAGCGGCTGGTGGAGATCGCGGCCGCCCTCGCCACCCGGCCCCGGATCCTGCTGCTGGACGAGCCGGCCGCCGGCCTGGCCGAGGAGGACACCGACCGGCTGGTGACGGTCCTGCGCCAGGTGTCCACCGAGGTCGCCGTGCTCCTGATCGAGCACGACCTCGCCTTCGTCAACGCCCTGGCCGACCGCATCACCGTCCTGCACGAGGGCCGGTCGATCGCCGAGGGCACTCCGGATCAGATCAGCGCCGACCCCGCCGTCCGGGCGGCCTACCTCGACACCCGGGCCGGGTGATCCGGATGCTCGAAACGCGCTCCCTACGGGCCGGTTACCACGGCGGCACCGTTCTGCACGGCATCGATCTGACGGCCGGACAGTTCTCCGTGCACGCCGTTCTCGGGCCCAACGGCGCCGGAAAGACGACCCTCCTGCACGCGCTCGCCGGCCTGGTCCCGGTGGGCTCGGGCCGGATCGAACTCGCCGGAACCGACGTCACCCGTCTCCCCACCCACCGCCGGGCCCGGGCCGGCATCGGCCTCGTCCCGCAGGGGCGCCGGGTCTTCGCGTCCCTGACGGTGGCCGAGCACCTCAAGGTGGCACACCGGCGCCGGCCGACAGCCTGGTCACCGGCCCGGGTCGTCGACCTGCTCCCCCGGCTCGGCGAGCGGCTGCACCATCGTGCCGACCGCCTCTCCGGCGGCGAGCAGCAGATGCTCGCCATCGCCCGCACCCTGCTCACCGGGCCCCGTGTCCTGCTGATCGACGAGCCCACCGAGGGCCTGGCCCCCGCCGTCGCGGCCGACGTCCTCGCCCTGGCGGCCCAGTTGGCCGCCGACGGAATGGCCGTTGTCGTCACCTCCCCGCGCCCGGCCCAGGTGCTCCCCATCGCCGACCGGATCACCGTCCTCGGCGCCGGCCGGATCACCGCCGCGCTGGACGGCGCTGCCGCGCGCCGGGAGCCGGCCCGCGTACTCGCCGCCCTCACCCCGCCCCGCCGAACGCCACAGGAGCTGCCCTGATGCCGACCGACACGCGCTACGCCTTCGACAACCGGGCCGACGAGGCCGTGGACCAGCTGCAGGTGCTGGAGTCCTCCCTCGACCCGATCACCGCCTCTCACCTGGACCGCCTCGGGGTCCCGACCGGCGCCCACTGCTGGGAGGTCGGGGCCGGAGCCGGGTCGATCGCGCGGCTGCTCGCCCGACTGGTCGGCCCCACCGGCTCCGTGACCGCCACCGATCTCGACCCGGCCCGACTGGCCGGGTCCACCGGGAACCTCCTCGTCCGTCGCCACGACGTCCGGCACGACCAGCCGCCCGGCGGCCCCTTCGACCTGATCCACGCCCGCCTGGTCCTCCTCCACCTGCCCGAACGGCGCGAGGTGCTCGCCACCCTGGCCGGCGCCCTGCGGCCCGGCGGCCTCCTGCTGATCGAGGAGTTCGACCGCAGCCCGCTCTCCGTCCTCACCCCGGCCGACCCGTCCGAACGCGAGCTCTTCTCCCGGGTCATCGACGCCGTCCTCGCCGTCCTCGGCGACCGGGGTGCCGACCTGGACTGGGGGCGCCAGGTCCAGGGCGCGATGACGGACCTCGGTCTGACCGATGTCCACACCACCGTCCAGGCCGAGAGCTGGTCCCACGACGGCGGCGCCCGCCTCCACGAGATCAACTCCCGCCAGCTCCAGGAACCCCTGCTCGCCGCCGGTCTCACGCTCGACGAGCTGACCCGCTTCCGCGCGCTGGTCCGCAGGCCGGGCTTCGAGGCGCTCTCCTACTCCCTGGTCTCGACCTCGGCGCGCAAGCCCGCGTGAGCAGCACCCCGGGCCGGCCGACCTCGCGGCGGTGGCGGCGGCCGAGCACGCGGCGTGCGAGCGGGCGGCCCCACCGGCGCAGGGTCTGGCGCCACCCGTAAGGAGAAGCAGCGGAACAGCCCGGCCGTCGACACCGTCGGACCGGCGTGACGGGACAAGCCGTCGGCGCGGTCACGGGCCGCCCGTGACCGCGCCCCGGAAATATCCGCGGCCGGATTTTCCACCGGAACCGTCCCGGGCCTGCTACAGTCGTTTTTAGTTGCAGTAGTGGTTCCCATGAACTTTGTGTGCGCCTGCTGATGTTTCGCAGGCGCATTTTTGTTTCCCGGCTCTTCCCCGGGCGGGTCATCATCGCGGCGACTCGGAGTCCGCACAGTGCGGTCTTCGGACAGCCCTTGAAGGAGATTTTTTTATGGCTAATGGCACCGTGAAGTGGTTCAACGCGGAAAAGGGCTTCGGCTTCATCGAGCAGGAGGGTGGCGGCCCGGACGTGTTCGCCCACTACTCGAACATCAACGCCCAGGGCTTCCGTGAGCTGCTCGAGGGCCAGAAGGTCGAGTTCGACGTCACGCAGGGCCAGAAGGGCCCGCAGGCCGAGAACATTCGCCCGCTGTAGTTCTTCTGCCACGGCACCCGCCAGGCAGCGAGGGGCCCGCACCGCGTACATGCCCGGTGCGGGCCCCTCGGCTTTTGCTCCACGAACGATCCCGGCCGCTCAGGCCCCTGGCTCCGCCACCGGCGGCCGGTCCCACGCGAGACGTACAGCGCCGCGTCCGGATCGGCGCCCCGCCGTGACAGCTCACGGTTCGAGGTTCTCCGCTCCCGCCCGCGCGGTGAGCGCCGACCGTAGGTGACGTGCCGCACGGCTGTGCCGTCCACGCTCCGCCCGTCACACTTCTGGCCCGTTCCTTGCGATCTCCGCCGGCGCCCCGCGCTGCGGAGCCTTCCTCGAAGCGTGCCGCCCTTTGAGGAAGGTTTCCGTATGAACCGTTCCAGTCGTTCCCCGTACCAGAGTGCCGGTTCCCGCTCCGGCGGCAGCGCCTCCGGAGGCCGCTCCGCGCGCGGCAACGGCTCCGCGCCCCGCTCCGGTGGCGGCCGGCGGCCCTCCGGTGCGAGGGGGCGTCAGAGCTCCGCCCCGCAGGGCGAGTTCGCGATGCCGGTCAGCACCACCCCGTCGCTGCCGGCGGTCGAGTCGTTCGACGAGCTGGACATGCCGAAGGCGCTGCTGTCCACCCTGGCCCGCCAGGGCGTCACCTCGCCCTTCCCGATCCAGGCCGCGACGCTGCCCAACTCGCTCGCCGGGCGCGACGTCCTCGGGCGCGGCCGGACGGGTTCGGGCAAGACCATCGCCTTCGGCCTCGCCGTTCTGGCCCGCACCGCCGGCAGGCGTGCGGAGCCGCGCCGGCCCCTGGCACTGGTGCTCGTCCCCACGCGTGAGCTCGCGCAGCAGGTCACCGAGGCGCTCACCCCGTTCGCGCACTCGGTCCGCCTGCGGATCGCGACCGTGGTGGGCGGGGTGTCGATCGGCCGCCAGGCCCACGCGCTGAACCGCGGGGCGGACGTCGTCGTCGCCACCCCCGGCCGGCTCAAGGACCTGATCCAGCGCGGCGACTGCCGGCTGGACGAGGTCGGCATCGCCGTCCTGGACGAGGCCGACCAGATGGCCGACATGGGCTTCCTGCCGCAGGTCACCGAACTGCTCGAACAGGTCGCGCAGGGCTGCCAGACGATGCTGTTCTCCGCCACCCTGGACCGCAACGTGGACCGCCTGGTGCGCCGCTTCCTCGACGACCCGGTCACCCACTCGGTGGACCCGTCGGCCGGGGCGGTCAGCACCATGGAGCACCACGTGCTGCACGTGCAGAACCACGACAAGAACGCCATGATCGCCCGCATCGCCTCCCGTGACGGCGGGGTGATCATGTTCACCGACACCAAGCACGGCGCCGACCGCCTGGTGGAGGACCTCCTCGCCAACGGGGTGAAGGCCGCCGCCCTGCACGGAGGCAAGTCCCAGCCCCAGCGGACCCGCACGCTGGAGCAGTTCCGCACCGGCCACGTCACCGCGCTGATCGCCACCAACGTCGCCGCCCGGGGCATCCACGTCGACGGGCTCGACCTGGTCGTCAACCTGGACCCGCCGGGCGACCACAAGGACTACCTGCACCGTGGCGGGCGCACCGCCCGGGCCGGGGAGTCCGGCACCGTGGTCACGCTCGTCCTGCCCAACCAGCGCCGCGAGATGGCCCGCATGATGGCCACCGCGGGGATCACTCCCACCGCCACCCGGGTGCACTCCGGCGACGAGGAGCTCGCCCGCATCACCGGTGCCCGTGTGCCCACCGGCGTGCCCGTCGTGATCCCCGACCCCGTCGTCGAGCGGCCCCGCCGCAGTGCCGCCGGAGGCCGCAACCGCCGCAGCCGTCCCGCCCCCGCCGAGCGCACCCCGCAGACCGCCACCGGCTCCCGCCGCAGGCCGCCGCGTCGGCGCGTCGCCCTCGCCGCCTAGGTCCTGGCCCGGCCGGCCTGGCCGGGAGCGCGGGTCGACCGGACAGGACCTGGAACACCGCTGGGCCCGGCCCCTCACGTGGGGGCCGGGCCGTTTCCGTCGGCGGGCGTCCGGCGTGCCTACGGCGAGAGCCGGCCGGTGGCGGTGAGTTCGGCGAGGCTGGTCCAGGGGCCCCGGTTGCCGGCTTCGGTGAGCGCTCTCAGCCGCAGATAGCGGCCGGCCTTGGCGGTGAAGTCCACCGTCTTGGCACCGGCGGTGTCGGCGAAGGTGCCGGTGGCCACGGGGGCGCCCCACGCGGTGGTGGAGTCCGATACGTAGATCTCGTACTGGCCGATCCGGCCGTTGACGCCGCCGTCCTGCCGGGGCAGGTAGGTGGTCGAATCGACGTCGTAGCGGGCGCCGAGGTCGATCTGGATCTCGTGCGGGAGCGGGTCCGCGCCGTTGCTCCACTTGGTATGCCAGATGGTGCCGCCGTTGCCGTCGAAGGCGTTGGCCGCGACGCCGTTCTCGCCGGCGGTCTCCTGGCTGTCGGCGTACGCGAGCTTCCACCCGGTCTGCGCGATCGGGCCGCTCGCCGCCACGGGCGTGCCGTTGGGCACGGTGATGCCGGTGGCGGTGACGGTGAACGCGCCGGAGGCGCTGCCGGTCTTGATCCACAGCACCCCCGCCCGGTCCGCCGGGTCGAAGTACCAGCCGGTGCTCGCGGCATCGTACGCGGCCTTGCTGTTCAGCGCGGTGAGCGTGGTGCCGCCGGCCTTGACCGACGCCGGCGCCGTGGCGCTGTGCACGGTGAACTCGTAGCCGCGCGAGGCGGGTTTGCCGGCGTAGCTGCCGGTCGAGGCGCCGACCGAGAGCGTGACGTCGCCGGTGCCGGCGGCCGGGGCGGTGACGTCGACCCGCTGGCGGGCGTAGGCCCCGGACTGGTAGGCGCGGGTGGTGCCGTCGTCCTCGTAGAGGTCGAAGGAGGAGTTGCCGCGCGCGTAGACGTCGTAGGTGAGCGTGGAGACGGGCTTCTCGCCGGTGTAGTTCATCTGCGGCCACATCGGCACGACGCCGCCGGCCTTGACGAACAGCGGGAGGGTGTCGAGCGGCGCGGAGTAGCCGTTGAGCCAGCCCGGACCGTTGTAGACCTTGCCGGTCCAGTAGTCGGTCCAGTTGCCCGCGGGCAGGTAGATGCCGTCCCTGGTCGAGGTGTCGGAGACGACCGGGGCGACCAGGAAGGAGTCGCCGGCCATGAACTGACCGCTCGTCAGATTTCCGCGCGCGACCGGGTCGTCCGGGTACTCCAGCACCATCGCCCGTGTGGAGGGCACGCCGGTGTCGTTGGCCGCCTTGCTCATCGTGTAGAAGTACGGCATCAGCCGCATCTTCAGCTGCAGGTACTTGCGGTTGGCCGACAGGTACGGCTCGGTGAACCGCCAGGGCTGCTTGTCGTTGTAGCCCGCCGACGGGTTGCCGGCACCCCATCCGGACATCGTCATGAACGCCGGGGTGAACGCCTTCCACTGCAGGTCGCGGACGTACGTCTGCGGGCTCCCGCCATAGATGCCGTCGATGTCGCCGGAGGCGTAGTTGAGCCCGGACAGGCCCGCGCCGGTGATCGCGGGGACGTGCCAGCGCATGGCGTCCCAGGTGCCGCTGGTGTCGCCGGTCCAGACGACGGCGTTGCGCTGGGTGCCCGCCCAGCCGTCGACCGTCCAGACGAAGCGCCGGGCGTCGGCGTTGTCCTCGATGCCGGCGACGGCCTGGTTTACGCCGGTGAAGGCGTTCTTGTAGCCGCCGCCGATCCATGCGACGTCGGTCTTCACGGCGCGTGAACCGGCCGTCCCGACCTCCCAGTTGATGTCGGCCAGCCCGGTGGAGGTCCACAGGCCGGTGTTGAACCCCTTGGCCTTGAGGCCGGCGACGGCGTCCGGCAGGTCGGTGTACCCGCAGCCGTAGCCGTCGTTGGGCAGGAACCAGCCGGACGGCATGTCGGCGGCCCGGGCGTCGGTGGCGTAACCGACCACGTCGGGCGTGGTCTGGTGGCGCAGCCGGTTGTGATCGCCGGTGTAGGCGGGGTTGGAGGCGTTGAAGCAGTCGGCGTTGCCGAGCTCCAGGCCCCAGATGGGCGCGAGGAAGGGCTTGCCGGTGACGTCGGTGTAGCCGTTGAGGACGTCCTTGAGCGAGTTGCCCGCGAAGTACCAGGCGTCGAAGCGCTTCTCGTCGTGGGTGAGCGCGGTCGGCGCACCGAAGTCGTAGGAGCCGGGCGCCCAGGTGTTGCGCATGACGCCGTAGCCGTTGGTGGACATGTAGAACGGCGCGGGGCTGGCGTTGCTGTTCTCGGTCCACCGGTTGGAGACCGAGATCGGGACGGTCTTGTCGCGCAGGGCCCACTCCCCGAGCCGCAGGCCGGTGCCGTAGAACTGCTCGTCGGCGCCGCGGGTGAGGTACTGGGTGGTCTGCGAGGCGGTCCAGCTGGTGGGCTTGGACTCCGCCCACACCAGGGTGGTGTTGTCGGCCTTGTACAGGGCGAAGGTGAGCGGCGACTTGTTGATCCGCAGGCTGATCGCCGGGGTGCTGATCCGGTAGTACGGGCCGGCGTCGGTCAGGGTGGCGCCGACGGTGCCGAAGCCGGTCCTGACGGCGAGGTCGGCACCGGCCGGGTCGTTGCCGAACGTGCCGTCCGGCGAGAGCCAGATCCGGAAGATGTCGGCCCTGGCGACGGCCACCCGGGCGGCGGCCCCGCCGGAGGTGGTGACGGTGAAGGCGTCGCCGGACCGGCTGACTCCGGTGACCTTGCCCGCCGTTGCGGCACGTGCCGTACCGGTCGGGCCGAGGACGGCGAAGAGCGAGGCGATGAGGAGCAGGGCGACGGAGACCGCGGCGGGTCTGGCGCCGGGACTGCCCGGCCTCGGCAGGACTGGGGTCGGTGCGGAACGCATGTGAGGGTCCTCCCTGGAGGAAAGCGAGCATCCGCATGCTTACTGATGCTCGAATATGTCCAGAGTGGCGCCGCTATCAGCATGAGTCAACAGGTACAGGTCAATAGCCTGCAACGACAGAAGGTGCATTACGGGCAGCCGGCGCGCCTGAGGGCAGCCGGTCCGGCCACTCCAACTCATCGAATGAACCGAGTCAGTGACAGAGCGTCACGCCAGGGCCTCGGCCACAGGTCGGATCGGCCTGATACCAGCGGCCCGAAGCACAACGGTCCGGTAACAGCACCTGGACCGGTCGGCCCACCTCGTGAATACTTCGCGACGCAGAAGCTTTCGGATCTGCTCGAAACGAGCGATCTTCACGCATAGATGAACAGTGCGGCCAGGCAGCAGCCACCCACGGGGCTGCGCCCGCACGACGATCCGAAGGCTGCTGCCGACTCTCAATCCCCAGGAGTGGACCCGGCCGGAACGCGGGTCCGACGGCACGAAGGCGGTAACTGCGGTGAACGGACGTGTACTCGGTCTCTCGGTGGTGTGTACGGTCACCGCGCTCGCTCTCACGGCGTGCGGCAGCGGTGGCGGCGCCTCGGCGGACGGGAGCGTGACCCTCAAGCTGGTCGCCGCCGACTACGGCGACAAGGAGTCCAACAGCTCCAAGGCCTACTGGAACGATGTCGCCTCCGCGTTCACCGCGGCCAACCCGGCCATCAAGGTCGACGTCCAGGTGGTGAACTGGAACGACATCGACAAGCAGGTCAAGACCGTGATCCAGAGCGGCAACATGCCGGACGTCCTGCAGACCGGCGGCTACGCCGACAAGGTCGCTGACGACCTCCTCTACAAGGCCGAGGACGTGCTGTCGACAGGCACCCGGGCCGGCTTCATCGACTCCTTCGCCGAGGCCGGCCAGGTCAAGGGCGTGCAGTACGGCATCCCGTTCGTCTCCTCGGCCCGCGCCTTCTTCTACAACAAGGCGCTCTTCGCCCAGGCCGGGATCACCGAGGCTCCGAAGACCTGGGACGAGGTGAAGGCCGACGCCGCGCTGGTCAAGGCCAAGGTCCCCGGAGTCACCCCGTACGCGCTGCCGCTCGGCCCCGAGGAGGCCCAGGGCGAGAGCATGATGTGGGAGCTCGGCAACGGCGGCGGCCCCACCGACAAGTCCGGCGCGTACACCCTCAACAGCCAGGCCAACATCGACACCTTCGGCTGGCTCAAGGCCAACCTCGTCGACCCCGGCCTGACCTACGCCAACCCGGCGACCACCGACCGCAAGACCGCGTTCGCCGACTTCGCCGCGGGCAAGGCGGCCATGGTCAACGGCCACCCCTCGCTGATCCAGATGTCCAAGGACGGCAAGGTCGACTACGCGGTCGCACCGATCCCCGGCAAGACCGGTCCGCTCAAGTCCACCCTCGGCGTGGCGGACTGGACGATGGCGTTCAAGAAGAACGGTCACCGGGACCAGATCAAGAAGTTCCTCGACTTCGTGTACTCCAAGGACAACACGCTCAAGTTCGACGAGACCTACAACCTGATGCCGGTCACCCAGGACACCCTGCACGAGATGACCTCCAGCGGCAAGCACAAGGACCTCGAACCGTTCTTCGCCCTCCTGCCGCAGGCCTCCTTCTACCCGCTCGGTGACACCAGCTGGGACGCCGTCTCCGCCGAGATCAAGAAGAGCATCGGCACCGCCGTCGCCGGCGACCCGGCCAAGGTCCTCGGCGACCTGCAGAAGAAGTCCCAGGACGCCGTCGCGAACAAGTAGCCGCGCCCGCCCCGGCACCCACCGGCGCCGGGGCCCCGGCACGTCGCAAGCCGTGCGGCACGCGCTGCCGCACACGCCCGGAAGGCACCACCCGTGTCCCTCAAATCCGCTGCCCCCCAGGGCCGCAGGCCCGGTCGGGGCAGGCCGGCCGCCCGCTCCGGCCCCAGCAGGCTCGGCCCCCTGCCCTGGATCGGCCCGGCCGTCCTGCTGATCCTGTTCGTGGTCCTGTGGCCCGTCTACGAGATGGTCCGCACCTCCTTCCTGCGGATCAGCACCAGCGGCTTCGTCCGCGGCTCCGCCGGCTTCGACAAGTACCGCAAGCTCTTCGGCGAGACCGACCTCGGGCACGTCCTCGTCCGCACGGTGATCTGGACGGTCGCCGTCGTCGGCCTGACGATGCTGCTCTCGCTGGCCCTCGCCCAGCTGTTCAACCAGCGGTTCCCGGGCCGCCGCCTCACCCGCTGGGCCCTGATCGCGCCCTGGGCCGCGTCCGTCCTGATGACCGCCATCGGCTTCAAGTGGATGCTCAACCAGACCGCCGGCGTGCTCAACACCGCCATGACCGACCTCGGCCTGATCGACGGCCCCCAGGACTGGCTGGGCAGCCCCTCCACCGCCTGGCCCTGGATGATGGGCGTCGCGGTCTTCGTCTCCCTCCCCTTCACCACCTACACCCTGCTCGCCGGGCTGCAGACCGTCCCCGGCGAGGTCTACGAGGCGGCCCGGGTGGACGGCGCCAGCACCTGGCAGACCTACCTGCGCATCACCCTGCCGCTGCTGCGCCCGGCCTTCCTGGTCGGCGTGGTGATCAACCTGATCAACGTCTTCAACTCCTTCCCCGTCATCTGGGGCATGACCCAGGGCGGCCCGGACAGCGCCACGGCAACCACCACCGTGTTCATGTACCAGTTGAAGAACACCGACATCGGCGAGTCCGCGGCCATGTCCGTCGTCAACTTCGCCCTGGTCGTGGTGATGGTGCTGGCCTTCCTCAAGGTCAGCCGGTGGAACGAGGAGGAGAGCTGATGGCCCAGCAGACGGACCGGGCCCGGCGCCCGGCCCTCACACCCGCACCCGCACCCGCACCCGGCGCCGCCGTGCCCGGCTCCCGAGCACGCCTGGCCGGGCGCCAGACCAGCCCGCGCACCCTCGTCATCGCGGCCGTCGCCTGGCTGCTGGCCGCACTCTTCCTGCTCCCCTACCTGGAGATGGCCGTCACCGCGCTGCGCCCGGCCGACGAACTGCGCGACCCCGGCTACCTGCCGGCCCACTTCGCCTGGTCCAACTTCGTCGACGTCTGGCGCGACTCCACCCTCGGCGGCAACCTGCGCGTGACCCTGCTGGTCGCCGGCGGCTCCACCCTGCTGGCCCTGCTGGTGGCACTCCCCGCCGCCTACTACACCGCCCGGATCCGCTACCGCGGCCGCAAACTCTTCCTGCTGCTCGTCCTGGTCACCCAGATGTTCCAGCCGACCTCGCTGCTGGTCGGCCTCTACCGCGAGTTCTACCAGCTCGGCATGCTCAACTCCGTCTGGACCCTGATCCTCTGCAACGCCGCCTTCAACCTGGCCTTCGCCATCTGGATCCTCACCGCCTACATCGGCTCCATCCCCGTCGAGCTCGAGGAGGCCGCCATGATCGACGGCCTCGGCCGGCTCGGAGCGCTGCGCCGGGTCGTCCTGCCACTGGCCATGCCCGGTGTGGTGACCGCGGTGATCTTCACCTTCATCTCCGCCTGGAACGAGTTCGTCATGGGCCTGACCCTCTCGACCGTTCCCGACAGCCAACCGCTGACCGTCGGCATCAACAGCTTCATCGGCAACTACACCGTCCAGTGGAACTACCTCTTCGCGGGATCGGTCGTCGCCATCGTCCCCGTCGTGGTGCTCTTCGCCTTCATCGAGCGCCAGGTCGTCTCCGGGCTCACCGCCGGATCGGTCAAGTAGGTCCGGCTACCGGTCGGGGCACCCCCGGGCGCCCCGGCCGTGTGCTGCCCGGCCTCGCACCACCATTGACATGTACCGACAGTAACTGTGAATGTTGCTCCGAAAGTCTGCGTTTCAAGCAGTTTCACGCACTGCGTGAACACACTCTGATCAGTCGACAGGAGAACGCACCGTGCGCCTACTTCGACATCACCTCCGCTGGGCCGCCCTCGCCGCGGCCGTCACCAGCGTCGCCGCCCTCGCCGGGCCCGCCGTTCCGGCCCGGGCCGCGACCCCCGGCTCCGCCGTCCTGGACGCGGGCCACCAGAGCGCGACCTGGCAGAGCCCCCGGTACGCCAAGGGGACGCTCGGCGGCGCCGCCGACTGCCCGCCGGCCGCGCAGGACCCGGACGGCGCGGTCTGCGACCACTTCGACCTTACCGTCGACGTCCCGGCCGGGTACTGGGACGACAACCCCGAGGGCGGCGTCCCGGTCTCCATCCAGTGGCAGACCCCCACCGACGACTTCGACCTGTACGTCTACGACGCCAACGGCAAGGAGGTCGCCCAGAGCGCGGGCACCGCCGACCCCGAGGCGACGGTGATCCCCCGGGCCTCCGGCACGTACCACGTCCTGGTCGTCCCCTACGACGTGCACGACAACTCCTACACCGGCCGGGCCTATCTGCCGCAGACCGCCGACGCGGGCGACCTCACCGCATTCGACGGCTCCCAGGGCAGCTACGACATCGCCGCGGGCACCCTCAAGGCCAAGGTCGACTTCCTGGCCGACGACCAACTGCGCCTGCGGGCCGCCCCGGACGGCGTCCTCACCGACCCGGCCGGCAGCACCATCATCCGCAAGCAGCCCGAACTCCAGCGCGACACCAGCACGTTCGACGCCGGCGCGTACTACGGGATCCGCTCCGGCGGCCTGGTGCTGCGGGTCTACAAACACCCCCTGCGGTTCGGCCTCTACCGGGCCGACGACCGCACCGCCCTCTGGCAGGAGGACGCACCACTGCGCTGGAGCACCAGCGGGCTGCGGCAGAGCCTGGTGCGCGGCGCCGACGAGCAGTACTTCGGCGGCGGCGAGCAGAACGGCGCCTTCTCGCACCGCGACAAGACCATCCACGTCGCCAACAGCTCCAACTGGAACGAGGGCGGCTACAACAACTCGCAGCCGTTCTACGTCTCCAGCGCCGGCTACGGGGTCTTCCGCAACACCTTCGCGCCGGGGATCTACGACTTCGGCTCGCCCGTCCGCACCGGGCAGCAGGAACGGCGCCTCGACGCCTACTACTTCACCGGCGACGTGAAGTCGGTGATCGGCCGGTACACCGCGCTGGTCGGCAAACCCTTCATGCCGCCCGTCTACGGCCTGGAGCCCGGCGACTCCGACTGCTACCTGCACAACGCCAACCGCGGCGAGCGGCACACCCAGGACGCGGTGAAGGTCGCCGACGGCTACGCCGAGAACCAGCTGCCGCTGGGCTGGATGCTGGTCAACGACGGCTACGGCTGCGGCTACGAGGACCTCGCGAAGACCGGCGAGGGCCTGCGGAAGGACCACGCGCAGCTCGGGCTCTGGACGCAGAACGGCCTGCCCAACCAGGCCGAGGAGGTCAAGGCCGGCGTCCGGGTCCGCAAGCTCGACGTCGCCTGGGTCGGCAACGGCTACGACTTCGCGCTGAACGCCTGCGACCAGGCCAAGGCCGGCATCGAGGACAACAGCGACGCCCGCGGCTTCGTCTGGCTGCCCGTCTCCTGGGCCGGCGCACAGCGCTGCGGCGTGCTCTGGAGCGGTGACCAGAGCCTCTCCTGGGACTACATCCGCTGGCAGATCCCCACCTACGCCGGCGCGACCATGTCCGGCATCGCGTACAACACCGGTGACATCGGCTCCATCTTCCGGCGCGACCCGAAGATGTACGCCCGCGAC
This sequence comes from Kitasatospora sp. NBC_00039, assembly GCF_045160625.1. Classification (NCBI taxonomy): domain Bacteria; kingdom Bacillati; phylum Actinomycetota; class Actinomycetes; order Kitasatosporales; family Streptomycetaceae; genus Kitasatospora; species Kitasatospora sp. NBC_00039. Next base: position 375,504 of record NZ_CP108290.1, on the reverse strand, counting down.
CTGCAGTGGAAGGCCTTCCTCCCGGCCGTCATGACCATGGACGGCTGGGCGAAGGACATGGCCGGCAAGGAGCCCCGCGACCAGCAGCCCTGGCTGGACGGGGAGCCGTACACCTCGATCAACCGCAAGTACCTGCAGCTGAAGGAGCGGCTGCTGCCGTACATGTACACCCTGTCGGCGGAGGCCACCAGGACCGGCGTCGGCGCGGTCCGGCCGCTCGCCCTGGAGTACCCGGACGACCCGGCGGCCCTCGGGCCGAACGCGACCTACGAATTCCTGGCCGGACCGGACTTCCTGGTCGCACCGGTGTACTCGGACACCTCGGTGCGCGACGGCATCTACCTGCCCGAGGGCACCTGGACCGACTACTGGACCGGGCGCACCTACCAGGGCCCGACCACGATCAACGGCTACTCCGCGCCGCTCGACACGCTGCCGCTGTTCGTCAAGGGCGGCTCGATCGTCCCGATGTGGCCCATGGGCACGCTCTCCTGGCAGAACCGGGACCGGACCGAACTCGACTACGACCTCTACCCGCAGGGCGACTCCTCCTACACCCTGTACGAGGACGACGGCACCACCCGTCAGTTCGCCCAGGGCGCCTCGGCCACCCAGAGGGTCGACGTGCACGCGAACCGCGCCGTCACCGTCGTCAAGGTCGGTGCCAGTGTGGGAAGTTACACCGACAAGCCGGCCCGCCGGGCGTACCGATTCACCGTGCACGGCCAGCCCGCCCCGCGCCAGGTCGTCACCGAGGGCGGCCCGCTGCCCCGGCTCGACTCCGCGGCCGCGCTCGGCTCCGCCTCCTCCGGCTGGTACTACGACGCCGCAACCGGGGTGACGGAGATCAGGACGCCGGCCGTCTCCACCGACCACGGCTTCTCGCTCCAACTGATCCACGGCGCCCACTGACCGGCCCGTCCCACAGGGGGCTCCCGCGCCCGGGCGGCGCGGGAGCCCTCGGGCGTCCGGCCGTGGCCGGGGGTGTTCCGGGAGGCGTTCCGGGAGCGAGGAACATCGGCACGAAGACCGGGCGCCCAAGGCCCCGATCGTCGCCCGGAGTCGGCCGCGTGATCGCTCCTTCAACACCTGCCGCGGCCGGGGTTCCACCCGGTGGGCACCCCCCGAACCCGCGGGACGGGCCGCACATCTGGCTGACCGTCAGCTCGCCGTGTAATGTCACACTCCATGATGCCCGCCCGCCGCGCCGTCCTGGCAGCGACCCTCATCGGCGTGCTCTCCACGCCACTGCTGCCGGCCACCACCTCGGCAGCCGAGGACCGGTCTGCCTGCCGCACCGTCACCTCTCCCCCGACCGACCGGGAGCAGGACCGCCTCGGGGACACCCGGACAGCTGCCTTCACCGAGGGGGCGGGCCTCGGCGACTTCGTCCGACGCTTCCCCGCCGCCCTGTGCAGTACCCGGAACGCGGCCGAGGCCGGACGACTCGTGGAGGCCTGGGGACGGGCCCTCTGGTCGGCGGCGACCGACCGCGCGCAGGAACGGCGCCCCGGCGGCGACCTGCCCGCCCGGGACGACCGCCCGCTCTACTGGACCCGGCTCGCCATGACCTTCCGACTCGCCCGGTGGCAGCCCGACTTCCCCCTCGACACCGCGGCCCTGCGGGAACGGTTCGAGGACGCCTCCCGAGGGCTGGCGGAGAACGACTTCACCGGCGCCCCGGGCCTGCGACGAATATTCGTCAGCGGCTTCGACCCCTTCGGCCTCGACGACGAGCTGCGCCGCGCCAACCCCTCCGGCTCCGCCGCCCTGCAGCTGAACGGCCGCCGGATCACCCTCGCCGACGGCACCCGGGCCGAGATCAGGGCCGTCCTGCTCCCCGTCCGCTACGCCGACTTCGACCACGGCATCGTCGAGCGCGCCTTCGGCCCGCGCCTCACCCCCGGCCCCCGGTCCGCCGACCTCATCACCACGATCAGCCAGGGCTACCCCGGCCTGTTCACCCTGGAGGCGTGGGCGGGGCGCGCCCGCTCCGCCGACCCGTACCCCGACAACACCGGCACGCTCTCCGGCGGCACCCGGGAGCACCCGGTGACCGCCCCCGGGCTCGGCCCCGGAGCGGAGTTCATCCCCACCACTCTCCCGACCGGCGCGATGACCGCCGTCCAGCAGCCGTACCCCGCCCTGCTGAACACCGAGGTCACCGAGATCCCGGCCGGGGGCGAGCAGCCGGTCGACCGCGCGGACGGGCCGACCCCGGGGTCGCGGGCCGTCGCCGGCGGCGGCGGTGGCTACCTCTCCAACGAGGTGGCCTACCGCTCCAACCGGCTGCGGCTGGACCTCGCCCCGCGGCTGCCCGGCGGCCACCTGCACACGCCCGTCCTCACCGGCCTGCCCGACCGGCCCGACCGGCTCACCGGCCCGGACTTCGAGCGGAACGAGGCCGCGATCACCGACGAAGTCCTCGACATCCTCCGGCACGTGACCTTCTGACCCCACCGCCTGCCCGGCCCGCCCTCAGTCGAGGCACCCGGCGACTCGTACGATGATCATCGTGACAGAGGTGACGGGGTGAGCGGACAGACGGGCGCGGCGCGGGCGGTGACCGACGTGCTGCAGCCGCGCAACGTGCTGCTGGCCGGGATGGTCGCGATCGGGGTCGCCGCGGCGGGTGACTGGACCGGGGTCGGATGGGGGCTGCTGGGCGCGCTGTGCGCCGGGCTGGTGCCGGCCGGGTACATCGAGTGGGAACGGCGGCGCGGCACCTGGGGTGACCGGCACGTGGTGGACCGGCGGCAACGCGGGCCGATCTTCCTGGTGATCCTCGGCTCGATCGGGTCCGGGGCGCTGGCGATGCTGCTCGGGCATGCGCCGCGCGGGATCCTGGTGGCGATGCTGGCGCTGTGGGCGATGACGGTCGTCCTGCTCGCCGTCAACACGGTCTGGAAGATCAGCGTGGACTCCGCGGTGGCCTCGGCCGTGGTGGCACTCGCGGCGGCGGTGCACTCGCCGTGGTGGTGGGGCTGCGGTCCGGCGGTGGTCGCCGTGTGCTGGTCGCGGGTGGCTCTGCGCTACCACACGCTCGGCCAGACGGTGGCGGGCGCGGGACTGGGAGCGGCCACCGGCGCGGCCGCCTGGGCGTTCCTCGGCTGACCGCCGGGAGGGCGCGGCTTCAGCCCGCCTCCCGGGCCCGCTCGGTGATGTTGCGGGCCATCCCCCCGAAGACGGCCGCGTGGAAGGGTGCGACCGCCCACCAGTAGGCGTGGCCGGCCAGTCCGTGCGGGTGGAACAGCGCCCGCTGGCGGTAGTGCGTGCCGCCCTCGCCGTCCGGGCCGACCGACAACTCCAGCCAGGCCAGGCCCGGCAGCCGCATCTCGGCGCGCAGCCGCAGCAACCGCCCCGGTTCGATCTCCTCGACGCGCCAGAAGTCCAGCGAGTCGCCGACCCGCAGCCGGGCCGGGTCCCGCCGCCCGCGGCGCAGGCCGACGCCGCCGACCAGGCGGTCCAGCCAACCGCGCAGCGCCCAGGCGAGCGGGAAGGAGTACCAGCCGTTGTCGCCCCCGATGCCCTCGACGACCTGCCAGACGGCACTCGGGGAGGCCCCGACGGAGCGTTCCCGGACGTCCTCGTAGAGGCTGCCGCCGGCCCAGCCGGGGTCGGTGGGCAGCGGGTCGCTGGGCGCGCCGGGGAGGGAGGCCGAGGACCAGCGGGTGACCACCTCGGCGTCGCGGATCCGGCGAAGGGCGAGCTCCACCGCCCGGTCGAAGCCGATCAGGCCGCCGGCCGGGTCGGGCACCCAGCGGGCGATGTCGTGCTCGCCGCACACCACCTCGTGCCGCAGCGACTCGACCAGCGGCCGGGCAATGGCGTTCGGCACCGGGGTGACCAGGCCCACCCAGTGGCTGGACAGGCCCGGGGTGAGCACCGGCACCGGGACGATGACGCGCCGGCGCAGCCCGGCGACCCGGGCGTAGCGGCGCATCATGCCCCGGTAGGTCAGGACGTCGGGCCCGCCGAGGTCGAAGGTCCGGTTGACCCCGGACGGCAGCCCGGCCGCGCCGACCAGGTAGCGGAGCACGTCCCGTACGGCGATCGGCTGGATCCGGGTCCCCACCCAGCTCGGGGTGACCATCACCGGCAGCCGCTCGGTGAGGTAGCGCAGCATCTCGAACGACGCGCTGCCGGATCCGATGATCACCGCGGCGCGCAGTTCCGCGGTGGGCACGCCGCTGTGCCGCAGCGTGCGGCCGACCTCCGCACGCGAGCGGAGGTGCGGCGAGAGCTGCTGCTCGGGCACCCCGCCGGGGATCAGTCCGCCCAGGTAGACGATGCGGGCCACGCCGGCCGCGGCGGCGGCCTCGCCGAACGCGCGGGCGGCCTCGCGGTCGGTCTGCTCGAACCCGGGCCCGGTGCCCAGCGAGTGGACGAGGTAGTAGGCGACATCCACCCCGTCGAGGGCGGCGGGGAGCGTGTCGGGCCGGGTGACGTCGCCGGTGACGGTCTCGACCTGCGCCCGCCACGGCTGGTCGCGCAGCCGGCCGGGGTCGCGGACCAGGCAGCGCACCGGGTGTCCGGCCGCGAGCAGTTCGGGGACCAGGCGGCCGCCGATGTAGCCGGTGGCGCCGGTCACCAGGCAGCGCGGCGGGGTGGGAGGCTGATGGGTCATGCCGGCTCCTCCGCCCGGTGGCCGCAGGCCGCCGGGCCCAGCTCGGTTCCCGGGGTCGGTGTGAACCCAGGATCTCGCGTGCCGTCCGGATCCGGCGACCGGGCGGACCGGGCGGCCAGGTCGGGGGCCGGGCCGGTGGCCGAGCCGGTGACCGGGCCGGTGCCGAAGGTCCGCCCGGCGCCGTTGGCGACGCGCGGGCGCCGGGTGGAGCTCACCGCGGACCCCGGCGGCGCGGGACCACCCGCAGGGACAGCAGGGCGCGGCCCACGATGGCTCCCCCGTACACCGAGAAGCCCACCCCGATCAGCCAGGACTGGACGACCAGGACCGTGCCGACCGGCCCGTACGAGACCACGTTGGCCACGATCAGCGGGGCGAACACCAGCCGGGAGAACGCCCGCAGGCCGGCCAGCGCGAAGACGGTCGCGGCCGCGCCCGGCAGCAGTCTGCGCCAGGAGACCCGCGCGCCGAGCAGCAGGCGTTGCAGCCACCAGAAGAGCAGGATCCCGCCTCCCACCGTGGCGACCACCCTCAGGGCCGGCGGCGCGGCGGCGTGCTCCCACGGGACCCGGCTCCAGGCCGCGACCAGGATGTAGCCGATCAGCCCCGCCAAGGCCGCGGCCTGCCGCCACACGCTGCGCCAGGCGGCGGGCGGCAGCTGCCAGATCCGCTCGTACGCGTTCTGCAGGGCGGTCATCAGGGTGACCCCGAACACCGCGAGCGCGGCGAGGCTGAGGCCGGTGGCGGTGCTGAGAACCTCTCGCCGCGAGGCGAACAGCTGCGCCACCGCCGCCGACGAACGGCCGGACAGGCCGAGGCCGTCGGCGATCCAGTCGGCGATTCCGCTCCCGCGGGTCGGTGACGCGGCGGCGATCACCACGAGCAGCGGCACGAGGGTCACGAAGCACAGCGCCGCGAACGCCATCGCCCGGTGCAGCAGCTCGACCTCGCGGCCCCGCCGCCACGCCACGGCGACCACGCTCCGGGCGCGGCGGATCACGGCAGCGGTACGGCGTGCAGGCATCGCATCGAGGTGGGCCCGGGCGGGTCGGCGAGCGGCTCGGCCACCCCGCCGTTCACGTAGACCAGGAAGGTCCCCGTGTCGTCGGTGTAGACCGGCTGGCCGTCCGGCCCGGTCGTGTGCGTCAGGCTCACCACGACGACGCGCGGCTCGGCGTGGGCTCCCGGGGCGCCGGGGATCGTGACGGCGTATCGCTCGATGTGTTCCATGGCGGCCTCCTGATGCCGCTCCGTCCGGCCGGCGGGGCCGGACGGGTGTGCCGGGGCCGTCCGCACAGACCTCCTCCCCCGGGGGCCCGTGGGCGCATCTGCCCTGCTCTCCCGGGGGCAAACGGCCTCCCGGTCCCGTGAGCGGTCGCCCCGCCGGGTCGCCGGGGCGAACGACCTCCGGGCAAACCGTCCGTCGGCGGGCCGCCCGTGACCGGACGACCGCCGGGCGATCCCCCGTCAGGAGGCGTCCGCCGCCGGATCGGCCAGCCGCTCCCGCAGGCTGCCGAGCGTGGCGGCCAGGAGCCGGGAGACGTGCATCTGGGAGCAGCCGATCTGCTCGGCGATCTCCGACTGGGTGCAGTCGCCCCAGAACCGCAGCATCAGGATCGTGCGCTCGCGCGGCGAGAGCTCGCCGAGCAGCGGCCGCACGGACTCCCGGAACTCCACCAGGGCGAGGTTCCGGTCGCGCTCGCCCAGCCGGTCGATCAGCGCACTGCCGCTCTCGTCCTCGCGGTCCTCACGCAGCGCGTCCAGCGAATCCGAGCGGTAGGCACGGCCCACGCCGAGCGCGGCGGCGACCTCGGCGACGTCCAGCTCCAGCTCCTCGGCGAGCTCCTCCGCGGTGGGCAGCCGCCCGAGCTCCTGCTCCAGGACGTCCGAGCGCCGGGCGACCCGCAGGTAGAGCTCCTGGAGGCTGCGCGGGACACGCACCGGCCAGGAGGTGTCACGGAAGAACCGTTTGATCTCACCGACGATCGTCGGGATCGCGTATGTCACGAACTCCACGCCCCGCCGGTGGTCGTAGCCGTCCACCGCCTTGATCAGCCCGACCGTGCCGACCTGCAGGAGGTCCTCCAGCTCGGCGGAGCGGTTGCGGAAGCCGGAAACGACGAACCGCACCAGCGGCATGTTGAGCTCGATGATCGTGCCGCGTACGTAGCTGTAGGCGTCCGACTCGCGGTCCAGGCCGGCGAGGCGCTCGAACAGCGCGTCGCTCCGCGCCCGGGCCTCCGTCTTGCCCATGCCCCGCAGCTCGTCGCGGGTCGGTCGGTGGAAGTCCTGCGCTCGTGGCGCGCTCGCGGGCAGCACCGCAGTGGTGAGGGCGGACACGGGGTCATCTCCCTGGCTTGTCCCCGCCACCTCACCCCGGACGGGGTGATGCCTCCACCCGTGCAGCGGCCACGGACAGCCACGACGGGGGCACGCAGGGATCGGATGATGGGAGACCGTGACACCCGGCTTCTTCAGGCGGCGGCGTCCCGGCACGGTGACCGTGCCGTGAATCCGGCGGCTGCGAGACCGCCGGTGCGGAGGGGGCGGCAAGCCCGGCTCTCCGTACTTGGTTTATGCCCGGCCGCCGGGCGGATCAACCTTCTCCGGAGGCGCCCGACACGGGCGTGGCGACGAACGGACGATCGTCATGGCGACGGACGTGGTCTGCGCCGTTTCCCGGTCGGCCGACCGGGCAGACGCGCGGCCCGGGGACCGACTCACGCGCCGAGGAGACCGGCCATGGCCGCCACGACCGCCCCGCACCGCACCGCAGCACCGCACCCATCGAGCAGACCCGACAGGACGTGATCGCATGACCTCCCTCGGACACCTCCCCTCCGACGGGGAGTCCGCCGGTGCCGGGCTCCGGAACCAGGCCCGCCGGGCCGGGGGCTGAGGTGGCCGGGATCATGGACGACGCCACGTTCGGACGGCTGCTGGGCAGGGTGCTGGAGGAGTCGCACACCACGGCCCCCGGCGCCCTGCCGGCCCTCATCGGCCGCACCGCCGCCGCCATGGGCCTGGCAGGCGCGGCCGTGTACCTGGCGGACGTCCAACAGGGTCGGCTGGTCGCCCTTCCGTCCGACGCGCCCTCCGACGACAGGGCGGATCCGGCGGCCGGGCAGGCGGGCGACGTGCTGGAGATCGACGGGACGCTGGCGGGGTGGGCGTACCGGACGATGTCGGAGCGGCTCTCCTCGGGCCCCGGGCTGACCCTGTGGCTCCCGCTGGCCGACGGGATCGAGCGGATCGGGGTGCTGCGGGTGGCGGCCGCCTCGCTGGATGCCGCGACGATCGACCGGTGCCGGACGCTGGCCTCGCTGACCGCCCTCCTCGTGGAGTCGAAGTCGGCGTTCAGCGACACCGTGGCGCGGACGGTACGGCGCCGCCCGATGACCTTGCAGGCCGAGCTGGCGTGGGCGTTCATGCCGCCCATGACACTGGGCACCCGCCAGGTGACCTCCAGTGCCGTGCTGGAGCCCGCGTACGAGATCGGCGGGGACGCCTTCGACCACAGCCTCGACGAGGGGCGGCTGCACCTGGCGGTCGTCGACGCGATGGGGCACGACCTCGCGGCCGGCGGGGCGTCGGCGGTGGCGCTGGCCGGCTGCCGCTCGGTCCGCCGGGCCGGCGGCGGCCTCGCCGAGATCGTGGCGGCCGTCGACGGGGTGCTCGCCCGCTGGATACCGGGCCGGCTGCTGACGGCGGTCTTCGGCGAGATCGATCTCGCCGGCGGCCGGTTGTCGTGGGTCAACTGCGGCCATCCGCCGCCGCTGCTGATCCGCCGCCAGCACGTCGTTCCCGACGCCCTGCGGCGGCGCTCCGAGCTGCCGCTCGGACTGGGCGAGGGCTACCCGGTGGCGAACCGGACGGTCCACCAGACCCAGCTGGAGCCGGGTGACCGGGTCCTCGTCCACACCGACGGGGTGACCGAGGGCCGGGGGCCCACCGGAGAGCATTTCGGCGAGCAGCGGCTGCTCGACCTGGTCGTGCGCTCGGTGGCGGCCGGTGAGCCGGCCCCCGAGGCGCTGCGCCGGCTGGTGCGCGCCCTACTCGACTACCAGGGTGCGGGTCTTCGTGATGACGCCACCGTGCTGCTCGCGGAGTGGCACCCGGCGCCGTGACGCCGGGCCCTCGCGCCCGCACCCGCACCCGCACCCGCACCCGCACGACGGAAGGTCCGGGCCACTCGGGTGTCGGGCGTACCGCCGGCGCGGCGCCGGTGAACACGGTCTCGGGCGTGCCGCCGGAGCCGCGCCGGTGAGCCTCCCCCGCGCGGCCCGGGCGCCGGCCGACTCAGGACAACCGGATGCCGATGACGCAGGTGTCGTCGTACGGGTTGGGTGCCTTGAGCCGGCGCAGTACGTGGTCGAGGCAGCCGGGGATCCCCGGCACCTTGTACTCCTCGACCGCCCTGAGCAGCCGGTCGAGGCCGCGGTCGAGGCCCTCGCCGCGGCGCTCGACCAGTCCGTCGGTGAAGAGCAGGACCAGGTCGCCCGGCGCGAGGGCCAGGACGGTGCTGCGGTAGACGGCGCCGGGGTGGGCGCCGAGCAGCGGTCCCAGGGGCGGGTCGAGGTAGCGGCCGACACCGTCGTGGACCAGCAGGGGCGGCAGGTGCCCGGCCCTGGCCCAGGTGAGGGTACGCCGCCCGGTGTCGAGCCGGCCGCAGACGGCGGTGGCGATGAACTCGCCGCCGAGGTGGCAGAGCATCTGGTTGAGGCGCTGGAGCAACTGGTCCGGTTCGGCACCGGTGAAGGCGAGGCCGCGCAGCGCGTCGCGCAGTTGCGCCATGCCGGCGGCGGCGCGCAGACCGTGGCCGGAGACGTCGCCGACCACGATGAGGACGGTGCCGTCGGGGAGGGTCAGGGCGTCGTACCAGTCGCCGCCGACCTGGGTGTCGCTCTCGGCCGGCAGGTAGCGGGCCGCCATGTCGAGGTTGGGCGCGGGCGGGCCGTTCGGCACGTCCATGAGCGCGTGCTGGAGGGCGCGGACGGCGCGGTGCTCGACAGCCGTCTGACGGACCTGTTCGGCCAGCCGGGCCCGGGTGTCGGCGAGCGCCTTCTCGGTGTGCCGCCAGGCGGTGATGTCCTGGATGACGCCGCGTACGGCGAGAGCCTCGCCGTCCAGCTGCCCGGGGACGGTCTCGGCGATGGCCCGGACGGCCCGGCTGACGCCGTCGGCGCGGACGACCCGGAACTCGAGCGTGGCGGAGGTGTGGCCGGCGAGCAGCCGCTCGGCCAGGAGCCGGACGGCGGCGCGGTCGGCCGGTGCGATGGCGGCCTCCGCCTCGGCCGGGCCGAGCGTGCCGGGCTCGGCCCGTTCGGGCAGGCCGAGCAGCCGGAAGACCTCGGGTGAGCAGTCGAGTCTTGCGGCGGACACCTCCCACTGCCAGGTGCCGAGGCCGGCCAGCCGTTGCGCCTGGGCGAGCTGCTGTTCCCGGCGTTCCTGCTCGTCGTGGGTGCGCCAGCTGACCAGGACGCCGTCGAGGAACGGGGTGGCATGGAGGGTCATGGTCGAGCCGTGGACCGCGCCGCCGACGACCTCGACGTACTGCTCGGCCTCACCCCGGTAGGGCACGCCGCCGGCCGCGACGTCGAGCAGGTGCTGGAAAGTGCCGGAGGAGACCATGCCGGGGTAGAGCTCGCTGAGCAGCCGGCCGACGATGTCCTGACCGGTGCGCCCGGCCAGGTCGACGGTGGCGGCGTTGGCGTGCCCCACCCGAAGGTCGGTGACCTTCCCCTCGGGCTCGCGGACGGCGTGCAGGATCAGGACGGGGTCGAGGAGCGCGTCGAGCACTGCCCGGAACCACGGCTCGCCGGCCGGCACCGGAGCTTCCTCCTCCGCGCCCGGGGTGAGCACGCGCAGCAGCTGGGCGGCGCACAGCCGGGCCAGGGCGGAGAGGTGGTGCGCGGTGGGCCCGTCGGCGTGGAAGTCGCCGGGCCAGCCGAGTTTCATCGCGCCGATCAGCTGTTCGCCGGTGCGCAGCGGCAGCGCGCAGACGGTGTCGCCGGGGACGAGGTCCTCCCCCTTCAGGTCGGGGTAGCGCGTGGCGAGGTCGGAGCGGCCACGCACCCACACGGTCGCTCCGGCGCGGGCGGCGTCGGTCAGCGGCAGGGACATGTGCGGGGGGATGCGCTGCCACTGGCTGAGCTGGTGGGCGGGCACCCCGTGGCTGGCGACCAGCCTCAGCGCGCCGTCGGGCTCCAGGACGGTGAGGGCGACCGCGCCGACACCCAGCGGGGCGAGGGCGGCTTCGACGAGCAGGGCGGCCAGCTCGTCCGGTGTCTCGGCCGAGCCGAGGGCCGAGGCGGTGACGTGGTAGCGGGCGGCGTACTCGCCCCCGACCGCGGGAGCGCCCGCCCGCGACTGCGCGGGGTCGGGGCCGCGCACCACGGGGGCGGGCGGCGCGAAGAACGGACGCCGCTCCACCACGGGGAGGTGGTCGTCGGCCTCCGGCGGCGCGACGGTCCCGAGGAGGTCGGCGGCGATGTCGACGAGTTTGCGGTTGCTGTCCTGGGAGAGCTGGACGAGGTGGCTGAACGCCTCGTCCGGGGTGCACCCGATCCGTTCGGTCAGGATGCCCTTCGCCTGTTCGATCACGGCGCGCGTCCGCATCGCGCGGCGCTGGCCCTCCACCTCGCTGCGCAGCCGGTCGATGGTGGCCCGTAGCCGGGCGCTCTCGCTGTGCGATTCCGACATCCGCGCCCCCTGGTCTGTCCTGCCAAGGTCCCGGTTCGCGTCTCTGGGCTGCCGGGGACGGTGCGAGGCACCGTGTTGAAGTGTGGGTCCAGCTTAGGCCGGTGGCCCGGGCGGTGCCGCATGCGGGCGGGGTGTCCGGCCGGAGGCGCGGGGCGTGGGCGCCGTCAGTTCAGTGCGGGTCGCGTCCGGTCGCGGGCCCCAGGCGGGCCGGCGGGGCGGCGATCTCCGACCACACGGTCTTGCCGCCCGCGTCCGGCACGCTGCCCCAGGCCCAGGAGAGCAGCGCGACCACACGTAGCCCGTGCCGGCCGGGGACCGCCGGATCGTCGTTGCTCCGGAGTACCGGCGGTTCGGGGCTCTCGTCCGACACTTCCACGCGCAGCCCCGACGGCGAGTGGCGCAGCCGCAGCTCGATCGGACCGCCGGCGTGCCGGGCGGCGTTGGTGACCAGCTCGCTGACGACCAGCAGGACATCCTCGGCCACCGCCCGGCGCTCGTCCCCGGCGGCCGGGAGCCAGCCCCAGTCGAACAGGGCCGCGCGGGTGAACTCGCGGGACCTGGTGACCGCTCCCCTGCCGGAGACGAGGGCCAGGCTGCGCTGGTCGGCGGCGGGTGGCATCAGCCGTCCTGGCCGGCGAGCGCCTCGGCCATCGAGGGAGCGATGCGGAAGATCTCGGCCGCGCCGGTGATCTCCAGCATGCGGGCCACCATCGGGCTGGGACCGGCGAGCACCAGCACCCGGCCGCCGCCCTCGGCGGCGAGGCGGGTGCGCAGCAGCAGGTTCAGACCGGTGGAGTCGCAGAAGGAGAGGCCGTCGCAGTCGATCACGACCGGCCCGGGCGGGCCGTGCAGGGCCGTTTCCAGGGCTTCCCGCAGAGGCTGCGCCGTGTCGTGGTCGAGCTCGCCCTCGGGGCGGACGACCACGCTCCGCCCCGAGGCGCTGACCGTCACCGTGAGCCCCTCCGGGCCACCGTCGGCTTCCATGGCCTCCGCTCCTCCCATGTCCTTGTTCAACGATAGGCCGCGTGTGCTCTCAGCGGTCGCGGACGGTCGTCTCGACGATCTTGCCCGTGGCCGTGCGGACGGCGTGCACCCGGTGGCCGATCGTGGCCACCACGAGCAGTCCGTACCCGCCCGGCCCGGGCCGGGCGGCCGGGTGGAGAAGCTCCGGGCTGGTGTCCTCGACCGCGATCTCGACGCCCGCGTCGGCGACCGCCATGCTCAGCGTGCACGGGCCCGGTGCGTGACGGCATGCGTTGCCCACCAGCTCGCCGACCACCAGCAGCGCGTCCTCGCAGGTCTGGGGGCTCAGCCGGCCCCTGCCGAGACCGGCCAGCTCACCGAGGAAGCGGCGCGCGGCGCGCCTGGCCCTGGCCTCCGAGCCCGGGGCGCCGTCGAGGTCGACCTCGAGCGAGGGGACACATCGCATGACGTCACCTCGGCTCTCCTCGCATCCGGTCCGGACCTCGCGCCTACCCCACCGCAGCCGGCGTAACCTGCGGCTCCGATGCCGGGAGGGGCACCGTTCGGGACGGTGACACCGCTCGGGACGAGACACCGTTCGGGACGACGGCCGCCGGCCCCCGACAGCAGTCCAGGGCGCCGCGCCGACCGGCGGTCGGCGCGGCGCCCTGGAAGACGGGGGCCTTCTGTCGTTCCGGGCGGCCTCAGGCCGGGGTGAGGCGGCCCCGCCATCCGCCGCTCTCGCCGCCGCGTCCCTCGATGAATCCCTTGAAGCGGTCGAGATCGCCCTTCACCCGCCAGTCGACCATGCCGAGCGTGTCGGCCGCCGACTCGGCCAGGCCCTCCGGCTCGAACTCCATCGCCAGGCTCACCCGGGTGTGGTTCTCGTCGATCTTCCGGAAGGTCACCATGCCCATCTGCTGCACGTCCCCGCCGACGGTCCGCCAGGACACGCGCTCGTCGGGCAGCTGGTCGACGATCTCGGTGTCGAACTCGCGGCTCACGCCCGCGATGCTGGTCTTCCAGTGGTTGTGCCGGTCATCGACCTGCCGGACCTCCTCCACGCCGTCCATGAAGTTCGGGAACTCCTCGAACTGCGTCCACTGGTTGTACGCGGTGTGCAGTGGCACATCCACGTCGATCGATTGCCGCACCGTGCTCATGAGTGCTCCTCCTCGTCGGCGGTCAGTCCTTGGCGGCGTCCTTGACCTTCTGGGCGGCCTGCTTGAGGTCGCTCTTGGCCTGGGTCGCGCGGCCCTCGGCCTTCAGACCGGGGTCGTCGGTGGCCCTGCCGACGGACTCCTTCGCCTTGCCCTTCGCCTTCTCGGCGACGTTCTTCACCTTGTCCCCGGCGCCCATGGCGTCGCTCCTCTGCTCTCGGCCCGGCCGTGGTCCGGCCGGCGTCCCGGGGCGTCTGCTCCGGTTGGCGGACCTCAAACCGCCCGGCCGGCTCGGGCTTGGCCCCGCCCCTGGCGGGTAGCCGCGGGAGGCGGCGGTGTCCCCCGGCCCTCCCGTTCGCCGGCACCGCATCGCGGGAAGGAGGCCGACGTGCGGCCGCTGCGCTTCGGTGTGGAGGAGGAGTACCTCCTCGTGGACGCCCGGACCAGGACCACGGTGCCCCGGGCGCCCTCCGTGCTGCGGGACGTGTCGCGCGTACTCGGTAATCGGGCACAGGCGGAGTTCTACGCCACCCAGATCGAGGGCTGCACTCCCCCGGTGCGCACCGCCGCCGAGCTGCGCGCACACCTGCTGGCGGTCCGGGCGGCCCTGACGGCGGCGGCGGCCCGGGCCGGCTGCCTGCTGGTCGCCTCCGGGTCGGCCGTGCTGCCGAGCGCCCATCCGCTGCCGGTCACCGACGCACCGCGCTACCGGCGCATCGCCGGCCATGTGGGGCCGGGCGTCGCGGACCAGGCCGGCGGCGAGGTCTGCGGCTGCCACGTCCATGTCGGCGACCTGACCCGGGGCGAGGCTCTCGCGGTGAGCACCCGCCTGGGCCCGTGGCTGCCGGTCGTCCAGGCCCTCGGTGCGAACTCGCCGTTCTGCGAGGGCGCGGACCGCGGCGGGGCGAGCTCGCGGGCGGCACACTACGAACGCTGGCCGACGGTCGGTCCGGCCCCGAGCCTCGACGAGACCGGGTACGAGCGGTACGTCGAGCGGCTGGTCGCCGACGGCACCGTCGTCGACCGGCGGATGATCTACTGGTACGCCCGCCCGTCCGAGCACCTGCCCACGTTGGAGGTGCGGATCGCGGACGTGAACGCCGACGTCGGGGTCCCGGTGCTGATCGCGGTGCTGCTCCGCGGGCTGACCCGCGTCCTGCTCGCGGAGACGGACCGGCCGTGTCCGCCCGTCGGGGAGCGGCTGCTGCGCGCGGCCCACCGGCGGGCCGCGGCGGCCGGGCTGCACGGCACCGCCCTGGACGTGCGCGGGGGCGACGACGCGCCCAGGGCCGCGCCGGTGTCCGTGCTGCTCGACGAGCTGCTGGAACGGGCCGCGCCGGGCCTGGCGGCAGAGGGCGACCTCGACCTGGCCCGGCGGCTCTGCGCCCGGCTGCTGGCCGGCGGCGCCGGCGCGGACGCCCAGCGGGCCGCTTTCGCCCGGCGCGGCCTGCTGCCGGACGTGGTCGACGCGCTCGCCGCGCTGACGTCGGGCGGCGGGACGTCGGGCGGCCGGACCCCGGGCGGCGGGACGGAGCCCGAGTGAGCCGGTCCGTGCCGGGCAGACGCGCGCTGGGGGCCGCCGAACCGGAGGTGTGACCGCCATGCCCCGCCCGCAACGAACTCCGCTCCGCCGCCGGGTACTGATGTGCCCGCCCACCTACTTCTCGGTGGACTACGTGATCAACCCGTGGATGGACCCGGAACGACCGGTCGACCGGCGGCGGGCGGTCCGCCAGTGGGAGGAGCTGGTGAGCGTGTACCGCTCGCTGGGGCACCTGGTGGAGTTCGCCGACCCGGTGCCGGGGCTGCCCGACATGGTGTTCAGCGCGAATGCCGCCACCGTGGTCGACGGGCGGGTGCTGATCGCCCGCTTCCGCCATCCGCAACGGGCACCGGAGGCGGTGGCGTTCTGGCGCTGGTTCGCCGGCCGTCCGTTCCCGGAGGTCGGCATGGCGGCGCACGTCAACGAAGGGCAGGGCGACATCCTCACCGCAGGCCGGATCCTGCTCGCCGGCACGGGGTTCCGCACCGAGCCGGCGGCCCACGACGAGGTCCGCCGCCGCCTCGGCCTCCCGGTCGTGACCCTGCGGCTGGCGGACCCGTGCTTCTACCACCTCGACACCGCGCTGTGCGTGTTGAGCGAAACCGAGGCGCTGTACTACCCCGGCGCGTTCGACCGGCCGAGCCTGGCGGCGCTGACGGCGCTGTTCCCGGACGCCCTGCTCGCCACCCGGGAGGAGGCCGGTCGCTTCGAGGTGAACGCCTTCAGCGACGGCCACCACGTCGTGCTCCCCGCCACCGCGGACCGGCTGGCCGCCCGCCTCGCCGGTCGCGGGTTCGAGCCGGTCGGCGTCGACGTGTCGGAGTTCCGCAAGGCCGGCGGCGGGGCCAAGTGCTGCACCCTCGAACTCGCCGCGGCCTGACCGCCGCCGCCCTCCTCCCCCGGAGACCGCCACCAGGAACCAGCGTGAGGAGACCACCGTGATCGAGACCTCCCGACCGCCCCGCCTGCCCGCCCCGCGCGGCCCGCTCTCCGAGGCCGTCCGGACCGTCCTCGTCTCGGGCCCGCCCGGCGCAGCGGGCCTGCCCGACCCCGTCCCGGTACGCACGCAGGACCCGTGGGGCGAGGACCTTCAGCTGGCCCTCTACGTCTGCTACGAGCTGCACTACCGCGGCTTCGGGGACGTCGACCCGGGCTGGGAGTGGGACCCTGAACTCTTGCGACTGCGCCGCGCGTTGGAACGGCACTTCCTGGCCGCCGTGCGGGCGGAGGCGGGCGGGCCGCCTCCGCTGGACGACCTGATCGAACGGCTGCTCACCGAGCCGCGCACCGGCACCGGCCCCTCCCACTTCCTGCTGGCCGACGGACGGCGCTGGCAGGCCTGCGAGTACCTGGTGCACCGCTCGCTGTACCACCTCAAGGAGGCCGACCCCCAACTGTGGGCGGCGCCCCGCCTCGGCGGCGCGGCGCAGGCAGCCTTCCTCGCCGTCGAGTACGACGAGTACGGGGCGGGGCACCCCGATCGGGCGCACTCCCGGCTCTTCGCCGAGATGATGGCGGACTTCGGCCTGGACCCCACGTACGGCCACTACGTCGACGCGGCGGCCGCCCCGGCGCTGGCGGTGGTCAACCTGATGTCGCTGTTCGGTCTCCACCGGGCCCTGCGCGGCGCGCTGGTGGGGCAGTTCGCGGCGGTGGAGATCACCTCCTCGCCCGGGTCCGCCCGGCTGGCCCGGGCGTTCGAGCGGCTCGGCGCGGGGCCGGCCGGCATCCGGTTCTACCAGGAGCACGTGGAGGCCGACGCCGTGCACGAACAGCTGGTCCGGCACGGGGTGATCGCCCCGCTCCTCGCGGCGGAGCCCGGCCTGGCCGGCGACGTCGCCTTCGGGGTCGCCGCGAGCTCGCTCGCCGAGGAGCGCCTGGCCGACCACCTGACCGGCGCGTGGGCGGCCGGGCGCAGCTCACTGCGCGGCGGACCGCTCGCCGGAACCGGGTGGAGCGCTCGGGCCGGGTGAGCCGCCGGGGCGGTGGCGGCGGTGGCTGGTGTCGCAGAAGGGGTAGCGGCGGCTGCGGCCGCAGGTGCACAGGGCCACCACCGGACGGTCGGAGCGGACGGCGGTGCCGTCCGGGAGCACGATCTCGACCGGGCCCTCGATCAGCACCGGGCCGTGCCCGGTCGGCTGCACCCGCCGCGGTCCGCCACGGTCGGGGCGGGGCGGGGCGGGCGGCTCGGACGGCGCGGACGGCTCGGACGGCTCGGGCCGCCCTGGCAGGACGGGACGGGCGGGTGGGTCAGGCAGGGCGGGCACCGCGGATCACCGCCAGTTCCTCCTCGCGAACGCCCGGGTCGATCAGGCCGCGGCTCTCGAACCAGACCGCCCGTGCGGTCATCACCGGCCCGAAGCGCTGGCGCCGCCGGGCCACCACCTCGGCCCGAAGCCCGGCCCGCTCCAGGGCTCGCACGGTCGCCCGGACATCGGCCAGCGAGGACTGCACCACGAGCAGCACCCCGCCGCGCGCCAACAGCCCGGGGGCCTCGCGGCAGATCCGGTCGAGCAGCAGCCGGCCGTCCGGCCCGGCGTCCCAGGCCCGCGCGACGCCCCGCCGCCGGCTCCCGGGCCGCTCGGCGGGCACGTACGGCGGGTTGCTGAGCACCAGGTCGAACCGCCGGCCCCGGACGGGGCCGGTCAGGTCGCCGTGGCGCAGCCGGATGCGACACCGGTGGAGCCAGGCGTTCGCGCCCGCGGTCGCCAGGGCCAGCCAGGACACGTCCACCGCCGTCACCCGGGCACCGCGGGAGGCCGCCGCCAACGCGATCGCACCGCTGCCGGTCCCGAGATCGAGGCAGCGCACCCCGCGCAGCGGACCCTCCCGGGCCAGGCTCTCCGCCAACAGGGCCGTGTCGCCCTGCGCCGGATACACACCGGGTGGTCTGAGCAGCAACATACCGCGCGCCTGCCCAGCATCCTCCTGCACAACCGGAGATTGCGGGCTTCACTCCCGTACCACCGGACGGCCCCGGCACCGCGAGTGTTTCCCGCGGAGCAGGGCAGACGGAAGGGCCGGAGGTGGGGACATCATGACCCTGCTGATCATCGTCCTGCGGTTCGCTCTGTTTCTGCGGCGCAGGTCTCACCGTCGGCGTGCTGCGCGCGGTCGACGTACTGCGGGCGCCGGCGTCCGCCGGGCTCGTGGCCCTGGTGCCGGCATCGTCCCCGCCGGCGGCTCCTCGTCCGACGTCCGGCGCCGGTGGTGCCGCCGATGAGCGCCCGCCGAGGACCGCGGAGGAGAGGATCACGGGGCCCGGGGACCGACCACCGGATGCCCGCGAGGGACGCGGACATGCCCACGAAGGAGGGCCGCCATGGCGCTCGTACTCTTCCTGATCATCATCGCGATCGTGCTCGGGCTTATCGGCGTGGTCGCCCACGGGCTGCTCTACCTGCTGTTCCTCGGCATCGCGGTGCTGCTCCTCGCCCTGGGCATCTCCGCGGTCCGGTTCCGGCGCGGGGGCGGGCGCGCGACCCGGTGAGGTGGGATCGCGTGAGGTGGGATCGCGCGGGAGGAGGCGGCTCGGCTCCGGTCGCCTCAGCTCCGGTCGCCGAGGAGGTCGTCGCCTCAGCTCCGGTCGCCGAGGAGTTCGGCAACCGTGTCCGGGCAGTCGATGAAGGAGCTTTCCTCGCCTGCCGGGACGGCGCGGTAGGTGCGGTCGAGGAACCTGGCGAGCTCGTCGGTGCGCAACACGACCAGCGCGCAGCCCTCCGTGCCATGGATCTGGATCTGGGTGTACCCCTCCTCCCACGGGCCGACCCGGATGTCCCCGTGGCCGGAGAGCGCCTCCAGCCCGGCGGCGAAGAGGTCGCGCGCGGCGGTCCACTCCGTCTCCACGTCCTCGCACGGCCGGACCGACGCCCGGGCCGGAAAGCCGAGCGTGAGGGCGAGGGGGTCGTCACTTGCGTAGCGCGCGCAGATGCGGATCATCTGCGGGGCCGGCCCCAGGATGCAGGCCTCCACGACGTCCTCGATCAGATGGTTCACTCCGTACTCCTCCCTGCGGTGTGGTGCCCGGGCGTCTACCCGGGCCGCGGAGGTACATGTCCTCCCCGTTCGGGGGGAATGGTGGACGCCCCGTCCCCCTTCGTTCACATCTCCCGCATCGTCCCGGCCCCGTCGCCCCGGCGCGGGCCCCGGGAGGGGGCGCCGTTGTCACCCGCCGCGCGGCACCGGGGAAACGCACGGCACCGAGGAAAGAGGCCGCACCATGAGCCGGTTCGACGCGTTCACCGCCATGCTCGACTGTCCGGTCCACGTCGTCACCGCGGCCGTCGGCGAGGAACGGGCGGGCTGTCTGGTCGGCTTCGCCGGGCAGTGCTCGATCCGGCCGCCCCGGTTCACCGTGTGGATCTCCAAGGCGAACCACACCTACACCGTCGCCTCGCGCGCCGACACCCTGGCGGTCCACCTGCTGTCACGTCAGCGCCACGACCTCGCCGAACTGTTCGGCGGCCTTACCGGCGACCGGGTCGACAAGTTCACGGCCGTCCGCTGGACCCCCGGCCCGGACGGCGTCCCCGTCCTCACCGACGCCGTCGCGTGGTTCGCCGGCCGCGTGCTCGACCGCGCCGACTGGGGCGACCACGTCGGCTTCCTCCTCGACCCGTTCGTCACCCGCACCACCACCGACCACGGCCACCCGCTCACCCTCCGCGACGTGACCGACATCGACGCAGGACATGCCGCCTGACCCTCCGGGGGGCCGGCCCGGTGACCGCTCGGGTCATCGCCGACGTGTCGGCCGGGCACGTGCCCACGGATTCGGCCACCCGGGCGGCGGCGTCGGGCACCCTCGTCAGGAGACCTTTTCGCCGGAGAACAGCGGGCTGCCGGCGCCCGGAAGCCGGCAGCCCGCATGGGTGGGCTCGTCGCGGTCAGCCGTGCCGCATGTCGTCCGGGTCGGCCGGAAGGCCCGCCGACGTGCCGCGGCCGCCGGCCTCCGGCAGGGGCGGCGCGCCCTCCCCTGTCATCCGCGTCTGCGGCGTCTCCCTGTCCGGCGCGTCGGCGGGACCGGTCGGCCCGGCCCCGGCCGGGGCAGCCGGCCCGCCGTCCGGTGTCAGCCGGCCGCGCCAGGCGCCCCGCTCCCGGCCCTGCTCCTCGATGAACCCCTTGAACCGTTTGAGGTCACCCTTGACCTGCCGGTCCAGGACACCGAGCATGGCGCCCGCCCTCTCGGCCATGCCGTGGGGCTCGTAGTCCATGGCCAGGCTCACGCGGGTGCGGGCCTCGTCGATGCGCTGGAACGTCACGACGCCCATCTGCCGGACGTCGCCGCCCACGGTGCGCCAGGCGATGCGCTCGTCGGGCAGTTGGTCGACTATCTCGGTGTCGAACTCGCGCCGGGCGCCGGCGACCTTCGTCGTCCAGTGGCAGTGCCGGTCATCGGTCTGGCGGACCTGCTCCACGCCGTCCATGAACCGCGGGAAGTCCTCGAACTGCGTCCACTGGTTGTAGACGCTGTGCAGCGGGACCTCGACGTCGATGGACTCCTTCACCGTGCTCATGGCGTTCCCCTTCCACAGGTGCGGCCCGGAGGTTCCGAGCCAACCGGCGCCTGCCCGCGAAGCGCGGATCCCAATCAGCGGGCCAGGGCTTCGCCCGTCGACGTGGCCGCCGTCCACGTCGGGCCTCCGCCTGGAGCGTGCGCCGTGCTCCTGCCCGGGCCGCCGGCAGCGGCGTGTCCTGCCGGCCGGCCCGGGATCAGGCCTGGACGGCCGGGCGGCCGAGAGCAGCCCCGGCGCCGTGCCGCTCTGCGACCGGAACCGGCCCGGCCCGGTGTGCGGGGCCGGCCGGGAGGCGCCCTCGACGCGCTGCGGCAGGCCTGGTCCCGGTCCCGTCACTCGCCTGCCGCGGCTGTGCGCCGGGTCAGGTCCATGTGCCAGTTGGTGATCCATGTCTGCCCGCCGTCGAGGGAGAACGCCTGCTCCCAGTGCGCGCGGTCGGCGGTGATGCCCGACCAGATGAAGCGGGCCCGGATCTTGTGGCCGTCGTGCTCGTCGTCGCCGTAGAAGACGCCGGTGCCGTCCGGACGGAAGCCGCCGCTGACCGGCGGGAAGAGGGTGCCGGTGCGCTTGCTGGCCCAGTAGAGCGACCACTGGGCGGTGGCCGGGTCGAACAGGCGCAGGGTCAGACCGGAGAAGCCCTTCGTGGGGAACTCGATCTCGTCGAAACTGGCGGCGCCGTCGAAGTGGACGGAGGCGCGGGTGACGCCGGGGAACTCCTCCCAGTGCTCCTCGCCCTCGCTGGGGTCGAGGAAGTTCTTGCGCCAGCGGTTGGCGACGTCGTAGGTGCCGGTGAGGAAAGCGAAGCCGTTGTTCGTCATGCAGCGGACGCTATGGCCACTTCCCTGACAGCTTCTGTCAGCGAAGTGGCGCGAATTGACGGCTGTGCGTGCCCGCCGGTCACCGGGCGCTGCCCGGCGCGCCCGGTGACCGGCACCGGTGGGCACGCCGCGGCATGGCCGCCTGCGGCCGCCGGGGCGACACTGGAGACAGCCAGGGGCGATGACGTTCGCCCTCGGACGCCCTCGATGCCGCGGCGCTGACGGCCTCCATCCGGCAAGGGCAGGAGGCCGCCGTGAACGTTCCGCATCGCCTGCCGCCGTCCACCGCATCCTGGGCAACCGGCGCCCGGCCGGGCCGCCGCCCGGCCCGTCCCGCACCGCCCCGCCCCGACTCCGGGCGCTGCTGCCCCTGCTGGACCGGGCCGTGCAGGTCCGGAATGACGCCGAGGCGGCCATCTGGGAGTGCTCCTCCCCCGGCGAGGTGGACGAGAGCCCGGCCATGCGCGGCGACATCGTCCGGGTCGCCTACCGGAAGCTCCGCCGCGACCTCCTGGCCGTCCGGGCCGACCGCGAGCTCAAGGACGAGATCCACCGCCTGCTGCTCTACCACGAGTGGTACGTCCACTCCGCGGTCACCTGCGCGTACGCCCCCGTCCGGTCCCGCCGGCTCGTCGAGAGCCGCGCGCGCCTCGCCGGTCTCGGCGCACCCGCCCGACTCCTGCGCGACCTGCACCACGGCCTCGGCCGGGAACTCGCGGCCCTGACCGAACGCCCCGGCGTCCGATGACCATGCCCCGTCCCGGGAGGAATCCTTGCGTCTCACCGACACCCGCACCGGCACCACCGCCGAGATCCGCCCCGCCCGGCGCGGCCTGCTGCGCGTCGCCGTCCACCTCGGGCGCCCGGAGCACCCGTTCGACCTCGCGGACCTGCGCGCCCTGCTCGTCGCCGACGTGCTGCGCCGCGTCTGCGAGCTCGGCGGGGATCTCCAGGTCGGCCTCGTGTGGGCACACCCCGACCTGCCGCCCGCCCAGGTCAAGGCGCTGGCCCGGGACGCCGACCTGATCGGCGTCCACCCGCCCGACCCCGACGGTGCCACCGCCCCGGCCGACGTCCACCTGCTCGCGCCCGGTACCGGCGCCGCCCGGCCGGTCGCCGGCGCCGTCGTCACCGCCACGGCGCCCGCCCGGCCGCCGGTCCCCGGCGAACCACCACTCGGATTCCTCGACCGCATGGAGGTGGAGCCGCTCGCCGTCCGCCTCGCGCTGCTGCGCCACCCCTACCGGACACCCGTGGACCTCACCCGCCGGACACTCACCGACGCCCAGGAAACGCTCGACCGCTGGCGGCGGCTGGTCGCCGACTGGGCGCAGGAGCCCTCCCTCCCCTCGCTCGCCGACCCGACCCACCGGGCCTTCGCAGCCTTCGAGAACGACCTCGACACCGCGACCGGCCTGGCCGAGCTGGACCGGATCGCCGATGGCTCCGGGTCGGCCGGTGCCCGGTTCGAGACCTCCGTGCGCCTCGACCGCGTCCTCGGTCTCGAACTCCCGCGGGACATCGGCCGGGCCGCGCCCCGGACGAGGAGCTGAGCCGGTGACCCCGGCCCGGACCGGCGGAGCGGCCCGGGCGGGAGGCCGACACGGTCAAGGTGGTCGCCTGTGCTCCCGGCGAAGCAGGTGCCGACGGCTGATGCTCATGCGGGAACTCCCTTACTCCGCTTTCCAGTTGCCGATGGGCAACCTACGCGCGGGCCGGGCGCGAGCAATGGTTCGCCGACGAACGTCTCCGGGATTCACCCCGGCCGCCGGGGCCGCCCCGACCGACGGCACCACAGTCACCATGCAAGACACCCTCCCTGCGGGGCTCGCGGCCGACAGCATCAGCGGCACGGGCTGGACCTGTGACCAGGGCACGCTCACCTGCACCCGCAGTGGCGCCCTTCCCGCCGGGAGCGGCTACCCGCCCATCACGCTGCAGGTCGCTGTCTCCTGCAGGGCCGGCGGCGAGGTCACCAACACCGCGACCGTCACCGGGGGCGATGACACCACCTCCCACACCGCCATCGACCCCACCACGATCAAAGCACCACAAGCACGACACGTACGACATGCGCTGCGACCACCACGAGCACTGGCAGACCAACCAACCCCGGGTCCGCCTCCACCGGCCCGCGACTACCGCGCCGCCGTCCGGGCCGACTACACCGCGGCCGCCCGCATGGGCGAGGCCCACACACGTCCGCCCGGAAGCACCGCCGCAGCGCCGGAAGGCCGCCACCCGCAAGGTGGCGGCCTTCCGTAGATCGAGGTCAGGCCCGCTGCGCCCTCGGCCGACCACAGAGGCGCCGAGGACCGCGCTGAGATTCGCGCGATCACCGACGCCATGATGCGACTCATGACCGGCGTCCCTTTTCACTCCGCCGGACAGCTCGCCGTCAAGTCACTCGCCGAAGAAGCGCAGCTCAAGCGCCACAAACCGACACGCACACACCGGACTCAAGGGCCTCTTCCACGCCCTCGTCCGCTCGCAGGGCCACCGCCCACAGATCGCACAGCGACTGACTTGCCCCAGAAGGCCATCAGGCGGTCGAACCGTCAGGAGGTCAGGCCGCGAGGAGGGTCAGCAGGTCCGCGCTGCGCGTCACGTGCCGGAGGTCCTTCAGCAGTTCGGACGGGGGCACCGTGATCACGGTGCAGGCCGCGTGCGCCTGGCAGTAGCGGCTCACCGAGGGTCGCAGGATCCGCGGCAGCAGACCGCTCCGGCCGGTGCCCACCACCAGGAGGTCGTCCGGGCGGTTCGCGACCTCCACCAGGGCCCGGCCGGCCTCGGCCCGCAGCACCAGCGGCTCGATGCGGACGCCGGTCGGGTAGCCCCCGAAGGCCTGCTCGAAGGCGGTGTCGAGCCGCTCGCCGGCCGCCTGCGCCCAGAGCTTCGCCAGCGGCGGGCACGGGTGGGCCCGGTAGGCCGGCTCGCCGCCGACCGGCGTCCAGGTGATCACCGGGACGAGCACGGCGTCGCGGAGCACGGCCTCCTCCATCGCACGGTGCAGGGCCGCCAGATTGCCCAGTGATCCACTGACTCCGACGATAACCCGAGTGTCCTCGGTCATGACGCTTCGCTTCCTTCGATTCATAGGTTGTGGTGCAAGTCTAGCCTGCGTAATACATCCTTAGCAACGGAATGCGCCTGGGATCGCCGAAATCGCGAGCACGGACAGCCTTTCTTGGCGCAACCTTGACGCCGTCGCACCGGATCGTCACACCCCGTTGCCGCCCGCATCCCTTGCGTCACCTTCCGGGCATACGTTCGCGCCGCCGTCGGTGGACGCCCTGGCCGCCCTCGCGCGGGCCCGGGCAGCCACGGGCGACCCCGACGCGTCCGGGTGGCCCCCACCCCGCCGGCAGACACGCCGGGGCACCAGGTGCGTGCATGAGGGCCGCACCAAGGACTTCCCGCATCGCGCCAAGCAGGCGTCAAAACGCGTACGGCCCGTGGCGGGTCGGTGCTTCGCTGTGCCCGTCCCGTTCGTCCCGGCATCGCCGACATGCCGTCCCGCTCCGCCGGGTCGGCGGAAGGTCCCAGAACTGATGCGCCGCTCGGCCCTCACCCCACCCGCCACCACTCCCGACCCGGCGGGGCCCGGCCGGTCCCGCCGCGCGAAGCCCGCCGGCGCCGAGCCGGCGCCCCCGCGCCACCGCCCCGGTGCGCCCCGCCCGGGCCGCCGCCGGCTGATCACCACGCAGCAGCTCCGCGAAGCCCTGCCCGCCGCGGTGCGCAAGCTCCGCCCGCGCACCATGGCGAGGAACCCGGTCATGCTGGTGGCCGAGACCGGCTCCGCCCTCACCACGCTCACCGCCGTCGTCCACCCGAGCGTGTTCGCCTGGATGATCAGCTTCTGGCTCTGCCTCACCGTGCTCTTCGCCAACCTGGCGGAAGCCGTCGCCGAGAGCCCGGGCAAGGC
Source organism: Kitasatospora sp. NBC_00039 (assembly GCF_045160625.1). NCBI lineage: Bacteria > Bacillati > Actinomycetota > Actinomycetes > Kitasatosporales > Streptomycetaceae > Kitasatospora > Kitasatospora sp. NBC_00039. The sequence goes on along the minus strand of NZ_CP108290.1, from coordinate 350,250 downwards.
GCAGGCCGACTCGCTGAGGCAGGCTCAGGCCGGGACGACGGCCCGCCGCCTCCTGCACTGGCGGGTCGGCAGCCCCGACCGCCGCCACGAATCCATCCCGGCCGAGCACCTGCTCCTGCACGACATCGTGCTCGTCCCCGCCGGCGAGGTGGTCCCCGCGACGGCGAGGTGATCGAGGGCGTCGCGGCCGTGGACGAGTCGGCGATCACCGGCGAGTCCGCGCCGGTGATCCGCGAGTCCGGCGGCGACCGCACCAGCGTGACCGGCGGCACCCGGGTCCGCTCCGACCAGCTCGTCGTCCGGATACCCCGCCGGCCTCGTCCTGCGCCCGCCGGTGATCCGCGGCCCGGCCGGCCCGGCCCTTGTCGCCGCCACCGGCCCGGACGACCTCCTCGTGGTCGGCTCCAGCGGCCACAGCCGCCTCGACCACCTGCTGCACGGCTGCGTCACCCGCCACTGCCGCACCCACGCGCCCTGCGCCGTGATCGCCGTGTCGCCGTCGGCTCTGCTGGAGAAGCTGGAGCTCACCGCCCGCAGCGGCGCCCCGTCCCGCTCGCCCCACCTGGCTGAGGCGCTCCCGCATCCGCCCGCCGGGCGGGCGTCCAGGCTTGGCGGCGGGCAGCGGGCAGCCGTCCCCGCGCGGGCGAGGCCGTCCGGGCGCACCGACGACGGCGCCCGGGAGCCCGGGGCCACGGGCTCGGCGCAGGCGTCTCGTCTCCTGCCGATCCAGCGTGAGATGAAAACCATTGCCGAAACTTGACCCGAACATCAGTGCTGCTCATGCACGCGACATGGTTCAGTGGTCCCCGCGCCCGCGCCGACCCCGGAGTGATCACCGTGCCTGCCATCCCCGCGCTCGTCAGCGCCCTGCGCACACTCGGCGACCGGCCCGCCGTCGTCGCAGGCGGCCGCGCGATCAGCGGCATCGGGCTCCTGCTCGGCGTCGCACCGCAGGGCGGCCTGCCGGAGGCCGTGGCCGAACGCGTGGCGGCGCACGCGGCGCTCCCCGCCGCGGAGAGCGCGCAGGCCGAACGCCGGCTGCGGCACTGGGCCGGCGTACTCGGCCCGCCGCCGATCCGGCACACCGTGCTCTATCCGGCGACCGAGCTCGGGATCGAACTCGCCCTCGCCACCCTGCTCGCCGGCGGGACGGTCATCTGCGGCGACCCCGACCAGCCGGCCGACCAACTCCCCGCCCAGCTCGAACAGTCAGGCACCACCCACCTGAGCCTGCCGTCCGAGCTGCTCTGGCGGCTCAGCCGGGTCACCACGCTGCGCGGGACCGATCTCGCCGCGCTCCGCCAGGTGCTCCACGTCGGCCCCGAACCCGCCCAGGGCGACGTGTACGCCGCCATGGACGCCCTCGGCGCCGTCGTGGCCCACGTCCGCCCGCCGCACAGCGAGGCCGAGCTCGCCGACCACCGGCTGCGCGAAGTCGTGGGCGCCGCGGCGGACACCGCCTGGAAGCAGGCCATCGGCGTCACCGCCGGGCAGGCGCGGCTGTTCGTCGAACGGCTCGACGACGCCGTGCTCCTGTCGATGCTGTCGGCCCTGCAGAGTGCCGGCGTCCTGAACGACCCGGCCGGTGGTCACCCGCGCGCCGAGATCCCGGACGCCGCCCGGGTGGCGCCCGAGCACCGCCCGCTCGCCGCACGCTGGCTGCGGGCGCTGGTACGGGAGCAGTCGGTCACCCTCCGGGGAGAGCACGTCCACGGTGCCCGGCCGGTCGACGACGCCACCGCGCACACGGCCTGGGAGCATGCCGCCGAGGCCTGGACCGGCCACCTCGGCGCGGCCGCCGTCATCGACCACCTGCGACGCGGCGCCGCCCACCTGCCCGGTCTCCTCTCGGGCGAGCAGCCCGCCGGGAGGCTGTTCCGCCCCGACGGGAGCGCCGGGGGTATCGACGCCCTGACGCGGTCCACCGCCACAGGGCGCTACCTCGGCAGCGCCCTCGGCTCGGCGGTACGGCACATCGCCACGGCCCACCGCGGCCGTCGTCCGCTGCGGCTGCTGGAACTCGGCGCCGGCACCGGGGCGGCCACCGAGGCGATCGCGGACGCGCTGGCGGCCGCGTGCGGGGCCGTCCACCCCGTCGACTACCTGTGCACCGAACCGTCCGGCGTCCTCCTCGACGCGGCCCGGGCCCGGCTCCGACGCCACCCCTGGCTACGCTTCGGACTCCTCGACCCCCACGGCGGGCCGGGCACCGCCGAACCCGGCCCGGTCGACGTGGTGGTCTCCACCGGCGTACTGGGCGGCGCCCGCGACGCCGGGGACCGTGCCCGCCGACTGGCCGGCCTGCTCACTCCCGGCGGCTGGCTGCTCGCCGTCGAGCCGACCCGGGAACACCTCGACCGCCTGATCACCCGCGACTTCCTCGCCCCCTCGCCCGCCGCCCACGCCGGACCACCCTCCCGGCAGGGGTGGCTCGACGTGCTGGCCGCCGCGGGCTTCGGATCCGCCCTCACCCTGCCCGGCGAGGACCATCCCCTGACGCTGCTCGGGTACCACCTCTTCGTCGCCCGGACTCCCTGACCGGTGCCCCACGGCACGCCCGCCGGCACGCACCCGCCGGCACACGCCTGGCGGCCTCCGCGAACCCCACCCGGAGACAGCACCCCGGCCCGCCCGCCGCACCGCCGGAGGGCCGCCGGGTACGCCGGGGTCCGTACCATCGGGGCGACCTGACCGGAGCACATGCCGGGGCAGCGGCTGGAACGTCTACGGCGGCACCAGCGCCTCCGCCCCGATCATTCACCGGCGCCGCCACCGCGGCCGGCACAGATACCGTGAGCGTCACGGCCACCGGCACCACCGGCGCGAGCGGCTCGACCACCTTCACCTGGACGGTCACCGGCACCGGCGGCGGCTGCACCGCCGCGCAACTGCTCGGCAACCCGGGCTTCGAGACGGGCAGTGCCACGCCGTGGAACGCCACCGCCGGCGTGATCGACAACTCCGGCAGCGAGGCCGCCCACTCCGGCATGGAAGGCCTGGCTCGACGGCTACGGCTCCACCCACACCGACACGCCCTCCCAGTCGGTCACCATCCCGCAGGGCTGCCGGGCGACGCTCGGCTTCTACCTGCGCATCGACACGTCCGAGTCCGGCTCCACCGTCTACGACAAGCTGACCGTCCAGGCCAATTCCACCACCCTGGCCACCTTCAGCAACGCCAACGCCGGCACCGGCTACACCCTCCGCAGCTACGACCTCTCCGCCTTCGCCGGCCAGACGGTGACCGTCAGGTCCACCGGCACCGAGGACAGTTCCCTCCAGAGCGGCTTCGTCGTCGACGACGCCGCGCTCAACGTCTCCTGACCGACCCCGCACCACCGAGGGGCCGCAGCCAACGCTGCGGCCCCGTCCGGTCTGTGAACAGGTCCGAGGTCCATGGGCGGGTCGCGGTCCGTGAGCGGTCCGCGATCGCCCCACCGCCCGGCCGTGGCGACCGCGCGTACCGGAATGGCGGGGCCGGGCCCGACCGGTGGCCGCGGGTCGCCGGGCACCGGCCGGGCCGACGCGGGTCAGTTGACGTAGACCGCCGGGCTGCCGGGCTGGGTGGTGTCGGTGACGGGGCCGTAGGCGGCGGAGAAGTAGCCGTCGGCGGGGCAGAGGCCCGAGCCGCCGCTCTTGGCGAAGTGCTCGTTGCGGAAGCCGAGGCTGTGGGCGGTGTTGTCGGCGTTGCCGGTGAACGCACCGCTGAGCTGGTAGGTGCAGGTGATGGTGCCGAACCAGGTGTTGAGCACGGCGGTGGCCTGGATCGGCCCGGCGGCTCCGGCCGTGAGGGTGACCGGGAGGCCGGGGCCGTCGTCGACGGCGATGCCGTGCGGGAGGTTGCCGACCGTCAGGCTGCGGACCGAGGTGACACCGGTGACGTTGCTGGTGCACGAGCCGAAGGTCAGCCCGGCGAGGGACTCGGTCGCCGTGCCGGGCGCCGCCGGGTTGCCCAGGACCGTGGCCGAGAGCTGGGAGGCGGCGCAGGTGACGCCGGTCGTGCTGGTGGCGGTCGAGTAGAAGGTGGCGCGGGTACTCGCGGCCAGGGGTGCGGCGAGCACGTCGCCCGCCGCGACGGCGGTGCCGCCCGCGCTGCCGGCGGTCAGCACCGGGGTGGCGGCGAGCTCCGGCGTCGCGGAGGCGGGTACCGCGCCCAGTGCGAGCACGGAGGCAACGACGGCGGCGACGGCAAGATGGCGGTGAAGGCGCATGGGAAAGCCTCTTCCTCGGTGAGGGGGGATCGAGAAGGCGAACTTTCACTGCTCCCCGGTGGTGGGGGATCTGGGAGCTGACTACGTTGTAGAGCCGTGTCCATGCACCGTCAAGACACTGCGTCGAAGTTGCTGACATTTCGTCAACAAGGCGGAGGGAGAGCGTCATGGCGGCGGAACGCGGCGGGGAATCGCTCACACCATTGGGCCAATTCCAGGCGAATGTGCTGATATCCCTCGCAGATGCGGCTCTATGCTCGGCGCGGCGCGTTCCGACCGGCGCCGTCGGACCGGACGCTGTCGACGGTACCGAAGGCGCCGGCGAACCGGCGGGCCGCTGCCGGGTCGTGGGGAGCCAGGGCGGCGACCGTGGCGAGGGTGCTCGGGCCGGTGGAAGCCGGGAACGGGGGCCGGAGGACGGTGATGGTGTACTCGCCCCATCCGTCGACCCTGCGGTCGGGCGCACACGTCCGGAAACTGGGATCGGTCATGGCCGTCACGGTAGTTGTGAGCACTGACGACCCGGTTCGATGCCCCGTCACGGTACGGACTCCGCCCTGGCGTCGTCGGGGGCCGTGCCGCTGTTGGCATCCCGCCCGGTACCGAAACGGACCATCACACGAGCTGGGCCCGGGTGCGGGACGGTCAGGACGGCGCGTGGGATCCTCGGGCAACGGGGAGGGCACTGGTCCGGACCGCGGCGGCGAACGGCCGTACGCGCGACCGGCATGCGATCGCGGGATCCCCGTCGCCGACGGCCCCGGCCGGCCCGCGGAGCACGACCCGCCCTCAGAAGGAGGAACGCCATCGAGATCCACTACTCGGACAGCACGGGGGAGGCGCTGCTCCTCGGCAATCGGGAGGAGCTGCTGGCGCTCGCGGAGGTGATCCGCTCGGGAGCCGGCCGTGTCGGGCTCGCCCCGGTCACCGATGCGGCGCCCTATGACCGCGGTCTGGCAGTCCTGGAGGTGGAGACCGTCGCCGAGGCGGCGGTCACGCTGTCCGTCGAGGGGAGCTCCGACCGGTTCCGGATCACCGGGGAGCCCCGCCTGCTGGACGTACTCGCGGCCAACATCGAGGAGTACGGCCGCCATGCCGACGCCGGGAACTCGCTCGACCATCTTCACGTCGACTACTTCCCCGATCACTACTACCTGTCGCCGGAGTCCGAGTCCCTGGTCGTCAGCCTGCCGGGATGACATCCGCACGCCTTGAAGGCCCGGAGTGGACGGCGCGCTCGCTCCGGGTCTGGGGCGTCCCCCTTCGCCGTGCGCCGGCCGTCGGCCGTCGGCGGCCTGCCGCCCTTCGCCCTTCGCCCGCCCACCCCCGCCAACGGTCGCCGGTCCGGCGCCGGCGACCCGATCCGCCGGGGCCACCCGGGCCGGGGAGGACTCAGCAGGTGCAGGAGATTCCCGAGCGGGGCGCGGTGAGGTCATCGACTCGTGACGGGCGCCAGGGGCACCCGCGACGGACCGAAGCCCCGTGGTGACCTTGAAGCCGGCGACCGGCTGTGCGTGACTGGAGGGAGCAACAGTGACCTGGCCGACATCGAGGTGCTCCGGATGGGATTCATCGGCACGGTGGGGCTGGTGCTCCACCCCGAACGTACCTGCGCTCCCACGGTGGATGCAGTGGTGCGGTGGAGCCGGGCCAGGGGTGCGAAGGTCCTGGGGCTGGCGGCGGAGGTGGCACGAATCGGCTGCGAGGCCATACCGGTCGAGGCCGAGGAGATGACCGTGAGCGCCGACCTCATGATCAGCCTGGGCGGGGACGGCACCATGCTGCGCGCCATGCGGCTCATGACCGGGGGGCACGCACCCGTCCTGGGCGTCAACGTCGGTCGCCTGGGCTTCCTCGCCGAGGTCGACGTCCCCGAACTCCCGGCCGCGCTGGACGCCATCGACGACCAGCGCTTCACTGTGGAAGTACGATCCGGTGTCCACGCCCGCTTCGACGCCACCGAGGAGACGGCGCTCAACGACGTCGTGCTCCTGCGCAGCCCGGGGCACAAGTCCGCGGCGGTGGCCGTGCGGGTCCAGGACGAGCCCTTCGTGTCCTACACCGCCGACGCGGTCGTCGTCGCCACGCCGACCGGCTCCACCGCGTACAGCTTCTCCGCCGGCGGCCCGATCGTCTCCCCCAACGCGGAGGGGCTGCTGATCACTCCCGTGGCTCCGCACGCCGCGTTCAACCGCTCCGTGTTCCTCTCCAGCGGTGAGCGCCTCCAACTGGACGTACTGCCGCACAGCGGTGACCTCGCCATCGAGGCCGACGGCCTGCTGGTCGGCCACGTCTCACCGGGCGACATCGTCGAGGTGAACATGCTGCCCGCCGCCGCACGCGTCGTACGACTCGGCCACACCACCTTCTACCAGCGGGCCCAGCGCAAGCTCCGGCTCACCGGCTCGGCGGAGCACGGCTGACCTTCCGGACCCGTGGGCGTCCGCCGACGGGCATCGTGACCACCACCCGCCCGAACAGGTACGCCACGTCGGCCCGATGGCCCAGGACTGGCATTCGGAGCCCGGACCGGGCCTCGCACCCTCACCGTGGGCATGGGGCCGTACGACGAGGCCGTGGGTCGCGCGAAAGACCGGGCATCGACGGCGTAGCTCGTGCCAGGATGCTCGGCATGTCGAGTCGTGCGCTGAGCTTCGGAGTGATGGCGGAAGCCTACGAACGGTTCCGTCCGGGGTATCCCGCGGAGCTCTTCGACCTCGTGGCGGCGTACGCGGGCGGTCCGCTGCGAACCGCCCTCGAAATCGGCGCCGGGACGGGCAAGGCGACCCGCTCTTCGCTCACCGGGGGGTCACGGTCACGGCGACCGAGCCCGACGGGGCCATGCTCGCCGAGCTTCGCAAGCACGTGCCGGGGAACGTCACGGCGGTGCAGGCGGCGTTCGAGGACCTGCGGCCGGGCGAGCGGTACGGGTTGGTCTACGCGGCGGCGGCACTGCACTGGACCAACCCGGAGGGCCGGTGGTCACGCATGGCCGCGCTGCTGGAGCCGGGTGGTGTGTTCGCCTCCTTCGGCGGGCCGGTACGGCCGGCCGACCCGGTGGTGGAGGAAGCCGTCCGCACGGCCCGGGCGCCGCTCCTGGAGAGCGACGAGGTCCCGTCGCCCGACGGGACGCCGCCGGGGCACGACCTTCAGTGGCCGGGTACGGAGCTCCAACGGTCCGAGTGGTTCACCGGTGTCCGACAGTCGGTCATCGAACGGCGTTTGACGGTGAGTGCCCGCGAGTACGTCGGCCGTCTCTCGACCGTCTCGGCCTATCTCGTGCTGCCGCCCGCGGAGCAGGAGCAGGTCTTCCGCCGGATCATGCGGGCCCTGCCGGAGACGGTCGAGATCACCGCCGACATCACCGTCCATCTCGCGCGTCGGCGCCACGACCGGTAGGACCTCGATCATCGGATCCCCCGTCGGGCGAGGGCTACCGAGGCCTACTCGGCGCCCGCCACCGGACGGCGGACCAACACGCGGGTGGTGCTTCCGTCGTCCTCCTCGATGTCCCGGACGTGCTCGAAACCGATCCTGTGCAGCAGGGTCAGTGAGGCCTGGTTCGGTGCGGCAACGGTGGCATGGACCTCCGCCAGCCCGAGAGTGCCGAAGCCATAGGCGGTGAGCGCCTCCGCCAGCTCGGTGCCCAGGCCGAGCCCCCAGGCCGCCGGCGCCAGGGCGTAGACGATCTCGTGGCCCCCGGTGACATCGGTCGGCTTGATCTCGGCATGCCCGACGAGGAGTCCGTCCCGACGAACGGCCCAGACGTCGAAGAGGCTCCGGGCATAGACCTTGGTGAAGATCCGCCCGAACAGGGCCCGGTCCTCCTCTTCGGACGCGGGGCCGTCACCCATCCACTGCGACACCCTGGTGTCCTGGAACAGGGCGACGAAGCCCTCTTCATCGCCGGGGACGTACGGGTCCAGAAGCAGCCGCTCGGTGCGCAAAGTCGGGGTCACGGGCGGCGACGCTACTCAGGCGGCACCCGGGCCGGCAACCGGATTTGGTGCTGGACACACCGTCACCTGCCGCTGAGGTCGGCGCGGGCGCGGCCCACGGGGTTCGCCCCGCCAGGTCCGCGCCCGCTCGCCCTCCCCGGCCGCGTCTCTCACCTCGGAGAACAGCTCCACAGCCTTCGCCTGCGCATCCAGCAATCCTGCCGCACGTGCGGGTTCATCATGCATGGCGCCACCGTATGAGACCGCCCTTCCCGCGCCAACCGAGTTGCCGCGTTCCGACGAGGCGAGGCGATGAAGGCGCGAGAGACGAGGAGGCGAAGAGACTCGAGGCTCCGTTCTCGCGGTGGTGGCCGGCTCGTGGCAGGGGCTGCCGGGCACGCAACGGCGGCGGGCGGGGCCCTGAGAGGACCGCGCCCGCCGCGTGCTGCCTGACCGTGACCCCTCCACGGGGTCGGTGCCTTTCCCGACACCTCTGCGGGCATGCGGGGAGTCGGGCATTCGGGGATCTGCATGCGAGAGCCGAACCGCCACCCGCTGCCTCGACTGTTGGAATCAGCGCGGTCCGGCACCCCCAGGCCCGCTTTCACGACCTCGGTGCCGGCCGCGCGGAACCCCGCTTTGCTGTGAACGCGCACCCGCCGGACGTCGGAGAGTTTCGGCCGGCCTCTACCAGTAATGGCGGCGGCCGGCGACCTCGTGGCCGACCGCACCCATGATCCACAGGACCGCGCCTATGAGGACCAGGATGATGCCGATGGTCCACAGGATGGAAAGACCGGTGACGAATCCGATAACGAGGAGGATGACTCCGAGGACGATCACGATGACCTCCGATTTTCGCTGCTCCCGACAATGGCCATCCGCCGACGCGGAGGTCGAGCTGCGTCTTTCCAGTTCTCGGGTCTTCAATCCGGCGGATCACGATTCCCGGTCGCGGTCGAGGATGTGCCGTCCCCGCTGAGTTCTGCGGCCGCCACGAGGCCGGGATGAGGGTCGCGGTCAGGCCGGTGACGGGGATGACCTTGATCGGCCGGCGAACCGGGACCAGCCGCGAGACCGCCGCCATGGTGGCCGGCCTCGCGGCCCAGGAGACCGAGGCCGTGGCCACGGCCGCCCGCGCTTCCGGCCCGGAATCCGTGCAGCGTGTTTCGACGGGATAGACGCCGGCCCCAAGTGCACTCGCGCCAGGCCTCCGACGGTCGTGCGGTTCGGCGCCACGCCGATCCCCGCTGAGCCGCTGAGCCGCTGAGCCGCTGAGCCGCTGACAGCCTGAACCACAGCGCCGCTGACCCGGCAAACGCCAGGCGGAATACGGAAGTCGGGGCCGGAGACCACCAGAGCACCGATCAGGACGTCGCAATCGGCGGACCGTCGTCCACCCGACTCCGGACCAATTCACCGAAATTCACCGTGCACCTCGGCACGCCGAAGGCTGCCCGAAGACAGAAAACCGACATGAAGATCTCTCTCATAGCCCGCGGTCCATCCGTTGCCGCTCCGGTGACAACGGCCCTTGCGTTCGGCGCGGTTGCCGCCGCTCCCGCGGCCACCGCCGGGTCCGGGGCCCACCCCGGCCCGGGCCCGGCGGCATCGTCACGCTCACCCCCCCCGGCTGCCGGACCGCGACCTCCTGGCAGCCCGGCCGCAGCCGGGGCTGCCGACCCTCGATCAGCGCATCGGTCAGAGGCTCGCGAGCAGATCGTGGAGGGGAGCCGGCACCGGCGCGGAGTCGAGGGCCTCGACCAGGAGGCTGCCGTACCGGATCTTGCGGCCCTTCTTCGTGCCGAGGAAGCGCCGCATCTGCCGCTGCGGGGAGCGGCCTTGGTGCGCGGGCTGGCGCACGAAGGTCTGCCAGGCCGGGAGGTCGCCCTCGGCCCGGACGATCTCCTCCACCCGTGCCACACCCAGCGCGCGGATGAGTTCGTCCTCGAGGTCCGCCGCGCACACGAAGAACCCTTGCCGCGGCGCGCCGGCCCTCTCGAGACCGCGCTCGTAGAAGCCCTGCTCCCCCTCGTCGCAGAGCCCGGCGAGGCGCAGACCCAGCCCCGGCGGGCCGAGGAGGCCGGCATAGCGGCCGATGTTCATCGCGCCGCCCATGGGGATGACGCACACCCCTTCGGCGGCCAGGTCCCGGCCGTAGCGCCCGGCCAGCGCCTCCACGGCCGCGAGGTCGCTCGGCCCTTCCAACAGCACCGCCGTCCGCACGCCCAGTCGCACGGCCAGCTCACCCGCCGACTCACCCGCCGACTCACTCGTCTGCTCATCCGCCGGCCCACCGGGGCTGCCCGCCGCCCAGCTGGTGACCGCATCCCGGAACGCTCGCATGTCCGCCATGGGGCGATTTTGCTCCTGCCCGGACAGACGCGGTACGGATTTTTCGCCTGCCGCGTCTGCGGGTCCGCCCTCCGGACCGTCCTGAGCATCCGCCCTTCCCCGTAGGGGTATGCCGGAGGGCGGCCCGCCCCCGGGCGAACCGGGGGCGGGCGAACCGGGGGCGGGCCGCTCGGAGTCAGGCGCGGCAGCGCAGCATCGTCAGCGGCGGGTTGGCGGCGTAGTCGTCCCAGAACTCCTTGCCGTACTCGTGCACGCCGGCGGCGGAGATCTCCAGGGGGACCCAGGTGACCTCGCCGAATCCGGCCGCCCGCAGGCACTTCTCGTAGACCTCGCGGCTGGGCGGGTTCGCGACGAACGAGATCGGCGGGTCGAGAAGCGCGGTGATCCTCACGCGCGGCCCGATCTCGGTTTCCTCGCCGAGTGATTCGCACAGGAAGCCGTACTTGGCCAGCGACGGCCCGTCGAAACGGAATTCCGGGCTCTGTACGAAGGCGAAGAACCCGGCCCCGTCGGCGATGCTCCGGTGGATGTTGCGACACATCCGCTCGATGGTGGCGACGTCCTCGGCGTAGTTGAACAGCTGGACCGCGACCGCGATGTCGAAGCGCTGCTCGAAGGTGCGCAGCTCCGCGACGTCGCCGACCTCGTACTGCACGCCCAGCGGCTCGCTGTCCTCCATGGCCCGGGCCGCGTCGACCATCGCCGTGGAGATGTCGACACCGAGGACGTGGGAGGCGCCGCGGCGCTTGAACTCCCGGCTGTAGAAGCCGGTTCCGGAGGCCAGGTCGAGGACCGACCTGCCGTTCACGTCACCGACGAGGGAGAGGAAGCCGGGCACCTCCCCGTAGCGCGCGAGAGGGAGGGTCTTGAAGCCCTCGAACGCCTCGCCGATCTCGTCGTACAGCTGACCACTCATCGTGCTGTTCCCCCTCTGTTCCTCTGGCGTCGGCCTTCGGGACAGGCCGCGGCCTCTGGCGGGAAGTCTCCTCCCGTCGGCCGGGGCGTCGTACTGGTGGAAACCACAAACATGCAGCGGCTCCCGCCCGGCGCGGACTTCGTGTTCGTACCGGTTGAAAGCCGCCGGGCGCCGTCGAGTTGCCGCCGGCAATGTGCGGGCGGCCACCGCTCCCGCCTCGGCGACCGGCCTGCCGCGTCACCGCGGCCGGGGCGAAGGATCCGCCCCGCGGGGTGGCCGTGGAATGGCCCACCCGCCGTACGCGTTCCCCCGTATACCGACCGGGACGTATCGAAGGGGTGTGAGGACGTTGTCGCGTGCTACCGACGACACCGGGGTCGAGCCGCTGGTGACGGCCTGTGGGCGGCGGATCGAGGTTCGCCGACTCCGGCTCGGCGCAGCCGGACTGCGCCTCGGCCGGATCGCGCTGGCCGTCGGGCCCGAACGTGGCGGGACATCGAGGATCTGGGCCGGGCTGAGCCCGGCCGAGGCACGCGAACTCGCCCGGCTGCTGCTGGACCAGGCGGAGCGCACGGAGAATGCGGCATCGTCGTGAACCGGGCGGGGCGCCGGAGGACGTCTACGGGTCACGCCGGGGGCGTGCGGGTGCGGTGAGCAGAGCGGTGGTGTCGGTCAGGTCCAGCAGCCGCAGGACCTGGGGTGAGGCTCCCGCCAGAACGAGGTCCTTGCCCGCCTCCTCGGCCAGCAGCCGCAGTTCCAGCAGGGCGTTGAGGCCGCCGCAGTCGCAGAACGACACGTCCTTCAGCACCACGTCCACGCCCGTGATGCCGTCCCGCAGCGCCGCGGTCAGCGCATCGACGACCTCGTGCGCCGTGTCCGTGTCGATCTCGCCGCGCACCTCCGCACGGCAGCGACCCGCCCGGCCGGGCGTGAGCCGGATCGCCAGATCCGGCCCGGCGACCTCACCGAGCGGTACCGGGAACTCGGCCGGGCCGGAGGCCGCCGACGGGGCCTGGCCCGGGCCGGAGAGCGAGGTCCGGGAGTCGGGGACTCGTGGTGCGGTCATGGCGCTCACTCCCTTGCGGTGTCGGGAGACTCCGGGCTGCCGGGGAGCCGGGCGCTGTCGGCGAACAGTCCGAGCAGCCCGGCGATCTCGTGGCTCTCCTCGGCGGGGTGGCGAAAGTGCGTGCCGCGTACGACCTGGTAGTGGTTGCGGCGCCCGTGCCGGGTGCGGGTGACGTAGCCGGCGCTCTCCAGGTCGGTGACGATCGCCTGGACGGCCCGCTCGGTGACCCCGCACGCCGCGGCGACGTCCCGCAGGCGCACGTCCGCGTCGCGGGCGATCAGCAGCAGGACCCTGGCGTGCTGCGTCAGGAACGTCCAGCTACTGCGCAACTCCTGGACTTCGGCCATAAAACCCATTATATGAACCGAAATGCCGGTTTCCGCAACCCTGTTTCCGGCTTCGCCACTGTTGAGGAGGCCACGATCTCCGGACGGCGACGCGATCAGAGGCGCTCCTCCATCCGAATGACCTTCTTCAGATGTTCGTGCGCCTCGCCCCGCTTGCCCTCCTGCTGCTCCAGCAGGGCCGCGGCGATCGCATCGAGCTTGCGCTGGATCGCGTGCTCGGCGCGGCGCTCCGCGTTCTTCAGCAACGCCAGCAACAGCAGCGTCACCGCGCTCATCGCGTCACCGACCAGCAACTGCCAGCTCGCGGGCCACCCCGCGACATGAGCCGCCACGAACAGGCCGACCAGTCCCAGACAGAGGGCGGCGAACAACGGCGAACTCGTGAAGTTCGACGCCAGCTCGGCCGCCTCCTCGAACCGGCCACGCCGCCCGTCGTCGCGCTTCTGCGCCGGATGCTGGAACGTCATGATCACTCTCCTCCCACCGGCCCTCGGCCGGGTCGACCGGCCCTGGCTGGACCGGGACGACCACCCCGGCCCCATGAGTAGACCAAGGCCGCGGCCCGGATCCGGGCCAGGCGTCGCACCGCCACGCGGACTGTGACCCCGGGGGCGGATGCGCCACGCCCCGACCCCCGAGAAGGGCGGCTCGCCCAGGCGGCCGGCCGTCGTCACTCCCAGCCGGTCCTCCCCGGACGCCACCCCGCGACCGGTCACAGGTCCGCGGGAACGGAACGATCAGGCCACCGCAGCGCCCCGGAGGCGGCGGGATCGAGAACCCACCGGAACGCACCATCCCTCCATGGATGTGTGCTCCCTGTGAAATTCACGTGTTCTGACCCCTTGCCAGGCCGATCATTCCTCCCTACCTTCGGGGGTCAGGACCCCGGCCCCATCGGGCTTGGCGGTCCGCGACGGGCGCAACCCGCGCCGTCGCCGGACGCACGACAAGACCTGGAGGCGTCACATGCCCGTAGCCATGATGGACGAGATCCGCGACGCGGGTCCGCTGGTGGTCGACGACGAGGCCATCGTGTTCGAGGACGACGACCGAAGCGACCACGACGCCACGGCGTGTCTCGCCGACCCGTGGGTGACCGCGACCACCCGCTTCGCCTGCGACTTCAACTCCTAGCAGTGACCGCGCCCATCGCCGGCCGCAGCGGATGGTCCGATGACACCTGGTCGTACCTGAACGATCCGCGGATGCCGGCGATGGAGCACGGTTGGAAGCTGCACATCTCGGCGCGGCCCGGCGACCTCGACGCCGTGACCGGCCTCGTCCTGCCGGTGCTGGCGCGCCACGTCTGCCACGCGAAGTGGGCGAGGAGTCCGGAGACCCTGCGGGCGATCAACTCCGGTGTGTCGAGTGCGGGTGCCGTCGGGAAGGCGATCACGGTCTACCCGGCACCCGGCACCGTCGCCGGGCTCGCCGACGAACTCGTCGCCCTGCTGCGCGACCGGGAGGGTCCGCAGATCGTCAGCGACCGGCGGGTCGATCCACGCTCCCCCGTCTACTACCGCTACGGGCCCTTCACGGGCGACTACCGCACCGGCCGGAACGGGCGGCTCGAGTCGGTCATGGTGGGTCCGGACGGCCGGGCCTTCGACGGCCTGGCCGCCGGTGCGTACCGCTGCCCGCCGTGGGCCGAGGACCCCTTCGAGAACCGGCCCGGGCACGGCGCCCGGCCGCAGTCCTCCCCCGGATTCGGCGACGGACGCTACCGGGTCACCGGCGGCATCGTGCGCAAGCCGCAGGGCAACGTCTACCGCGCGGCCGACCGGCTCACCGGGCTGCCGGTGGTCGTCAAGCAGGCCCGGGCCTTCGTGGCCGAGGACGAGTCCGGTGCGGACACCCGCGACCGGCTGCGCAACGAGCGGACGGTCCTGACCGCGCTCGACACCGTCACCGGGGTACCCCGCGCGCTCGACTACTTCCGGCATCGCTCGGACGAGTACCTGGTGATGACCGCCTGCGGCGACCGGGACCTGCGGCGGGACGTCCAGGAGAACGGCCCGTACCAGGACGACGAGGCCCGGCCGTCGCGCACGCTCCCCGACCTGGCCGCCCAGCTCCTGCGTGTCCTGGACGCCATCCATCTCCGGGGCGTGGTCGTCCGCGATCTCAAGCCCGACAACGTCGTGCTCGACGCCACGGGCCGGTGCCACGTGATCGACTTCGGGATCAGCGCCCTCGACGGCGTCGGTCCGGACGGCTCGACCCCCGGCTACAGTGCCCCGGTCCGACGCGCGACCGGACCGGCCGAGCCCGCCGACGACTACTACGCCCTGGGCGCGACCCTCTGCTTCGCCGCCACCGGGATGGATCCGGTGATCGTCGACACGGACGCCACCGTCAACCGGGACCGCACCCTCGCCGGCCTGGCATGGGCGCTGCCCGGCGACGAGCACCGGCGGATCCGGGCGGCGATCGCCGAGTTGACGAGCTTCGATCCGGCCGTGCGGACCGCGGGCGCCGACCGGCTCCGTACGGGGGTTCCCGCGGCGTCAGAGCCGCCGGAGGCACCACGGGCGTCCCGGGCGCCCCGCCGGGTCCGATTCGACGACGGCCTGCTCGAAGAGATCATCGAGCACACGACCGCGTTCTGCGTCGACGAGGCCCGCAGGATGTCAGACCCCGTACTCGCCGCACGCGCGACCATCCCGACACCGGTCGACGTCTACCGCGGCAGCTCGGGGCTCGGCCTGGAACTCCTTCACCACCTCCACCGACGCGGGGTGCGCGAAGCCGTCGACGCCCTCGCGCACTGGACGGCGAGCCAGTCCAGGAGCCTGTCACCCGGCTTCTACTCGGGCCGTACCGGCGTCGAGCTCTTCCTCACCGCAGCAGGGGCGACCCCGGACGCCGGGCACGGCGACGGGGAAGGGGAAAGGGACGGGCACCGGAAAGGGGACCGAACGACACGACCGGCCGGGCCGGCAGGCCACCCGGCCCTGCCGGCCCGGGGCCCGGACGGCGGACCACCGGAAGCGGACCTGATCGAGGGCGTCGCCGGAATCGGCATCGGCCGCCTGCTTCTCGCCCGGCACGCCGTCGCGGACGGCGACAGCCGGCTCGCCGACCGACACCTCGCCGTCGCCGCCGAGTGCGGCCGGATGCTGGCGTCCGGCAGGGCCCGGCTGACGCCCGCCGGCGCCGACACCATCGGCAGCGCCGCCCTGCGGGAAGGACTCGCGCACGGCGAGGCCGGGGTCGCGTACTTCCTGCTCGAGTACGCAAGCGCGACCGGGGAGCCGGCCGCCGTCCGCAGGGCCGGGGAGGCATGCGCGCAGCTCGCCGCCCTCACGCCGGGCATCGTCGCGGCGGCGACCGGCCCGGGGGCGACACGCCGCTACGGCTCGTGGTGCCGGGGCCTGGCCGGGATCGGGGCGGTGCTCGTCCGGGCCGCCGACCGCCTCGGCGAACCCGAGTACCTCGCCCTCGCCCAGCGGGCCGCGCGCACCTGCGCCGCCCTGGCACCCCGCATGCCGCTGGTCACCCAGTGCTGCGGGCTGTCCGGTGTCGGGGACCTGATGGTGGACGTCGCCGAGGCGTCCGGGTCCGAGGAGTTCCGGGACGCCGCCGAGACCGTCGCCGCGATCATCCTGAGCCGCAGCGGCGGCACCTCGTCGCGTCCGGTGTTCCCGGACGCCGGCCTGACCGGGTCGAGCGCCACCTGGGCCGGCGGCTCCGCCGGCGTGCTCGCCTTCCTGAGGCGACTGCACGGCCGGGGCGGACAGCGGCTCGGCCTCATCGGCTGACCGGGCGGGGCGGAGCCGGCACCGCCCGGAGGCCCGGCCCTCCGGGCCTCCGATGGTCCGGCTGTTCTTGTACGGAGTCGTCGGCCTGCACCACGGCGCATCGCAGGTGCCGCGCGGGCCGACCGCCGGCCTCAGTGCCCGAAGAGGTGTCGGATCCGCCCGCGGCGCTCGGGTGCGGTCGGTCCGGCGGCCAGGCCGTCCCGTTCAGCGGCCTCCTGCTCGGACGGGACCTCCTCCCGGGCGGTGTAGGTGGCGGGCTCGACGGGTTCCGCCGGATCGACGGGTCGCGTTCCCGCGGTGTCCGCCTCCGCGGCCGGGTACGCCTGCGGACTCACCCGGCGGTGGGCGCCGAGCCCGACCGGGCGGCGTGCCCGCCGGGAGAGGCCGATCAACGCCAGGCCGAGGCAGAACAGCAGGGCGAGGGCGACGCCGGACAGGAATACGGCCAGGCTGTTCATGACCACCAGGTCGTTGCCGAGAACGGTCACCTGGTAGTCCGGCCCGCCGGAGAGGTTGTCCGCGATCAACAGACCGGTGAAGGCACCGGCCGCGGCCATCAGCAAGAGTCCGAGTAGCAACATGTCGGGAATCCCTTCTCTCCGGTCAGATTGTCGTCGTGCGCTTCTCTCCCCCCGCCCCCGCTACCTGATCGCGGCTACCCCGGTGCCTGCAGCCCTAACGTGCGCCGGCCCCTCTGTCCGGCCGCTCCTCCCGCCCGTGCAGCCGGTAGGAGGCGAAGGCCCGCCGGCGCACCCGCTGCGTCACGTCGGCGCACCCGGCCGAGGCGGGCCCGACGCCGCACCGTGCCCGCGGGCACGGCCGTGCGCGGTCAGGTCGGCGCCGGCGGTGTCGACGACCCCGGCGAGCAGGCGGCCGCCGAGGGAAGGGGCGAATCTCTCTTACCGATGCATGACGTGACGCCCGTCGTCGGCCACCGTGCCGTCCCCGGCCGGTAGCGTCGCCGGTCATGAGGATTCTGGTCACCGGCGGTGCCGGGTTCATCGGTTCGGCCGTCGTCCGTGCCGTGGTCGCGGCGGGCCACGAGGTCCGTGTGCTGGACGCACTGCTGCCTGCGGTCCACCCGTCGGGTGCGGCGCCCGTTCTGCCGTCCGGCGTCGAGTTCCGGCGCGGCGACGTACGGGACGCGCCGGCCGTGGATGGGGCCCTCGCCGGCGTCGACGCGGTCTGCCACCAGGCGGCGATGGTCGGTCTCGGGCTCGACCTCGATGACGCGCCCGACTACGTGGGCTGCAACGACCTCGGAACGGCGGTCCTCCTGTCCGCGATGGCACGCGGCGGGGTGCGGAACCTGGTACTGGCCGGATCGATGGTGGTCTACGGCGAGGGCCGGTACGTGTGTCCAGCCCACGGGGACGTGGCACCCGGTCCACGACGACCGGACCATCTCGACGCCGGCCGGTTCGAACCGCCGTGCCCGAGGTGCGGCGCCGAGTTGCGGCCGGGGCTGGTCACCGAGGACGCGCCGGGCGACCCCCGCAACGTCTACGCCGTGACCAAGCTCGCGCAGGAGCACCTGGCCGCGGCCTGGGCCCGCGCCTGCGGCGGGTCCGTCCTGGCGCTGCGCTACCACAACGTCTACGGGCCGGGCATGCCGCGTGACACCCCGTACGCCGGAGTCGCCGCACTGTTCCGCTCCGCGCTCGCCCGCGGCGAGGCCCCCCGGGTGTTCGAGGACGGCGGCCAGCGCCGGGACTTCGTCCATGTCGACGACGTCGCCGCGGCCAACCTCGCCGCGCTGGAGGACCTCGGCAGCCGGCTGCCGGGCAGCTCCCGGGCGTACAACGTCGGCAGCGGCGAGGTGCGTACGGTCGGCGAGATGGCCCGGGCCCTGGCCGACGCCTGCGGTGGGCCGGCACCCGTGGTGACAGGCCGGTACCGGCTGGGGGACGTCCGGCACATCACGGCCGACTCCTCCCGGCTGCGTGCCGAACTGGGCTGGCGGGCCCGGGTACCGTTCCGTGCGGGGATGGCCGGGTTCGCCGCCGCGCCCTTGCGGGCCTGACTACGCACGCGCCGCCGGGAGTGCGATCTCGAAGCAGCAGCCCCCTGCGACGTTGTGCACCCGGGCGCGCCCGGCGTGCGCCTCGACGATGCCGCGGACGATGGCCAGGCCGAGCCCGGCACCGCTGTCCCCTCCCTCGCCGGGATCCCGCCGGGGCGTGCGCGCGGCGCTGCCGCGCCAACCGGTCTCGAACACCCGGGAGAGGTCCTGCTCCGGGATGCCCCCGCAGCCGTCGGTGACCGAGAGCACCACCTCGTCCACCTCGCGGCGGGCCGAGACGGCGACCACGCCCTCCTCGGGCGTCGAGCGGATCGCGTTGACCAGAAGGTTGCCGAGCACCCGGGTGATCTCGCGGCTGTCCACCTCGACCGGCTCGGCGGCGACCTGACGGCCCTCCAGACGGACGCCGCGCTGCCGGGCCAGCGGGTGGGCACCGGCCAGTGCGTCGTCGACCAGGTCGTAGACGGACACCCGGGACAACGAGAGGGACAGCGCGCCGGCCTGGATCCGGGAGAGTTCGAAGAGGTCGTCGACCATCCCGGTGAGGCGCTCGACCTCGGCACGGATCCGCTGGAGGTACTGCTCCGGCTGGTCGGCCACCCCGTCCTCCAGCGCCTCGGCCATGGCGCGCAGGCCGGCCAGCGGGGTGCGCAGGTCGTGGGAGATCCAGGCGATCAGCTCGCGCCGCGAGGCGTCCAGCGCCTGTGCCCGGGAGCGTGACTCGGCGAGCCGGGCGCTGGTGGCGGCGAGTTCCTCGCTCAGCTGGGCCAGTTCGAGCCCGAGGGGGTGGTCCGGAGCGGTGAAACCGGTGTCGCTTCCGACGGTGCGGGCGGCCGCAGCCAGGGCCCGGCTGCCGGCCACGACCTGGCGTCCGAGCAGCGCGGCCGTGAGCAGTGAGACCACGGAGGCCATGCCGAGCACGGTGATCACCACGCCGAGGTCGTGCCCGGACAGGAACATCGCCTGGGCGACGGCGAGCGTCCCGGAGGTGACCGCGAGAACGGTGACGACGGCGACGCAGAAGAGTGAGAGCGCCACCGAGCGGCGGCGCAGCAGACGCACGGCCACCCATCCGAGGAGGCCGGCGCCGGTGGCGCCGAGGCCTGCGAACAGGGCGATCAGCAGCAGGTCCGTCACGCCGGGCCGTCCATCCCGGCCGTCACCGGGTCGTAGCGGTAGCCGACGCCCCAGACCGTGGTGATCAGCGTCGGTGCGGCGGGGTCGTCCTCGATCTTCTCGCGCAGCCGGCGGACGTGGACGGTGACGGTGGACAGGTCGCCGAAGTCCCAGCCCCAGACCCGCTGCATCAGCTCCTGCCGGGCGAAGACCGTCCGGGGGTGCCGGAGGAAGTGTGCGAGCAGGTCGAACTCCCGCAGTGTGAGGAGGAGTTCACCTCCTCGGCGGTGGGCCCGGCGGGCCTGCGGATCGAGCGTGATGTCCCCGCAGGCCAGCGGCGCGGGGAACGGCGCGGAGGGGGTGGCGGCACGGGAGCGACGGAGGACGGACTGCACCCGGAGGACGAGTTCCCTCGGGCTGAACGGCTTGGTGACGTAGTCGTCCGCGCCCAGCTCCAGGCCGAGGATGCGGTCGGCCTCGTCGCCCTTGGCGGTGAGCACGACCACCGGCAGGTCGGCGCCGTTCTCGGTGGCGCGCAGCCTGCGCAGCAGCTCCAGGCCGTCGATCCCGGGGAGCATGAGATCCAGGACCAGCAGGTCGGGGCGCTTGCTGCGGGCCAGGTCGAGGCCCTGGTTGCCGTCGCAGGCCCGGTCGACCCGGTGGCCGGCCCGGGTGAGGTAGCCGGCGACGACCTCGCCCACGGTCAGGTCGTCGTCGACCACCAGGATGCGGGCGGGGTCCGGTGGTCCGGAGGAAGCGAGGCTCTCGTTCACCTCGCCGAGGATACGAGCTGCGGCCGTGGGCAGGTGCCGCGCCGGGGTTCACGTTCGGGTTCCGTAAGATCGCGGCCCGGCCGGGCACGGCGCCCGCGCCCGCGACGGCCCGTAGGACTTTCGTAAGGCCGCCGTTCGGCCGCCGCCGGGCCGCCCGCCCTTAGCGTGGCCGACGTGATCTCTCCGATTCCCCCACTGCCACCCGCCGATGTGATCCTTCCGTGCCTCGACGAGGCCGAGGCCCTCCCCTGGGTGCTGGGACGGGTACCCGCGGGCTGGCGGGCGATCGTCGTCGACAACGGTTCGCGCGACGGCTCGGCCGAGCTGGCGCGCTCGCTGGGCGCGAGCGTCGTCGAGGAGCCGCGGCGCGGCTTCGGCGCCGCGTGCCACGCCGGGCTGCTCGCCGCCACCGCCGAGATGGTCTGCTTCCTGGACTGCGACGGCTCCCTCGATCCCGCACAGTTGCCGCACATCACCGCGCCGGTCCACGCGGGCTCGGCGGACTTGGTGCTCGGCCGCCGCCGCCCCACGACCGCCGGCGCGTGGCCGCTGCACGCCCGCCTCGCCAATGCCGCCCTGGCCCGCCGGCTGCGGGCGAGCACGGGGGCGCCGCTGCACGACCTCGGGCCGATGCGGGCCGCCCGCCGTGAGCGGCTGCTGGCACTCGGGCTGGGCGACCGCCGCTCCGGCTACCCCTTGGAGATGGTGCTCGCCGCCTCGGCGGCCGGGATGCGGATCGCCGAGACGTCCGTCGACTACCTGCCTCGCACGGGCCGCTCCAAGGTCACCGGAACCGTGCGCGGCACCCGGCAGGCCGTCCGGGACATGCGGGCCGTTCTGGCCGCTCCGCCGCCGACCCTGCTGGTGATCGCCAAGTCGCCCGTCCCGGGACGGGTGAAGACCCGCCTCACCCCGCCCTGCACACCCGAGCAGGCGGCGGCGCTGGCCGAGGCCGCCCTGGCCGACACCCTGGCCACCCTCGACCGGGTACCGGCCGGACGGCGGCTGCTCGTGCTGGAGGGCGAGGCCGGCCCCTGGCTGCCGCCCGGTTGGCAGGTCGTGCGCCAGTCGGAGGGCGGGCTGGACGAACGGCTCGCGGCCGCCTTCGCGCACGCCGCCGGGACCGCCCCGGACACGCCCGCGCTGCTGGTCGGCATGGACACCCCGCAGATCGGCGGCGCCCTCCTCGCGGAGCCCCTGTCGCCGGCCCGCCGCACCGGCGTCGACGCCTGGTACGGCCCGGCCGCCGACGGCGGTTTCTGGGCTCTCGGGCTGGCGAGGCCCACCGCAGAACTGGCCCGGCGGCTGCTTCTGGGCCTGCCGATGTCCACACCGGAGACCGGGCAGGCCCTGCTCGACCGACTGGCGGCGAATGGTCTGACGGTCGGTCACCTCCCGGTGCTCACCGACGTGGACACCATCCGGGACGCGCGCCACGTCGCCGCCGAGGCTCCGGGCAGCAGGTTCGCGGCATGCCTTCGCCTGATCGGGGCCGCGCCGGAGATGACGCGGTGACCGTCGCGGCGGAGGCGTGGGTGGACGACCCGTTCGCCGAGGCCGTTCGCGCCGGGCGGGGCCCGCTGTGGCTGCGACGCGAGGACGGCGACCGGATCCCGCTCGACGTCGAACGCTGGTGCGCACCCGCCGCCGGCGCGGATCACGGCCTGCTGCTGCGCTGCAGGCGGCTGCCCGCGCCGGTGGTGGACCTCGGCTGCGGTCCCGGCCGCCTCGTCGCCGCTCTGCTGGGCCTCGGCGTGCCGGCGCTCGGGGTCGACATCACCGGAGCCGCGGTGGCCCGGACCCGCATGCTCGGCGGGCCGGCCCTGTGCCGGTCGGTGTTCGACCGGCTGCCCGCCGAGGGCCGCTGGGGTGGCGCGCTCCTCGCCGACGGGAACCTCGGGATCGGCGGCGACCCGGGGCTGCTGCTCGCCAGAAGCGCCGAACTCCTGGCTCCGGCAGGCGTGTTGCTGGTCGAAGTCGAGCCGGGGGAGGTCGACGAGCGGATCGCCGTCCGGGTCGAGGGCCCCGAGGGACGGCTCGGGCCTCCGTTCGCCTGGGCGCGCTGCGGCGCGGCGGCCACCGTCCGTCGCGCCGGCCGTGCCGGGCTCGTCGAGACCGAGCGCTGGGCCTCCCACGGCCGCCGCTTCCTCTCCTTCCGGAAGGCGGTCCGCCCCCGCTGACGAGACGCGCAGCGGGAGCCAGGTCCTGTCCGGTCGATCTCGGTCCGGTCGGTCTCGGCCGGTCGGTCTCGCGCCCGGCGGGACCGGCCGGACAGGACCTCCTCCTCGGCCTACTCCTCCTGGGCGGCCGGGCTCCCTGCCGGCCACTGAGGGTGCTCCCGCTCGGCCCATCGCCGGTCGACCAGCCCCGTCCGCATCCCGCGCCGGGCCTCGGGATCCCGTACGGCCATCCGGATGTGCCCGGCGGTCACCGTGGCGATGGCCGCCGCGAGCCAGTCGTGGACGAAGGTCGCGCCGGTCCGCCAGGCCGGCGGCGTCAGGTGGGTGAGCCACATCAACAGGCCCGTACCGAGGATCACCAGCATCGCCCCGAGCGTCCACTGGGCGTACAGCTTCTGCCCGGCGTTGAACTTCCCCGCCGGACGGTGCGACGCGCGCGCCCACGTCGCCCGCAGCCACGCCCGGTCGGCCGGAAGGAAGCGGCTCAGCCTCGACACGTCCGCGCGCACCGCCCGGAAGGCCAGGCCGAGCAGCAGCGGTACCGGCAGCGCCAGGCCGCACCACACGTGGACGGTGGCGACCAGCCTTCGGCGCCCGACCAGTTCGGCCAGCGGCGTCACGTAGAGGCAGGCCGCGGTGGCCAGGCAGGTCAGCATCAGGGCGGCGGTGGCGCGGTGCACCCAGCGCTCGGCGCGGGTGAAACGGAGGAGGAGCTCAGGCGGTCGGCGCATCGTCACGTCCGTTCGACCGGCCGACCCAGGCGTCGACGTCATAGCCGTTCTGCTCCCAGTAGCCCGGCTGCACCGTCTCGGTGACGGTGATCCCGGACAGCCACTTGGCCGACTTGTAGAAGTACATCGGCGCCACGTAGAGGCGCACCGGTCCGCCGTGGGAGTGCGAGATCGGGGCGTCCTGGAGCTTGAGCGCGACCACCACGTCGTCACGCCGGGCCTGTTCCAGGGTGAGGCTCTCGGTGTACTCGCCGTCGAAGCAGCTGAACCGCACCGCTCCGGCGTCCGCGCGGACGCCGGCGGCGTCGAGCAGGTGGGCGAGCGGCACGCCCTCGAACGGTGTGTCCGGTACCCGCCAGCCGGTCACGCACTGCACGTCCCGCACGATCCGGCGCTGCGGCATCGCCTGAAGGTCGGCCAGGCGGTGGCTGCCGGGCCGCTCCACCAGCCCGTCCACCGTCAGGGTGTACGTATCAGGGCCCCTGGCCGGTACCGAGGGCACCACGGAGTAGTACCGGAAGCCGCCACCGCCCGGCAGCAGCCCGGTGAGTCCCGTCGGGTCCTTCCCGGCCACGGCGTCCTGGGCCCGCTGGAGATACGGGCCGGCCGCCACGCCCACGGCGCCGAGGCCGAGCATGCCGAGCACCACCCGCCGGCCCACCGGGGTGCCCCCGGAATGCTTCGCTGTTCTGTCCACGCGTCCGATTCGACCAGTCGCACCGGTGCCGCGACCAGATCCGGCGCCGAGCCGTCAGGCTTTCGTCATCTCCGTCCGCGCACCACGGGCCGTTCCGCGCCGGGCGCGTCACGCGTGGACCACGGCGCCGTCCCGCCCTGCGGGGACCGCGCGGGCCCGCGCAGCACCGGCACCAGGAGGACGCAGGCCAGGGCCGCCCCGTAGGCGACCTGCTGCGCCACCTCACCGCCGACCAGGTAGAGCACCTGCCCGGCGGCGGGAACCGCCAGCCACTCCCAGGCGCCGTCGAGTGCGACCAGGGCCACCACCAGCAGGCCGTACCAGGGGTAGGCCGGCGCGACGAGCAGCAGCGCCGTCCCGGTCACGAGCAGCGCGCCCCGCCACGGGCGGCGGGGGTCACCGCGCCGCAGCACCCACAGCACCACCGCCGCCGCCACCAGTCCCGCCGCCCATGGCGCCCAGCCGTCCGGAAGCACGAGCCGCAGCAGCCCGAACCGGTCGAGGCGCCCCTGCTCGTAGCCCTCCTCCCGCAGGTATCCGGGCAGGTATCCCAGGACGGCCGGGCCGGAGACGGCCACATGGGGCGCATACGCCGCCGCGAACGCCCCGAGAGCCGCGCCGAGGACGGCGAGGTCGCTCCTGGTCGGACGGCGGGAGAGCGCCCCGGACAGGGCTCCGGGCAGGGCGAGGGCCGGCAGCAGCTTGGTGGCGACCGACGCGCCCAGCAGCACGCCCGCGGCTCCCGCGCCCACTACCGTTCCGGCTCCGGCTCCGGCTCCGGCTCCGGCACGACGGTGGGCCACGTGGAGGCGGGCCGCACAGCCGAGCCCGGCGGCCGCCAACAGAGCCCCGAGGGTGTCGATGTGCGCGTCGTTGACCGCCCACACGGTGATGCCGGGACACCAACCCCACAGGGCCGCCCGCCGGCTCCCCCGCCCGATCGCCAGCAGCACGCCCGTGGTCGCGACCGCCAGCAGCGCACCCCCGGCCTGCACCCCCCGCACCCCGCCCCCGAAGGGGTGCACGGCGAGGAACCACACCTGCGCGACCGGAGGGTAGATGGTGTGCACGGCGGGCCGGTTGATCCGGGTGCAGTCGCCGGACGCCGTCCGCCGCTCGTCCCACCCCGTACAGCCGTCCGTCGCCGGGAACAGAGCCTCGTCGCGCAACCGGACGAGCGCCGGATCGTCCGGGGCGTGCGCGTACGGCGAGATGCCGGCCGCCTGCACCCGTCCGTCCCACACGTACCGGTAGGCGTCGTCGCTGGTACGCGGCGGAGCCAGCAGCCCGACCGCGGCGACGGCCACGCTCCCGGCCAGCACCAGCGGCGCCACCCGGCGGCCGGGCACCCGCCGCAGGAGCACCAGCGCCGCCGCGAACAGTCCCGCGTCGAGTGCGTACCACCACCACAGCGGGCTCCGGTCGGCGAGCGTGCCACCGCCGGTCACGGTCATGGCCAGAGCCACCACCAGCGCGGAGAGAGCGAGCGTGCAGGGCAGCAGGGTACGTGTGGCCACGCGCCCACCCTGCCACCGGCCCCGCCGGGCGAACGACTCCGGCGGGCCGCCGTTCGGATTCCGTAAGCACGTCGCACCACCCGACGAGGGCCCTGTGACGCTTCGATGAGGGCGTGGAATCCAAGCACTCCGGCGCCCGGCGCCGCCTCCGTCCCGCGATCCCGCCCCCACCCGCGTTCCTGCGCCGCGGTCCGTTCCGTGACGACGCCTTCTCCTCGGCGGTGCACGAGCCGCGCACCGCCGTCGTCCTCGGCCGCTGGCTGGGCGCCGCACTCCTGGTCTGCTTCCTGACCGGTCTCGCCAGCCACCTGCTCCAGGACCCGCCGGGTTGGCTGTCCGGCCTGCTGCCCGCACGTCCGGTGAACGGCTACCGCGTCACCCAGGGACTGCACGTCATCAGCGGCCTTGCCGCCATCCCCCTGGCCGGGGCCAAACTCTGGACGGTCTACCCCCGGTTGTTCGCGTGGCCTCCGGCGCGGAGCGTGCCGCACGCGCTGGAGCGGCTGGGTGTCGCCGTCCTGGTGGCCGCCGTGCTGCTGGAGCTGTTCACCGGCCTGCTGAACACCCTCCAGTGGTACCCGTGGCCGTTCCCGTTCCGGCAGACCCACTTCTGGCTCGGCTGGCTGGCCACCGGAGGCCTGCTGGTCCACATCGCCGCCAAGTGGCCGCTCATCGCCGGGAACTGGCGACGCCCGCAAGCCCCCCTTCCCGGGCGGCGTGCGCTCCTGACGTCGGTCGCCGCGGCGGTCGGCGCGGTCACGCTCACCACCGCAGGACAGACCGTGCCCTGGCTGCGCCCGCTGAACCTGCTGTCGCCACGACGCCCCGACCTCGGCCCCCAGGGTCTCCCGGTCAACCGCACCGCCGCCCAGGCCGGACCCGTCACCGTTCCCGACACCTGGAGGCTCCGGGTGGACGGGCCCCGGCCGTACGAGCTCACGCTCGACGAGCTGGCCCGACTCCCCCAGCACGAAGCGGTCCTGCCGATCTCCTGCGTGGAGGGGTGGAGCGCGAGCGCCCGTTGGGGCGGCGTCCGGGTCGCCGACCTGCTGGCCCGGGCCGGTGCGCCCGCCGGGTCCGCCGCACGGATCACCTCGTTGGAGGCGGCCGGCCCGTACCGGGTCATGGAGATGCCCGCGCAGTACGCCGACGACCCGCTCACCCTGCTGGCCCTGAGGGTCAACGGCGAGACGCTGGACGCCGATCACGGGTTCCCGGCGCGCATCATCGCGCCGAATCGCCCAGGCGTGCTCCAGACCAAGTGGGTCGCCCGGATCGAGGTGGCCCGATGACGGCCTGGCTCCGAGGCACCACCCTCGCCTCCGGTCTCGCGCTGATCGCCTTCGGCCTGTACGGCCTGCTGACCGACTCCTACATCACCGCCCCGGCGCAGATCATCACCTGGGGGGTCGGGGCGCTGATCCTGCACGACGGCGTCTGGCTGCCGCTGCTCTGCCTCGTCGGCGCCCGCCTGGCCCGCGGGCCGGTCCTGCGCGGCTGGCTGATCGTGGTCGCAGCCGTGACCGCCGTCGGCCTGCCCGCCGTTCTGCGTGCCGGCGACGATCACGGCAACCCCTCCCTGCTGCCGTTGCCCTACCTGCGCAACTGGCTGTCCGCCCTGGCTGCCACCGCCGCACTCGCCCTCCTGGCCGGGCTCGTGCGGCGGTGGCGCCGATCCCGGCCGGTCAGTCGCCCGGAACGCCGGGAAGACCGGTCGTGAGGCCGTCCAGCGCGTGCCCGCACGGGCAGGCGCGGTCGGCGGGAAGCCGCCCGATCGCCTTGAACAGCACCGTGCGCAGCCGCTCCACGTTGCGCCCGAATTCCGCGAGCACCTCCGCGTGGGTCACTCCCTCGCCGCTCTCCACGCCGGCGTCGAGGTCGGTGACCAGGGCGATCGAGGTGTAGCACAGGCCGAGTTCACGAGCCAGGACGGCCTCGGGGTGGCCGGTCATACCGACCACCGACCACCCGTTGGAGGTGAACCACCGTGACTCCGCGCGGGTGGAGAACCGGGGCCCCTCGATCACCACCAGGGTCCCGCCGTCCACGGGGTCCCAGGCGGCGCCGGCGGCTGCCGCGAGCACGGCCCGGCGCCCCTGCGGGCAGTACGGATCCGCCATCGACACATGGACCACCCCGGGCACCGAACCGTCCGGCAACGGCAGTCCGTCGTAGAAGGTCCGGACGCGTCCGGAGGTCCGGTCGACGAACTGGTCGGGCACCAGCAGCGTCCCGGGCCCGTACGCGGGCCGAAGCCCGCCGACCGCGCAGGGCCCGAGCACCTGACGCACGCCGAGCGAACGCAGCGCCCAGACGTTGGCGCGGTAGTTGATCCGGTGCGGCGGAAGCCGGTGGCCGCGCCCGTGCCGGGGCAGGAACGCCACCCGGCGGCCGGCCACCTCCCCCAAGAACAGCGCGTCGCTCGGCTCGCCGTACGGGGTCTCCACCCGCACCTCGGCCACGTCGTCCAGCAGCTCGTAGAGCCCGGAGCCGCCGATCACACCTACATCGGCCCGGGGAAGCAGGAACTGATCGCTCGTCACGTCACACACCTTTCTCGCCTGACTGTGCCGTCACTGTAGGAGCCGGCGCAGCGGGAGCCGGCGCGGTACGGCCTTACGAATCACGAACGGCGCCCGGGACCGCACCCTCGTCAGTCGAGGACGACGACCATCTTTCCCAGCGCCCGGCCGGCCTCCATCACCCGGTGGGCTTCGACGATCTCGCCGAAGCGGAAGATCCGGGTGGGGCGGGCCCGCAGGGCGCCGGCCTCGACCCGGGCGTAGATCGCGTCCAACGGAACGTCCGCGAGGGGGAACGCAGGGGTTCCCAGGACGAAGGCGCTGCCGAAGAAGCTGAGCTGGACGCCGCTGGACAGATCGGCGATCGGGTCGAAGTCCGCCACCGGGGCGAATCCGCCGAGGAAGCCGACCTGGCAGACCCGTCCGCGCGGCCCGACCGCGGCCAGCGAGTCACGCAGCACCGTGTTGCCGACGATGTCGAGCAGCGCGTCGACGACGACGCCCCGCCGGCCGACCTCCGCCGCCAGGTGACCGTCGTCGATGAGCACGTCGGAGGCCCCGAGTTCCTTCAGCAGGGGCACGTGTGCCGGGTGGCGGGTCGTGGCGAGCACGCCTGCTCCGTGCTGGACGGCGAGGTTGACGGCGGCCTGCCCGAGCGAGGAGGTCGCACCGCGGACCAGCAGTGTCTCGCCCGGCCGCAGGGCGAGGTTGCCGTGCAGGGCGCTGTACGCCGTGGCGTACACCTCGGGCACCGCGGCCAGGTCGGCCCAGGGCAGCCGCGCGTTCACGGCCACGACGTTGGCCGAAGGGACGGTCACCAGTTCCGCATAGCTGCCGTTGCGGGTGCGGCCCATGCCTCCCAGGATCGCCACCACCTTCGTCCCGGCGGGGAGCCGGCCCGAGGGGTCGGCCTCGACGAGGCCGGCGCACTCGATTCCGGGGACGGCGGCGACCTGACCCCAGGCGCCGCTGCGCATGTACGCCTCGGCGTGGTTGAGGCCGAACGCCTTGACCCTGATGAGGACCTCGCCGGCGGCGGGGACCGGGTCGGGCAGGTCGGTGACGGTCAGCACCTCGGGGCCGCCGTGAGCGGATATGACGATGGCCTTCATGTCCGAACCTCGTTCTTGAGTAGTCATTCAACTATTGGGCCGACGAAAGGGCCACCGCGCACGGTGGCCCGAAGGTCGTACTGTCAGGCGAGCACGGCGAAGGCGTTGTCGACGATCGCCCGCAGGACCGTCTCGTCCGGATTCGCCTTGCCGACGACCATGAGCCCCTGACAGGTCGCGACCAGCAGCTTGGCACTGCCGCCCGCATCGAGGGAGTCCCGCACCTCGCCGCGGCGGACCGCGTTCTCCAGGGCGTGGGTCATGCACCGCTCCAGGCGCGCCAGGTGGCCGCGCACGACGGCCGCCGCCTCGTCGTCCTCGGCGGCCTTCTCGATCGCGGTGTTGACCAGGAGGCAGCCCTGGCGCCCCTCGGGGCTGAGCAGGTCGCGCACCAGCCCGTCGAAGTAGCCGCGGACCTCCGCCACCGACGCACCCGGCGCCTCCAGCTCCCCGAGCTTCTGCGGGACGACCAGCTTCGAGTAGCGCTCCAGCGACTTCACGAAGAGCGCGCGCTTGCCACCGGGGAACGCACTGTAGATGCTTCCGGGCTTGACGCCCGTGGCCTTCACCAGGTCCTCGATGGACGTGGCCCGGTACCCCCGCTCCCAGAACCGCAGCATCGCCTGGTTCAGGACGCTGTCGGGGTCGAACTCACGCGGTCTGGGCATGGAAGGAACATACATGAGCGACCATTCAAGAACAAGGTCGCCGGGTTCGCGGACGACGCCGTCCGGCCCGCCGGCCGGGTCGGGTGGGTCGGCGGCACGTGGAGCTCACGCCCGCCGTCGTGCGGTGCCACGCCCGCCGGCTCGCGGCTGCGGGGCCCCGACGGCGCCGAACGACAGCACCGGCCCTCCGGGAGTGCGGAGAGCCGGTGCGGTGCGGTCCGTCAGTGGCCGGCGAGTTCGCCGCTGAGCGTCTTGTGGATCGCGGCGCTGGGCTGGTCGAGACCGGTGATCTCGACGGTCTTGCCGCGCTGGGCGTACTTGGCCTCGACGGCGTCGAGGGCGGCCACGGACGAGGCGTCCCAGATGTGCGCCCCGCTCAGGTCGATGACGACACTGTCCGGGTCGCCCGCGTAGTCGAACCGGCCGACGAGGTCGTTGCTGGACGCGAAGAAGAGCTCCCCGCTCACGGCGTAGACCACCTGGCCGCCGTCGGGGTCGGTGACGGCGGTGACGTCCGCGCGGTGGGCGACGCGCCTGGCGAAGATGACCATCGCGGTGATCGAGCCGACGACGACGCCCACGGCGAGGTTGGAGGTGGCGACGACGAGGGCGACGGTGATCACCATGACGGCGATCTCCCCGGCCGGCATCCGCCGCAAGGTCTTCGGGGCGATGGAATGCCAGTCGAACGTCGCGAAGCACACCATGACCATCACGGCGACCAGCGCGGCCATCGGGATGTCGGAGACGACCGGGCCGAAGACGATGCAGAGCACCATCAGGAACGCGCCGGCCAGGAAGGTGGACAGCCGGGTGCGGGCGCCGGACACCTTCACGTTGATCATGGTCTGCCCGATCATCGCGCAACCGCCCATGCCACCGAAGAAGCCGGTGACGATGTTGGCGACGCCCTGGCCGATCGACTCGCGGGTCTTGTCGGAACGAGTGTCGGTGATGTCGTCGACGAGCCTGGCGGTCATCAGCGACTCCATCAGCCCCACCAGCGCCATCGCGAGGGCGTAGGGAGCGATGACCGTCAGCGTGTGCAGGGTGAACGGCACGTCCGGCAGCCCGGGCACCGGCAGCGAGGACGGCAGCTCGCCCTTGTCGCCGACCGTCGGCACCGTGAGGCCGGCCCCGACGGTGACGACGGTGAGGATGACGATCGAGACCAACGGCGCCGGGACCACAGTGGTGACCTTCGGGAAGAACACCATCAGGGCCAGGCCGGCCGCGATCAGCGGGTAGACCGGCCACGGCACGTGCGTCATCTCGGGGACCTGCGCCAGGAAGACCAGGATCGCCAGAGCGTTGACGAAGCCGACCATGACCGAGCGGGGCACGAACCGGATCAGCTTCGCCACCCCGACCGCGCCCAGCACGATCTGGAAGACCCCGGCCAGGATCACCGCAGCCACCAGATGGCCGAAGCCGTGTTCGCGGTTCAACGGCCCGATGACCAGCGCGACGGCGCCGGTCGCGGCCGAGATCATCGCGCGGCGCCCGCCGACGACCGCGATCGTCACCGCCATGGTGAAGGAGGC
This sequence comes from Kitasatospora sp. NBC_00039, assembly GCF_045160625.1. NCBI lineage: Bacteria > Bacillati > Actinomycetota > Actinomycetes > Kitasatosporales > Streptomycetaceae > Kitasatospora > Kitasatospora sp. NBC_00039. The sequence goes on along the minus strand of NZ_CP108290.1, from coordinate 318,773 downwards.
GAACAGGCCGATCTTGGGGGGCACGCCGGCGATGATCGAGAACGAGATCGCCTCGGGGATCAGCGCGAGCGCGACCACCAGGCCGGCCAGCACCTCGGTGCGCCAGACCTTCGGGTCGTTCAGCCAGGTGGGACGCGCCCCGCGCAGGCGCGCGGCAGCGGTGGGCGGAGAAGTCTGCAAGACGGCGTGGACCTGTCGGGCTCGGGCGCGACCGGCAGGTGCGCGCGGGAACGGGGCGCGGAAGGCCATGGCGGCATCCCACGGATCGCCCGGGGTGACGGGCGCAAGAACGGAGGGCACGGAGCGGGGCCGGCCCGAAGGCGGCCGATCAGCTCACGGCGCGCGACGCGTCACGGCGGACAGACGAGGCCGGACACCTGGCGCACACGCACGCTCCGTCTCCTGCCAAAAGTCTTCGCGGGGGCGCCATCGGTCCCGACACGGCGGTCGGCCCGCACCATCTACGAACCGTGGGGTCGGGGACGGCGTGGGCTGCCCCGGGCGGCAACTCTACCCGCAACCGGGCCGGTGGCCGACGGCCTCCCGGCCGCGCGGCCGCCCCTCCGACCCGCAGGCCCCTGGCGACCGACCAACGGGGCCGCGCCCGCCTGGCACCGGCCGTGCTGCCGAGCGGGAACCGCCACACCGCCCCTGCACGCAGCGGATTCGTCGCCGCCTGCGCCGTGCTCCGGGACCGGACCCTCGGCCACCACGCGCGGATGCGGTGGTCCGGTGGATACGGCACAAACAGTCGGATGATCATGTCCGCCTGTGGGCAGCATGGGAGGTGCCGGCTCCGGGACGTAGCCACGGGCCCGGCGGGCGCCCGGCCCGTGGCCGGCGCCCATCATCCGCACACCGACAGGGGGTCAGGTGGAGGAGCAGTACCGTGAGGCCGCCGAGGGCGGCGATCCGAAGGCGATGATCCGGCTGGGCTGGCTGCTGGAGCAGCGCGGGGATTCCGCTCAGGCCGAGGGGTGGTACCGGCGGGCCGCGTCCGGCGGGGACCTCGACGGGATGGCGCGGCTGGGCCAGCTGCTGCGGGACCGGGGAGAGCCCGCGGCGGCCGAGGAGTGGATGCGCAAGGCCGCGGAAGCGGGGCACGTGGACGCGATGGGAGGAATGGGCTACCTCCTTGAGCAGCGCGGCGACCTCGCGGGCGCGCAGAACTGGTACCACCGGGCGGTGGAGCACGGCGACGCCTACGCGATGTGGAAGATCGGGTGCCTGCTGGTGCAGGAGAGCCGCCTGGACGCGGCGCGGGAGTGGCTGCGCAAGGCGGCCGACACCACGGGCTACTCCGTGGTGCGGGGAAACGCGCTGAGGGATCTCGCGCGTCTGGCGATGCAGCGCGGTGACCTGGACGAGGCGGAGGAGCTGGTGCGGAGCGCCGCCACGGTCGTGTCGCAGGCGGGCGACGCTCCGCAGGACGAGGCGGTCGAGCTCGTGGCCGAGCTGCTGACCCTGCTGGCGTCCCTGCTGACGGAGCGCGGCGAACCGGCCGAGGCGGAGGGGCTGCTGCGCTGGGCCGCCGGTGTCGGGCACCTCCCCGCGGTCTTCAGCCTGGCCGGCCTGCTGGAGCAGCAGGGTGACCTGGCCGGGGCCGAGCAGTGGCACCGCCAGGCGGCGGAGGCCGGACACATCCGCTCGATGATGATGCTGGCCACCCTGCTGGAGGAGCGCGGGGACGTGGCCGGCGCCGAACCGTGGTACCGGTCGGCGGCCGAGGCGGGGGCGCCGATGGCGATGGACCTGCTGGGGAGGCTGCTGGAGAAGCGGCAGGACTTCGCCGAGGCGGAGCGGTGGTACCGGGAGGCCGTGAGCGCCGGGATCCAGAAGACGATGCTTCGGCTGGCCTCCGTGCTGGAACGGCGCGGCGCGGCGGCCGAGGCGGAGCAGTGGTGCCGGAGGGCGGCGGACACCGGGGACACCCTGGCCATGTACAGGATGGGTGCGCAGGCGGAGGAGCGCGAGGACCTGGCCGAGGCGGAGCGGTGGTACCTGCGGTCCGCCGAGGCGGGCAGCGAGTTCGGCATGTTCCAGGTGGGGCGGCTGCGGTGGGACCAGCGGGACCTGGAGGCGGCGGAACTGTGGCTGCGCAGGAGCGCCGCCGCGGGCAACGCGTCGGCGATGGCGATGCTCGGGCTGCTGCTGGCCGAGCTCGGCGAGACGGCCCAGGCGGAGCAGTGGTGTCGACTGGCGATCGATGCCGGATACGCCAACGCGCTGATCGATCTGAAGGCCGTGACGGACGCGCGGCGTTGGGGATGAGAACCGAGAAGGGGAGCACGATGCAGGCACGGATCCGGTTGACCGGAGAGAAGGGCCCCGCGGAGCTGGTCGAGCTGGCGGACTGGCTGTCGCGGGAGGACGAACTCCGCGGACAGACCGCGATCGAGAAGCCCGAGACGCTTCCCGAGCAGATGGGAGGGCTCGCCGACATCCTGATCGTCGCCCTCGGGGCGCAGGGAGCGGGCACCGTGCTGGCCGCTTCGGTGGCGGTGTGGATCAGGCACCGCCGTCCGTCCGCGGACATCGAGGTGACCGGGCCCGACGGACGGAGTGTCAGGATCTCCGTGCGGGACGCTCCGGAACTGGACGTGGAAGCCGTGCTGCGGCATGCCTTGGAGCAGTGACCGGGCCGGTCGGACGCGACCGGCAGGCCGGGCGCGACGGACCCGCCGACCTCACGCGACCCGCGGCACTCGCCCGACCCGCCGGGATCGGCCGACCCGCCGAACTCCCGTGACCCGCCTCGCTCCAGGGGCGCGCCGCGCGGGCGCGGATGCCGTCCCGCGGCACGCCCCGGAGCGGTGAATGCGCCTGCCGGACCCGCCGCGCTCCAGGGCCCTGCTGCTGGGCTCCAGCCGGTACGCCGACCCCGACCTGCCCGACCTGCCCGCCGTGCGCAACAACATCGCCGACCTCGCCGAGGTGCTCACAAGCCCGTGGGGCACGGCCCTGCGGTCCGAGCACTGTGTGGCGAAGCCCGACCTGGCCGATCTCGCCGTGATCGGCACCCGGTTGGTGACCGCGGCCGTGCAGGCGGAGGACCTCCTGCTGGTCTACTACACCGGCCACGGCCTGGTCGGCCCGGACGGGGAGCTGTACCTGTCGCTGCCCGGGACCTCCAGTGACCCCGCGCTGATCGCCTGGACGGGGCTGCCCTTCGGCCTGCTGCGCCGCACGCTGGCCACCGCCCGTGCGGCGAACCGGGTCCTGATCCTGGACTGCTGCTTCTCCGGGATGGCCGTCGACACGATGGCCTCCGCCACCTCGGTGGTGGCCGGCCAGCTGGAGGCGGCGGGGACGTGCACCCTGGCCTCCTCACCGGCGAACCGGCCCTCCGTCGCGCCCTCCGACGCGAAGCACACGGCCTTCACCGGTGAACTGCTGCGCCTCCTGCGGCACGGGTCGACGGAGGCGGCGGAGTTCCTCACCCTGCTGGCCATCCACGAACATCTCGCCAGGGTGCTGCCCAGTCAGGGGCACCCGCGCCCCGAGCAGCGCAACACCCGCACGGCCGGCAAGCTCGCCCTGGTCCGGAACCGGCTGTACACCCACTCCCCCGACCCGGAGGCACTGGCCAAGGAGGGGGAGCGACTGGAGCGGGTCGGCTCGACCGCCGAGGCGGAGCAGCAGTACCGCAGGGCCGCCGAGGCCGGGCGGCCCGACGCGATGCTTCGGCTGTCGCGCCTGCTCGAACGGCGCGGAGCCCTGTCCCAAGCGGGAATCTGGCGCCGGAGGGCCGCCGAGTCCGGCGATCCGACCGCCATGAACGACGTGGGAGTCCGCTCCTGGCACACCGGGGATCTCGTGCAGGCCGAGCAGTGGTTCAGGAAGGCCGCCGATGCCGGGCTGGCCGAGGCGAAGGAGAACCTCAGGACGCTCCTACGGCAGAAGGGCCGGGCCTGACCGGCGGTCTCGGACACCGTCGACGACGTCACCTCCCGGGACCGTCACCACGGCATCGTGCGCTCCCCGCCCGTCCCGGCGTGCCGCCCTGCGCCGCCGGCGAGGCAGTTGAGTGATCGTCAATTGACCGGTCCGCGGTTTCGGACGGCGCTCGGCCTGCCTGCGCGAACCCGGCCGGGAAGGCGTTGATGCGTTGCAGCTCGTAGCCCGACGTGAGCGGCAGCCCAGACCCTGGCCGGCGGCGCCCGCGGGTCGGACTCCGGACGAAGTTCGGTCCTGCTCGACCATTGATAGGAAACTTTACTTTCTACTAGGCTGTCGGCCGGCGGCTTGGCGCGGCACCCGTACCGAACGGGGTGTGACGCGCTCAGCGAGAGCTCTGACCCGGCCGCTGCGGTGGTGCGGTCGCCGCTTGACCGGCGGGCTCGTGTGGTGTGCGCCGGTGTCCAGCTCTCGCCGTTTCTCAAGGTCAGGGAGTCCAGGAATGCGTCTTGGTGTCTCGGCAAGGCCTGTCCGTATCGGTGTGTTCGCCGCTGTGCTCGCGTTGCTCGGCGGCCTGTTGTTCGGCTGGTCCGGGCGGGCGGGGGCGGCGGCCGATCCGCTGATCTCGCAGGGGAAGCCCGCGGCGGCGTCGTCCACGGAAGGCTCGTCGTACGCGGCGGGGAAGGCGTTCGACGGGAGCGCCACCACGCGGTGGGCGAGCGTGGAGGGGAAGGACCCGCAGTGGCTGCGGGTGGACCTCGGCGGGAACGCCAACGTCTCACGGGTGAAGCTGGGTTGGGAGGCCGCGTACGCCAAGGCGTACCGGCTGGAGGTGTCGGCGGACGGGGTGACCTGGACGACGGTGGCGGAGGAGAAGGCCGGGAACGGCGGGACGGACGACTGGACGGGGCTGGCCGGCAAGGGCCGCTACGTCCGGATGTACGGAACGGCGCGCGGGACGTCGTACGGGTACTCGCTGTTCGAGATGGAGGTGTACGGGGCGCTGGACGACGGGCCCCCGCCGGGCGGGGCGTTCACCGTGGTGGCGGCGGGCGACATCGCCGCGCAGTGCACCGCCTCGGACAGCGGCTGCGCGCACCCGAAGACCGCCGCGCTGGCCCAGCAGATCAACCCGAAGTTCTACCTGACGATGGGTGACAACCAGTACGACGACGCCCGGCTCTCGGACTTCCGGAACTACTACGACAAGAGCTGGGGTGCGTTCAAGGCGAAGACCCACCCGGTACCGGGGAACCACGAGACCTACGACCCGGCCGGGTCGCTCGCCGGGTACAAGTCGTACTTCGGCAGCATCGCCTACCCGCAGGGCAAGAGCTGGTACAGCTTCGACGAGGGCAACTGGCACTTCGTCGCGCTGGACTCCAACGCCTTCGACCAGAGCGCCCAGATCGACTGGCTGAAGGCCGACCTGGCGGCCAACGCGAAGAAGTGCGTCGCCGCCTACTGGCACCACCCGCTGTACTCCTCGGGCGGGCACGGCAACGACCCGGTCTCCCGGCCGGTGTGGAAGATCCTCTACGGCGCCGGGGCCGACCTGGTGCTGAACGGGCACGACCACCACTACGAGCGGTTCGCCCCGCAGGACCCGGACGGGAAGGCCACCGCGGACGGGATCGTCGAGATCGTCGGCGGGATGGGCGGCGCCGAGCCGTACCCGATCGAGCAGGTCCAGCCGAACAGCCAGAAGCGGATCAGCGGTGAATACGGCGTACTGAAGCTGGACTTCACCGACTCCGGGTACGGCTGGAGCTACGTCGGCACGGACGGCCAGGTCAAGGACACCAGCCCGAAGTACAGCTGCCACTGATGATGTACCTGGCCACCACCGGCCGCCGTCCGGACGCGCCGCCCCGCCCCAGTGGGGCGGGGCGGCGCGTCCCCGGCACGGTCGTCGCGCTCGGCGCGGTCAGCCTGGTCACCGACGTCTCCTCGGAGATGGTCACCGCCGTGCTGCCGCTCTACCTGGTACTGGGGCTCGGCCTCTCACCCCTCCAGTTCGGTTTTCTCGACGGACTGTTCAACGGCGCCACGGCGCTGGTCCGGCTGCTCGGCGGCAGGCTCGCCGACCGGGGCGGCGGCCGGCACCGGACGGTCGCCGGGGTCGGCTACCTGCTCTCGGCACTCTCCCGGCTCGGGCTGCTGCTGGCCGGCGGGGCCGCCGGCGGGATCGCCGCCGCCCTGGCCGCCGACCGGCTCGGCAAGGGCGTGCGGACCGCGCCGCGGGATGCGCTGATCTCGCTCAGCGCACCGCCGGAAGCGCTCGGCCGGGCGTTCGGCGTGCACCGGGCGATGGACACCACGGGGGCGCTGCTCGGACCGCTGGTCGCGTCAGCGGTGCTGTGGGCGACGACGGACGCGTACGACGCGGTGTTCGTGGTCAGCTTCGCCACCGGCCTGCTCGGCGTACTGGTGCTGATGCTGTTCGTCCCGGCCCGGACGGCGGTGCCGGCCGTCCGGCCGAAGCCGGCCCGGAACAGGAACAGGAACAGGAACAGGAACAACGCACTCGGCGACCCGGCGTTCCGGCGGGTGGTCACCGCCGCCGCGCTGCTGGGGGCTGCGACGGTCGGCGACTCCTTCCTCTACCTGCTGCTCCAACGCGGCCTGGACCTGCCGCCCGTGCTCTTCCCCTTGCTGCCGCTCGGCGCGGCGGCGTGCTACCTGCTGTTGGCCGTACCGGCGGGCCGGATCGCGGACCGGACCGGGCGGCGCACCCCGTTCCTCTGCGGGCACGGTGCGCTGCTCGCGGCCTACCTCACCCTGACGGCTCCGCCGGGGTGGCCGACCGCCGTACTCACCCTGGCGCTCCTGGGCGTCTTCTACGCCGCCACCGACGGCGTGCTGATGGCGCTCGCCGGTCCGGTGCTGCCGCCGGACCGCCGGGCAAGCGGGCTCGCGGTGCTGCAGACCGGTCAGGCACTGGCCCGGCTGCTCGGAGCGGCCGGGTTCGGCGCGGCCTGGACGTGCTGGGGGCCGCGCCCGGCCCTGGCGGCCGCCGCACTCGCACTGGCCGCCGCACTCGCCGCCGCACGGCGGATCCTGCCGGGACGGGAGGTCTCATGAAGGCGCGATCGACGGTGCTGGTCATCGCTGTCCTGGTGTTGCTGGGCGGATCGCTCGGGTACGTGCTGCACGCCAGGCAGCGCGGCGACGGGCACCAACTCGTCGCAGCAGAGAGCTCGTTCACCCTGAACGAGCCCGGGCTCTACTACCGGGACACCGCCACCGGGCGGGTCGCCCGCAGCCAGGGGGCGCCGGACGGGCCGTCCTGCGCCCGGTTCTACGCCGCGGGGGACCGCGCGCTCTGCCTGCGGGCACTGCCCGGCGTCCCGGCCCGTACCCAGGCGGTGGTGTACGACCGGCGGTTCACCGAGCTCCAGACGGTGACGGTGCCCGGCATCCCGAACCGGGCCCGGGTGTCGGCCTCCGGGCAGCTGCTCTCCTGGACCACCTTCGCCGTGGGGGACTCGTACGCGGCCGGCGGCTTCTCCACCCGGACGTCGATCCTGGACCTGCGCACCGGCTACCTGGTCAAGTCGATCGAGGCCATCCCGCTGACCGTCGACGGTACCCGCTACCACGCCGCCGACATCAACTACTGGGGCGTCAACTTCGCTGCCGACGACAACCGCTTCTACGCCACCGTGTCGACCGGCGGCCGGACCCACCTGATCGAGGGCGACCTCCGGGCGTGGTCGGCGCGAACCCTGCGGGAGAACGTCGAGTGCCCCTCGCTCTCACCGGACGGCACCCGGATCGCCTTCAAGAAAAAGGTCTCGGCCGATCCGGCCGCGCCCTGGCGGCTCCACGTCCTGGAGCTCGCCGGGATGCGCGAGCACCCGCTGGCCGAGTCGCGCAGCGTGGACGACCAGGCGGCCTGGCTCGACGGGGAGACGCTCGGCTACGCGCTGCCGGCACCGGACGGGAAGGGCACGGACGTCTGGACCGTCCCGGCGGACGGCAGCGGGGCGCCACACCTGCTGGTGCCCGGCGGCTCGTCGCCGGTGGCCGTGCCGGCGGCGCCGGCGGCGGCGCCCGTGTCGCCGGCGCCGCCCGTGCCGAGCTGACCGGCGATCGGCCTTCCGGCCGTCGGGAGCAGGGGCTTGGGGCTTGGTTCTCGGTGCTCGGTTCTCGGCGTCCGGTCCTCGGTGCTCCGCAGTGTGGCGAACCGAGGTGGCGAACCGCTGACCGCCCCACACGCTGCGCGGGCGTATATGGGGGTCCGCGGACCGGAAGATACGTGCTCATCCCCCATGAACCGCAGGTCCCGCGGCGGCAGGATCGGCGGTGCGGTCGGACGCAGGCCGGCTCCGGCAGTCTCCAGAGAACGAAGGAAGAACGATGGCAGACGGGCACACGGCGGGCGAGGACTCGGCAGATCCGTACGCCACGTTCTTCCCCGACCTGATCGGGATGGTGCTCCGCCGGCAGGGCGCTCGGGGCTGGTCCGTCACCCCGGAGGACTTCTGGTGCCGCGTCTCCCCGAGCGACGCCGCCCCGGGCCGGAGGCAGGGCTGGAAGCTGCACGTGTCGGCCACCCCGCTCTCCGCCCCGATGGTGCTGACCCGTGCCGCCGAGGTGCTCGTCGCCGCCCGGGCCCCGTTCAAGTGCGCCGGCACCCCCGGCCGTCTGACGGAGCTCGTCTCCGCCCGCTACGACCGGGGAGGCGGCGGAAAGTTCATCACCGTCTACCCGAGCGACGACGACCAGTTCCGGCAGCTGGCCGAGGAGTTGCACCGGGCCACCGCGCACCTGCCGGGGCCGGGCATCCTCTCCGACCGTCAGTACCGGCCGGGCAGCCTGGTGCACTACCGCTACGGCGCCTTCCGAGGCTATCCCCGGCTCACCAACGACGGCTCACCCGAGCCGATGCTGCAGGCGCCCGACGGGAGCTTCGTCCGGGACCGGCGGCGAGCCGGTTTCAGCGCGCCCGCCTGGGCCACCTCCCCGCTGCCGCCGCCCGAAGAGCCCCCGCCCGCCCCCGGGACGAGCGTCCTCCTGAACGACCGCTACGTCGTACACAAGGCCATCCGGCACTCCTACCGGGGCGGAGTCTTCCTCGGCACGGACCAGCGGACCGGGCAGGAGGTCGTCATCAAGGAGGCCCGGCGGCACGTCGGAGCCACCCTCAGAGGCACCGACTCGGGCGAGCGGCTGGGCCACGAGGCCGAGATGCACACGCTGCTCGCGCCGCTCGGCCTGTGTCCGCAGGTGCTGGACGTCTTCGGCCAGGGCGGAAACCGGTACCTCGCCGAGGAACGCATCGCCGGGCAGACGCTGCGCTCCTGGGTGTCCGAGAGGCTCCGCCCCGACCGGGCGTCGGTGCTGGAGCTGGCCGGGCAGCTGGTGACCGTCGTCGAGGCCGTCCACGGGGTCGGCCTGGTCCTACGGGACTTCAGCCCCAACAATCTGATGGTCACTCCCGACGGCGAGCTCCGCCTGATCGACCTGGAGGCCCTCGCCCGCCCCGGAGACCTCGCTCCGGGCATCCACACCCCGGGCTTCTGCGCCCCGGAGGTGCTCGACAGCGCCCCGAACGGCTTGGCTCCCGCCCCGGAGTCCGACCTCTACAGCCTCGGTGCCGTGATGTTCCACCAGCTCACCGGCGCCGAGCCCGCGCTCGCCGCGGACAGCGGGGCGACGCGCGGCCAACACGAACGTCTCGCCGCCCTGCTCGCCGCCGCCCTCGCCGACCGCCCGGAGCTCACCGCCCTCCAGCCGCTGGTGCTGGGGCTCATGGCGGAGGACCCCAACGACCGTTGGAGCCTGGACACGGTCCGCGAGACGCTCGCCGGGCTGCCCGCCACCGCACCCGTGGACGCACCCCCCGCCACCGGGAGCGCCCCGGACAGCGGGCGTGTCCTGGACGGCGGGAGTGTCCTGGACGACGGGACCGCGGAGCGGCTGCTCTCCGACGGGCTGACCCACCTGATGGACACCATGACCCCGCTGGACCCCGTACGGCTCTGGCCCGCCGACCCCTCCGCCGAGCGGACCGATCCGCTGAACGTGCAGCACGGCGCGGCCGGCGTCCTGTCCGTCCTCACCGCGGCCGCCGCACACCGGACGGACCCACGGCTGCGGGCGACCGTCGCCGAGGCCGCGCAGTGGATCGCCGCCCGGGCCCGGACCGGCGGACAGCAGCTGCCCGGGCTGCACTTCGGGCGCTCCGGCACCGCCTGGGCCCTGCTGGACGCCGCCCGGCTGCTCGAGGACGACGGCCTCGCCGCGCACGCTGCCCAGCTGGCCCGCGAGGTGCCGGTGCGCTGGCCCAACCCCGACGTATGCCACGGCGTGGCGGGCGCCGGCCTCACCCAGCTCCACTTCTGGCAGGCCACCGGTGACAAGGAGTTCCGCGAACGCGCGGTCGCCGCCGCCGAGGCCCTGCTGACCACCGCCGCGAAGGGCCGCTCCGGTGTCGTGTGGCCCGTCCCGGCCGACTTCGACTCCGAGCTCGCCGGAATCACCCATCTCGGCTTCGCCCACGGCGTCGCCGGCGTCGGCACCTTCCTGCTGCTCGCCGGGCTCGCCGCGGAGCGGGAGGACTTCGTCCACGCCGCCCGGGCAGCCGCCGAGACCCTGCTCACCACCGCACGCGTGCGGGACGGCGGCGCGGGCTGGCCCGTCGAGGACCGGGGCGCCGACACCCCCGCGCACGCGCCCCACTGGTGCAGCGGCGCCTCCGGCATCGGCACCTTCCTGATCCGCCTCTGGCAGGCCACCGGGGATCCCCGCTACCGCGAGACCGCCGAACAGGCCGCGACCGAGGTGTACCGCTGGCGGTGGCGGAGCTCGCCGGCCGCCTGCCACGGCCTCGCGGGCAACGCCGAGTACCTGCTCGACCTCGCCGAGGCCCTGAACGACCCCGGCCACCGGCGCCGCGCCGAGGAACTCCTCGCCTGCGCCCACGCGCGGCACGTCGTCCACGACGGGCTGCTCCTGATCCCCGACGACACCCTCACCGGGGTGGGCGTCGGCTACAACACCGGACTCGCCGGGCCGCTCGGCCTGCTGGTACGGCTCCACCACGGCGGGCCACGCCTGTGGCTGCCCGCCCCGACCCGGCCGGAAGGAGGTGACCACCCATGACCAACGACGTCAACGCCCTGCAGCTGCTGGACAGCGAGGAGCAGACCACCACGGACTACATCTGCTTCCCGTTCAGCATCTTCACGTGCGGCAACTGGAGCTACGGCGACATCTAGCGGACCCGACCCGAGGAAAGCGAGTGAGTACGATGACCAACGACGTCAACGCCCTGCAGCTGCTGGACAGCGAAGAGCAGACCACCACGGACTACACCTGTTTCCCGTTCAGCATCTTCACGTGCGGCCACTGGAGCATCGACGACATGTGAGGCCGACAGGGGAAGAAGCGAGCACGGCGACATCCGATGTGACCGCCCTGCAGCCGCCGGAGACCGAGCACTGCGGCCTGGACGACGCCCCTGTCCTCACCCTCCGGGATTGCCTGGTCCGGACTCACACGGACGCGTGACCACGAGCGCCCCACGCCGGCGCGGGTGGCCGAGATCCTCTCGGCCACCCGCGCCGGTCGCCTGTCGGCCGTCGGCACTCGGGACGGGTGCGGTGGATCGACCAACTCTGCTGCCGGCCCGGCGGCCTGCCCGAGCTGCGTCCGCTCGGCTGAAGCCGCTCAGCTGTGGCCCACGATGACGGAGATCCCCCAGCCGATCGCGGCGAGCACCGCGGCGAAGCACAGCCCCGCCACCACGTGGCCGACGGGCCCGGCGGTCGGCCGCCCGGTGACAGCCTCGTCCGCCGGGGCCGGTGGGTTGAGGGCGCGCAGGCCGATGGCGAACAGGGCCGGCAGGCCGGCGCCGGCGAGAAGGCCCACCGCGACGATCCGCCACAGCGCGTCCAGGTTGATCCAGGTGCTCACAGGGCCGCCCTGTCGGCGTCGGGTTCCGGGACCACCGAGCCGGTCCAGGTGGCGTTGACGTTCTCCGGTGTCACGGCCTGGTGGCGGGAGGCGACGTAGAAGGCGGTGGAGGCCAGCAGCAGCACGAGGAAGATCACCACGACGCCGAGGGTCCCGCCGATCCCGTTCGCGGCCCAGTAGGCCGCGGCGCCGACCCCGCCCGCGGCCGGCAGGGTGAACAGCCAGGCCACCGCCATCCGGCGGGCGACGTTCCAGCGCACCACGGCGTCCTTCTTGCCGACCCCGACACCGACGATCGATCCGGTGGCCACATGGGTGGTGGAGAGCGAGTAGCCGAAGTCGGTGGAGGCCAGGATCACCGCGGCCGAGGCCGACTCGGCAGCCATGCCCTGGGGCGACTCGATCTCCAGGAGTCCCTTGCCCAGCGTCCGGATGACCCGCCAGCCGCCGATGTAGGTGCCCAGCGCGATCGCCACCGCGCAGGACGTGATCACCCAGGTCGGGGAGGTGGCCCCGGGCTCCAGGGCGCCGTTGGCGATCAGGGCCAGCGTGATGACGCCCATGGTCTTCTGCGCGTCGTTGGTGCCGTGGGCGAGCGAGACCATCGAGGCCGAGCCGACCTGGCCGCGCCGGAAGCCGTGGTCGCGCGGGCCTTCGGACACTCCCCGGGTGAAGCGGTAGACGAGGTGGGTGCCGACCACGGCGACGGTGCCGGCGATGAACGGGGACAGGGTGGCGGGCACGATCACCTTGGACACCAGGCCCTGCCATTTGACGGCGGAGGCACCGGCTGCCGCCATCGTGGCCCCGACCACGCCGCCGACGAGCGCGTGCGAGGAACTGGAGGGGATGCCGAGGTACCAGGTGGTGAGGTTCCACAGGATGCTGCCGGCCAGGCCGGCGAAGACCACGGTGAGGGTCACGTCGCCGCTCTGGACCAGGCCGCTGGCGATGGTCGCCGCGACGGCGGTCGACAGGAACGCGCCGACCAGGTTCAGCACAGCGGAGACGGCGACCGCCACCCGTGGGCGCAGGGCCCGGGTGGCGATCGAGGTGGCCATGGCGTTGCCGGTGTCGTGGAAGCCGTTGGTGAAGTCGAACCCCAGCGCGGTGGCGACCACCAGTGCCAGGACCGCGTCGTTGCCGGTCACGGGCCCGAACCTAGATCGTCGGCCACAGCCTTCCGGTGCTGCGGCGGCCCGGCACGCCGGGTCGCCGCAACACCGCCATCCGATCGGACCAACGGCGCAGCACCTGAGCTCGTCGTCAGACGCCCGGAATCTCCACGCCTCCGTCGTCGCCGCGCCGGTGCACGGCAGCGGCTCAGCCACCGCCGATCCTGCGCCCGGTGATCTCGTCCGCCCGGATCCGCACCCAGAGCGGGCGCTTCCCGCCGGCCCACGGGGTGGTCGTGGGCAGCTCCGACAGCCGCCGCACCTCGTCGCCGTCCGTCACGTGCCGCGCCTCGCCGAGGATGAGAACGCTCCAGCCCCGGCTCAGGTGGTCGTCGATCCGGTCGACCTGGAACGACACCGGGGCCCCGTCGTCCGGGGCCGCGCTGCTTCGGGTGGCCGTGCGGAAGACGATGCTCGCGTCGTCCACGGTGTAGTTGACCGGGAAGACCGCCGGTCCCGGCTCGACGGGCAGGGCGATCCGGCCCACGCCGTGGGTGCCGATCTTCTCCCAGCACTCGGCGGCGGTGAGGTGGAGGAGGAGTGGACGCGAGGCCGCCTGCGGCTGTCCCGGCGGGGCGTCGGCACGGCCCTCCAGCAGGTCCTGGTAGGTGAGTCCGAGGGCGGCGGCGATCCGCAGGAAGCCGGCCGGGTCGAAATCCGGGCCGGCCGCCAGCAGGTGCTGGAGGTAGCGCGGCGCCATCGCCGCCTGGTACGCCAGCATCTGCTCGGTCAGGCCGAGTCGGGAGCGCCGCTCGGTGATCCTGCGCGCGACGTCTGCGGGATCAGCGTGACGGACGGCTTCGAGGTCGTGGTTCTGGTTCACCGTGTGCTCCTTGGCTCGCCGGTCTCCGGGTCACGTGCCTCCGGGTCACGACGGAAGAGCGCGACTTTGAGGGCACCGTTAACCGTTGGTGCCCGCGTCGGCGAAGACGTCGTAGGCCTCCTGCATCTCGTCGAGGCCGAACCGGTGGGTGACCAGCCCGGAGACGTCGAGCCGGCCGGCGGCCAGCATGTCGAGCAGCCGCGGGGTGCTGTGCGTGTCGACCAGGCCGGTGGTGATGGTGACGTCACGGATCCAGAGGTCTTCGAGGTGGAGGACGGCCGGCTTGCCGTGCACGCCGACGTTGGCCACCCGCCCGCCGGGGCGCACCACGCGGGTGCAGAGCTCGAACGCGTCGGGGACGCCGACCGCCTCGATCGCCACGTCCGCCCCGAGTCCGTCCGGGCTCAGCGCGCGCACCGCCTCCGGTGCTGCTTCGGCGACGGTGAGTACGGTGTCGGCTCCCATCCGCTTCGCGGCGTCGAGGCGGCTCGTCGCGAGATCGACGGCGATGATGCGGGAGGGGCTGAAGAGCCGGGCGGTGATGATCGCGGCGAGGCCGACCGGGCCCGCGCCGACGACCACGACTCTGTCGCCGGGGCCGATCCGGCCGTTGTGGACTCCGACCTCGAAGGCGGTGGGGAGGATGTCGGCGAGCGCCAGGGCGTTCTCGTCGGTCACGCCTTCGGGCAGCCGGTGGAGGGAGTTGTCCGCGAACGGGGTGCAGACGTACTCGGCCTGCGTGCCGTCGACCAGATGGCCGAGGATCCAGCCCCCGCCCCCGGTGCACTGGCCGTAGCGCGCGGCGCGGCAGTAGGCGCAGCGGCCGCAGGCGGAGATGCAGGAGACCAGGACCCGGTCGCCGGCCTCGACGGTCCGTACGCCGGAGCCGGTCTCGATGACGGTGCCGACGGCCTCGTGACCGAGAACGCGGCCGTCGGCGACCTCGGGGACATCGCCCTTGAGGATGTGCAGGTCGGTGCCACAGATGGTGACCGCGTCCACCCGCACGACGGCGTCCTCGGGGTCGCGGACGGCGGCGTCCGGAACCTCGCCCCAGGTGCGGCGGCCCGGTCCGTGGTAGGTCAGCGCCTTCATGTCCTGATCACTCCCTCGGGACCTCGCCGGTGCGGAACGACAGCGGTGCCATCCTGTCTTCTCCTCCAGCGTTCCCCGTGGAGCGGTTCGCCGCCATGGGCCGGGTGGGACCTGCACCGGGGCCGATGGGCCCAGGCGGCGCCCCGGCGAGGCAGGGCGCACCCGAGCTGCCGCGTCCGGTCCGGCCATGGCACCCGGCGAGTCTCGGATCTCTTCTCCCGCTGCTCTCGGGCGGCGCCGGGCATAGCCTGGACGCAAGCCGAACGCGGGTCCCTCACGAGCACCGGGCTGCCCCGCGGTGCCGCCCCGCGATCCGGAGGTGCCTGCCATGAGGAACCCTGTCGTCGTGGGCGTCGACGCCTCGGCGTCGAGCGAGCAGACCGTCGACTGGGCGTCGGACGAGGCGTGGCTGCGGGGGGCGCCCCTCCACGTGGTCCACGCCTGGTTCGGTGAGGCCGCGTCCGCGCCCGCGGGCCGCGAGACACGACTCCCCAAGGATGCGGGCGCCGCCGTGCTCGACGCGGCACGCGAACGGGTCCTGCTCCGGCACCCCGGCGTCGACGTCGCCACCTCCCTGGTGGACGACGACGCGCGTGACGCCCTGGCCACGGCCGCCGGGGGCGCGCTGCTCCTCGTGCTCGGCGCACGGGGTTCGGGGGGCTTTCCCCGGCTGCTGCTCGGCTCGACCAGCCTTCACGCCGCCGCTCACGCCCCCTGCCCGGTCCTCGTGGTGCACCCCACCGAGGCCGGGACCGGCGGCGAGGTGGTGGCGGGTGTCCAGGGCAGAGGACAGGACGAACAGGTCCTCGCGTACGCCTTCGATTCCGCGCGGCGCCGGAACCTCCCCCTGCGCGTACTCCATGCCTGGGCCTATCCGCTGGTCACCGGCCCGGGACACGAGCTCCCGCTGGTCTACGAGGAGGGCCACATCGCCACCGAGCACGAGCGGCTGCTCTCCGAGGTGCTGGCCGGCTGGCGCGAGCGGTTCCCGGACGTCACGGTCACTGCCACCTCCGTGCGCTCCGATCCGGCCCGGGAGCTGGTCTCCAGGTCCCGGGCGCAGCGGCTGGTCGTCGTCGGCCGGCACGGGGAGCACCGCGGCCCGCTCGGCAGGCTCGGCTCGACCAGCCAGTCGGTCGTGCAGCACGCCCGCTGCACGGTGGCCGTCGTACCGGCCTGAGCCCCCCGCCGTCTCGTTCGGCCGGTGAGGGTCAGCCGGCGGCATGAGGCGCGGTGTCGTCGATGTCCCAGCCGAGCCGGTCGGTGAGTCCGCTGAGCCCGTCGATGCGGGCGACCTGCAGGCAGATCGCGGCGGCGTCGCTGCGGGTGCGGGCGCGGCCGTGCAGGACGACGTGGCCGCGTTCGCAGGTCACCCGGACGGAGGCGGGGGCGATGCCGGAGCCGGGGGTGAGCACGATGGCGAGGGCTTCGGTCCGGACGGCTTCGTCGTCGTGGCGCAGGGCGTCCAGCAGGTCGTGCGGCGAGACCAGACCGACCAGGCGGCCGTCGCCGTCGACCACCGGCAGGTGGTGCAGGGATTCGCGGCGCAGCAAGGCCACCGTCTCGGTGACGCTCTGCTCGTCGGTCACGGTGACCGCGGGCGCGGTCATGAGGTCCTGTGCGTGGAGTTCGCCTCGGGCGGCTCGCCCCGCGTGTTCGTCGGCGTACGCGGCGAGCAGGTCGGAGGCGGCGACGACCCCCGCGACCGTGCCGTCGGCCGTGACGACGGGCAGGATGCCGCGCCGGGAGGCGGTGATGGCGGCGACCACGGTGGCGAAGTCGGTGCCGGGGGTGACGGCGATGCCGGGGCGGCTCATGCAGGCGCGCACCCGGGTGCGGCCAGGCGTAGGCGAGGCGTCCGGGTGGGCGATGGTCTCGGCCGTGGTGCCGTCGAGGATGCTGTGGTTCATCGTGCTCACGCCTGCTGGGTGGCGGCCGGTCGGCGCAGTCGTCGCAGGTAGGGGTCGAACGAGGGCCGGGGTTCCAGTCTGACCCGGGCATCGACGCAGACGGCGCCGGCGGGGCGGGCGATGAGGGGGTTGAGGTCGGCCTCGACGAGCTGGGGCAGGTCGGCGGCGAGCCGGGAGAGTCTGGCGAGCACGTCGCGGACCGCGGCGAGGTCGGCCGGGGGTGCGCCCTGGTGACCCAACAGCAGGGGTGCGCCACGGAGTTCGGTGACCATGGTGGTGAGATCGTGCTCGGTGAGCGGGGCGAGCCGGGCGGCTCGGTCGGCGAGGACGTCGGCGGCGGTGCCGCCCATACCGAGGACGACGAGCGGGCCGAAGACCCGGTCCTGCACCACGCCGGCGAGCAGTTCGACGCCGGGTGCGGCCATCGGCTGCACGACCGCGCCGCTCAGCCGCCTGCCGAAGCGCTCACCGAACTCGCGGAAGACGTCCCTGACCTGCGAGTCCGTGGCAAGCCCGGTGCGCACCGCACCGGCGGCGCTCTTGTGGACCTGGCCGGGCCAGTACGCCTTCAGCGCGACCTCTCCCCCGTGCCCGAGGCCACGCAGGCCCTCGGCGGCGGCCACGGCGGTGTGCTCGTCCGGGGCCCAGACCGAGGTGATCAGCGGCAGGCCGTAGCAGTCCAGCAGGTCGGCCGTGCTCACCGGGTCGAGCCAGCCGCCGTCCGGGTTGGCCGCGAGGTAGGCGTCGACCATGGACCTGGCGGCCTTCGGGTCGCAGCCGGGTGCGTCGGCCTCGGCGGCGAACGGCTCGGCCAGCCACCGGGCGCGGTCGCGGGCGTGGGCCAGGGCCCGGGCGGCGGCCACCGTGTCGCAGTACACGGGCAGCAGGCCACCGTCGGCGCAGGTCAGGTAGCGGACGGGCACCTGCTGGTCGAGCAGCACGGCGGCGACCGGGATCCTGCGCCGGGCCGGGCCGTCGAGCAGGGCGCGCACGGGGTCGCGTTCGGCGGTCGTGGTGAGTGCGGTGGGCACGAGGCAGACCAGCAGCGCGTCGACGGTCCCGCCGCGTTCCAACGCCTTCAGGCAGCGGGCCAGTTCGGCCGGCCCGACGGCCGCCGTGGTGTCGACGGGGTTGCGCGCCGCCGCACCGTCCGGAAGTGACTCCAGGAGATCGGGCGCGAGTTCGGGCAGCAGGAGACCTGTGTCGGTGCAGGCGTCCGCGGCCAGGATGCCGATGCCGCCGGCGTTGGAGACCACCGCGACCGCACCGCGCGGAGCGGGCAGCGGCTGGGCGTGCAGCAACGCTGCCGTCCCGACGAGTTCGTCGATGCTGTGGGCCGCGGTGATCCCGGCTTGCCGGAACAGCGCCTCACGGGTGACGGTCGGGGTGGCGGCCGCCGCCGTGTGCGAGGCGGCGCCCCGGCGCCCCGCCGGCGAACGTCCGGCGTCGACGGTCAGGACGGGCAACTTCCGGGTGACGCGGCGGGCGGTTCGGGCGAAGGCCCTCGGGCTGCCGAAGGACTCCAGGTGCAGCAGCGCCAGGTCGGTGCGGCCGTCACCCTCCCACCACTGGAGCAGGTCGTTGCCGCTGACGTCGTACTTGTCGCCGAGCGAGACGAAGCCGGAGACTCCGATACCGAGCCAGGCCAGCCGCTCCAGCAAGGCGATGCCGACGCCGCCGGACTGGACGGCCACGCCGGCACTCCCGGGCAGCGGGAACGCGCCGCCGAACTCGGCGTCCAGCCTGACGTCGGGATCGGTCTGCGCGACGCCCAGGCTGTTGGGGCCGACCAACCTCATGCTGTACCGGCGGCAGGCCCGCATCAGCTGCCGCGACTCGCCCTGCCCGAGGCCGGCGGTGAGTACCACCAGCGCCCGGACGCCCGCCCGGCCGCACTCCTCGGCCACGCCCGCCACCACGGCCGCAGGCACGGCCAGCACCACAAGGTCCGGGATGGCCGGCAGGGCGCGCACCGACGGGTACGCGCGCTCACCCGCGACCTCCTCCGCGCGTGGATTGACCGCCCACACGGGCCCGGCGAAGCCGCCCTCGCGGATCTTCCGCAGCACGGTCTGCCCGACCGACCCCGGCCGGCGCGAGGCCCCCACGACCGCGACCGAGGCCGGTCGCAGCAGCGGGCCCAGGCTGGCGACGTCAGCGCGGCGGCCGCGCTCGTCGACCGCCTCGCGGTAGTGCTCGTCCGCCTCGTCGAGCGGCACCCGCACCCGGATCTCGCCCTGTTCGAGGCGGCGGTGCACGGGCAGCCCGAGGTCGGCGAAGACGCGGTGGACTGCCCGGTTGCCGGCCAGCGTGTCGGCCTCGAGAACCCGGACACCCCGGCCGCGCGCCGCGTGGACCAGGTACTCCAACAGCAGGGTCGCCACTCCCCGGCGGTGCCAGTCGTCGGCCACCGCCAGCGCCAGTTCGGCAGCGTCCGGGCGGTCGTCCAGGATCTCGCAGTCCGCTTCCCCGACCAGGTCGTCGCCGGCCCATGCACCCAGGGCGAGCAGCCCGGGGCGGCCGGCGCCGCACAGCCGCTCGGCGGCCAGCCGCGGTGCGGTGCGGCTGGCGCCGAAGAAGCGCAGCCGCCGGCTCTCGGCGGACATCCGGTTCGCGTGCAGGTCGAGGACGGCCTCCCGGTCCGACGTGGCGATCGGGCGGATCTCGACCGTCGTGCCGTCGGCGATCAGCGCCTCGGCGGTCGGCGGCAGGTGCGGAACGGACATGGCCTCTCTCCTCGGCGGCCCCGGCGGTCAGGACATCTCCAGCGTCCGCACACCCGCTCCTCCCGGGAAGGGCCGACCGGCCCACCATCCGGCCGGGTACCGGCGGACCGTTCAGTACCCCGCACGGCCCGGTCGGCCCTCGCCGTGAGGTCCCCGCTCACCGACCATGGAACTGTGCCGGCCGTTCGGCGCCGCTGCAGCGCCCCCGGCGGACCGGGCCGTGAAGGGAGAAGTCCATGCCCATGACAGCATCAGGCGGGGAGCCGCCGCAGGACCGTCCGTCCCGATCCCACGACGGCGAGGACGACCAGGCCGGTCCCGGCGACATCGGCCGCCGGATCGCCCTGCGTCGTCGGCAGCTCGGGCTCAGCCGTGCGGAGACGGCGGAGAAAGCCGGCATGGCAGAAGGCTTCCTGGAGTATCTGGAATCCTCGCCGGCCGCCGTCGAGACCGGGCCGCTGATCAGACTCGCCGACGCACTCGGGACCTCCGCCTCACAGCTGCTCGGCGGCGGGCTCGACCTGCCGACCGGGTGGGCCGCGGCCGCCGCCCACCCGGTCCTGACCGAGCTCTCGGCCCCGGAATGCTGGGGCAGGCTGGCACCGGGCGGCGTCGGGCGGGTCGCGCTGAGCACGCCGGAAGGGCCTGTCGTGCTGCCGGTCAACTACCGCGTGCTGGACGGCACCCTGCTCTTCCGCACCGCCGCCGGGAGCATCCTCGCCACCACCCCGGGAAGCCGGATCGCCTTGGAGGTCGACCGGATCGACGAGGCGTCGCGCACCGGCTGGAGCGTCCTGGCCGTCGGTGAGGCCACCGCCTTCGACGAACCGGAGGCCGTCGAGCACCTCGTCCGGCGCGGCAACCCGGACCCGTGGGCAGGCGGGCCGCGCGACGTGTGGGTGCGGATCAGGCCGACGTCCGTCACCGGCCGGGCCATCCACACGCAGGAGGAGGAGGCGGCTACGGACGACGGCCGGTGAGCGGGCCGACGACCCGTTGCGCAGACTGGAAGGACGCCGACAGCACGGAGGCCGCCGCGTGGAACCGGACAGCCCCGCCGCGGGCCGGGCGGACGCCCTGATGCCCGACCCCTGGGCGCTCCGCTACCAGGGCTTCGACCCCGCGCAGGAGGGACTGCGGGAGGCCCTGTGCGCGGTCGGCAACGGCTACGTCGTCAGCCGCGGCGCCGCACCCGAGTCGGTCGCCGACGGCGTCCACTACCCGGGCACCTACCTCGCCGGCTGCTACGACCGCGCCTCCTCGACGGTCGCGGGCCGCACGGTCACCAACGAGGACCTGATCAACACCCCGAACTGGCTGCCACTGACCTTCCGCCCGGTCGGCGGCACGTGGTTCACCGGCCCGCCGGCCGAGCAGAGCCTGGAGCTGGACCTGCGATGCGGGCTGCTGACCCGTCGCGCCCTGGTCGTCGACGCCGAGGGGCGGCGGACCCGGCTGGTGCAGCGCCGCCTCGCCAGCCAGGCGCAGCGGCATCTGCTCGCCCTGGAGACCACCCTGACCGCGGAGAACTGGTCCGGCCTGCTGGAGATCCGCTCCGCCCTGGACGGCACCGTGGCCAACACCGGGGTCGCCCGCTACCGCGGCCTGACCGCCCGCCACCTCGTACCGGCCGGCCAGGGCCTGGACGGGGACGGGCCGCTCTGGCTGGAGGTCGCAGCCGCCGGTTCGCCGCTGCACATCGCACTCGCGGCGCGGAACCGCCTGCACCGGGCGGGCGAAGCCGTCGGCTGCGACCGTCGCGGCGAGTTCCGGGAGGGCTGGGCGGCCCAGACCCTGACCGCGGACATCCGGGCCGGCCACCCGCTGACGGTGGAGAAGACGGTCGCCGTCCACACCTCACGCGACCCGGCGATCGAGGCTCCCCTGCACGCCTCGCGCCTCCTGGTCGCGCAGGCCCCGGGATTCGAGGAGCTCCTGGCCGACCACTCCCTCCGCTGGGGCGAACTGTGGCGCCGATGCCGGATCGAGGCGGACTTCGAGGGCGCCGGCCCGCTGCACCTGAACGTGTTCCACCTGCTCCAGACGTACTCCGAGCACTCCGCCGACCTCGACGTCGGTATCCCGGCCCGGGGGCTCCACGGCGAGGCCTACCGGGGTCACGTCTTCTGGGACGAGCTGTTCGTCCTCCAACTGCTCAACCTGCGGTTCCCCGAGCTGGCGCGAGCCGTCCTGCGCTACCGCCACCGCCGCCTGGACGCGGCGCGCCAGGCCGCCCGCGAGGCCGGCCTTCGCGGCGCGATGTACCCGTGGCAGAGCGCGAGCGACGGCCGCGAGGAGTCCCAGCGGCTCCACCTCAACCCGCTCTCCGGCCGCTGGCTGCCCGACCACAGCCACCTCCAGCGACACGTCGGCTCGGCCGTCGCCTACAACATCTGGCAGTACTACCAGGCCACCGGCGACCTGGACTTCCTGGCCGAAGCCGGCGCCGAAACGCTCCTGGAGATCGCCCGGTTCTGGGCCTCGGCCGCCACCTACGACCCCCGGCGGGACCGCTACTCGATCCGCGGGGTACTGGGCCCGGACGAGTACCACGACGCCTACCCGTGGGCGGACGGCCCCGGCCTGGACGACAACGCGTACACCAACGTGCTGGCCTCCTGGGTGCTCGCCCGCGCCCTCGACACCGTCCGCGTCCTGCCCGGCTACCGGCGCGACGAGCTGCTCGAACGACTGGCCCTCGACGACACCGAACTCGGCCGCTGGCGCGAGGTCGGGCGGCGGCTGCACGTCCCCTTCCACGACGGTGTGCCGAGCCAGTTCGACGGCTACGAGCGACTCGCCGAACTGGACTGGGCCGCCTACCGGTACCGCTATCCCGACCTGCGCCGGCTCGACCGGATCCTGGAGGCCGAGGGCGACACCGCCAACCGCTACCGGGTGTCCAAACAGGCGGACGTCCTCATGCTCTGGTACCTGTTCTCCGCCCACGAGGTCCGCGACCTGCTCCGCCTGCTCGGCTACCCCGCCGGTCACGAACTGCTGCGCCGCACCACCGCCTACTACCTGCGCCGCACGGTGCACGGCTCCACGCTCAGCTCCGTGGTCCACGCGTGGGTCCTCACCCGCTCCGACCGCCGCGCCTCCTGGCGGCACTTCCGCGACGTCCTGGTCGCCGACCTCCGGGACGCCCAGGGCGGCACCACGGCCGAGGGCGTCCACCTCGGTGCCATGGCCGGCGCGGTCGACCTGCTGCAACGCTGCTACACCGGCCTGGAGATCCGCGAGGACGCTCTCTGGCTGGACCCGCGCATGCCGTCCGCGCTCGGCCGGATCGAGCTGGAGCTGCGCTACCGCGGCCACTGGGGCGTCGTGATCGCCACCGACCGCCGGACGGTCACGGTGAGCCTGCGGGCGGGATGCCAGGAGCCCGTCCAGATCCGGTTCCGGGGCGCCCCGACCCTCGTCCGGCCCGGCGAGAGCCGTGCCTTCCCGCTCTGAGGCCGTCAGCGATCCGCATCAACGCCGCCCGGACGTCTTCCGCCGGGGCCGGACGGCCAGTGCCCCGTACGGTCCGACCCGACCGTTGGGCCGATCGGCCCTCCCCCCGAGCGCCCCGTTCCTCCTGGCGTGGGAACAGAACCGGCCATAGCGTGGGAACAGAACCGGCCACAGCGGGCCGGCCGTCCGGTGGAGGAGCCATGACATCCGCCAGCAGGAACCGTCCGATCGTCCTCGGTGTGGACGCCGTCGCCCCGGGGGCGACGGTGGTCGCCTGGGCCGCCGACGAGGCCGACCGCCGCAGGCTGCAGCTGCGGATGGTCCACGCCGTTGTGCCACTCCCCCACGACGTACGTGCCTTCGCCGGGGGCGCTTACCACAAGGAGCTGCGCGAGCGCGGCGACCAGGCCCTGGACGAAGCAACCACCCTCGCCCTCCAGCGGCACCCCGGCCTGTCGGTGGCGACGGCCGTCAGCGAGGACGTCCCCGCCCTGATGCTCTGCCGGGAGTCCGCCCACGCCGAACTCGTCGTCCTGGGCTCGCGCCGGCTGAACCGGCTGGAGGAGCTGCTGAGCTCCTCCTCGGTGACCGTGCCGGTGAGCGCCCAGGCCCACTGCCCGGTGGTCGTCGTCCCCGAACCGGAGCATGTCACCCAGGACCCGCCGTACGTGGTGGTCGGCGTGGACGGCAGCCCGTCATCCGCTGCGGCCGTCGACTTCGCCTTCGACCTCGCCGAACGGCGCGGAGCCGTGCTGCGCGCCGTCTGGGTCTGGCAGTCGCACCTGATCGGCCGTCTCGACGAGGAGGCGACCGTCCAGACGCTGCGGCGACTGCTGGACGAGGCCACGGCCGGACGCCGGGCCCTCCATCCCGGCATGGCGCCCACGCACGAGGTGGTGCGCGGCCACCCCGTCGAGGAGCTGGCCAAGGCCTCCGAGCACGCGCTCGGCGTCGTGGTGGGACGCCGCGGACGAGGCGGGTTCACCGGCATGCGGCTCGGGTCCGTCCCGCACGGCCTGCTGCACCGCGCCCACTGCCCGGTCTTCACCGTCCCCGCTCCGTCCGAGGGCGGGCACTGAGCACGGCCGTCAGGGTCGGGGCCGCCCGCCGTCGGGGCCGCTCCCCTCGCCGGCTCAAGGCCCGCGGTCACACGATGGAGGGACCGGACACACCCCGCCCCCACCTGGCGGGCGGTGAACACCCACCGGACCGGCCCCGCGGACGGCCCCTGAAGGAACGGACCTGGACATGGACGAGCGCACCGCACCCCCGGCAGCGCGGACCAAACGGTGGACCCTTCGGCTGGACCTCTTCGAGGAGGGAGACACCACCAAGGTGCACGCCGTGCTCGACACCGGTGACAACACGCTGGAGAGCCGGACCACGGCCCACCGCAACCCGCATGACGACCCCGTGCCGGAGATCGGCGACGAGTACGCCGCCGGGCGTGCCCTGGTGGACCTCGGGCACCAACTGCTCCGCGCCGGCCGGACGGACGCGGCCGCGAACGACACGCCGCCGGATTCCTGACTCACTGACCCGGCCCCGATCGTCACGGGCCCGCCGGGGCACGCCCAGGCGAAGACACCGGCTTCGGCAATCCATCGGAGGACATCGTGAACGGACCTGTCGTGGCAGGCTTCGACGGGTCGCCCGAGAGCGTCACCGCCACCGAGTGGGCGGCCCGCGAGGCGCTGCACCGCCGCCTGCCCCTGGAACTCGTGCAGGCGTGGCCGTGGCCCAGGACCGACGTGCTGGGCACCGCCGACGCCGTCACCTGGAGCAGGCAGCAGCTGGCCTTCCGGGAGGCCGACCTGCGGGCCCGGTTCCGGGGAGCCGAGGTGACCTCCGCCCACGTGCCGGAGGACCCCGCCACGGCGCTGGAGGCCGCGGGCCGGGACGCCACGATGCTGGTCCTCGGGTCGCGCGGGCTCAGCACGCTGCGCGGCTTCCTGGTCGGGTCCGTGAGTCAGGAAGTCCTCCGGCGGGCGGCCTGCCCGGTGGTGCTCGTCCGGGCCGACGACTCCCCGGACCGCACAGCCGAGCGCGAGGTCGTCCTCGGCCTGGACCTCCGGCACGCGTGCGACGCCGTGATCGCGTTCGCCTTCGAGGCCGCCGCCCTGCACGCGGCACCACTGCGCGCCGTCCACGCCTGGGACCCGCCGAACGGCAGCGCGTACATGGCGTTCGCGGCGATCGGCAGCACGGCCGAGGATCTCGCGCTGGCCGAGCGGAAGGAGCTCACGGACACACTGCAGCCTTGGCGGGACCGCTACCCACGGGTGCCGGTGACGCCGGACCTGGTCCGTGGGAGTGCCGCCGGGGTCAT
Source organism: Kitasatospora sp. NBC_00039 (assembly GCF_045160625.1). Classification (NCBI taxonomy): domain Bacteria; kingdom Bacillati; phylum Actinomycetota; class Actinomycetes; order Kitasatosporales; family Streptomycetaceae; genus Kitasatospora; species Kitasatospora sp. NBC_00039. The sequence continues at coordinate 293,436 of NZ_CP108290.1, read as the reverse complement.
CGTCGAGCAAACGGCCCGGGCCGGGCTCGTGGTGGTCGGCCGCCGCACTCGCCGCGCGCCGATCGGCACGCACATCGGGTCGGTGGCCCACGCCGCCATCCACCACGTCCACTGCCCGGTCGCGGTCGTCCCCTACAGCTGACGCACCGACCACGGCTGACGCACCGGCCTTCCGGCACCGGGGTCCCGTCGGCGGAACGGTCAGGGCCGAACGGCCCACGCCCGGTACGCGAGCGGCGCGGCACGCTGGAAGCGAGAGGTGAGAACCATGCACACAGTGATCGTGTACGAGAGCATGTACGGCAACACCCGCGAGATCGCCGAGGCGATCGCCGAGGGCGTCCACGACGCCGACCCGGACGCCGCGATCGACTGCATCCCCGTGGCGGAGGCCGGCGCCGACGTGACGCGGACCGCCGACCTCCTGGTGGTCGGTGGACCGACCCACATGCACGGCATGTCCTCAGGTCTCAGCCGCCGGCTGGCCGCCACCGCCGAGGCGAAGAAGGAGGGACACGAGGACGCCGCGAGGGAGGCCGCCGCGACCGCGGGGGCAAAGCCTGCGCTCCTGGTTCCACGACCTCCCGAAGACCGAACCGGGCACCCACGCGGCGGCCTTCGACACCCGCGCGGACATGCGGATGAGCGGCAGCGCGGCCGAAGGCATCGCACAGCGGCTCTCCCGCCACCACTACGACGTGGTGGCCGAACCCGAGGGCTTCATCGTCGACGAGGCCGACGGTCCCCTGCGTGCCGGTGAACGGGACCGGGCCAGGGCATGGGGCGCGGCACTGGTCTGACGCACCGTCTGACACGCTGCTCGGCCGGGAGGCCGGCCGAGCAGGCGCTGGACAGGAGGTCAGGCGTGTCTGTGCCCAGTCGTAGAGGCGGTGGGCGCTGTCGCCGAGGCGTGTGGCGTAGAGCGTGTTGGTCTGCCCGCCCGCGAGTTCGTCGGTGGTGGTGGTGACGCCGACGACGGTGCCGACGCCGGTCCGGGTGTCGAACTGTGCGAGGTGGGGCCCGCCGCTCGCCCCGTGGGACATGTCGCAGGGCTCACCCCACAGGAGGGGGGCCTTGGGGCCGGGCCGGGCCGGTCCGGTCCGGTCCGGTCCGGTCCGGTCCGGTCCGGTCCGGCGCAGTGGATCATGCGCGAACCGGCGTATGTGGCGCCGGGGTTGTTGAGGCGGTCCTTCGGGTACCCGAAGGTGTGGATGAACTCGCCCTTGGCGGGCTTGGTGAACGCGATCCTCTGGCTTCCCGTGACGTCCGCGATCCGTCGTCCGCCGGCCGCAGGGTTCGCTACGAGGATTCCCGTGTCGTACCCGGCGACAGCGACGGCATCGGAGGTCGTCGTGCCCGGATCCGCGTCCCAGCGGGAGGACGTGGCCATGTACTTGATGCTGAAGCCGCCGAGCGGTTTCGTCCCGTTGCGGTAGCCGGGCACGGTGTTGTTGACGCAGTGCGCCGCCGTGACGACGGTGCTGCGGTTGGCGCTGTCCACGACGGTCGCGGTACAGCTCTCGTCCTCGCCGTGGTTGGTGAAGAAGAGCCTGCCCACCGTCTTGTCCAGGGTGGCGGCACCGGTCCACGGAGCACCGTCGGGGCTGCTCTTGGGCGGGTTGCCGGAGGACGGCGACGTCAGGGCGGTGATCCGCTGCGGGGTCCAGTAGTCCAGGACGGCCTGCTGCTGCGCGGCCGTGACCGCCTCGGCATGGACGGCCACCCGGCTCGTGGGGGCCACGTCCTTCGGCGTCGTCCCTGTGCCCCCTGCGGCCCCCGCGGGCGCCGCCAGCGCGAGGCCCGCGGCCAACACGCCTGCCGACAGGACGGCTTGGGTGCATGCTCGGCTGCGGGTCCTGGTGTGGTGACCGTTGGTCCGGCCATGTGTATGTGGCATGTGAGGCACGGTAGGCGTGGGACGTCGGATTCCTGTCCGGGGAGCGTTTCGTCCTTTCATCGGTCACATCAGGGACCTGTAAAGAGCGTCTCAGTCCCGTATCGGCACCGGGTGAAACCGGGCAGCTCGAGCCGGCAAGGGCAATCCTTCCTGGAGCAACGCGCCGCCCGGGGATCGTCCGCCCGCGTGACGCGGCGCCGACCTGCGCTCGGATCCGTACACCGCTAACGCCGGACCGTCCTGTCGAACGGCTGCTCCTCCCCGGCGGGCCCCGCGGACGAGTTCACCTTCCAGGTGCTGTGACCCCGGCGGCCGAGAACGCCCCGCCCGGGCGGGCGGGGGCGCTGTCGGTCTCCGGTGACACCCCGGAAGCACAGTTGCGCAGGACGCCCGCCGACCCCGTGGGCCGCCGTTCAGCAGCCCGAAGCGCGGCCGGACGGCGGGACCACCGGCCCCGGCGCCCGAACCGCGCCGTCTCGGAGCACACCGGCGGGGTGGGTCAGGAGAGCAGGCCGTCGTAGTCCGGCAGCTTGAAGGTGCGCTCGGCGTGGCCGCCGCCGAGGTCGGTCCAGTTGTTGCCGACGCTGGCGATGATCGTGTAGCCCTCGTTCTCGATCTCGATCCGCTCATCGGTCTTGTACTGCTGGACCGGCTCGAAGAGATCGCACAGGTCGCGCCCGTGCAGCTCGTCCACGGTGTAGCCCGCCTTCTCCAGGCTGTACCGCGTGACCGGCTCGATGAAGTCCACGCGCGCGGTGACGAAGATGATCGCGACCCCGCGCGCGTGGGCGTACTGCGCCAGCTCCACGACCGGCGAGATGCCCGGCATAGCGAACGGGTGGAAGTGCGTCGCCAGGGTGGTGTTGTCGATGTCGAAGACGATCGCGGGCCTCTCGTCCGTGGGCTCGGCCGTGCGCCGCTCGACGTAGGCGCGGGCGGGCGCGATCGCGGCGGTGACGTCGGCCAGCCACTGCTGCTCGGTCACCGTGCTGCCGCTGCTCGCCGCGGGGGCGGCGGCGACCACCGGCGCGGCGGGGGCCGCGGCGGCCGCGGGGGTGGTGGCGAGGCCGGCGGTGATCGCGGCCGTCAGGGTCGCGGTGGCAACGAGCTTTGCCTTGATGGTCATATCTGGTACTCGGCTTTCGACTTGACGGATTGTCGGTCAGGCGGTGGTCGGCGGGGCACTCCGGCCGTGACCGTGCCCTGCACCTGGGCCCGCAGGTACGGCCTGACAGTCGCCTTCACGCCCTGCCGTCGGCAGGCCGACGAGGTGTCAAGGGCATGCCAGACAGGCTCACGGCAGAGGTCCTCCACGGGAGGAGCCCGGATGGCTACGGGTACATCAAGGGGGCCACCGGGGGATGTGGCCGAAGTCCGCCGTCGGTCCGGGTCGCGAAGGTGGGTCGCCTTCGAGGTCCTGGCCTGGCGCCACAGGGGAGACGCCAGGCGCCATCCATGGACACCCCTAAAACTAGAACCCGTAGTTTTTCCTGGGCGAGAACGTACACTAGTCCACGGCGAGAGCCCATACCCGGGGGTAACCACCAGCGGACGAGAGGACCAACAGATGGGCAGGCCGTCACGGCCACTGCTGACCCGGGACGGAATCATGCAGGCCGCTCTCGCACTGGTCGACGAGGAGGGCTCCGCCGCGCTCTCGACCACCCGCATCGCGGCCCGGCTGGGCGTCAAGGGGCCCTCGCTCTACAACTACGTCTCCAGCCGCGACGAGATCATCGCCGGTATCAGCGACCTCATCGTCGCCGAGATGGAGCTCGACCCGACCGTCCAGCCGTGGACCGCCGCCCTGGACGCCTGGGCCCGCTCGTACCGCGCCGCCCTCGCCCGCCACCCGAACATGGTGCCGCTGCTCGCCTCCCGGCCGACCCGGTCCGTCGCGGCCCTGCAGGCCTACGCCTGTGCGTTCGCCCTGCTGCGGGAGGCCGGCTGGCCCGAGGAGCACGTGCTCTCGGTCGTCCAGTCCGTCGAGTACCTCCTGATCGGCTCCGCGCTCCACCTCGACCGCCCGCACGACGCGGCCTGGACGGACGAGGCACTCCCGCCCGGGCTCGAACCGCTGCGGAACGCCCCGCCCGACTTCCGCGAGCGGGCGTTCGAGACCGGCCTCGCCGCGCTGATCCGCAGCTTCCAGGAGTCCCTGAACGACCTTCAGGGCCGGCACGACGGCTGACGTGGCACCCGGTCCGCCCCGCCTCCGGCCGACATCGTCGGACCGTGATCCGGGGCCCGTGGGCTTCCGGATCACGGTCACCCCGATATTGCGGGCGGGCAACCGCCCGCGTGCCGCAGACTCGGACCGAGCACTTCTCGGACCGAAGGATGGTTTTCATGGTTGACCGGCCCTTGACACTGATGGCGGTGCACGCCCACCCCGACGACGAGGCCACCGGGACGGGGGGTGTCCTCGCGCGGTACGCGGCGGAGGGGATCCGCACGGTCCTGGTCACGTGCACCGACGGCGGTTGCGGTGACGGACCGGGGGGCGTCAAGCCGGGCGAGCCCGGGCACGATCCGGCGGCCGTCGCCGCGATGCGCCGTGAGGAACTGGAGGCGGCCTGCGAGGTCCTGAAGGTCGGCCATCTGGAGATGTTGGGGTACGCCGACTCCGGGATGATGGGCTGGCCGGCCAACGACGCCCCCGGGTCCTTCTGGCGGACGCCCGTGGAGGAGGGCGCTGCCCGCCTCGCCGAACTCCTGCGGCGCTACCGGCCCGATGTGGTCGTGACCTACGACGAGAACGGGTTCTACGGCCACCCCGACCACATCCAGGCGAACCGCGTCACGATGGCGGCGCTGGCGACGACCGGGATGACGCCGAAGGTGTACTGGACGACGGCGCCGCGCTCGGCGATGCAGCGCTTCGGGGAGGTCATGCGCGAGTTCGGCGCGGAGTGGGAGGAGCCGGATCCGGCCGAGGCCGCCGCGATGGCCGAGATCGGACTCCCCGACGAGGAGATCACCACCTGGGTGGACACCACCGAGTTCGGTGGCCAGAAGTTCGATGCGCTGGCCGCACACGCCAGCCAGGGCGAGAACATCTTCTTCCTGAAGATGGGCAAGGAGAGGTTCACCGAGCTGATGGGCGTGGAGACCTTCGTACGGGTCCAGGACACCACCGGCGCGGCCGTGCCCGAGAACGACCTCTTCGCCGGACTGCACTGATCCCCCGGCACAGCCCGGGCCGTCGGCGTGGCCCGACCTGGACGGCCACGGACGGCCACGGCCGGCCCGTCGCCTTCACGCCCGCCGCGGCCCGGGCGGCGACGATCGAGGGCTGCCCGCCGGCGGCGCGTGTGCGCTGCCGGCGGGGAACCCCGGCCTGGTCAGGCGATGCGGCGGGCGCCGGTCGCCGGAACGGCGGTGAAGGTACGGGGGGCTGTGTGGCCGGCCTGCCGGAAGGCCTCCTCGACCGCGACGGTGACGGCGGGCACGGCGCCGGCGTCGACCAGGGCGATCACCGAACCGCCGAAACCGCCGCCGGTCATCCGGGCGCCCAGCGCACCGGAGCCGACCGCCGCCTCGACGGCCAGGTCGGTCTCCGGGCAGGAGACGCCGTAGTCGTCGCGCAGCGAGGCGTGCCCCGCGGTCAGGAGCGGACCCAGTCCGCGCAGGTCACCCGCGTCGAGGAGGGCCACCGCCCGCTCCACCCGCGCGTTCTCGCTCACCACATGCCTCACCAGCGGGCGGAGTTCGTGCGGCAGCCGGCCCAGAGCCGCCGGCAGTCCGTCCGGGCCGAGGTCGCGCAGGGCGGGCAGGCCGAGGAGGGCGGAGGCCCGTTCGCAGCCGGCCCGCAGCTTCGCGTACTCGCCGTCGGCGAGGTCGTGCTTGACCCGGGTGTCGACGACGAGCAGTCGCAGGCCGGCCGCGACGAGGTCGAGCGGGACGTGGCGGGCGGACAGGTCGCGGGTGTCGAGGAAGAGCGCCCCGCCCTCGCGGCAGCACATCGACGCCATCTGGTCCATGATCCCGCAGGGGACGCCGACGAACGCGTTCTCGGCCCGCTGCGCGATCCGGGCCAGCTGGGGGCCGTCCAGACCGAGATCGTGCAGGTCATTGCAGGCGGCGGCCATCACGCATTCGATCGCCGCCGAGGAGGAGAGGCCGGCGCCGGTCGGCACGTCGCTGTCGATGCGCACGTCGGCGCCGCCGACCGGGTGTCCGGCCTCGCGCAGTGCCCACACCACGGCGGCCGGGTAGCGGGCCCAGCCGTCCACGCCGCCCGGAGCCAGCTCGGTGACGGCCAGCTCCACGGCGGCTCCACCGCCCTGCTCGCTGTACAGCCGCAACACCCCGTCGGCGCGCAGCCGCACCGTGGCACGCGCGGTGTGCGGCAGGGCGATCGGCAGGACGAACCCGTCGTTGTAGTCGGTGTGCTCGCCGATGAGGTTGACGCGGCCGGGCGCTGCCCACGTCCCTGCGAGGGCGTTCGGGGCAGCGGCGCCGCGGGCGGCGTGGGTCCGGGTCATCGGGTGGGCTCCCCCGTGGCGGTGGTAATCATGATGCGACCTCTCGAAGGCGCTGTGCGGCCGCCTCCGGCGACACATCGTTGACGAACGCGTCCAGGCCCGACTCCACGCCGGCGAGGTACTTCAGTTTGCCTGCCGTGCGGCGGATCGTGAACAGCTCCAGGTGCAGGGCCAGTTCGTGGCCGTCCACGGCCGGCGCCTGGTGCCAGGCCGCGATGTACGGCGTCGGCCGGGCCTGCTCCGACTGCCCCTCCTCGATGAACAGCCGGTCGAAGCGGCGCAGCAGTTCCAGGTACAGGCCGGGGAACTCGGCGCGTTCGGCCTCGTCGAGGTGGGTGAGGTCGGCGACCCTGCGGTTCGGGTAGAGGTGCACCTCGTAGGGCCAGCGGGCGGCGAACGGAACGAACGCGGTCCAGTGCTCGCCGGTCAGCACCACTCTCACCGGGTCTGCGCGTTCGGCTGCCAATACGTCCTCGAAGAGGTTGCGGCCGGTGGCGGCGCGGTGCCGGCCGGCCTGCTCGATCATGCTGACGGTGCGCGGCGGGTGGAACGGGAAGGCGTAGATCTGCCCGTGCGGGTGGGCGAGGGTGACGCCGATCTCGGCGCCGCGGTTCTCGAAGATGTACACCTGCCTAACATCGGGCAGCGCGGAGAGTTCCGCGGTCCGGTCCGTCCACGCGTCGAGGACGAGGCGGGCCCTGGCGTCGGTCAGGTCGGCGAACGACGAGCCGTGGTCGGCGGTGAAGCAGACGACCTCGCAGCGTCCGGTGCCGGGTGCGGCCTCGGCCACCGGGTGGCCGGGGAGCTCGGGGTCGGCGTCGCCGGCCAGGGACGGGAACCGGTTCTCGAAGACGACGACCTGGTAGTCGGAGGCCGGGATCTCGCTGAGCCTGCCTTCGCGGGACGGGCAGAGCGGGCACTCGTCCGCCGGCGGGTGGTAGGTGCGGGCCTGCCGGTGCGCGGCCACGGTCACCCAGCTCCCGGTGGTCGGGTCGCGGCGGATCTCGGACAGGCTCACCGAGGCCTCCAGCGGGCGCAGGTCGCCGTGGCCCTCCCGTGGAACGGCCTCGTCCGGATCGAAGTAGAGGAGCTCGCGGCCGTCCGCGAGCTTGTCCGACGTTTTGATCATGGCTTCCTTCCGTACAGGGCCCCGTGTCGGCTCCCCGGACCGAGCAATCGCGCTCATAGTCAAACGATATAGAACAAAAGTCAACACACCAGCGCTCGAGCGAGCCGCCGACCGCAGGCAGGGCGCGGGTAGTGAGGCCGGATCGGACGGTCCCACCGTTCTCCACAGGTGGCGCCGAGGCGGTGGACACGGACTTCGTCACCGACCGGCCGAATACGGGCCGCGCCGCGCCGACGGGTGTCCCACACCCGGGATCCGCGAGGTCACAAGCTGATCTCGTCCCCGACTTCCTCTTGACACTACCGCGCAACAGAGATGTCATATGTGCCATCCCGTTTGAAAGTGTTGATTCTTGAGGGTTGGTGGCAGGTACCTCGCAGGCCGAAGCGAGTGCGGCCCATCAGCTCCCACTTCCGCCCGGGGCCCGAACGGGCAGTACCCCCCGACCCTTTGTGGGCGCCGGAGTCGGCGCCTGCGCGAAGGAGCTCCCGCATGTTCCGTCCCACCAGCCGTGTTGTCGCCGCGACCGGTCTGCTGCTCGCTCTGGGCCTGACCACCGCCTGTTCGACGGGGCAGGAGTCAGTCGCCGGAGGCGATGCCCCGGTCGCGCCGGTGAGCGGGAAGATCTCGATCACCTACCTGCAGAAGCAGGGCGACCAGGAGTACTTCGTCGGGGAGGCGGCCGGCGCCAAGGCGAAGGCCGCGGAGCTCGGCGTCGACCTGAAGGTGGTGAACCTGGGCAGCGACGCCAACAAGACCATCAGCGAGGTGCAGTCCGCGATCGCGCAGAAGACCAACGGCGTCATCATCGTCGTCCCGGACCCGGCCGTGGGCCCGCAGGTCGTGCAGACCGCCAAGGACGCCAAGGTCGCGCTGCTCACCTCGGACGACCAGATCTGCGCCACCGGCCCGGACCCCGCCGCCTGCGCCAAGAGCGACCTGGTCGCCCGGATCGGCTTCTCCGGCCAGCAGATGGGCACCGAGGTCGGCAAGCGCGCCGCCCAGGAGTACAAGAAGGCCGGCTGGAACCCGGCCGACACCCGGATCATCTCCGCCTGGAAGCAGGACGTCACCGTCTGCGGCGACCGCGTGAAGGCCGCCAAGGAGGCGTTCAGCACCGACGCCGCCCAGGTGCAGACCATCGACGTCGCCACCGACAACACCCCCACCGGCGCCCAGGACAAGATCGCCGCGACGATCACCGCCAACGCCGGCGTCAAGCACTGGGTCGTCTGGGGCTGCAACGACGAGAACGTCCAGGGCGGCGTCACCGCCCTGCAGAACGCCGGCATCAGCCCCGACAACGTCATCGGCGTCGGCCTCGGCGCCTACCTCGCCTGCAAGAACTGGAGCGGCAACAAGCCCACCGGCATGAAGGCCGCCCTGTTCATCAACGGCAAGGACGTCGGCGCCCTTGCCGTCCAGACCATGTACGACAAGCTCAAGAACAGCAAGGACTTCCCCAAGGAAGCCTTCGCCCCCACCACCATGGTCGACGCGGCCACGTGGCAGAGCGCCGGCGTCACCTGCAGCTGACCCCCGATCGGGCCGGACCCCACGGCCGGCCTCGGTGCCCCGGGCCCGGCCCGACAACTGCCCCGCCGGGCCTGGAGCACCCCCCTCCCGCCGCCTCGGCACCACCCGAGGGGCGGACGACCGAACCCCGCCGGAACCTCCCACTCCTCCCCGGGTGCGCAAGCGACCGTGACGCACCGGCCACGAGCCCTTCCCGACCCTCCGTACGCCGTCTCGAGGAACCCCATGAGCCCAGCCCACGACGCGAACCCGGATCCCCGCCCGCCCAGCGCCCAGCCCGCCGCCGGCAGCGCCGGCGTCCACCAGGTCACCAAGCGGTTCGGCGCGGTCCAGGCCCTCGGCGGCGTCACCCTCGACTTCCCGGCCGGCCAGGTCACCGCCCTGATGGGCGAGAACGGCGCCGGCAAGTCCACCCTGCTCAAGATCCTCACCGGCGACCACCAGCCCACCGAAGGCCACGTCGTCCTCGACGGCAGGCGCGTGGATCTCGCCTCCCCCGCCCAGGCACGGACCGCCGGAATCCGGATCATCCCGCAGGAACCGGAGATCATCCCGCACGTCTCCGTCGCCGAGAACGTCTACGCCGGCTCCCTGCCCCGCGCCGCCGGCCGACGTCTGGACCGTGCCGAACTGCGCCGCCGCATCACCGCCGACCTCAAGCGCCTCGGCTTCGACAAGGTCCTCGACCCCGACCTCCTCGGCTCCCAGCTCACCCCCGCCCAGCGCCAGCTCGTCGAGATCCTCCGGGCCCTCACCGGCGAGGCCAAGGTCATCGCCTTCGACGAACCCACCTCCTCGCTGTCCGAACACGAGGTCGACGCACTCTTCACCCTGATCCGCCGCCTGCGCGACGACGGCGTCGCCGTCGTCTACGTCTCCCACCGCATGCAGGAGATCTTCCAACTCGCCGACCGCATCGCCGTCCTGCGCGACGGCACCCTCGCAGGCGTCCAGGACGCCGCCACCACCACCGAAGGCGACCTCGTCCGCCTCATGGTCGGCCGCGACCTCTCCTCCCTGTTCTCCCGCACCCGCGTGGCCACCGACCGGCTGGTCCTCGACGTCCGGGGCGTCACCACCGACGCCGTACGCGACATCGACCTGCAGATCCACGCCGGCGAGGTCGTCGGCCTCGCCGGCCTGATCGGCGCCGGACGCTCCGAACTCGCCCTCGCCCTGGCCGGCGACCTGCCCATCCACTCCGGCACCGTCACCCTCGACGGCCGGCGCCTGCCCTCCGGCAAACCCGGCGCCGTCATCCGCGCCGGACTCGGCCTCGCCCCCGAGGAACGCAAGGCCCAGGCACTCTTCCTGCAGCGCTCCATCCGCGACAACACGTCCACGGTGGTGCTGGAACGCCTGCGCCGCTTCCGCTTCGTCAAGCGCGGGGCCGAGCGCGAACTCGCCCAGCAGTACACCGACCGTCTGCGGGTGCGCACCCCCTCCATCGAACACGAGGTCCGCAAACTCTCCGGCGGCAACCAGCAGAAGGTCGTCCTCGCCCGCTGGCTCGCCCGCAAGCCCAAGGTCCTCATCCTGGACGAGCCCACCCGCGGCATCGACATCGGTGCCAAGGCCGAGATCTACCAGATCATCGCCGACCTCGCCGCCGAAGGCGTCGCCGTCCTGGTCATCTCCTCCGAACTCCCCGAAGTCCTCGGCCTCGCCGACCGCATCGTCGTCATGCAGAACGGCCACATCACGGGCGAACTCAGCAGCGCCCAGGCCACCGAGGAAGCCATCCTCAACCTCGCCATGGCCGACGACCTCGCCGGTACGACCAACCCCGCCCCCGCCTCCGGAGCCTCCGCATGAGCACCACGACCCGCACCACGCCATCCGCCAAGAACGGCGGCCACTCCCCACGTCGGTCCGCGGGCTCGCCGAGGGTCCTCGCCTCGGTCGGCGGGCAGAACCTCAGCCTGATCGGCGCACTGGTCGTCGTGCTCGCCCTCTTCGGTGTGCTGAACGACAACTACCTCAGCCTCAACAACATGCAGGTCATCGCCGAAGCCGCCACCATCACCGGCCTGCTCGCCGTCGTCCAGACCGTCGTCATCATCTGCGGCGGCCTCGACATCTCCGTCGGCTCCCAGGCCGGCGTCGCCTCCGTCGTCTCCGCCATGGCCTTCACCTCCGCCGGCTCCAACGCCCTGGCGGGCATGGCCGCCGCCGTCGGCACCGGCCTGCTGATCGGCGTCCTCAACGGCGTCGTCATCGTCTACGGCCGCGTCAACCCCACCATCGCCACCCTCGCCGGCCTCGCCGCCTACAAGGGCCTCGCCCAGCTCATCTCCAACGGCCGCGCCCAGGGCTACGTCCTCAACAACGACATCTTCATCTTCCTCGGCCGCGGCAAGATCGCCGGACTCCCCGTCATGGTCTGGATCCTGATCCTGGTCGCCCTCGCCGTCCACCTCCTCCTCAGGTACACCGACATCGGCCGCAACATCTACGCCATCGGCGGCAACGACACCGCCGCCCGCCTCGCCGGCATCAACATCAACAAGTACCTGGTCGCCGTCTACGCCCTCATCGGCACCGTCGCCGCCATCGCCGGCATCCTCCTCACCGCCCGCACCGGAAGCGGCCAGCCCGTCTCCGGCAGCGAAGGCCTCGAACTCAAGGCCATCACCGCCGCCGCCCTCGGCGGCTGCGCCCTCAAGGGCGGAAAGGGCGGCATCGGTGGCACCCTGCTCGCCGTCGCCCTCCTCGGCTGCCTCGAGAACGGCCTCACCGTCCAGGGCATCAACTCCTTCTGGCAGAACGTCGCCCAGGGCGCCCTCCTCGTCGTCGCCGTCGTCATCCAGCAGCGCCGCAACGGCGAACGCGCCATCGGCCTCCCTGCCTGACACACCGGGACCGCTCCCTGACTTCCGCCGGGGCCGGAGCGGCCCGGCCGTTCCGGGGACGGAACGGCCGGGCCGGTACGCCCGGCGGAACGGCGAGGGGCCGCCGAGGGTCGGCCTGATCGCCGCCGGCCGCAGGTGGCACCCGTCCGGGACGGGTGCCACCTGCGGGGTCCCGGTACCGGCGGCGCGCCGGTCACGGGGCCCGGAGGAACCTCGCGGGAGGCTGACAGCACCGTGGGCGGGCTCTCCGGTCCGCTCTCCGCGCACCCGCTGTCCGAACGTCCCACTTCGCTCTATCCGATCCGCCCGAGGGAGCCGACGACAGGTATGGGGATGTCCGACCAGGGACTGCTCGTCCACCAGCGCCGCGCCCTCATCCTGGAGGCGGTCCGGCGCGACGGCGCCGTGCGCGTCTCCGATCTCGTCGTCGTGTTCGGGGTGTCGGACATGACGGTCCGCCGCGATCTCGACGCCCTGGCCCGGTCCGGCGCGGTGGAGAAGGTCCACGGCGGCGCGGTCGCCGTCGGCACCAGCGAAGAGCTCGGATTCGAGGTGAAGTCGACCCTGGAATCCGCGGCCAAGGCCGCCATCGCCGAGGCGACCGCGGCCCTGGTCAACCCCGGCACGGTGGTGGCCATCAGTGGCGGAACCACCACGCACACCGTGGCCGCGCAACTGCTGAACGTGCCGGACCTCACCATCCTCACCAACTCCCTTCCGGTCGAGCGCCTCGTCCGCGGCGCGGCGGACGCCGCCCACCGGGCGCCCGTCGTGCTCCTGACGGGCGGCAGTGCGACCCGCTCCGAGGCGCTCGTCGGCCCGATCGCCGATCACGCCATCGCCTCCCTCCATGTGGACCTGCTGATCCTCGGCACCCACGGAGTCACCGAGAGCGAGGGTCTGACCAGCCCCAACCTCGCGGAAGCACAGACCAACCGGGTGTTCATCTCCCGCGCCCGCCGCGTCGCAGTGGCGGCGGACCACACCAAGTGGGGCATCACCGGGCTCAGCACCTTCGCCGACCTGGACCAGATCGGCTGGTTCGTCACGGACGACAGGATGCCGCCGGACGCCCGGGCGGTCCTCGCGGACAGAGTCGGCGAGCTGGTCATCACGGGTACTCCCGGGACGTCGCCGGACACCGGCGGCCGGTAGGCGGGACCAGCCTGATTCGCCGGACACCGGCGGCCGGTAGGCGAGACCGGCCCGACACGTGCTCAGCCCGTACGACAGGTGCGGGTGCCGGCAATCCGAGGCGAACGGCTGAGATCCCCACGGCCTGAGCCCCGGCCTCGCGACGGTGCACCTGCTCTGCCCACCTGATGGGCCGTACAGCAGGGACTCCGGCCCCTTCCGCATGCGGAAACCCGGCGATCCGCCGTCCTCCCGATCCGCCGGAGTCACCAAGGCACGCGTGGGTAGTTCGTGATCCCGTACGCTGCTTGATCTCCGGGTGTGGCTGGCATGAGGGGGCATGGGGATGGCCGGTGGAGAACGCGAGCGCAGGGCTGGGATCGTCCGGTACTGGCGGGCGGTGGAGTTGTTCAGCCCGCAGAAGGTCGACCGGGTGGATCCGTCGAAGGACGTCTACCCGGTCCAGGACGGCCGGCCCCTGCCGTGGGAGACGGGCCACCGGCTTCGCCGGCGCTCGCCCGGCCGCGGACGATCCTGGCAGCACACGGTGTACGCGGGCGTGTTCGAGCTGACCGCGCTGCGCGACACGCTGCTCGGCGTGTTCGGCACCGACGGGCCCACGGAGGACTTCGACGGCCGTCTGGGCGGCCAGAGCGCAGTGCTCTGCTTCTCCGTCAACGACCAGGGGCTGCTCCTCAAGGACAGCGTGACGATCTCGTCGTGCGCCTGGGCGGTGGGCCGGGCCCTGCGCCCGGGACCGGCGGACCCGGCCTGGCTCGACGGCTTCGAGAAGGACGCCGAGCACTGCGTGTCCACGCTCCTCGAGCTGGCCGACGGCCGGCTCCCGGTGGTGCAACGGCAGCGAGGAGCGGGCGGCGCGCCCTCCCGGCCCGGATCGGCGCTCGGTGCGATCGCGGGCGTGGCGGTCGACGTCGTGCTCGGCGTGGCCGTCGGCGGGATCGCCTCGGCCGTGGGCACCGTGGCGGGCGCGGCGCTGGGCTCGGTCACCCAGGCGGTCGCCGAGACGCTGACCGGATCGGCGGCGAACGCGCTCGCGGACGGGGTCACCAGCCGGGTGAGCGATCACGTGACCGCGCGGGTGGAGGGAGTCCTCGACGGCGCCGTGCACTCCGCGGACGGCGCCGATTCCGACGGCGGTCCGCGTTCCGGGAACGATTCGGACGCGGCGGAAGACCCTCGAGGTCCGGACCCGGCGGGCGATCTCCCCGTCCCGTTGGGCCTGAAGCCGCTGGAGGTGAGGGACCTGGCGGCCGTCACCCGCTGGGTCGCCGAACAGCTCGGGATCGCGGGGGCACTGCGGCCGGACGCCGTGCGGGTGAAGAGCTACACCGTCCGGGAGTCGCAGAGCGCGGAGAGCGACCAGGCCGACTTCCTCAACAGTTTCATCGCCGCGGACCTCGAACAGGTGACTGCGGCGCTCGCGGAGGGCACGTCGGGGCGGGCGTTGGAGGAGTACCTCCGGCCCACCGCGACGCTGGACTCCGGCCGCCGGACCGACGTCCGGCAACGGCCGCAGACCCTGCTGGACGGTGTCCGTCCCACGGCCGCCCCGCTCGGCCGGTGGCCCGGCAGGAGTGACCAACCGCTCGTCCTCAGCCAGCAGTTCGCGGTGAACAGCGCATTGGCGGAGCTCGGCGGCGCCGGGGGCGGCGGCCTCTACGCGGTCAACGGGCCGCCCGGCACCGGCAAGACCACCATGCTCCGCGACCTGATCGCCGCCCTGGTGGTGCAACGTGCGGAGCGGCTGGCGGCGTTGGCCACTCCCGCGGACGCGTTCGGCAAGGTCCACACCTGGAGCTCCGGCCAGTGGAACCGGAAGCTTCACGGGCTGCGCGAGGAGCTGACGGGCTACGAGATCGTCATCGCGTCCGCCAACAACGGTGCGGTCGAGAACGTGACGACCGAGATCCCGTCCGCGGCCGCGGTGGCCGGGGAGTGGCGCGAGGAGGCCGACTACCTCTCCGCGCAGGGCAGGCTCCTGCTCGGCGGCGCCGAGGCGTGGGGAGCGGTGGCGGCGCCTCTCGGCAATCGCGCCAACCGCTCCCAGTTCGTCAGCCGCCTCTGGTGGGGCCGGGAGATCCAGGAGACGGCCGACCCGCAACGGCCCGGCCGGCGCCGCCGACAAGCCGTGGCCACCGGTCAGGGGCTGCGTGATCTCCTCGTCCGGCAGACGGAGTCGGACCGTGACGCCCGACCTGCCCCGGATCGGAGCCCGCACAGCGACAGCCGCCCATCCGGTGCCCCGGGCGCGTCGGATGCGCCGGCCACCGCTCCGCTGGGAGATCCCTGGCCGCTGGCGGTACGCCGCTTCACCGAGGCGCGCCAGGCCGTCCAGGAGCTCGCCGCAGCCAGGGAGGCCGCGGCCGCCGCGCGCGAAAGCCGGCAGCTCCTGGCGCAACAGATACGGACCGCCGATGCCGCCGTGGCAGCGGCCCGGGCGGAGAAGGCCCCGGCCGAGCGCGCGCTGGCCGGCGCACACGCTGCGGTGCAGGCCGCGGCCGAAGGGCTGGCGGCCGCCCAGCAGACCGAGCACCAGGTGTCCGCGACCTTGGCCGAGGCTCAGCGCACCGTGGAACTGCGCCGTGGGGTGTGCCAGTCACGGCTCGACGACCTGCGCTCGTACGATGCGCGTCAGCGTCCGGGCCGGCTCCGCGCCCGGCTGTCCTCGGATGCGGAGGAGCGCTGGCTGCACGGGCGGGAACCCCTGGTGAGCGCCCTGGCCCAGGCCGAAACGGCATGGGAGACGTCGGAGACCGCACTCGCCCGGCTCGGTGAGCTCCTCGCCACCGCACGAGCCGCCGGAATGGAGGCCGCAGCCGCCGAAGCTGCGGCACAGCGCTCGTACGCGGGCCGGCTGGACGGCCTGCGCCGCGCGGAGCAGGCCGTCACCGCTGCCGAGCGGGCAGCGGCGACGGTTCGGACCACCGCCGACATCGCCGCCCACCGAGTCTCCGAGGCGACGCGACGGTGGCGCGCACACGTGCCGGCCGAGGACTGGGCCGCGCTCCCCGGAGACCCGCAGGCCGACCGCCGGCGGGAGACGTCCGCCCCCTGGATGGACGAGGAGTTCAGCGCCGCCCGCACCCGCGTCTTCCTCGCCGCGCTGGATCTGCACCGGGCCTTCCTCGCTGCGGAGGCCAAGCGCCTCCTCACCAGCCTGCAGGCGGTGATGGAGGTCGTGGGTGGGGACGCCCCGAAGGACCTGCCGCCGGAGCACGTCCGCGCAGCCTGGCAGCTGCTGTTCCTGGTCGTGCCGGTGGTGTCGACGACCTTCGCCTCGCTGGACCGCCTGTTCGCGGGCCTGGGCTCCGAGGCCCTGGGCTGGCTGTTCATCGACGAGGCGGGGCAGGCCGCCCCGCAGCAGGCGGTCGGCGCACTCTGGCGGGCCCGCCGCGCGGTCGTGGTCGGCGACCCGTTGCAGCTCGAACCCGTCGTGACGGTGCCCTGGACGGTGCAGCAGCGGCTCCGGACCCACTACGGAGTGGCGCAGGAGTGGGCGCCCGGACGTACCTCGGTCCAGCGGGTCGCCGACCGCCTCGCCCGGTGCGGCACCTGGCTCCCGGCCGAACTCCCGGACGGCGGGACGGAGGTGTGGGTGGGGTCACCGCTTCGGGTGCACCGTCGCTGCGACGATCCGATGTTCGAGATCAGCAACCGCATCGCCTACGACGGGCTGATGGTGTTCGGCACGGGTGAGCGGGCGCCCTGTCCGCTCGCCGACCGCAGCGTCTGGCTGAACGTCGTCGGGGGCGAGTCCGACGGCAAGTGGGTGGCCCAGCAGGGCCTCGTGCTCGGCAGGGCGCTGGACCTCCTCGAGGAGCGGATGCGCGCGCAGATCGAGCAGGAGGAGTCCGAGGCCGCGCACCGCGAGGGCCGGCAGCCGGCCGACCTCCGCACCGCGTCGCCAGACGAGGTGCGCGAGCGACTCGGCAAGTCCGTGTTCGTGGTGAGCCCCTTCCGTGAGGTGGTCGCCGGGGCACGGCGTACGACCGGAAACCGGCTTCCCGCGAAGCGGGTCGGCACGGTGCACACCACCCAGGGCAAGGAGGCCGACGTGGTCATCCTGTTGCTGGGTACCGTGGCGTCCCAGAACGGAGCCCGCGACTGGGCGGCCGCCAGCCCCAACCTCCTCAACGTCGCCGTGAGCCGGGCCCGCCGACGACTGCTGGTCATCGGCGACCGGGCCCTGTGGGGCCGGCATCGCCACTTCGACGTCCTGGCCGGGCACAGCGGCCTGGCCCGATTCGACGCGTCCGGCTGGCTGAACGGCTGACCCGCGGCCCGCTGCGGCGGAAGGATTCCACGAGCGGAGAATGCCCGGACCGACGCCCGGTGTTCTCGCGAACCGTGCCCGGAGCAGGGATCCGCCACCGTTGGAGTGGGAATGGAGCCGCCGGCCTGCCTGCCGGCCTCACGGCGAACCAGCCGGCTGTGGCCGAGGCCGAGCCCGAGGCCGACAAGAGGGACCCGACTGCGAACTCGACTCAACCCGGGACCCGGGTCGACCCGAACGCGACCATGGCCTCGTTCAGGTCGGTGGCCGTCACCTCGGCCGAGGGCGCCGCCGCGAGCAGGCCCGACGTCAACGCGCCGCTACCCGCAGCCAGTTCGAGGACTCGCTCAGGGTGGAGTGCCGTCGCCCGTGCGGTCAGGTCCTCGGCGAAGGGCCGGAACACCACCGGCACGAGGTGCCGCTCACAGGCCGCCGGCATGGACGCGGACCACCGCCGGTCGGCGTCGATTCCCGTCACCCTGACGACGGTAGCGCCACGCCGGGAAGCCTCTTCCCCGCCGCGCCGCCGTGCATCCCGGAGCCGGGAGTGGGGCACGCTGCGCCCGCGTCGGGGGGAGGGGCGCCCGCGTCGGGGAACGGCGTGAGCGGAGCTCAGCCGTCCGGAAGCCCTGACGGACTCAGCCCTGCAGGCCGTCGGCCGCCGGCGCGGCGGGTGGCGCCGGCGGCCCCTCCTCGGGATCGGTGACCACGAGGATGACGTGCCTCGCGTCGTCGCTGTGGACGGCGCTGGACCGACAACCGGACGGGAGGTACAGGGCCTCGCCGCTCAGGGTGGAGACCTCGGCGGCGACGTCACCCGGTGACAGGACCGTCCAGTGGCTCGATCCGGCGGACTGGATCACCAGGACGTGGCCGGAGGGTGGCCGGGCACCGGTGGCGTGCGCGACCTTCCAGCCCAGCAGGGCCGTGAGGCCGGTGGCGACGTATGCGGCCAGTGCCGCGTCCGGCGATCCGCCCGCGTCCAGGGGCACGACGGGGTCGTTCTCGGGCCAGAGCAGCCCGAAGGTGCGGGCGAAGTGGGCGTCCAGGAAGAGCGCCAGCTCCTGGAGGTAGGGGTCCAGCCCGGGGCGCTCGCTCAGGCGTTCCCAGTCCACGTGCACTCTCCTTCGGCGGCGCCAGCCACCACAGCGATGTCGGAGTGTCAAGCATGGAGCATCGGCGTGTCGGGCGGCATCACGATTTTCAGGTATCCAGCAGGCCCGTCCGACTGGCGGCCACGCCCGCCTGGAAGCGGCTGTCGGCGCCGAGCTGCTCCAGGATCTCGGCGATGTGACGGCGCGCGGTGCGCAGCGACATGCCCAGCCGGCGGGCGATCGCCTCGTCCTTCAGCCCGTCGGCGAGCAGGCGCAGGATCGTGCGGTGCAGTTCCCGGGCGACGGCCTCCATCTCGCGTCCGGTCGACTCCTGGAACGGGGTGGCCTGGCCCCAGGTGAGTTCGAACATCTCGTACAGGTAGGCGACGGTCGACGGTTCGCGGATGACCACGGCTCCCAGCTCCGGGCCCGCGGCGGGGAGGAAGGCGGTCTCGCGGTCCATGATGATGATCCGCCCGGCCAGTTCGTGCGTGGTGCGGTATTCGGCGCCCAGGACGGAGGCGGCGGCGACGTAGGCCTGACTGGGTCCGTTGAAGCGGGCGGTGTGGTGGTAGAGGGTGCGGATGCGCACGCCGCGCTCCAGCATCGCCCGGTCGCGCACCAGCGCCTCGGACATCGCCTCGGGAATCCGGGCGCCGCCGCCGGGCTGGCAGGAGACCACCTCGGTGGTGCACTGCTCGCCCAGCCGGTTGAGCAGGAAGCGCACCTCCGCCAGTGTGGGGATCACCTCGATGCCCGCGCCGGACTCCCGGCTGTCCGGGAACAGCGGGGAGAACTCGTCGAACCGGCTGCGCATCCGGGCGATGTCGTCCTGACGCTGACGGATCTCCGCCTCGACGGGAGCGGCGCGCCGGAAGTAGGCCGAGTCGGGGGAGACCACCCTCAGTGCTTCCTGCCTGGCGCCGGCCGGCGCCAGCAGTCCCGAATCGAGCAGCCGCTCGACCGCCGCCGTCACACCGGACGGGGACAGTCCCGTCGCCTGCGCCACGACCGCCGGATCGTGGGTGCCGGTGTAGCGGTTCTCCGCAAACCATGCGTAGACGGACAGGTCGGATTCGTGCCCCTGACCTGCTTCGGTCCGACGCTCTGTCACATCGCGATCGTTTTTGTCCATATTTACCCCCACACCCCTTTGCTGTCAGGCAAGTTGATGAACGGCTCCAAGCATGTCGGCGATCTTCGATGCCCGCCAGAGTGGAGCCATGGCCCCTTCACCCAATGGGGCAAATGCCAATGAACCCACGGGAGATCCCCATGAAGCGCATCATCCTCATCACCGTGGCGCTCCTCGGCGCTGCTGCCGCCTGGCTGACGCCGGTCGCCTCGGCCACCTCGGCGCCCGCCCGCCACGACGTTCCCACCGCGGCCGGCGTCCTCACCTGCCCGCCCCTCACCCGCTGCGACGACACGTCCTGGGGAGGCTGAACCTTTGTTCACGACGCGAGAGAGGGAGATCCTCGTCCACCTCGCACAGGGCCGCACCTCCCGGGCGATCGCCCGCCTGCTGCACCTGAGCCACCACACCGTCGAGACCCACGTCCGCAACATGCGGGCCAAGAGCGGAGCCAGCAGCCGCACCCAGCTGCTGGCCATCGCCCTCGGGCTCGACGCCGCCGGGCCTGCTGTGCCTGCCGGGCCCGGCAGGGGCTGATTCAGTCCGAATCCGAGCAGCACTCCCCGACGGGGGTCGGACAAGTCCGGCCGGCCGGCGGCTCGCCCGTGGGCGACGCCCGGACCGGCGGGAACCGGGCGTGCTGGGAGGACCACTCCGAAGAAGGGGGATGTCACAGACCGATGGAAATACCCATTCTGATATGTGCGGGCCAGCCGCTGATGCGCAGCGGACTCTCCTCGGCCCTCGTGGCCGAGCCGGACATCCGGGTGGTCGGTGAGACCGCGGACGGGAGCACCGCCAGCGCGCTGGCCCGGGAGCTGAACCCCGCCGTGGTCGTGGCCGACTTCGAGCTCGCGGACATGACGGGGATCGATCTCGTCCGCGAGCTCCTGAGGCCGAGCCGGGAGGCCCCCCGCACGCTGCTGATGGCACCGGCCGAGGGCGACGCCGTCCTGGAGTCCATCCTGGCCGGCGCCACCGGGATCGTCACCCGGAACACCCTGGTGGAGGACTTCCCCCAGGCCATAAGAGCCATGGCCACCGGCCACTCCTTCCTCTCCCCCGACATCGCGGCCCTGCTCCTGGGCTGGGTCCGCGACAAACAGCCCGCGCTGTTCCCGGCGCTCGGCCTGAACCTTCTCACCTTCCGCGAACGCGAGATCCTGGCGCTGCTGGCGAACGGGATGTCCAACGCCGAGATCTCCAAGCGGCTCTGCATCGTTCAGTCGACGGTCAAGTTCCACATCTCCCAGCTGCTCAGGAAACTCGGACTCAGGGACCGCCTGCAGGCCGCCGTTTTCGCCCACCAGAACGGTGTCACCTGATGTTGCGACAGGACCAGCACCACAGCACCCGTTGGCTGCCGTGGACGAAGGGGACGACGGGGCTGCCCCGCCTCTACTGCCTCCCCTTCGCCGGCGGGGCGGCGCACTTCTTCCGCCCTTGGACGGAGGCGGCCCGGCACCTCTCCGTCGAGGCGGTCCCGGTCGAACTGCCGGGCCACGGCACCCGCTTGCGTGACCCCTTGCTGACCGACATGGCCGCCATGGTGGACGCGCTGTGCGAGGAGGTCCTCCGGCGGGAGAGCGGGCCCTTCGCGATCCTCGGGCACAGCATGGGCGCGAAGATCGCGTACGCGGTGGCCGAGGAGCTGGAACGGCGGCCCGGGGGCACGCCGCCGGCCCGGCTCTTCGTGTCCGGGGCCCTGCCGGCCTCGGCCGCCGAGCCGAGGCCGCTGCACGGCCTGCCGGACGCCGCGCTCATGGCGGAGCTGTCCGCGATGGGCGGCACGCCTCCCGAGATCCTCGCCAACGCCGAACTGATGGAGTTCATGCTGCCGGTGATCCGGGCCGACCTGACCCTGCTCGAACAGTGGCACGCGCCGGCCCGGAGCCGGGTCTCCTGCCCCATCACGGCGTTCGCCGGCCGGGACGACCGGATCGTCCGGGCGGATCTGACCGCGGGCTGGGCCGACCACACCTCGGCGTCCTTCGCCCTCCAGGTCCACCCCGGGGACCATTTCTTCCTCCGGGAGGAGATGGAGGGGATGCTCGGCCGGATCGCGGCCGACCTCCA
Source organism: Kitasatospora sp. NBC_00039 (assembly GCF_045160625.1). NCBI lineage: Bacteria > Bacillati > Actinomycetota > Actinomycetes > Kitasatosporales > Streptomycetaceae > Kitasatospora > Kitasatospora sp. NBC_00039. Next base: position 271,802 of record NZ_CP108290.1, on the reverse strand, counting down.
CGAGCACCCCGGCGACCGGCCTGCCTCGGGCGGGGCATGACGGTGGCGTCACTCCCCTTCGACGGCGACCTCGATCAGTCCGGTCGCCTCGGCCAGCGCCCGTCCGACCTCCTGCGGCGACGAGCCGACGGCGATGACGTGGCCCAGCCGGTCGTAGGCGCTCCGCGGCGGCCGGACCTCGCGCCCCGGCGTCGCGCCCACCAGGACGCGCTCCACGCCCGGCACCCGCTCGGCCTGCCGGACCCCGTCCACGCCGGTCAGCCGGCCCGGCCGCGGCGCGGTCAGGAACCGCAGGCCGGCCCGGGACGCGTGGTCGGCCGACAGGTTCAGCGGCAGGCCGGCGGCGGCGCGGATCTGCTGCTCCAGCAGGTCGATCCCGGTGGCCGGGCGGATCAGTTCCGGGATCATGCCGCCGGCCAGCCGTCCGTTGATCTCGATGACGGCCGGACCGTCGGCGGTCAGCCTGAGCTCGACGTGCGCCGGGCCGCGCTCGAAGCCGACGGCCTTCAGCGCCTGCCGGGCCGTGTCGGCGATCCGGTCGGCCAGCGCGTCGTCGATGTCGGCGGGGAAGAGGTGACCGGTCTCGACGAAGTGCGGCAGCGGGCTGACGGTGCGCTGGGTGACGCCGACGCACCGGGCCTCGCCGTCCTCGCCGAACATCTCCGCGCTGAACTCGGGCCCGTCCAGGTACTGTTCGACCAGCACCGCGCGCGGCGTCCGCTGGCCGCGCACGTTGTGGGTGACGGCGAGCAGCTCGGTGGCGTGCGCGGCGGCGGTCACGGCGTCCTCGCACCACAGCACGGACTGCGAGCCGGACTCCCCGACGGGTTTGACCACGCAGGGCAGCCCCACCGCGGCGACGGCGGCCGCGACCCGCTCCGGGTCGGTGACGATCGCGAACCCGGGCTGGGTCACCCCGGCCTCGTGCAGCGCGGTGCGGGTCAGCGCCTTGTTGCGGCAGCGGGTCATCGCCTCCGGCGGGTTGCCGGGCGTGCCCAGGGCCGCGGCCGCCCGCGCGGTGTGCTCCAGGTAGAACTCGCTGGTCGTCGTGACGCCCGCCACCCGGCGTCCGGCGCTCACCCCGGCGATGGCCGCGGTCAGCGCGGCCTCGTCGTCGGTGTCGCAGACCACGACCCGGCAGCCGGTGTCGGGCAGGTCCGGGTAGCGTGCCGCGTCCTTGGTGAACAGCACCGGCTCCAGGGCCAGCCGGACGGCGGTCCGCAGCGCGATCATCCCGGTGCCGGTGGTGTTGGACTCGACGAAGAGCAGCAGCCGTCGGTCCCGGCGGGGTATCCGGGCGAACGACCAACTGGACACCGTGGCACCGTACTCCACCTCCTCCGGGGCGTCGGCGACGGCGCCCCGCGGTGCGCCCCGGCCGGCGTCGTCGGCGTAGACGCTGTCCACGTAGCGGTCGCCGCGGTCCGGCATGATCCCGACCAGCCGGGTGCCCGGCTCGGCACGGGCCGCGAGGTGGGTGAGGACCCGGTAGACCGACCCGGAGGTGTTCCCGCCGAAGATCTTCTGCTCCTGGGCGAGCCGGCGGGTGGCGTCGAAGGCCTCGTCGTCGGAGAGCCAGTGCACCTCGTCGAAGACGCGGTAGTCGATGTTCTCGGGGATGAGGCTGTTGCCGAGCCCGCCCTGCTTGCGGGTCGGGCGGTCCGGCTGGGCGAAGAGCACGCTGCCCACGCAGTCCACGCCCACCACCGAGACGTCGGGCAGGCGTTCCAGTAGCGCCTTCGACGTCCCGCAGAGCGAGCCGCCGCTGCCCACCGCCCCGACCAGGACGTCCACCGACCCCAGGTCGGCGACCAGCTCACCGGCCAGGCTGCGGTACGCGGCGGGGTTCTGCGGGTTGCTGTACTGCTGCGGCCAGAACGCGCCGGGCAGGTCGGCCATCAGCTCGGCCAGCCGCTCCAGCCGGGCGCTCTGCCACCCCTGCCCGGTCATCGCCGCCACGATGTGGACCTCGCAGCCCAGGGTGCGCAGCTTGGCCAGGGTGATGGGATCGATCCGCGGGTCGGTGACGATGTGCACCGGGTGGCCGAGGTAGGTGCCGACCAGGGCGACCCCGAGCGCCATCGTGCCCGAGGAGCTCTCCACGATCGGCGCGCCCTCGGCCAGCGCGCCGGTGCGCCGGGCGTCGAGGATCACCTGCCGGGCCACCCGGTCCTTCATCGCGAAGAGGTTCTGCATCTCCAGTTTGGCGAAGACCTCGACGCCTTCGGGGGCGTCCACCCGCAGCCGCACCGCCGGGGTGTGGCCGATGCCGTCGATGACCGATTCCTGCCGCATGTGTGCACGTCCTTAGGAGGTGTGGGAATTGCCCCTACCGGGAGGGCCGGGGGAGGGTCCGGAACAGCAGCGTGTCGTCGCCCAGGGCCTCACAGGCCGCGTGCGCCTCGGCCACCTTGCGGGCGCGGTCCGGGTCCGCATCGTCGAACAGCAGGCCCAGCATGGTGCCGCTGTGCGCGCACACGACGCCGAGCGCCCCGGTCCGCCCGGCGATGGCCAGCATCGCGTCCAGGTGCCGCTTGGGTGCGAACCGCTGGTTGAGGACGGCGCTGCGGGTGGTCACCCGGCCCACGGCGGCGAGGTCCCCGGCGCGCACGGCCGCGGTCAGGGTGTCCAGCAGTCCGGTGAACTCGGCGGTGTCGGCCGGCGAGTAGCGCTTGGGACGCTTGTTGAAGGCGACGGTGTCCAGGTGGCCGCCCTCGTCCACGGCCACCACGGTGGCCGGCGCGAGCCCGCCGAGGGCCTCGCGCAGCCGCACTTCGCGGTGCTCGAAGACGACGACGCCCGGGTGCATCACCCCGTCGGTCGGCTCGATCGGGCGCAGCCAGTGCTCCACCGCCGCCGGGCCGGTGTCCAGTCCCAGCGCGCCGCCGACCGCCCGCGCGGTGGCGACCAGGTCGGCCGAGGAGCTGGCCAGTCCCTTGCCGATGAGCAGGTCGCTGTCCAGGATCAGGGTCCCGCCGCCACCGGGCTGGTGCACCGTCAGCATAGCCTCGGCAAGCCGCAGGGACTTCTTCTTGTGGGCGGGGAAGACCCGCAGCGGACCGGCCCCGTCGAAGCGGAACCAGGCCCGGGAGCGGAGCGTGATCGGCAGGGTGACGAGGAAGTCCGTGCCGTCGGGCAGCCGTCCCTGGAGCAGTTCGCCGAAGGTCCCGGAGGCGTCGGCGCGGCCGCTGCGCAGGTCCGCGCCCGGGCGGCGGGTGATGAGGCTGGGGCCGGTCACGGGGTGCCCGCCGGGGTGCGCTCGGCGGTGTCCTCGACGGCCAGCAGGGCGTCGACGCGCGCCACGGCGACGCTCGCCGCCTCGCCGCGCACCAGCCACTGCCCGGACACCTCGTGGTAGCCGCGTTCCTGCGCGGCGAGCATGGCGCGGACGGCGTCGGGGTGCGTCGACCCCGCGGAGTTCTTGACCCGGACGGCCTTGTCGGCGTCGAGGGCGCCGGACAGCAGTTCGGCGGGTTCCGGCACCCGGTGGCCGTGCTCCTCGGCGACCGCCGCGAGCAGCGGGCCGTCGGGGGTGGCCGCGGTCAGGTTCTTGGCGATGGCGGCCCTGACGTAGGCCCCGGCGATCACCTGGGCCGTCCGCCAGGGGACGCCGGCGTCCAGGGTCAGCCGGTTCGCGAGGGTGAAGGCGCCGAGGAAGTCCCCCTCGCAGGCCTCGCGCATGCGGTCGGTCCGGAAGGTGGCGGTGGCGACAGTGGTGTGGGCCAGGCGCAGGGCCGAGCGCAGCGCGGCGAACTGGGCCTGGAGGTGCCGCCCGGCCTCCTTGGAGACCTCGACGCTGTTGGCGTACGGGGTGCCGTGCTGGGCGAAGGCGAGCTGGGTCGCGCAGCCGACGACGTGCGAGCAGCGGCCGCGGATCCTTTCCAGGACCGGGAAGTTGCGCTTCTGCGGCATCGCCGCCGAGATCCCGGCCAGCGCGTCGGGGAAGTCCACGAACCCGAACCCGGCGCCGCTCCACGTCATCAGGTCGGTGGTGAACCGGCTGAGGAGCACGGCGAAGTTCGAGAGCTCGGACGCGACCGCGAGGGCCCAGGACCGGGAGGCCACCGACACGAGGGCGTGCGGCTGCGGCTGCCGGAAGCCCAGCAGCCCGGCCATCCGCTCGCGGTCCCAGGGCAGTTCCTGGCCGGCCATACTGCCCGCGCCGAGGGGCGAGCGGTCGATCTCGTCGTAGGTGGTCAGCAGGCGCCGGGCCGCGCCGAGGGTCTCCTCGGAGAGCGCCGAGAGGTAGAAGGCGGGTGTGATGGTCTGCGCGGCCTGCGCGTGGGTGTAGCCGGGCATCGGGCTGTCGGGCAGTTCGGCGGCGCGCGCCGCCACCGTGCGTCCCAGGGCGAGGAGGTCCCCGGCGAGGGCACGGACGTTCTCCCGGCAGGACAACAGCTGGCCGCAGGCCTGGAAGTCGTTGCGGCTGCGGTCCACGTGCCAGGCGGCGAACGGGGCGGTACCGCCGCGGGCCACGTGGCGTTCCATCGCGAAGAAGATGTCCGACATGTTGTCCCGCGGGTCCGCCCGGATCAGCTCGGGGGTCAGCTCGTCGAGCCGTCCGGCGATCGCGGCCGCCCCGTCCGGGTCGACCAGGCCCATCCTGCGGTACTCCAGCAGCAGCACCTTCTCGATCGACACGTAGTGCGGCAACAGGGCTTCGGCCTCGTAGCCGAACTGCGGGGCCAGCACCTCCTCGTCCCAGACCTCGCTGGGCACGCCGTCGATCCGGCCGGTCACTGCCATGTCACTCCCTCTGGGTCGGTCTGGTTCTCCCGGTGCGGCGCGGCGTGCCGCTCCAGCTCTGCGGCCAGCCGTGCGACGGTCGGGTTCGAGAAGAAGGCGTCGACGGTGGTCTCGACGCGGTGGTCGGACGACAGCCGGGCGAGCAGGCGCAGCGCCTGCAGCGAGTGGCCGCCGACGGCGAAGAAGTCGTCGTCGACGCCCACCCGGTCGACGCCGAGGACTTCGGCCCAGACGCGGGCCACCAGTTCCTCGGCGGCGGTGCGCGGCGGGACGTGGCCGGGCGGTGGGACCGGGACGGCACCCCCCTCGGGCCCCGGGCCCGCCGGGAGCCGGGACAGCGGTGTCGCCGGGTCGGCGAGGGCCGCGGTGAGCACCGCCGCGTAGTCGGAGAGCAGCCCTTCGGCGGTCTCCCGTCCGAACAGAGCGGTGTTGTACTCGAGGCGGGCCGTCGTGCCGGACACCTCCAGCAGCAGGTCGTCCTCGGCCGCGGTGGACGGGGGCCCGAAGCCCTCGGCCGCCGTGACGTTGAACGCCAGCTGGTAGAGCGGGGGCAGGCCGGGGCCGCGCTGCGGTGCGAGCTGCTCGACCACGGTCTGGAGCGGCATCTCCTGGTGGTCGCGGGCCGCCCGCCACACCGCCCGGACGCGTTCGACGAGCCCGGCGTACGAGGGGTCGCCCGAGGTGTCCACCCGGAGGACCACCATGTTCACGAAGGTGCCGACGAGGGGCAGCAGTTCGGGGCGGTCCCGGCCGGAGAGCGGCACCCCGAGGACGATGTCGTCCCGGCCGGAGCGCCGGTGGAGCAGGGCCACGTACCCGGCGAGCAGGACCTCGAACGGCGTGACCCGGTACCGGCCGGCGGCCTCCGCGAGCGCGGACGCCGTGCCGGCCGGGAGTTCGGCCCGGAGCTCCGCGCCGGCGAAGGACCTCCGGGCCGGCCGCGGCAGGTCCAGCGGAAGGCCGTGCGCGGGTGGCAGACCGGCGAGCTGCGCCCGCCAGTAGCCGGCCAGCGCGGCGATCTCGGCGCCGCCGAGCCGCTCGCGCTGCTGCCGCGCGTACTCGCCGTAGGAGAGCGGCAGTCGGGGGACGTGCGGCAGCCGGTCCTGTTCGAACGCCGCGCAGAACTCGGTGATCTCGGCGTGGAGGTTGAAGAGTGACGGGGCGTCGCAGACCGCGTGGTGGGCGACGAACAGCAACCGCCAGCGCCCGGCGCCGAGTTTGACCAGTCCGGCGCGCCACAGCGGTGCGCGGGAGAGGTCGAAGGCGGTGTGCTTCAGCCGGTCGGCGAGGGCCTCGCGGTCCGCGCGCTGCTTCTCCTCGGTCCGGCCGGACAGGTCGACGGACTCCAGATCGAGGTCGACGCGGTCGTGGACGACCGCGGTCAGCGTGCCGTCCACGACCCGGAACCCGGTGCGCAGCGCCTCGTGCCGGTCCACCACGGCGGCCAGTGCCGCCCGGATCTGTCCCTCGGAGACGTCCCCGTGCAGCGGCCACTGGTCCGCGACGTGGTACAGCGCGGTGTCGGCGGCGAACCGGCTGGCCAGCCAGGCGCGTTCCTGCGCGAATGAGGCGGCGGTCATCCGGCCTCACCGCCGGGCAGGACGTGGCCGGCGAGCCGGACCGGGTTGCCGAGGACGACGGCGACCTCCCGGGGGCCCTCGTACGGCTCCCGGCTGTGGGCCATCCGGATGTTGTCGACGACCAGGACGTCGCCGTCCCGCCAGGACTCGCCGAAGGCGGCCGCGTCGTAGACCGCGTTGACGGTCTCGACGGTGTCGGCGTCGACCGGGGTGGTGTCGCCGTGGGCCGTGGTGAACGGCAGACCGGCCGGCCCGTACTGGTCGAGCAGGTACTCGCGGATCGCCGGGTCCATGGTCAGTTCGTTGAGGAAGGCGATCTGGTTGAACCAGCCGGGCACGCCGGTGCGGGGGTGGGCGACGACGGCGGCCCGGCGCTGCGCGGTGCGCAGCCGGCCGTCGTCGAACCACCGGTGCCGGATGCCCTCGGCCGCGCAGTAGGCGTCGACCAGGGACCGGTCCTCGGTGCCGAAGGCGTCGGTCCACGGCAGGCCGACGTCCTGGTACGTGCGCAGCAGCAGCCAGCCGTGCCGACGGAACGGCTCGACCAGTTCCGGGGGGAGGCTGCGCAGCACCTGCTGGGAGTCGGCGAGCATCGTCCGGCCGCCGCGGTCCGGGGCGGTCAGGCACCCGAACACCAGCAGACCGGGGACCTCGGAGGCGTAACTCTGCTCGTGGTGCATGCACATGGGGGCGTCCGCGGGCCAGTGCGAGGCCGAGTAGACCGTCGCGCCGTGGCGCTCGCGGGGCGCGAACCCCTCCCGCTCGACCATCGGCTCGACCCCGAGGGCGGCGGTGACGGCCGCGAGGTCCGCGGCCGAGGCGACGCCCAGGCCGCGCAGGAGGACGGCCCCGGACGTCTCGACCTCGGTGAGGACCTCCCCGCGGTGCTCGGCGGCCCACCGCGGGCCGGGGGCGGCTTCCAGCACGCGCAGGACCGGTGCGGTGCGGGTGGTGGTGGTCATCGGCGCGCCTCCGCCGTCCGGCCGGCCGCCTTGCGGTCGAGGAGTCCGGCCACCTCGGCGACGGTCGGGGTGGCCTTCAGCTCGCCCACCGTCACCGCGCGGTCCAGGGCGATCGCCAGCCGGATCGCGGCCAGCGAGGTGCCGCCGAGCTCGACGAACCGGGAGCCGCGGCCGACCTGGTCGAGCGGGACGTTGAGCAGCTCGGCCCACAGCCGGGCGACCCGGCGCTCGGTGTCGGTCTCCGGGAGCACCACGTCGCCGTCGGCGGCCGGCCGGCCCTGCTCCCGGGCCGCGGCGGTCAGCGCCTTCTTGTCGATCTTGCCGTTCGCGGACAGCGGCAGCCTGGCAAGGCGGTGCAGCCGGCCCGGCACCATGTAGTGCGGCAGGGCGGCGGCCAGGGCCCGGTCCACGACCCCGGGCTCCGGGGCGGCGGCGCCGCTGTAGAAACCGACCAGCTGCGGATCCTCGGCCGAACCCGCGATCACCACGGCGCCGTCGCGGACGCCGGGGACCTGCAGCAGGCGGTTCTCGATCTCGCCGATCTCGATCCGGAATCCGCTCACCTTCACCTGCGAGTCCCGGCGGCCCAGGTACTCGAACTCGCCGGAGGGCAGCCGGCGGCCGAAGTCGCCGGAACGGTAGAGCCGTTCGCCCGGCCGGTACGGGTCCGCCCGGTACGCGGCGTCCGTCCGGGCGGCGTCGTTGACGTACCCCCGGCCGACGCACACCCCTGCGAAGACGATCTCCCCCGGCGCCCCGTCGGGGACCATGCGCAGCTGCTCGTCCACCACGTACACGCGGACGTTGCGGGTCGGCGGGCCGAGCGGGACGGACCGGCCGGCCGGCGGCCGGTGCATCACGCCGTGGTTGGTGTCGTCCGAAACCTCGGTCGTGCCGTAGCAGTTGACCAGCGGAATGCCGGGGAAGGCGGCGAACCAGCGGTGCACCAGTTCGGTCTTGAGCGCCTCGCCCGTCACCGCGAGGCAGCGCAGTGACGGCAGGCCGAGGCTGTCGCCCTGGAGGGTCTCCAGCACCAGGTCCAGGTAGGAGGGCACCAGCTGGGCCACCTGGACGCCCGCCCGGGTGACGGTCTCCACGAACCGGCGGACGTCCGTGATGGTGTCCTGTCCGATGATCTCCGTCCGGCCGCCGACCAGCAGCGCGCAGAGCAGCTGCCACAGCGAGATGTCGAAGCACTGCGGGGCGGTCTGGGCGATGACGTCGCCCTCGCGGACACCCAGGTCCTCGATCTTGGAGTAGAGGTGGTTGAGGAAGCCGGCGTGCTCGCACATCGCACCCTTGGGCTCACCGGTCGATCCCGAGGTGAAGTAGATGTACGCCAACTGGTCTGCGCGGACGGGCAGTTCGAGATCCTCTTCGGTGTCGGGCCCGGTCGGCACCCCGGTCAGCACCGAGACGGTCACGTCGCCACGCCCCCGCACCGCCTCGTCGAGCTGGGCGAGCCCCTGGTCCGCCAGCACCCGGCGGCAGCCGCTGCGCTCCAGCACCACGGAGATCCGCTCGGCCGGGAACGCCGGGTCCAGCGGGAGGTAGCAGCCGCCCGCCTTGAAGATCGCGATCACCGCGGCCATCCACTCCAGCGAGCGCTCGGCCACCACGACCACCACGTCCTCGTCGGCCAGCCCCTGCCGCCGCAGTGACCGGGCGATCCGGTTGGCGCGGCCGTTCAGCTCCGCGTACGTCCAGCTACGCCCGGCCTGCACCGCGGCGACCGCGTCGGGGTGCAGGCGCACCCGCTCCTCGAACAGCTCGTGGAACCGCCGGTCCGGCAGCGGCCGGACCGGCCCGCCCGAGCCCGCGAGCACGGCCGCCAGCTCCTCCCCGCCGACCAGCCCGTGCGCGTCGTGCGCCTCGTCCGGGAAGGCGGTCATCCGCTCCAGGACCGTCCGGACGTAACCCTCGACGCGCTCCGGGCCGACGTGCTCCTGCTCGGCGGCCTCCCGCCCGACCCGCTCGGCCTCGGCCCGCCCCTCCGGGGTGGCCACCCGGGCGACCAGCTCGCGCCAGGTCGCGCCGCCGCCGTCGCCGAGCGCGTCGGAGCCCGTGAGCACCGCCGCCACCTTGAACGACGCGGCCAGCCGCACGGTGTCCGGGCCGACCCCGGTCCCGGCCGCCAGGGCCGCGATCGCCGCTTCAGCGTTCCTCACGATTCGTCACCTTCCGGTTCGTTCCGTCGTGCCGGCAGGGGCCAGGGCAGCCGCGCACGATCACGTTTGTTGGTGGCGGTGCGCGGCAGATCGGCCAGCACCGCGATCAGGTCGGGCACCGCGGGGGCCGGCAGCCGCGCCGCGAGGAGCCGCCGCAGCGCTTCCCCGGTGACGCCGGGGTCGGCCACCACGTAGCCCACCAGGCAGGGGTCACCGGACGCGGTGGTGCGGACGGCCGCGGCGGCCTCCCGCACGCCGGCCTGCTGCTCCAGCACAGCCTCGACCTCGTCCAGTTCGACCCGGTTCCCGCGGATCTTCACCTGGTTGCCGGTCCGGCCGGTGAACGCCAGCGTGCCGTCGGCCCGCACGTAGCCGCGGTCGCCGGTGCGGTACAGCGTCCGGCCGGGCCGCCAGGGATCGGGCAGGTACGCCGAGGCCGTCTCGGCGGGCCGGCGGTGGTAGGAGCCGGCCAGGAACCCGCTGCGAAGGTGGATCTCGCCGGGCACCCCGGCCGGGCACGGCCGGCCGAGGCCGTCGAGGACGAGAACCTCCCGGCCCGGGATCGCCCCGCCGATCGGCACGGTGGACGGGAACGCCCCGCCCGGGGGCAGTTCGTGGTGGGTGGCGAGGATGCACTCGGTGGGCCCGTACAGGTTGTGCAGGCCCGGCCGCACCGGCCGGTTCGCCCAGGCCTCGGCCAGGTCCACCGGGAACACCTCACCGGCGACCAGGACGTGGCGCAGGTCCGGCAGTTCGCCGCCCTGCGCGTCCAGCGCCTCGGTGATCAGCCGGAAGAACGACGGCACGGTCTGGATCTGCCCGATCCGTTCCCGCCGTAGCCAGCGCACCACCGAGACCGGATCGCGCCGGGCCGCGGCGGGCGGCAGGCAGAGCGCGGCGCCCGCGGTGAGCGCCGCGAAGATCTCGGTGTACGCGGCGTCGTAGGTGAGCGGCGCCCACTGGGCGACCCGGCTCTGCGGCCCGATCCCGAACCGCGCCCGCTGCCACTCGGCGAACTGCGCGAACGCGGCCCGCGAGAGCGCGATCCCCTTGGGCGTCCCGGTGCTCCCCGAGGTGTGGACGATGCACAGCGGGTGGTCGGCGACCGGCGGGGCCGGGAAGCAGACGTGCTCCCCCGGCGAGTCGTCCCCCGGGGCGGGCTCCAGCGGAATCACCGGCAGGCCCGCGAGCCGGCCGTCCGGTCCGAGGAGCGCGGGGTGCGCCGCGGCGGCGGCCTCGTCGGCCAGCACGCAGACCGCCCCGGTCCCGGCCAGGATGTCGCGGAGGCGGGCGTCCGGGTCGGCGGGGTTCAGACAGGTGAAGGTCGCGCCGGTGCGCATCGCGCCGAGGACGGCCGCGATCCGGCCGGCGCCGCCACTCGGCAGGAGCGCCACCACCTGCCCGGGGCCCGCGCCGTGGCCGGCCAGGGCACGGGCGATCCGGCAGCTCCACCGGTCGAGCCCGCCGTAGTCGAGCGTGCCCTGCGCGGAGCTCACCGCGACCGCCTCGGGGGCTTCCTGCACCCGCGCCGCGAACTCCTCGTCCAGGAAGGCCAGGTAGTCACGGTACGGCCGTGTGGTGGCGGGGGCGGGTGCCGGGTACGGCGCGGGGCGGCCGGAGAGGTCGAGTTCGGCCAGGGGCCGGTCGGGGGTGTCGAGCCCGAACCGCAACGCCCGGACGAGGTGCCCGGCGAAGCCCTCGGCCGTCACCCGGCCCGGCAGCGTGCCGGTGACGGCGACGGTGAACTCGTCCGGCCCGGTCACGGCCAGGATCAGCCGGCCCTCCGGGTCGGGCGGGGAGTCGACGGTCACCTCGGCCGTGATGCCCGGCAGGTCCAGGGCCGCGGCCGGAAGGCCGTGCCCCGCGAACACGGCGCGGATCGGGAAGGCCGGTCCGTCCGCGCCGGCCTCCGGTGCCGTACGCACCACGGCGCGCAGTCGAGCGGACGTCAGGGCGTCGGAGAGGTCCAGCCGGATCACCTGGTGCGCCGGGCCGTCCAGCACGGTCACCACGGCCTCGTCCGTCCCGGCGTACCTGCCGAGCACAGCGGCGAAGGCGGCGAGCACCCGCTCGGCCGCGTCGCCGCCGGGCTCTGCGGGCAGCTTGCGGGACGCCCGCTCGCCCGGGAGCCAGGCGCCCGGCAGGGGTCCGGTCGCGGGCGGCGGTGCCGGTGCGTCCGGAATCCGCGCGCGGTAGGCGGCGCCGAGGTCCCGGGTCAGCCCCGCGACCGACCACGCGTCGGCCCGCTCCCGGTCCACCGTGAGCAGGAGTTCGTACGCCCCGGCGCCCAGCCCGGCGAGGCATGCCCGCAGCCGGGGGCGGCCGGCGGGCCCGACCGGCCGGGCGGCCTCGTCGGCCGCCAGGTCGGCGAGGACGCGCCGCTGCTGCTCCCCGGCGGACCGCGAGAGGTCGATGACCCTCAGCCGGACGCGGCCCGGCCGCTCCCCCGGCGCTCTGAGCTCCGGATGCGCCGCCACGAGGTCGCCGACGGCGGCCGACAGCGCGGTGACGTCCAACTCCCCCGTCAGGCGGGCGCGGAGCACGGCGTTCGCGGGCGGCGCCGCCACGGGAGCGCTCACGACCCGCTCCGCGCCATGCGGTCCGTCACGGCCGAGGCGAGCCCGGCGACGGTGGGGTCCAGGAGGAACGCGCGCAGCGGGAGGTCCACCTGGTACTCGTAGCGGACCCGGTCCATCAGCCGCGCGATCGCCAGGGAGTCGCCGCCGAGCAGGGTGAAGTCGTCGTCGCGGTTGACCCCTGCCAGGCCGAGGATCTCGCTCCAGATCGCGGCGATCCGCGTCTCCGCCGGCCCCTGCGGCGGTTCCGTGGCCTCCGACGTCCGCTGCAGCGGGACCGGCGGCAGGGAGCGGCGCTCCACCTTGCCGTTGAGCGTCCGGGGGATCGCCGTCATGCGGACGAACACCGAGGGCACCAGGCCGGGTGCGAGCCGCTGCGTGGCGTGCGCGCGCAGCTCGGCGTCCGAGACGTCCGGGGCCACCACGTAGGCGACCAGGGCGGTCGACGCGTCCTCCGTGACCGCCGCTGCGCAGACGTCGTGCACCCCGGGACGGCTGCGCAGGGCGTTCTCGACCTCGCCGAGGTCGATGCGCACGCCGTGGACCTTGACCTGCTGGTCCCGGCGGCCGTACAGCTCCAGCGCCCCGTCGGGCCGGAACCTGCCGAGGTCGCCGGTGCGGTAGGTGGTGGCCGTGCCGCGCCACTCGTCCTCGCCGAGGTAGCCGAGGAGCGGGAACGGGACCTCGATCTCCACCTCGCCGAGCGCGTCCTGCGGATCGCCGGGCCCGGTCAGCACCCGGGCCGCCACGCCCGGCAGCGGCCGGCCGACCGGCACCAGCCGGGCGTGGGCGTCCTCCTCCGTCGTCCGGTGGAAGAGCTTCGTCATGGTCGTCTCGGACGGCCCGTACAGGTTGACCAGATCCTTGCCGCCGCCGAACAGGCCGCGCCACCACGAGACGTCCGAGGGGTGGAGCTGCTCGCCCGCGAGCAGTACGGCGCGAAGGGCCGGGAAGGAGCCGGGGGTCAGGGCGGCGGAGCGCAGCGTGCGGAAGAGGGTCGGCACGCAGTGCAGGACCTCGACCTCGTTCTCGGTGAGCCAGCGCGCGAGGCCCTCGCCGACCGGCGTCTCGGCGGCCGGGTTCACGCAGACGGTGCCGCCCGCGCACAGCGGGGTGAGGGCGTCGCGAAGGAACGCGTCGAAGCCCGGCGAGGTCAGCTGGGAGACCCTGGTGCCCTCGCCGATCCCGAACTCGGCTATCTCCCAGTCGACGAAGTGGTGGACGGCCCGGAGGCTGCCGCGGATGCCCTTCGGGCGCCCGGTCGTCCCCGAGGTGAAGTAGACGTATCCGCGGTCCTCCGGGGCGGCCCGCTGCCAGGCCTCGGCGGACCACTCGCGGGGCTCCAGCGTCTCGGGGCGGACGAACCCGGCGCCGTCGGGCAGTTCGCGCCCTTCGAGCACCTCGCGGCTCGCCGTGTCGGCGACGACCGCGCCCGGACGGAGGGCGGCGAGCACGCCGTCCAGCACGGCGGCGGGCAGCCGGGGGTCGACCGGTGCGAAGGTGCGGCCGGCGGCCATGCAGCCGAGGACGGCCGCGATCACCTCGACCGGGTCGGCGCAGGAGAGCAGGACCGGGTCGGCGGGCCTGCCGATCCGCTCGAACGCGGCCTGGTAGGCGGCGACACGGCCTGCGAGATCCCGGTAACACACTTCTCTGCTACCGGACTTGACGGCACAGCGGGAGCTGTCGCGGGCCAGGCTGTCCGCCCATCGCCTCAGAACCGTCGGCGTTGTCATATCAATCCATCCCTGATTCGCTGTGCGATGACGGTCATCGGGTCGATGCTGGGCAGGTGCCGGGTCAGCCCGCGGGCCTCGATCGCCCGGGTCACCAGGTGCAGTTCGGTGCATCCGGCGACGAACGCGGCGGCCCGGTACTTCGGAAGCAGTCCGCGGACGAAGGCGACCGTCGCGAGCCGGTCGCCGTTGCGCTTGAGGCGGTAGACGTGGCGGTGCAGCTGCTCCTGGTCCTCGTCGTCGGGTAGGACCAGGCGGTGCGCGAACTCGGGCCAGCGCTCGTGGTCGGTGAAGACCCCGGCGAGGACGCTCCCCCGGGTGCACAGCACCAGGTGCCGGCCGGGGCGTTCGCCGAGCTGCTCGAAGACCAGGTCCACCAGGGAGACGCAGCGGGAGCGCAGCCGCCCCGGCAGCAGCCGGATCGCGGGGTGCGCGGTGATGCAGGCCACCACGACGACGTCGGCGCCGGCGGTGAGCAGGCGGTCGACCGAGTACTCCAGCGCCTCCCGGACGAGGTCGACCGTCCCGGACTGGATGGCCGTGGTCCGGTCGGCCACGGCCGGGTCGGACCACAGCAGGATCCGCGCGGCGAGCTGCTCGTGCTCGGGCGGTTCGAGTCCGTACACCGTGTTGAGCAGCTCGGTGGAGGCCAGCGGGCCCATTCCGCCGATCACACCGATCAGCGGCCTGCGGGTACCGGGCTCCCCGGTGCGCGCGGGGGCGTCGGCCGGGATCGGCAGCACGGCGGTCGTCGGGTGCGTGGTGACGCGTTCTCGGATCATCCCAGGCACGGCAGGTCGAACTCCTCCAGGAAGATCGCGAAGGTCGCGATGACGAGCAGGTAGTCCGTGTCCAGGTGCGGGTGCACGGTGCGGGCCCCCGACGTCTGCCGGCGGATCAGCTCGGCGACGACGGCCGGGTCGAAGTAGCCCTGCCGGCGCACGGTCGAGGGCGAGAGGAGGTCGTTGAACCAGTCGTCGCCGGCCAGCAGCAGCTCGGTGCTGGTCTGGCTGCGGAAGCCGAACTTGCGGCGGTCCAGGACTTCGGGCGGGACGAGGCCCTCGGCCGCGCGGCGCAGCACGGCCTTCTCCCGGCCGTGGGCCGTCATCAGGGACGGCGGGATCGTGGTCGCGTGCCGGACGACGTCCCTGGCCAGGAACGGGAAGCGCATCTCGACGGAGCTGGCCATGGCCATCCGGTCGCCGTGGTCGCCGAGCAGGTGGTCGGCGAGCCGCAGGTGGAAGTCGAGGTAGGAGCGCTGGTGCAGCGGGTGGCGTCCGATCAGGCGCTCCGGTTCGACGAGGCGCTGGGCGGTCACCGAGAAACCGTCGAACTCCTCGGCCAGCGGGCCGCTGTAGAGCTGGCGGCGCAGGTCGTGGGCGGGGAGCTGGTCGGTCTCGTAGCGCAGGTCCAGGCCCCACATCCGGTGGGCGGCCTCGCGTTCGAGCTGCTCCTCCAGGAGGTCGCCCGGCCCGCGGTCCGGGCCGCCCGTGTCGAACAGGTAGCCCGGGTAGCCGCCGAACAGCTCGTCGGCGCCCTCGCCGCTGAGCACCGCGACCGTGCCGGTGGCGCGGACCTTGCGGGCCAGCAGCATCGAACAGACGTTGTAGGACTCCTTCACCGGGGTCTCGGCGTGCCGGACCATGCTGCTGAGCAGGCCGGCGGTGTCCGCGGCGTCCACCGGTACCTCGTGGTGCCGGGTGCCGATCTTGCCGGCCACCAGCCGCTGGTAGCGCGCCTCGTCGATGCTGCTGCCGGGGAAGGTCACCGCGTAGCTGGGCCACGGGTGGTCGGGCCGCTCGGCGGCCATGAGTCCGCCGATCAGGCTGGAGTCCAGGCCGCCGCTGAGGTACATCCCGACGGGGACGTCCGCGACCGAACGGGAGCGGACGGCGGCTTCGAGGAGGCCCCTGGTCCTGTCGGCGTACCCGTCGAGCACGCGCGGGTCGCCGAGCGCGGCGGCGTCCCGGTGGCGCGCCTCGTCGTCCCAGAGCGGGTAGTCGAGGTCCCAGTAGCGCTCGGTGCGGTGCCCCGAGCGGTCCGCGACGAGCCGCTCGCCGGGGCGCAGCGACCGGATGCCCTCGAACATCGTCCGGGGGCTCACCAGTCCGGGCAGCGAGAGCACCTGGTCGAGCCCGCGCAGGTCGACCCGGCGTTCCACCAGCGGGTGCCGGAGAATGCTCTTGATCTCCGAGGCGAAGATGATCCGGCCGGCCACCACCGTGTAGAAGAGCGGAAGGACTCCGCAGTGGTCGCGGGCGAGCAGCAGGCGGTCCTCGCGCCGGTCGTAGAGGGCGAAGGCGAACTGCCCGTCGAGGTGTTCGGTGAGTTCGGTGCCGTATTCCTCGTAGAGGTGTACGAGCACTTCCGTGTCCGATCCGGAACGGAATCGGTGGCCTTTTCGCCGGAGTTCGTCACGCAGGCTCCGGTGGTTGAATATCTCACCGTTGCACACCGAGACGACCGAGGAATCCGGGGTGGCGTGGGGCTGCCCGCCGCCGGCCAGGTCGACCAGCGACAGGCGGCGGAATCCGGCGGTGAACGCGCCGGTCTCACAGGTGGTGTGCGCGTCTGGGCCCCGGTGCACCAGCGCGTCGGTCATGGCCGTCAGGACTTCGGGGTCCAGGCCGGCCGGGTCGTCGAGTCCGTAAACCCCAGCTATTCCGCACATCGAGCTCAGGCTCCTATCACCCGGTCGCTCACGCGAATCCTGACGGAATCCGCTGTTCCTTCGATATGTCCGTCGGTCACATTAGGAGCGGCGCCGCGCACGGGTCAACGTTTTACCGCTCGTCCTTTCGGCCAGAATCCCGGCCGTACCGAAGTACAGGTCAGGTCCCGACCTGCGGGCGGCGACGCACGGGGCTTTCCCGGCCTAGCGTGAGGGCCGAACAATTTCGCGTGGCATCGACGGTGAGGTTGGGAACTATGCGCGTCCTCGGCTACAGCGGGCTGAACGGCGGCCTGGAATTCAAGCGGGAGGCTTTCCCCGGGCTCGACACCCGGCTGCACAGGTTCGCCCAGGGCTACGACTCGGCGGCGGCCCTGGTGATCGACGGCGAGGTGGTGGCCGCCGCCGCGGAGGAGCGGTTCACGGGGGAGAAGACCACCGGGTCGTTCCCCGTCAACGCGATCGAGTTCTGCCTGGCGCAGGCCGGTCTGGAGCCCGATGACATCGACGTCCTGGCGCACGGCTTCGCCTACGGGGAGCCGGCCGGCAGCTTCGAGAGCCCCTACTCCTCGGCCAGGTTCCGCGAGGTGTACTCGACGGAGTCGCAGCTCGCGCTGGCCGAGAAGCTCCTGCCCGGCCGGCCCTGGGGCGACCGCTTCCGGCCCGTCCCGCACCACCTGGCCCACGCCGCCAGCACCTTCTACCCCAGTGGGTTCGAGGAGTCGCTGATCGTGGTGAGCGACGGGATGGGCGAGGCGGAGAGCCTCACCGTCGCGGTCGGCAGGGGCGCGGAGATCGAGGTGCTCCAGACCATCCCGGCGATGCACTCGGTCGGGATTCTCTACAGCCTGGTCACCCACCACCTCGGCTTCGTCCCCTTCATGGACGAGTACAAGGTGATGGGCCTCGCGCCCTACGGCGACCCGCAGCGCTACTACGACCGCTTCGCCGCCATGGTGCGGCTGCGGGAGGACGGCACGTACACCGTCCCCGTGCTGGCCCGCGACCGCACGGCCTTCGAGCACGAGACCCACGAGGGCGTCCTGCGCGAGCTGGCGGCCGTGCTCGGCCCCGCCCGGCTCCCGGGGCAGCCCTCGACCCAGGACCACGCCGACATCGCCGCGGGCCTGCAGGCGATCACCGAGCAGGCGATGCTGCACGTCCTGCGCGCGGCCCGCGAGCGCACCGGCCTGAGCCGGCTCTGCCTGGCCGGCGGTGTCGCGCTGAACTGCACGCTCAACGGCCTCGTGTCGCGCAGCCGTCTGTTCGACGACATCTTCGTCCAGCCGGCCTCCAGCGACGACGGCACCGCGATCGGCGCGGCGCTCGCGACAGACGCCGCCGCGTCCTCCCGGGCCGGCCGGATGTCCATGCCGTACTGGGGGCCCGGGTTCTCGGACGAGGAGCTGGCGGCGGCGGTCGGCGAGCCGGAGGGCTGCACCGTCGAGGAGTTCGCCACCGACGCCGACCTCGTCGAGCGCGTCTCGGAGCTCCTGGCCGACGGCTGCATCACCGCATGGGTCCAGGGCCGGATGGAGTTCGGCCCCCGCGCGCTCGGCAACCGCAGCATCATCGCCGACCCCCGGACCGAGGCCATGCGCGACCGCCTGAACGAGGTGGTCAAGGAGCGCGAGAGCTTCCGGCCGTTCGCGCCGGTGGTCCGCGTCCAGGACGCCACCGAGTACTTCGAGATCGCCCCCGGCACCGAAAGCCGGTACGCCCACATGCTGTTCGTGACGCAGACCCGCGCCGAGCACCGCGAGAACCTCGGCGCGGTGACCCACGTCGACGGCAGCGCCCGCGTCCAGGTGCTCCACCCCGAGAGCAACCCGCGGTTCTTCGAGCTGATCGGCGCCTTCGGCCGCCGCACCGGCACCCCGGTGGTGCTGAACACCTCCTTCAACCTGCGCGGCCAGCCGGTCATCGCGACCCCGCAGGAGGCCCTGCGCACCTTCCTGCGCTCGAAGCTGGACGCCCTCGTCCTCGGCCGCACCCTCATCGTCAAGGACGCCAAGGAGTCGATCGCCGATGTCGGCTAGCCTCATCCAGCCCCGGCAGCCGGCCGCCCACGCGACCCTGCCGCCCGACCGGCCGCGGCCGCCGGTGCCGCAGTTCCGGCGCGCGTCGGTGAGCGTCGACGGCGCCGCCTTCGCCGAGTGCCTCGCGGAGGTCTCGGCCCGGTACGGGGTCGAGGCGCAGACGGTGGCGGTCGCCGCAGTCGCCGCCGCCCTGGCCGCCCGCCATCGCCGCGGCCGCACCGCGCTCGCGGTCGGCACGCTCCTCGGGCCGGCCCGACTCCTCGACGTCGAGGTCGACCTGGGCGGCCGGGCCGCCGCGACGGTGACCCTCGGCCGGCTGGACGCCGAGCTCGAAACCGGACTCGAACCCGAAGCCGGGCAGGAGTCCGCCGGACGCTCCGGCGTCGCGGTGCTGTTCGGGCGCCCGGCCGAGGAGTGGCGGCGCATCGAACCCCAGCTCGCCGACCGGGACCTGGTGCTCAGCCTCGACCCGGACCGCAAGGAGGCCGGCTGCGAGTTCGACAGCGACCTCTATGACCCTGCCGGTGTGACGGCCTTCTGCGAGGACGTCCGGCAGGTGCTGGCCGTGCTCCGGGACTCGCCGGACCTGCCCGTGCTCGACGTCGAGGAGAGCGCGGGCCCGGACGCGGCGGAGGCCGCCCCGGCGACGCCCGGCCTCCCCGAACTGACCGCCACCGAGGACCTCCTGGCGGGCGTCTGGGCCGAGGTGCTGGACGTCTCCCCCGCCGAGATCGGCGCCGGCTCCGACTTCTTCGCCCTGGGCGGGCACTCTCTGCTGGCCGCCCGGGTCGCCATGCGGGTGGGCACCGTCTTCAGCGTCGAGGTCACCGTGGAGGACCTCTTCCACCACCCTGTGCTGTCCGCGCTCGCCGACTGGGTCGACCGGGCCTCGCCCGCGACGGTGCGGCCGATCCCGACGGCACCGACCGGCGGCGCCCACCCTCTCAGCTCCGCGCAGACCGGGATCTGGCTCGCCGAACAGCTCAACCCGGGCGCGGCGCAGTACAACTTCCCGCTGTACTGGCGGCTGCGCGGCACGGTGGACCCGGAGGCGCTGCGGCGGGCCCTGGACGAGCTGGTGCGGCGTCACGAGGCGCTGCGGCTGCGGATCACGGAGTCGGACGGCGGCCCCGTCCAGACCGTCGCCCCGGTCTCGGCGGCCCCCTTCGAGACCGTCGAGCTGCCCGGACCCGACGAGGCGGCCCTCGCGGCGCTGGTCGAGCACACCGTCAACGCGCCCTTCGACCTGGCCGGGAACGCGCTGCGCGCGGTGCTCGTGCGCCTCGCCGACGACGACTGGGCCTTCGTCCTCGTCGTCCACCACATCGTGTGCGACCAGTGGTCGCTGGCCCATCTCGTCGACGAGCTCGGCTCGCTGTACGCCGGCGGGGGGACCTCGCCGGACGACGGGCCGCGCACCGGATACCTGGACTACGCGGCCTGGCACCGGGACGTGCTGGCCGAGCGGCTGCCCGCGCTGCAGGACCACTGGCGGGAGAGCGTCGTCGGCGCCCCCGAGGTGGACCTGACGGCACTGCACCTCTCCGACGCCGGCCCCGGCCTGCGCAGCGGCTGCCACCGCTTCGAGATACCCGCCGGGCTGCTCGGCGAGGTCGAGGCCCTCGGCCGGCGCAGCGGCACGACCCCTTTCATGGTGCTCTACGCCGGGTTCCTCGGGCTGCTCCACCGCTACTCGGGCCAGCACGACCTCACCGTCGGCACCTCCGTGGCCGGCCGCAGCCACCCGCAACTCGAAGCGCTGGTCGGCTCGTTCGTCAACCTCGTGCAGCTGCGCACCGGGCTGGCCGACGGACTCCCGTTCCGTGAGCTCCTGGACCGCGCCCGGACCACCGTCATCGACGCCTACGTGCACCAGGACTACCCGCTGGAGACCGCCCTGCGGGAGCGGCGGGTCCACGGCGCCCAGGGCTCGCCGCTGACCTCGGTCATCTTCGAGCTGCTGAACGTCGACCCGGTGCGGCTCACGCTCCCGGGCGCCGCGGCCGAGGAGGTGCCCGTCCGGGTCCGCTCGGCGAAGTTCGGGCTGATGGTGACGCTGGAGTCCACCACGTCGGGGACCATCGGCAACGTCGAGTACCGGGCCGACCGCTACGACGCCGCGCGCATCGCCCGGTTCGTCGAGCACTATCTGTCGCTCCTCGCGGCCGTGGTGCGGGATCCGGAGCTGCGGGCCGACCAGTGGCTGCCCGCCGGGGAGCCGGTCGCGCCGGACCAGGCCGCCGGGGAGCCGGTCGCGCCGGACCAGACCGCCGCGGACCCCGGGGCCGTTCCCCAGCAGGAGCAGGCGGCCGCCGAACCGGCCCCGGCCTCCAGCCGGCGCGCCGCCCTCGAAACCGTCCTGGCCGACATCTGGGCCGACGAGCTCGGCGTGGACGCCGTCGGCGCCGACCAGGACTTCTTCGCGCTCGGCGGCTACTCGCTGACCGCGACGCGGATCGTGGCGCGGGTGCGGCGCGAGCTGTCCGTCACGGTGCCGCTGCGCGTCCTGCTCGTCGACGGGACGGTCGCCGCGCTGGCGGCGTACATCGAAGCGCACGAGCCCGATCTCCCGGGCCTGCACAGGACCGTCCGGGTCATCCGGCTGGCGCGGGCGGACGTGCACCGGCAGCGGCAGCGGCAGACCGCCGATCAGGAAAGTTGAGCGTCATGACCCACTCGCTACCCGTCTCGCCGACGCAGCGGAGCATCTGGCTGGCCGAGCAGGTCAACCCGGGGCAGCCGGTCTACAACGTGCCGGTCGCGCTCCACCTGCGGGGCGAGCTGTCCCCGAACGGGCTGCGGGACGCCGTCGAGGCGCTCGTCCGCCGCCACCCCGCGCTGCGGACGAGGTTCGCGTCCGTCGCCGGCCTCCCCCGCCGGACCGTCCTCGACCACACCGACATCCCCGTCCGCGAGCTCCGGCTGCCCGACGAGGCGGCGGCCCGGCAAGCGATGGCCGAGGAGATCGCGCGTCCGTTCGCCGTCGCCACCGACGCCCTCCTGCGGGTGTCCGTCATCCGGTACGCCGAGGACGAGTGCTTCCTGCTGCTGGTGTCCCACCACCTCGTGAGCGACGGCTGGTCGGTGAACGTCCTGCTGGAGGAGCTCGCCGCCCACTACCGGGCCGGTGCGGACCCCGCGCCCGTGCCCGACGAGGTGCCGCCGGCGCCCGGGCTCCCGCCGGTGGACGCCGCCACGGCCGAGGAGAACCTCGCCTTCTGGGAGCGGACGCTGCGCGACGCCCCCGCGGCGACGGAGCTGCTCGGCTCCGGACGCCGGGCAACGGCCCGCACCAACCGGGGCACGACGTCCCGGTTCACCCTGCCGGACTCCCTCTCCGCCGCCGTCCGCACGTTCAGCCGGACCCACCGGGCGAGCCCCGCGATGACGCTCCTCGCCGGGTTCGCCGCGTTGCTCACCCGCTACTCCGGGCAGCAGGACCTCGTCATCGGGACGTCGCTGGCAGGCCGGGACGATCCGCGGACGGACCGGCTGGTGGACTGCCTGGTCAAGGTGGTCCCGCTGCGGATCACCGCCGACCCGGGCACCGACTTCGCCGGGCTGCTCGGCACCGCCCGGGACGCGTTCATCGACGCCCTGGAGCACCAGGACGTCGCCCTGGAGGACCTCGCCCGGCGGCTGGGCACCGACCGGGACGGCTCGCCGCTGTTCCGGATCCTGTTCGGCTACGCCCGTGGGCACGCGGCACCGCGGATGCCGGGACTGGAGACCGCCCACGTCCCGGTGAACACCGAGTCCGCCAAGTTCGACCTCACCTGGAACGTCAACGACGACGGCGAGCGGATCGAGATCGAGGTCGAGCACCGGACCGAGGTGATCGACGCGGAGCTGGTCGGGCGCCTGGCGGGGCACTGGTGCCGGCTGCTCGGGACTCTCCTGGCCGAGCCGGACGCACCCGTGGCGCGGGCCGGACTGCTGTCGGCCGGGGAGCGGGCGGGGCTCGTCGGGGCGGCACCGGCACCGCGGGTGCGGTCGTCCGCGATGGAGCGGTTCGCCGCGCAGGTGGCGGCGGCCGGTGACCGCGTCGCGGTCACCGACGGCACCGGTGTGCAGCTGACCTACCGCGGGCTCGACGAGCGCTCGGCCCGGCTCGCCGCCCTGCTCGCCGGGGCCGGAGTGGGCCGCGGCGACCGCATCGGACTGTGCCTCGGCCGCACCGCCGACATGGCCGCCGCCGTCCTCGCCGCCTGGCGGCTCGGCGCCGCCTACGTCCCCGTCGACCCCGACAACCCCACGGACCGGATCGCGTACGTCCTCGGCGACGCCCGGGTCCCGCTCGTCCTGGCCGACCCCGACACCGCCGGGAGCGTCCCGGCCGGCCCCTGGCGCACGCTCGTCACCTCCCAGGCGACGGACGCCGTCCACACCGGATCCGTCGGCCCGGAGGCCGGCGAACCCGCCTACGTCATCTACACCTCGGGCTCCACCGGCAGGCCGAAGGGCGTCGAGGTCACCCACGGCAACCTCGCCGCGCTGCTTGACGCCGGCGAGCAGACCGTCGGCCTCCGTGACACCGACGTCTGGTCGCTGTTCCACTCCTTCGCCTTCGACTTCTCGGTCTGGGAGATCTGGGGCGCCCTCGCCCACGGCGGGCGCGTGGTGGTCGTCCCGCGCGACGTGACGCGCGACCCCGCGGCCTTCCTCGACCTGCTGGTCCGCGAGCGCGTCACCGTCCTGAACCAGACGCCCTCCGCGTTCCGCCAGCTCGTGGCCGAGGAGGAACGCCGGCCGCGGGACGAACTGGCCCTGCGCCTGGTCGTGTTCGGCGGTGAGGCGCTCGACCTGGCCTCGGTCCGCACCTGGTGGCGCCGCCACACGCCCGACAGCCCCGTCCTCGTCAACATGTACGGCATCACCGAGACCACCGTCCACGTCACCTGGCAGGTCCTGGACGAGAACCGGACCGGCGCCAGCAGCAGCCCGATCGGCCGGGCCCTTCCCGGCTACCGGGCGCTCGTCCTGGACGGCCACGGCGAGCCGGTGCCGGTCGGCGTGCAGGGCGAACTGTACGTCGGCGGCGACGCCGTGGCCCGGGGCTACCTCGGCCGCCCCGGCCTCACCGCCCAGCGCTTCGTCCCCGACCCGTTCACCGACGTGCCCGGCGCCCGCCTGTACCGCAGCGGCGACCTCGCCCGCTGGACCGCCACCGGCGAACTCGAGTACCTCGGCCGCAACGACGACCAGGTCAAGATCCGCGGCTTCCGCATCGAACTCGGCGAGGTGGCGGCCGCGATCGGCCGGCACCCGTCCGTCCGGGGCGTCACCGTGGTCGTCCGCGAGGACACCCCCGGTGACCGCCGACTCGTCGCCTACGCGGCCTGCCCCGACGGGGCGGACTCCCGCGAGCTGCGCGACTTCGCCGCCGGCCACCTGCCCGCCTACATGGTCCCCGCCGCGATCGTGGCCCTGGACGCGCTGCCGCTGACCCGGAACGGGAAGATCGACCGCGCCGCCCTGCCCGCACCGGAGGTCTCCGGCGACGCCACCGCATACGTGGCGCCGCGTACCCCGGCCGAGGAGATCCTCTCCGGGATCTGGGCCGAGATCCTCCAGGTCGAGAAGGTCGGCACGAACGACGGCTTCTTCGACCTCGGCGGCGACTCCATCCGCGCCGTGCAGGTGGCCGCGGTCGCCCGCGGTCGCGGGCTCGGAATCGCCGTCGCCCAGATCTACGAGCACCGCACCCTCGCCGACCTCGCCGCCGCCGCCGACACGGCCGGCGACCGCGCGCGCACCGAGCCGTTCGAGCTCCTCTCCTCCGCCGACCGGGCCCGGATCGGCGACGGCCCCGAGTCCGAGCTCGACGACGCCTACCCCATGACGGCGCTGCAGGTCGGGATGATCTACCACATGGCGTCCGACCTCCAGGTGCTCCCCTACGTCAACGCCGCGAGCTACCGACTGCCGTACCGGTTCGACGAGGAGGCGTTCCGCCGCTCCGTCCGGGCCGTGGTCGCCCGGCACCCCGTGCTGCGGACCGGATTCGACCTGACGAGCTACGGCGAACCGCTGCAACTCGTCCACCGCCAGGCCGACCCCCCGGTCCTCGTCGAGGACCTGCGGGCGCTGGCGCCGGCGGAGCAGGACCGGGCCGTCGACGAGCTGATGGAGCGGGAGCGCCGCCCGTTCGACCTGGAACGGCCACCGCTGCTGCGCTTCGCCGTCCAGGTGCTCACCGACGACAGCTTCCAGTGGACGCTGGTCGAGCACCACTCCATCCTCGACGGCTGGAGCCTGTGGTCGACGATCACCGAGATCCTCCTGCACTACACCCGGCTGCTGGACGGCGAGGGCCTGGCGCAACTCCCGCCCCCGGCCTCGGCCTACCGCGACTTCGTCGCCCTGGAGCAGCAGGCCTCGGCCTCGCCCGAGGCCCGGCGGTTCTGGTCCGAGACGCTCGCCGGGCACACCCTGCCGGAGCTCCCGGCGCTCGCCGGGCCGGCGCCCCGGCCCGCCGGCCAGGAACTGCGCGGCGACGGCGCCAGCGGCGTGGTCGGCGGGTACGGCTGGCGCGACGCGCACCTCCCGGCCGGCCTGGGCCCGCGGGTCGGGGCGCTCGCCAAGCGCCTCGGCGTGCCGGAGAAGACCGTCCTGCTCGCGGCACACCTCCAGGTGATCGCGGCGCAGACCGGCCTCGACGACGTCTGCTGCGGGGTCACGCTCAACGGCCGGCTGGAGGAGACCGGCGGGACGGAGGCCCGCGGGCTGTTCCTCAACACCGTGCCGTTCCGGCTCGCGGTGGGCGGCGGACGCCGGTCCGACCTGGTCCGCCGGGTCTTCGAGGCGGAGGCCCGGATCCTGCCCCACCGCCGGATGCCGCTGGCCCGGATCCGGCAGCTCGCCGGCGGGCGTGACCTGTTCACGACGAACTTCACGTTCAACAACTTCCACGTCATGCGCGACACCATGGGCGACGGCGCACACGCGGACCTGCTCGGCGGCCTGGGCGAACTGACCGCCAGCCGCCGGGTGGAGCCGGCCGACGTCCCGCTCACCGTCACGTTCTTCCGCAACCCGCTGACGGACGGCCTGCAGCTGTGCATCGACTACGACGCCGGCCTGCTGAGCCCGGCCCAGGTCGACGAGATCGCCGAACAGCACGTCCGGGCCGTCGAGTCGCTGGTCACCGACCCGGAGGGCGAGCTCGGCGACCTGACCGGCGAGCTCACCGGCCCGGCGGGCGAGCTGACCCGCGGGCTGACCCGCGAGCTGACCGGCCCGGCCGCGGCCCCGGCCGGGCCGCGCACCGGAGCCGTCGCGCCGCAGGGCGTCCTGGAGCGGTTCGCGGCGCAGGTGGCGGCGAACGGTGACGGCCTCGCCGTCGCCGACGCGGCGGGCGGCCGGCTGACCTACCGCGGACTCGACGAGCGCGCGGCCCAACTCGCCGCCCTGCTCGCCAGGGCCGGAGCGGGACGCGGCGACCGCGCCGGGCTCTGCCTCGGCCGCACCGCCGACATGGTCGCCGCCGTCCTCGCCGTGTGGCGGCTCGGCGCCGCCTACGTCCCGCTCGACCCCGACTACCCCGCGGACCGGATCGAGTTCGTCCTCAAGGACGCGGACGTCCCGCTCGTCCTCACCGACCCCGGCACCGCCGGCCGCATCCCGGACGGCCCCTGGCGTACCGTCGAGACCACCCGGGCGACGGACGCCGCCCACACCGGGACCGTCCGGCCGGAGGCCGCCGAACCCGCCTACGTCATCTACACCTCGGGCTCCACCGGCACGCCCAAGGGGGTCGAGGTCGAGTGGGGGTCGCTGGACAACCTGGTGGCCGTCACGGACGAGGTCATGGCCCTGCGCCCCGACGACCGGCTCCTCCAGTTCGCGTCGCTGAGCTTCGACGTGTCCGTCGCGGACCTCGTGTCCGCCCTCACCACCGGCGCCACCTTCGTCGTCTCCCCCGGCGGGGCCGACCGCGTCGGCGAGGGGCTGGTCGCGGCGATCCGCGCGCACCGGCCGACCGTCATCTCGATGCCGCCGAGCGTCCTGGCCGGCCTGGAGCCCGGCGACCTGCCCGCGCTGCGCCGGGTCGTCGTCGCCGGCGAGGCGCTGCCGGCGCCGCTGGCCGCGCGCTGGGCCGCGGTGGCCGAGCTGGTCAACGCCTACGGCCCGACCGAGGCCACCGTCTACGCGACCGCCCACCGCTGCGCCGCGGACGGCGATGTCCTGATCGGCCGGGCCGTCCCCGGCGCCGTCGCCCACGTCCTGGACGGGACCGGACGGCCGGTGCCGCCCGGGGCCCGCGGGGAGCTCTGCGTCGGTGGCGCCGGCGTGGCCCGCGGGTACCTGGGACGGCCGGGCCTGACCGCCGAGCGCTTCGTCCCCGACCCGTTCGGCGAGGTGCCCGGGGCACGCCTCTACCGGACCGGCGACGTCGCCCGCTGGACGGCCGCCGGCGCACTCGAGTACCTGGGGCGCACCGACGACCAGGTGAAGATCCGCGGCCTGCGGATCGAGCTCGGCGAGGTCGAGTCGCACCTGCGGGCGCACCCCGGAGTCGCCGCCGGAGCCGCCACCGCGCTCGGCGAGGGTGCGGAGCGCCGGCTGGTGGGGTACGTCGTCCCGGCCGCCTCCGCCCCGGTCTCGGCCGACGAGGTGCGCGCCTGGCTGGGCCGCCGGCTGCCGGCGTACATGGTGCCCTCGGCGGTGGTGGTGCTGGACGCGCTGCCGCTGTCGCCGAGCGGCAAGGTGGACCGCGCCGCGCTGCCCGCGCCCGTCCGCTCCGCTGCCGACCCGGCCGGGCACGTGGCGCCGCGGACCCCACTGGAGGAGACCCTGGCCCGGGTGTGGGCGGAGATCCTCCAGGTGGAGCGCGTCGGCGCGGAGGACGACTTCTTCGACCTCGGCGGCGACTCCATCCGGGCCGTGCAGATCGCCTTCCGGATCAAGCGCGAACTCGGCCTCCCGCTCAAGCCGGTCGACGTCCAGCTCCACCCCACGGTCGCGGAACTCGCGCACCGCCTCTCCGCCTGACGCTCCATCACATTTCCTGCAAGAAACACCACTTGTCATCCCAACCCATTGCGCCGTGGAGGTTGCCATGTCCAACGACGAACTCGACCTGGACTACAAGGTCGTGGTGAACGACGAGGAGCAGTACTCGATCTGGCCCGAGGACCGGGAGAACCCGGCCGGCTGGCAGGACGCCGGTGCCCGGGGCAAGAAGCCGGACTGCCTGGAGTGGATCGAGCGGAACTGGACCGACATGCGGCCCAAGAGCCTGCGCAGCGCCTGATCACGGTCGTTCGGGACGGAGTTGGAGGTACATCTGATGTCACACGGTCTGGACGCCCGGGAAGACGGGTCGGCTCCCGTCCCGGCACCTTTCTCGCCGGACACACCCGCCGCGGCGGGTACCGGCCCGCTGCCGCTGTCCCTGGCGCAGCAACGGCTGTGGTTCCTTTCCAGGCTCGGGGAGTTCCGGGCCGGGTACAACATGCCCAGGGTGGTCCGGATCTCCGGGCCCCTCGACCGGACGGCGCTCACGGAGGCGCTCGGCGATGTCGTACGCCGCCACGCGGCGCTGCGGACGGTGTTCCCGGAGATCGCCGGGGAGCCGTGGCAGCAGGTCGTGGCCCCCACCGAGGTCGCCGGGCGTTTCACGGTGGAGTTCGCCGAGTGCGCCGCCGGGGAGCCGGCGGGCCCGGTCGACCTGGCCTGCCGGCACGAGTTCGACCTGACCTCCGAACTCCCGGTGCGGGCCTCGCTGTTCGCGACCGGCACGGCGGAGCACGTGCTGGTCCTGGTGCTCCACCACATCGCCGCGGACGGCTGGTCGCTCGGGCTCGTGGAGCGTGACCTCGGCACCGCCTACGCCGCCCGCCGGGCCGGCGCCGAGCCGGTCTGGCCCGCCCTGCCCCTGGAGTACCCGGAGCACGCGGTGCGCCAGCGCTCGGCGCTCGGCTCGGAGGACGACCCACAGAGCCTCCTTGCCCGGCAACTCGATTACTGGCGCGAGGAATTGCGTGGCGTCCCGCAGGAGCTTACGCTCCCCCGGGACCGGTCGCGGCTGCCGGCGGCGGGCCCCTCGCCGGCCGGGACGGTGCGCTTCGAGGTCGACGCCGACACCCACCGGGCGCTGGCGCGGCTGGCCCGCGAGTACCGGGTCACCCCGTTCGTGGCACTGCAGGCGGCGTTCGCGGCTCTGCTGAGCCGGCTGGGGGCGGGCACCGACATCCCGATCGGCGCGCCGGTGGACGGCCGGACGGACGAGGACCTCCAGGAACTCGTCGGCTTCTTCGTCAACACCCTGGTGTTCCGGGTCGACTGCTCGGGCGACCCGACCTTCGGCGACCTCCTGAAGCGGGTGCGGCGCACGGCCCTGACGGCCTTCGCCCACCAGGACGTCCCCTTCGACCGGGTGGTCGAGGCCGTCAACCCCGTCCGCACGGCGGCCGGCAACCCCCTCTTCCAGGTGAGCTTCTCCCTGGAGGCCGGCGGGGACGGCGGCCTGGTCCTGCCCGGTCTGACGGTCACCGAGGAGCCGTTCGCGGCCGGGGCCGCCAAGTTCGACCTCAGCCTCGGTCTGACCGAACACCGCGAGGACGGGCAGCCGGCCGGCCTGAGCGGCGTGCTGGAGTACGCCGAGGACCTGTTCGACCGAGCCACGGTCGAGGCCCTGGCCCGCCGCTGGCAGCTACTGCTCGCCGGGGCGCTGGCCGAGCCGGAGCGGCCGGTCGGTGAACTCCCAATAATGGACGGGGCCGAGCGGCAGCGGCTGCTCGGCCTGGGCAACGGGCCCGAGGGCGTGCTGCCCGAGGTGCGGCCGTCGGCCGTCGAGCGGTTCGCGGCGCAGGTCGCGGCGGCCGGCGACCACACCGCCGTCACCGACGGCTCCGGCGCCCGGCTGACCTACCGTCAACTCGACGAGCGCGCCGCCCGGATCGCCGCGCTGCTGGCCGAGGAGGGCATCCGGCGGGGCGACCGCGTCGGGCTCTGCCTCAGCCGCTCCGTCGACATGGTCGCCGCCGTGCTCGCCGTCCTGCGGCTCGGCGCCGCCTACGTCCCCGTCGACCCCGACTACCCACCGTCCCGCCTCGCGTTCATCCTCGACGACGCCCGGGTGCCGATCGTCCTCACCGACCCCGGTACCGGTGCCCGCGTCCCGGACGGGCCGTGGCGCACCCTCGACGCCACCCGGAGGACCGACGCCGCCGGCCCGGCACCCGTACGGCCCGGACCGGCCGAACTCGCCTACGTCATCTACACCTCGGGCTCCACCGGCCGGCCCAAGGGTGTCGAGGTCACCCACGGCAACCTCGCCGTGTTCCTGGCCTCCACCCAGATCCTCTCGGACGTGTCGGACACCGACGTGTGGACGCTGTTCCACTCCCTCGCCTTCGACTTCTCGGTCTGGGAGATCTGGGGCGCGCTGGCCTTCGGCGGCCACCTGGTCGTCGTCCCCCGCGAGGCGGGGATGGACCCGGACGCGCTGCACGGACTGCTGGCCCGCGAAGGGGTCACCGTCCTGAGCCAGACACCGTCCGCCTTCCGGCAGTTCGTGGCCCGGGAGGAGCGGCACCCGCTGGACGCGCTGCGGCTGCGGCTGGTCGTGCTCGGCGGCGAGGCGCTCGACCTCGCGACCGTCGGCAAGTGGCAGCGCCGGCACCCCGCGGACGCCACCCGGCTGGTGAACGCCTACGGCGCCACCGAGAACACGGTGCTCACGACCTGGCGGGTGATGGCCCCCGTCGGGACCGGGCCCGCCGCCGCGGCCGAGGGGAACGTCTCCCCCATCGACGGGACCATCCCGGGCTGGCGGCTGGTCGTCCTGGACGCCCGCGGCGAGCCGGCGCCCACCGGGGTCGTCGGCGAGATCCACGTCGGCGGTCCCGGTGTGGCCCGCGGCTACCTCGGACGCCCGGGCCTGACCGCCGAGCGCTACCTCCCGGACCCCTTCGCCACCGAACCCGGCGGCCGGCTCTACCGGACCGGCGACCTGGGCCGCTGGAACACCGCCGGTGAACTCGAGTACTGCGGCCGCACCGACGACCAGGTCAAGATCCGCGGCTTCCGCATCGAACTCGGCGAGGTCGAGGCCGCGATCGCCCGGCACCCGTCCGTCCAGGGCGTCACCGTGGTCGTCCACGAGTCCACCCCCGGCGACCCCCGACTGGTCGCCTACGCCGCCTGCCCCGACGGGACGGACTCCCGCTCACTGCGCGACTTCGCCGCCGGCCACCTGCCCGCCTACATGGTCCCCTCCGCGATCGTCGTCCTGGGCGTGCTGCCGCTGACCCGGAACGGGAAGATCGACCGCGCCGCCCTGCCCGCACCGGAGCTCTCCGCCCGGTCCACCGGCCGCGAACCCGCGAACGCGACCGAAGAGGCCCTGTGCGGGCTGTTCGCCGAAGTCCTGGAGCTGGAGCGGGTCGGGGTCGAGGACGCCTTCTTCGAGCTCGGCGGACACTCGCTGCTGGTCATCCGGCTGGTGGACCGGATCCGCTCCGCCCTCGGCGTGGAACTGTCCATCCGGGCGGTGTTCGAGGAGCCGACCCCGGCCGGCCTGGCCGCGACCGTCGCCCTCGGGCAGCAGGCCCGCACGGCCGTGCGCCCCGCGGTACGCCCGGAGCGCCTGCCGCTGTCCTTCGCCCAGCGCCGCCTGTGGTTCCTCAACGAGCTCGACGGCGGGGCGGCCTACAACATCCCGTACGCGGCGCGTCTGTCGGGCGCCCTGGACGTCGAGGCGCTGAACGCGGCCCTGGCCGACGTCGTCGACCGGCACGAGTCGCTGCGCACCGTCCTGCCCACCGAGGACGGCCGCCCCTGGCAGCAGGTCCTGACCGGCCGTGAGGCCCGGACGGACCTGACCGTCACCGACACCACGCCGGACGCGTTGGAGGCCGAGCTCGCCGAGGAGAGCAACAGGGTCTTCCGGCTCACCACCGAACCCGCCCTGCGTGCCCGCCTCTTCCGCCTCGCCCCGGACGAGCACGTCCTCCTGCTGGTCGTCCACCACGTGGCCTGCGACGGCTGGTCGCTGGAGCCGCTGCTCGACGACCTCGCCGAGGCGTACGCGGCGCGCCGCACCGGCACGGCACCGGTCCGGCCGCCGCTGCCCGTCCAGTACGCCGACTTCACGCTGTGGCAGCGGGACCTGCTCGGCGCCGAGGACGACCCGGCGAGCCGGCTCTCCCAGCAGACCGAGTACTGGCGCCAGGCCCTGGCCGGCATCCCCGACCAGCTCGCGCTGCCCTTCGACCGGCCGCGGCCGGGCACGGTCAGCCTGCGCGGCGGGGAGGTCGCGATCGAGGTCGGCCCGGCCCTGCACGCCGCCCTGGCCGCCGCCGCGCGGGCCCACGACTGCACCGTGTTCATGGCGCTGCAGGCCGCGGTGGCCGTGGTGCTGTCCCGCTCCGGCGCCGGGCCGGACATCCCGCTGGGCACGGCCACCTCCGGGCGCGCCGACGCCGTGCTGGACGGCCTCGTGGGCTTCTTCGCCAGCACCCTGGTGCTGCGCACCGACGTCTCGGGCGACCCGACCTTCACCGAACTCCTCGGCCGGGTCCGGGAGACGGACCTCGGCGCCTACGCCCACCAGGACGTCCCGTTCGAGACCCTGGTCGAGGCGCTCAACCCGGCCCGGGTGCCCGGCGCCAACCCGCTGTTCCAGGTGAGCGTCTCCATGCTGAACAGCATCAGCGCGGAGCTCGCCCTCCCGGGGCTGGCGGTCGCCTCCCACGACCTGAGCATGGGGATCTCGGCCTTCGACCTGTCCTTCGTGTTCGGCGAGCGCCCGGGTGGCGACGACGCGGCCGGGACGGCCACCGGCCTGGTCGCCGCGATCGGGTACAACGCCGACCTGTTCGACCACGCCACCGTCGAGGGCATCGCCGACCGGCTGGTACTGGTGCTGGAGGCGATGGCCGCCGATCCGGGCCGCCGGGTCGGCGAGGTGGAGCTGCTCTCCGCCCGGGAGCGGCAACTGGTCCTACGGGACTGGAACGACACCGCCACCGAGGTGCCGGCGGGGACGGTGCCCGAGCTCTTCGCCGCCCGGGCCGCGCACACCCCCGCAGCCCCGGCGGTACGGTACCTCGGCACCGAGCTGACCTACGGCGAACTCGACGCCCGCGCCAACCGGCTGGCGCATGAGCTGATCGCCCGCGGCATCGGGCCGGGCCGCCTGGTGGCCCTCGCGCTGCCCCGCTCGGAACAGATCGTGGTGGCCCTGCTCGCGGTCCTGAAGGCCGGGGCGGCCTACCTCCCGGTCGACCCGTCCTACCCCGCCGACCGCGTCGCCTTCATGCTCCAGGACGCGGCCCCGGCCTGCGTGCTCAGCACCGGGGAGGTGGCCGCCGGACTGCCCGGCAGCCCCGGCCTCCCGGTCCTGGCGCTGGACGACGAGCACGTGCGGCACTCGGTCGCCGACCGGCCTGCCACCGCGCCCGGCGACGCGGACCGCACCGCACCGCTGCTCCCCGCCCACCCGGCGTACGTCATCTACACCTCGGGGTCGACGGGCCGCCCGAAGGGCGTGGCCGTCTCCCACCGCGGCATCCCCAGCATGGTGCGCGCCCAGGCGGCGACGCTCGGCGTCGACGGCCACAGCCGGGTGCTGCAGTTCGCCTCGATGAGCTTCGACGCCTCCGTCTGGGACACCTGGATGGCGCTGCTGACCGGCGGGTGCCTGGTCGTCGTTCCCGAGTCCGACCGGATCCCGGGCCCGGCCCTGGCGGACTTCCTGCGCGTCCACGACATCACCCACGCCACCCTGCCGCCCGCCGTGGTCCTCGCCACCGAGTTCGACGAGGACGTCGCCGCGGTCACGCTGATCACCGCCGGCGAGGCCTGCACGCCCGCCGTCCTCGACGCGGCCCGCCACTTCGCGAAGGTGGTCAACGCCTACGGCCCCACCGAGTCCACGGTGTGCGCGACCATGCGCACCGTCGACGGGGTGCCGCAGGCCGTCCCGATCGGCCGGCCGGTGGCGAACACCAGGGTGTTCGTGCTGGACGCGCTGCAGCGCCCCGTCCCGCCCGGCGTGCCCGGGGAGCTGTACCTCGCGGGGGCCGGGCTGGCCACCGGCTACCTGAACCGGCCCGCGCTGACGGCGGAGCGCTTCCTGCCCAACCCCTTCGGCCCGCCCGGCGAGCTGATGTACCGCACCGGCGACCTGGTGCGATGGACCGCGGACGGCGAGCTGGTCTTCCTCGGCCGGACGGACGAGCAGATCAAGATCAGGGGCTTCCGCGTCGAGCCCGGCGAGGTCGAGGCGGTGCTCACCGGCCACCCGGAGGTCGCCCACGCCGCGGTGATCGGCCGCGAGGACCGCCCGGGGGACGTCCGACTGGTGGCCTACGCCGTCCTGGCGGCCGGTCCGGAGCCCCAGGACGACCGCGACCACGCCGCCGCGCTGCGGCGGTACGCAGCCGAGCACCTGCCGGAGTACCTGGTCCCCGGTGATGTGGTGGTCCTCGACCACCTGCCGCTGACGCCGAGCGGGAAGCTGGACCGCAAGGCCCTGCCCGCGCCCTCGGCGAACGGCCCCGCGGCGAACGGCCCCGCAGGGGCCGGCCCGGCCGACGGGGACGCCCCGGACGACCCGCGGGTGGCCGTCCTGGTCCGGCTCTTCGCGCAGGAGCTCGGGCTGGACCGGGTCGGCCCGGACGACTCGTTCTTCGAGCTGGGCGGTCACTCGCTGCTGGCGACCCGGCTGATGGGCCGGATCCGCGCCCTGCTCGGCGCCGAGATCGGCATCGCGACGCTGTTCGAGGCGCCCACCGCCGCGGGTCTCGCGGCGCGGCTGGACGAAGTCCCGGCCGACCCGTACGCCAACGTCATCGAGCTCCGGCGCGGCCGGGCGAGCAGCCGTCCGGTCTTCTGCATCCACCCCATCGGCGGGCTCAGCTGGTGCTACAGCTCCGTCCTGCCCCACCTGGAACGGGACCAGCCGGTCTACGGGATCCAAGTGACGGAGAGCCACGGCCGCTTCAAGCCGGTGGAGTCGCTCGACGCGCTGGCCCGGCGCTACGCGGACCTGATCACCGCGACGCACCCCGACGGCCCGTACGTCCTCATGGGCTGGTCGCTGGGCGGGGTGCTGTCCTACGAGGTCGCCCGCCTGCTGGAGGCCTCCGGGCGGGCGGTCGACCTGGTCGTCCTCTACGACGCCTGGCCGTACGAACGGCCGGTGACGCCCGAGGAGCTGGACGGCGACTTCGCCGCCTGGGTGACCGGCGAGGTGATCGCCGGCCCTACCGCCGACGGCGCCCTCGACGCCCGCCAGAGCCGGGCCCTGGTCCGCGCGGCCAAGGGCGTCGCCGCCCTCCTCGGGCCGCCGCACCGGGACGGCTACCACGGGCGGGTCCTCAGCATCGCCGCCGCCAAGACCGTCGCCGAGCGGGGCTCCGCGGAGGAGGCCTGGCAGCCGTACCTCACCGCGGCCGAGCACCACGTGGTGGACTCCGACCACGACGCGATGATGACGCCCGTCGTCATGGAGCAGTCGGGGCCGCTGGTGACGGCCGCCCTGAAGGCCCCGACCGCCCTGAAGGCCGGAACGGAGGCCGTCCGTGACTGACCACCGCACGCCCGGCCTCGACATCGACCCCGGCCTCGACCCGGACCTCGACCCCGACCTGGACATCCCGGACCCCCGCGATCCGCGTCCGCTCGGCGACGACCGCCTCGTCTTCCTCCGGCCGGTGCTCGAACCGGGCGGGAAGGTCGTCGCCGGGAACTTCTCCTACTACGACGCCTCCGAGGACACCGCCGGATTCGAGGAGGCCCGGGTCCGCTACGCGTTCGGCACCGAGCGGCTGTTCATCGGCCGCTTCTGCTCCATCGCCGCGGGCGTGACCTTCGTGATGGCCGGCGCGAACCACGTCTTCGACGGGCCGACGGGCTACCCGTTCCTCAGCTTCGAGGGCGACTGGCGCGACGGCCTGATCGACGACCTGATCGCCCGGGGGCCGGGCCGCAAGGGTGACACCCGGATCGGCAACGACGTCTGGATCGGCCGCGGCGCCACGATCATGCCCGGGGTGACCATCGGCGACGGCGCCATCATCGGCGCCGGCGCCCTGGTCGCCTCCGACGTGGCGCCCTACCGGATCGTGGGCGGCAACCCGGCCCGGGTGATCCGCGCCCGCTACGGCCCCGAGGACATCGAGCGGCTGCTCACGGCTCGCTGGTGGGACTGGCCGGTGGCGGCCGTCTCCCGGCACCTCCCGGAGCTGGTCCTCGGCCGGCCCGAACAGATCCTGTCCATCGCGAGGGCCGAGCAGCTGCTCGGCCCGGCGCCGGCCACCACCCAGGGGAGCGCATCATGACGAAGACAACCGGAAGCCCTGGGGCCCGTCTTCACACGGCCGCAGGCGGGGGTTTGAAGACGGGCCCCGGGGCCCCGCCGGCGGTCGACCTCGCGGACCCGGCCCTGTACGGAGCCGGCGACCCGGAGGCGGTGTGGGCCGGACTCCGCCGCGACCACCCCGTCCACTGGAACGGCTCCCCGGCCGGCAGCGGCTTCTGGGCCGTCTCCCGGCACGCCGACGTCCAGCGGGTGCTCAAGGACACCGCGACCTTCACCTCCGCCCAGGGCATGCGGATCGGCCACAATCCGACCGCCACCGCCGAGGCCGCCGGGAAGATGCTCATCGTCACGGACGCGCCCCGGCACGGGAAGATCCGGCGGGTCATCAGCTCCGCGTTCACTCCGCGCACGGTCGCCCGCCTGGAGGAGAACATGCGGACGATCGTGCGCGAGGAGCTGGAGCCGGTGCTGGCCGGTGAACCCTGCGAGTTCACCGACTTCGCCGCCGTCCTGCCGGTGGCGGTGATCTGCGACCTGCTGGGCGTGCCGAAGAGCGACTGGGGGTTCATGCTGAAGTCCACCCGGGCCGCCTTCGGTGCCTCCGACGTCGACCCGATCGCCCGGCTCGAAGCACACGCCGCCATGCTCGCCTACTATGCCGACCTCGTCGACTTCCGCCGCGACGAACCGGGCGAGGACGTCATCAGCGCCATGGTGAACGGCCTCGTCGACGGTGTGCCGCTCACCGACGAGGAGATCTTCCTGAACTGCGACGGCCTCATCTCGGGCGGCAACGAGACCACCCGGCACGCCACCGTCGGCGGGCTCCTCGCCTTCGCCGCAAACCCCGACCAGTGGCGGCTGGCCGCCTCCTCCCCCGACCTGATGGACGGCGTCGTCGACGAGATCCTGCGCTTCACCAGCCCGGCGATGCACGTGCTGCGCACGGCCGCCCGGGACACCGAGATCGCCGGCCGGCCGATCAGGGCCGGCGACCCGGTGACGGTCTGGATGCCGTCGGCGAACCGGGACGAGACGGTCTTCGAGGCGCCCGAGCGCTTCGACGTCCGGCGCACGCCCAACCCGCACGTCGCCTTCGGCGTGGGCCCGCACTTCTGCCTGGGCGGGGCCCTCGCCCGCACCGAACTCCGCGTCCTGTTCTCCGAGTTGCTCGCCCAGGCCGGAAGCGCCGAACCGGCCGGCCCAGCCCGCAGACTGCACTCCAACCTCATCTGGGGCTACGAGTCCGCGCCAGTCCTGCTGCACCGCCGTGACGGCCGGGAGAGGCGGTGAAGCCGCTCGCGGACCCCCGGTTCCGCCGCCTGCTCATCGGCCAGGCACTCTCGGGCTTCGGCAGCAGCGCCCTGTACCTGACCCTCGGCATCTGGGCCAAGGACCTCACCGGCAGCAACGCCGCCGCCGGCGGGGTCGAGGCCGCCCTCGGCGCGCCCATGGTGCTGTCGCCGCTCTTCGGCCACCTGGCCGACCGGGTGCGGCGGCGCCCGCTGCTCATGGTCACCAACGCCCTCATGGCGCTGGCCGTGCTGTCCCTGCTCACGGTGCACGGCGGCGAACAGCTGTGGATCATCTACCTGGTGGCGGTCTGCTACGGCGTGGCCTTCGGCGTCCTCGGCGCCGCATCGGCCGGAATCCGCCGGGATCTCCTCCCCGACGACCAGTTGACCGGCGCCAACGCGATCCTCCAGACGACCGGTCAGGGGCTGCGCATCATCGCCCCGCTGGTCGGCGTGGCGGTCTACGCGGCCGCCGGCGGCGGAACGCTCGCCGTGCTCAACTCCCTGACCTTCCTGGCCGCGATCCTGGCGCTCGCCGGCCTGCGGGTCGAGGAGTCGGTCGGACCGGAGCCGGCCCACGAGCCGTTCCTCCGCAGCGCCCTCGCGGGCATCCGGCACATCGGCGCCACACCGGTGCTGGCCCAGATCGGCTACGCCGCGGCCTGCGCGTTCTGCGTCATCGGCCTGAGCCAGACCGTCATGTTCGCGGTCGTGGACGAGGGGCTGGGCCGGCCGCCCTCGGCGCTCGGCGCGCTCAACGCCGTCCAGGGCGTCGGCGCGGTGGTCGGCGGCCTGACGGTCTCCGCACTGATC
The DNA here is from genome assembly GCF_045160625.1 of Kitasatospora sp. NBC_00039. Classification (NCBI taxonomy): domain Bacteria; kingdom Bacillati; phylum Actinomycetota; class Actinomycetes; order Kitasatosporales; family Streptomycetaceae; genus Kitasatospora; species Kitasatospora sp. NBC_00039. The sequence goes on along the minus strand of NZ_CP108290.1, from coordinate 233,941 downwards.
CGGCGGGTCGGCATGGCGCGCACCGCCGGCCTCGGGATCGGCGCGTTCACGGTGGCGGCACTCGCCTACTGCGTGCCGCACCTGGCGTTCGTCGTCGCGGGCGAGGTCGCGGACGGGATCGCCATCACGTGGATCATGGTGGTGCTGTCGTCCGCGGCGCAGCTCCACACGCCGTCCCGGCTCCAGGGCCGCGTCAACGCCGTGTGCACGATGCTGGTGCTGGTCCCGCAGTCGCTGTCGCTCGCCGCCGGCACGGTCCTCATCGACCGGTTCGACTACCGGACGCTGCTGGTCGTGATGGCGGCGGTCACCGTGGCCTGTGCCGCCGTGCTGGTGCTGAGGCCGGCCGTCGCACTCACCGAGCGGACGTTCGTGACCCCGGCACCGGCCGAAACTGGTACCGCGACGGCCTCGACTGGAAGTATCCGGCCGAGGACGGCTTCCGCGACGTCAACGGCACCATCGACCGGACGCCCGTCGAGCTGACGGCAGGCACCAAGCTCGACCGCTTCGGGCTCTACTACGGCCGCTACCTCTCCAAGCCCGGTACCTCCTTCCCCGAGCGCGCCCTCCCGCCGGACAGCCTCAACCCCGTCGTCGAGGACGGCAAGGAGGTCGAGAGCTACCACTGCTACACCGTGAAGATGCCGTTCAAGGTCGAACAGGGCAGCATCGCCTCCGGGTTCGCCCAGCCGGGCAAGGGCGTCCAGCAGTTCCTGAACGAGACGCTGAAGCCGTCCGGCTTCGGCACCGACGCCTACACCGTCAAGACCCTGCTGGACAGGAAGTACCTGGAGCCCCTGCCCGCCGCCGACTGCCTCGCCTGACGCCTCCCGCCCGACCCCGCCCGGCCTCCGCCCCGCCGTCGTCGGCGGGGCGGAGGCCGGGCCTCGGCGTGCGGATCCGCCCCGGTTCAGCGGTGGGTCGGCAATTCCGGGCTCGTGACCGGATCTCGGTGAGATGTGCTCTCCAGCGACAGTCCCGCGGTACCCGGGCGCCCCACCGCCGACGTGGATCCGGGGGTGGGGCCGGTTCGGGACACATCCGCGCTCGGTGTCGCCCTCACCCCGCCGGCGGCCTGGGCGCGGGCGGCTGCTGGTCGTCCGTCGTCCAGGCGCCGACGCCGAGGCGTCCGGTGGTGCCCAGGTCGAGTTCCGGGGTGACCATCACGGGAGCCGCGCCCGGGGTGGCGCGGACCCGCACGTAGGGGGCGCTGACCGGGCCGCCGGCCTCGGTGGTGTTGCGCCAGACCAGGGTGGCCCGGGCGCCCTCCCCCGGCCGCAGCGCGATCTTCCGCGGCGGGTCGTCCGCGCCGGTGCCCGTGGCGATCCGAGCGCCGCCCCGCAGGACGCTCACCCCGTCGATCAGCTGGTGTTCCAGGTCGAGCAGTTGCAGCTCCGGGTATCCGTTGACGGTCACCGTGGACGTCCCGCAGTTGCGCAGGTGCAGGCCGACCACGCGCAGGCCCATCGCGGCGTCGCCGTCGTCCGCGTACAGCCGCAGCCCGGACGCCGGACACGGGCCGCCGGGGTGCGGGGCCTCGGCGCCGGGCACGCTGCGGACCTTGAGGATCTTCACCTGCCGGCCCGCCCCCGGCCGCGCCGACCCGGGCCCGTCCAGGTCGACCCGCCCCTTCTCGGTGGCCCCCGGGGCGAGCGCGGCCACGGTGCGCGTCACGTTGTCCAGCACGCCCCCGGACGCGTCGAGCCGACTGAACGTCACGGTGACGTCGGACGGTTCGCTGCCGAGGTTGGTCACCTCGTACTCCGCGCAGACCGCATTGGCGGCGGTGATCCGCACGCCGCCCCGGGCGGGCCCGGACGGCGCCTGCGCCCCTGCGGACGGCGACGCCTGTGGCATCCCGCACGGCCCGGCGGTGCCGGACGCCGACGGAGTACCGTCCGTACCGGCCGTGCGGGAGCCACAGCCCGCGAGCAGGGCGGTGGCGACCGCCACGGCGACCGCGGCGGCGGCCGGCCGCCGGGCCGTCAGCAGCGGGCCGGTCTTCTCGAATTGATGCATCGGACGATGCGATCACGCACCACCCGGGACGGCTGTGAGCCGCGCCACTTCCCGTGCAACAGCCCTGCAACGCTGCGGGGCCCGAGGCGCAAGGCGTAGGGGCCCTGGACGACCTCGACCGCTCCGGGACGGGCCGGGCGAAGAAGGTCGTAGGAGTCGACCCGGCGTCCGATCAAGCGCCTGCTCACCGAACGGCCTCGTCATTCATCAGAACGTTGGGCAAGGTGGCCAACGCTCTTGTGATGCCGACGCGTTGGCGCCGACCTCCGGACAGCTGCTCCGGGTGCCGTTTCGCGTACTCGCCGAGTCCGACGAAGTCCGGTGCCTCGTAGGCCCGTTGTCGGACATCCTGCCGGGAGAGCCCGGCGGGCTTCAGCGGGTGGGCCACATTGCCGAGACTGAAACGCAGCCGGGGCCCGACGTCGCGCCGGGCCCGGCCGACGCCCAGGTCGCGCCGGCGAGCACCGTCCGAAGGGACCCGGGCGGTGGCGTTGCGCGCCGTGCCGCCCGGGTCCCTTCGGGTACCGGGGATCAGCCGGCGGTGACCGCGGTGTCGTCGATCACGAAGCTGGTCTTGAGGGAGGAGTCCTCGGTACCGGTGAACTTGATCGTGACGGCCTTGCCCTGGAAGGCCGACAGGTCCAGCGTGCGCTGGACGTAGCCGGACGTGGCGTCAGCGTTGGAGTACGTGGCCAGGGTGGTCGTCGTGGTTCCGTCGACGACCTGGACCTTGAGGGTGTCGTACGCCGTGGTGCCGGTCTCCCCGGTGGCGATCTTGATCCAGAAGGAGAGCTTCGGCGCGGTGGCGGTCGCCGGGACGGTCACCGTCTGCGCGAGCGTGTCGGTGTGGGCGGAGCCGTAACCGTTCAGCCAGGCGTAGTACGAGCCGGTGCGCGGCAGCTGGCCCGCGTCCTTGGTGACGACACCGGAGGTCGAGGTCCAGGAGGTCGCGCCGGACTCGAAGCCCGGGTTGAGCAGCAGGTTGCCGCTCGGAGCCGGGGGCTCGGTGGTGCCGCCACAGGTGGTGGCGGTCGGGGCGACGGAGACGGCGCTCCAGGCCTTCTCGACCGCGGCGCACTGGGTGCTGCTCGCACCGTACAGGTCCTTGGCGGCCTTGATGGTGGCGGTGCGGGCACCGGGGTAGTTGGTGTTGGAGGTCATGTAGGTCGACAGGGCGCGGTACCAGATCTTGGTGGACGCGTCGTTGCCTATACCGGTGACGGTGGAGCTGTTGCAGGTCGGGCTGTTGCCCCACTGCGACTGGCCGGAGCCGGCGGCGAGCAGGTAGAAGAAGTGGTTGCCGACGCCCGAGGAGTAGTGCGGGTCAAGGCCGGCGGTGCCGGTCGACCAGCACTTGACCGAGGCGCCGTCCTTGCTGGGGTCGTCCATCCAGCGCAGCGGCGTGCCGTTGCCGTTGATGTCGATCTTCTCGCCGATGAGGTAGTCGGGTGCGTCCGCCGCGTTGTTGGCGTTGAACTCCACCATCGTGCCCATGATGTCGGACGTGGCCTCGTTGAGGCCGCCCGCGTCGCCGCTGTAGACCAGGCCGGCCGTGGCGGCGGTGACGCCGTGGCTCATCTCGTGGCCTGCGACGTCGATCTCGGTGAACGGCTTGGAGCCGACGGCACCGTCGCCGTAGATCATCGAGAAGCTGTCGTCGTCCCAGCCGGCGTTGCCGTAGTTGGTGCCGTAGTGGACGAAGGAGCGGGCGCCGACACCGTCGTTCTTGATGCCGTTGCGGCCGAGGACGTTCTTGTAGAAGTCCCAGGTGGCCTGGATGCCGTAGTGGGCGTCCACGGCGACCGTGGCACGGTCGGTCAGGGCGTTGTTGCCCCAGACGTTGTCCGCGTCGTTGAGGGCCGCGCCCCAGCCGGCGGGCGGAGAGTCGTTGGCGACGGTCTTGTTCTGCGCGTCCCGCGTCTCGCCGTTGCCCCGGGCGGGGTCCTTGAGGGTGTAGCCGGTGGTGGAGTTCTGGGTCGTGCTGACCGTGACGTTGCCGACCTGGTATCCCTTGCCCGTGCCGTCGGCGGTCGCGGCGGCGAGCGCGGCGGCCGGCTGGGCGGCGGGTGCGGCGGCGGTCTTGGGCTGCACGCCCTCGTGCAGAAACGCCGAGAAGGTGTCCCAGCTCTCACCGGTGTCACCGGTCTTCGCGTCCACCAGGACGTGGAAGTGACTGGGCGCCTGGTCGGGGCCGGTGCCGTTGACCGTGACCTCCCAGACCAGCTTCGGCGTGGCCGCGGTGGCGTCGACCTTCAGCACGGCCGTGGCGTCGCCCTTGGTGCCGCGGAAGAGCTTGACGCCCTTGGCTATCGCCTGCCGATCGGTGACTGAGGGGGTCACCGAGAGGGTGAGCGGCGCTTCGAGGGTGAGGGTGGTGGAGTCCAGCCGGCCGCCGGGGGTGGAGTGGACGATGACGTCGCCGCCCCGGACCGGCAGGCCCTGGTAGGTGCGGTTGAAGTGGACGTGGCGAGTGCCGTCGGGGTCCACCTGGACGTTGGCGGCCTGGAACTCGTCCTGGACGCCGGCCTTGACCGCGTGGGGGTTGGCGGCGATCTGGTCGGCAGCGTCCTGCAGAGCTCTGCTGTTGGGGGCTTTGGGCTCGGGGCCGGTGGCGGGTGCGGCGGACGCGGTGACGCCGGCGCCGACTATCACGAGGCTGCTGACCACGAGGGTGAGCGAGCCGTTCAGAAGGGATCTCTTCATAGCGCCGAAGCGTGCTCCGACATATGAATGCACGTCAACGCATACCAAATCTGTGGAAATTCACAGATTTCCATCGGCCGGCCAACCGAACGGATGCAATCCTGGAGATCACCTGGCAACAAGGCCCCCAACCTGGGAGTTTCCACCTTGCGGCGCTCACCGCCCCCTGGCCGACCAGGGCGGGCACGTGATCCATCTCACGGCGGCCGGAGGCTTCCTGAGAGGAGGCGATCTCACACCGCAGCGGGCGAATCGCCCCGGAGTTCGAGCGGTCGTCGCAGGTGGCGGCCCGGCCGGGCGGCGGCCTAGCTGCCGACCCGCCCCCAGTCCCGGGGGCGGCGCCCAGCACCACCGGATCCAACCGGAACGCCGATGTCGACACGGCCGGCAGCAGGTGATCGACGCGGCGGCCTGATCAACACCAGCCGCCCCGAGCACATGTGACGACCACTCTGATCGGAAGGGCGAGGGGTCGCCCCGGTGAGGCAGGGGCGGACGGTAGGGGCAGGCGCCCACCGGCCGGCAGTCAAGGCCGGGGCACTGAGAGCAGAGCCCTCGACAGGGCCCGAACATGGCACATCGGATGACTCATGCCTTGGAGGCGCACGCGGGCGAACAGGTCAGGCTGGAGGGTGGGTCAGAGTCCCTCGGCGGGCTGCGGAGCGGTCCACCCGTGCTCGACACCCTGGCCGCCATGACGGTCGACTCGGTGGAGCGATGTGACCTGCCCCCGGACATTCCTCACGCGCATCGCCGCGCTCGCCGCCATGGACGCGCCCCCGGTGTCCTACCTCGCCCACATCGACCCCGCCCTCGGGGCCGACGTCACCGCAAGCCAGCTGCAGGACGTCCTGGTCGCGATCGCCCCCATCGCGGGCACCGCCCGCGTCAGGTCCGCTGCCGGCAACATCGCCGCAGCTCTCGGCATCGCCGTCGCCGAAGAGGAAGCCGAGGGCATGGCGTAGGCACACTACTGAACTTGATCGGGTGATGTCGGGGCCGTTCGGCTGACAGGCACCGGACGGGCCCGGTAGCTGTTGGTCGTGAGATACGCGCAGGGCGGCGGCTTGACCGACGCCGAGAGGGCCGCGCGCGAGCGGATCCGGCTGCAAGCCGTCGTCCGTTTCGAGGGCGGGGAGAAGAACAGAGAGATTGCCGCCTCGTTGCGGGTCAGCGAGCGGTCCGTTGAACGCTGGCGTCGGCAGTGGCGGGAGCGGGGGCAGGACGGGGTCCAGCCAAAGGGATCGCCGGGGCGGCCGAGGCTCAGTGATGCGCAAATGGATCGGCTTGAGCGGGAGTTGGAGCGCGGTCCGCTGGCTCATGGCTGGGAGGACCCGCGTTGGACCCTGGCCCGGGTGAAAACGCTGATCGGGCGGATGTTCCACGTCAGCTACACCGTGGAAGGGACATGGCGCCTGCTCAAGCGCCATGGCTGGTCGTGGCAGCAGCCGGCCCGGCGGGCGATCGAACGCGACGACGAGGCCGTCGAGTTGTGGCGGAAGGAGGTGTGGCTCCAGGTAAAAGCACCGCGGCGGCTCGCGGAGCCTGGGTGGTCTTCGAGGACGAAGCCGGGCAGACGCTGAGACCGCCGCGCGCCAGGACCTGGGGCCGAGTGGGGTGCACGCCCGTCGTGTGGGTGAAGGGCGGTGGCTCCGGACGGATATCCATGGCCGGCATGAGCTGCTACAAGAAGGGCGAACGCTCCCGGCTGATCTTCAGAATCCGCCTGCACCGAGGGCGCAAGGGCGAATGCAAGAGCTTCACGTGGCAGGACTACCGTGACCTCATCGTCCGGGCCCGCATTCAGCTCGGCGGCCCGATCGTGCTCGTCTGGGACAACCTCTCTGTCCACCTCGTGCCGCAGATGAAGGACTTCGTCGCCGCGAACGAGGACTGGCTGACGGTCTTCCAACTGCCCTCGTACGCGCCGGACCTCAACCCGCAGGAAGGCATCTGGTCGCTGGTCAAGCGGACCATCGGCAACCTTGCCGTGGCCAACCTCGACCACCTGGCCAAGACCGTCAAGCGGAGCCTGAAGAAGATCCAGTACCGACCGCACCTGATCGACGGATGCCTCACCCAAGCCGGACTGATCATGGACGACTGACCTCGACCAACACCCGACACCACTCATTCAATTTCTATACTCACGACTCCACCGACCGCGCCGGCGACCACCCCCGGCACGGTTGACGCACAACCGTCGACAGCCACAGGCCCGGGGCCTGCAAGCCGCCCGAGATCCGAGGCAGCGTCTCCGGAATTGCGGAAACGGCCTACGACCTGCCAATTCTCGCGGTCGGGACGACAGGATTCGAACCTGGGAACCAGACGGCCCGAACGCTTGTGACCGCGCGATGGGATCGCGCTGCGACTGCCACTTGGCGGAAACAACAAAAAGGCCGCCTCCGCATCTCTGCGAAAACGGCCCACGCCCTGCATAAAACTGATCTGAACAACAGGATTTGTACCTGCGCCCCCGACACCTCAGTGGTCCCGTTGCCTCCCGGCCGAAAGCCCGGACGGGGATTTCGCGATCACGAGCCGCAGAATCAGGGCTCCTGCTCCACTCATCTGCATATTTCATCTCCTCGCAATCGCGTCCTGCCGGTAAGTTCTCCGACACCTTCCAGGTTACTCCGACAAACCGCGTATTCGGGCCCGCCAGGTGCACGAATACCGTCGCGTGGATTCACCGCCGCAGCAGTCTGTCTGATAGAGCCCGACAGGTCCCGGCCGCCGGGCGGTCGGCGTCCCCGTGCCCGCGCTGCGTCGGAGCGCCCGCGTGGACGCTTACCGGCAGGTAGGCGAGCAGTGGTGCGGGAGGCCATCGAGTCCCTTCGACTGAGGACAGCAGTCAGTCGGCATCAGCCTGCCCGGCCGGCGGCCACGTCGTCGTTCGAGGTGGCCCTGGTCAGCTGTTGCCACGCCCGTTCAGATCTGGGTCGCGTAACCATGGGATTGACGGCGAAATAGCGCAATGTCGCGGTGGAACCCGACCATGAGGTCGCCGGCAGGGGTGAAGGCGGCGGTACGTGGACTACTGACGGCGAGGACCGCGGTGGCGGTACGGACACGCAGGTCCCAGATCCGCACCATCGAGTCGAGGCCCCCGGTGACAGCAACCGGGGCACCGCCGACCGTCGTACACGCCACCGCACGCACGCCGGTGTGGCCGGTGAGGGGCTGGCCCAGGGGCTGGCCGGTGCGCAGGTCCCAGATCCGCACCGTGCTGTCCTCGCTGCCGGTGACGGCAACCGGGGCGCCATCGAGCGTCGTACACGCCACCGAACTCACGTCGCCGGTGTGACCGGTGAGAGGCTGACCGAAAGGTCGACCCGCGCGCAGATCCCAGATCCGCACCGTGCCGTCCTCGCTGCCGGTGACGGCAACCGGCATCGTGTTGCCGTCACTTCCGACAGCCCCGGCGCCGTCGAGCGTCGTACACGCCATCGCACGCACGTAACCGGTGTGGCCTGCGAGAGGCTGACCGAGTGGTCGACCGGTGCGCAGGTCCCAGATCCGCGCCATCGCATCGAGCCTGCCGGTGACGGCAACCGGGGCACCATCGACCATCGTGCACGCCACCGAGCCGACGGAGCCGGCGTGGCCGGTGAGGGTGTCGCGTAGGGCGGGGCTGAAGGTACTGCCGGTGGCCCACGCCGGCACCCACTGGCCGTGGGAGATGCGGCGGGTCAGGGACTTGTCGTGACGAAGTGCGCGAGAGCCTGTCGGTTTCCGTCCTCCCCGAGCCGCGCGGCCATCGGCTCCACCGACTTCCGTTTGCCGTCCAACAGCACTCCACGCACATAAGCCTGCCCCCAACGCCGCTGGTCAGCACGTGTGAACGCTTCGAACAACTCCGCCGTGAACGCCACTGCTGGTCGCCTATCAGGCCCTGCGGACCGCGATGACGGACGCTACCGACAGCATCGCCGGCACCGACCCCGACCGGGCTGGCTTCACTGTTGCCCTGTCCGCCGCCCGCGACCAGCTCGTCCTGGCCGCGGGCATCATCGCCGACACCGTGATCGACCTGGCCGGAGTCATCGGTCGCCACGTCCTGGCGCAGCTCCTGCCCCGACGACGGGCCCGCACCAAAGACCGCATCGTCAAACGCGCGATCTCCAAGTACAACGCCCGCGGACCCGCCATCGACCGAGCCACCTACAAGGCCACCATCAGCATCAACATGCTCACGACCGACCCTTGACACGGCCCGGACCGCCCTAACTGAACGGCGTTGGTACTAGAAGTCGAACCGCGGGCTCTGCACGTTCATGTAGTACTGCAACCCGGAGCCGAAGTCCGCCCAGAAACCGACCTGGACGACCACCTGGTGCCCGGTCCTGGCGAGGTCCGTCGAGGCCCGGTTGAAGTAGTGGTTGCCGGAACCGCCGGCGACCCAGCCGACGCACCCGTAGTCGTACAGCCACTTGCCGGTCGAGACGTCGACGAGCTGTGCGCAGGGATCGGACGGGAAGGCGTTGTTGATGCCGATCCCGGCGACGATCGAGGCGAAGTCCCCCGCCTGGTGGGCGATACAGGAATCGATGTTGGCGCCGGCCCAGTTCGCCCACGAGTGGTTCGGCGTGGTGTCGGACCGGCACGCGAAGCCGGCCTCCTGCGCGGAGGCGGTGGGGGCCGCGAACACGGTGCCGGTCAGGGCGGCACCGAGCGCGGCCGTCGTGGCGAGAATGCGCCTGAGCATGGGATCTCCTCTGTTCGCGGGTATGCCCCGAGAGTCTTCGAGGCAGCGGTCGCCCTGGCTCGCCCGGCCGGTACTCCCGGGGCGCGGCCCGCTCCGGCGCACCGCCACCCCCCGTTGTCGCGGCGGTCCGGCACGCGCCGGCCGCGACGAGTGGCGGGGAGCCGGAGAGTCGGTCGACCTGCGACCAGCATTCCGCTCCCCGCACCCGGCGGCTAGGCTTTTGCACCAGGATGCAAAGGATCCACGACCAGCACCGCCAGGGATCGCGCCCAGGGATGCCACGTTGATACAGATCCGGCTGAGGGCCGACGACCTCGACCGCGTACAGGTCGCCGACACACCCGACTTCGGGTACGAACTCGCTCTGAGCGGACGGCACTTGGTCACGGGATCACCGGGCCGCCAGCTCGCGGCATGGCGCCTCGACGTCGCCCGCTCCTGGAACCCGCGGCACAACCGGCTGTTCGACCTCTACACAGACCTCTACCTACCGGCCTTCTTCGACGAGGCCGCTCTGGCCGCACCGACCCCGGTCGACCCCGCTTCCCCGCCCGCCGTCGCCCACCTGTGGGACCTGGCCCGCTCCAACGCCCTCACGCCCTTCACCCGCGGACTGGCCGAGGGCGACCCGCGAACCGCCACCGCGTTGGACCGGATCCTCGCCGGTCTCCGGGCCACCGCGCTCGACCCCTACCGCCGGCGCATCTCCTCCCTCGTCGCCACCGCGTCCGCCCGGACCCTGGCCCACTCCGCCCTGGGCGGCCCCGACGGCCTGCTGCGCTCGATCCACCCGTCCGTCGACTGGGACGGCCGTCACCTGCGTCTGAACACCCGCGTCGACTCCGTGGACGACCTCGAAGGACGACCCTTGATCTTCCAGCCCTCCGCGCTCGCCACCGGGATCACCTTCAACCCGCTCGCCGAAGCGGTGATCATCAGCTACCCCGCGGCCGCGACCCCGCTCACCCGGGACCTCGTACTCCACACGCCGCCCCCGGCACTGCGGTCCCTGCTGGGCCCGACCAGAGCGGCCGCCCTGGTCGCCGTGGTCCGCACACCCGCCCTCACCACCGGGAGGCTCGCCGCGATCCTCGGCGCGTCCCCCGCCGCCGCGTCACGGCACGCCTCCGTCCTTCGCGAGGCCGGTCTCGTCGTCACCATCCGCAACGGCCGGACGGTCCATCACCAGCCGACCCGTCTCGGCCTGGAGCTCGTTCACGGCACCACCCCCGACACCCCCGACACCCCCGCCTGAGGGCCGCCGGTCCGACTCGCGGCTGGGCCGGCGGTACCGCAGGGCCCCGAGACCGGGGGCGGGTCCGCCTGGTGTCATCGTGCCGGATGCCGTCGTCTCCCGCGGGACACCGGAACACCGGGTCGCCTGCTCGACAGCGGCACCGGCCGGGCAATCCGGCCGTGGCCGATGCCCGGGAGCGTATCCGGGGCCACCCGGTCACGTCCCGGTCTGTGCTGGGGCGTCAAACGGCGGGCAGGAGACCGAGACCTGCGACAGATAGGTGCTCAGGGAGCCGGCGGGGAGCCTCAGCCCGGGGTGGTCGGCGGGTGCGAGCACGTCCAGCACCTCGGCGGCCGGATACCCGAAGACGTCGATGCCGTCCAGAACCACGGGCACGGCCGAGGGAGGGTGAGGATGTACCGGCAGCGATCGTGAACGACCGCGGCGAGGCCGTGCCTGTCCCGTTCGGAGCGGCCCTCACGGTCGGCACAGTCACCGTAGACGAGCAGGTCCACACCGTCGTACACGGCTGTGAAGGCCCAGCCCGCCTGGCAGACCCACGACTTCCGCACATCGCCAGGCTCAGGCGAAACGGCTGAGCCAGAGCCTCCACCACCCCTGCTGCGAAATCCGCCATCAGGAGGACCCGTTCCTCCTCGGAGCTCTCGAATCCGTGCTGCCGGCCGGTGCTGACCAGATATGCCAACCCCGGCCGGTGCCGCTGACCGGTCCGCCAAGTGAAGCGGCGAACCAGCCTGCTCCGAGCTGCCTCGACCTCTCCCAGATTCCGCACCGTGCAGACCACCGGCGTCGGGCCGAAATGCCAAGTCGTGGTCCACCGATCAGTCCAGCCGGTCTCAAGGCTCAGCTTCGGCGTGAAGCCGCTGAACCCATGGTGAAGGCCGGCGAGCTCGGCCAGGTCGAGGGAATCAGACCATCTGGCGGCTGTCCGGCGCCCTCTCCCTTCGCCGCACCACACCCCTCAGGAGCTGCTGTGGCCACCTCGCAACACCCCCGCCGGGTACGTCAGTACACGGGCCGGAGGCCATCGGAGGCTGCGGACAACCAGGGCTGGAGGCCATCGAGGCTGCGGACCGTCAGGGCCGAAGGCCCACCGGGCCCGCAGGCCGTCACGCCTGCAGGTGGGCTGCCAGCAGCTCCACGACCGCGGCGCGCTGGTCAGCCAGGTAGAAGTGGCCGCCCGGGAAGACCCGCAGGTCGAAGGCGGCAGTGGTGTGGCGGGCCCAGTCACCGGCCTCCGCGAGGGAGGTGCGCGGGTCCGCGTCCCCGGTCAGCGCCGTGATCGGCCGCGACACGACGGCGTCCGGCTCGCACCGGTACGTCTCCACCGCGGTGTAGTCGCTGCGCAGCGACGGCAGGATGAACTCACGCAACTCCGGGTTGTCGAGGACCTGTCGGTCCGTGCCACCGAGCCGGGCCAGCTCGCCGAGCAACTCGTCGTCGGGCAGCCGGTGGACGGCGGTGCCCCGCGGCAGGGAGGGCGCGCGGCCACCGGAGACGAACAGGTGCACCGGCCCGGCCGGGCCGTTGAGGCCGTCCGCCTCGAAGCGGCGGGCCACCTCGAAGCAGACGACCGAGCCCATGCTGTGCCCGAAGAACGTCAGCGGCCGGTCGGCCCAGGGCCGCAGGGCCTCGTAGATCCGGTCCGCCAGCCCGTCGATCGAGTCGATCGTGGGCTCGGCGAACCGGTTCTGGCGGCCGGGGTACTGCACCGCGAGCACGTCGGCGTACGGCGACAGGGCTGCGGAGTAGTCGATGAAGTAGCTCGCCGAGCCGCCGGCGTGCGGAAAGAGGACAAGCCGTGTTGGCGCCGTGTCGACAGGGTGGAAGCGGCGGAACCAGGAGCTCTCGGTGACGGTGTTGCTGCCGGGCATGCGGGAAGACCTCTCTGAGTACTGTTCAGCTGTTGCACTGATCCCAGTGTCCCCACCGGGCTCCCCGGTCCACCAGTGCCCCCGTGCCCCGTGTGCTCCCGAGCACCCGGTCACACGTCCCGCGCCCCGCACTGCCCCTCGTCCTCCTCCCCCGTCCGGCTCGGCGACCCGGGCCGCCGCGAAGGCCACCCGGGCACCGTGACGGGCGGCGGCTGCACGGCTCGCCCCGCCGGGACGGACAGGTGCCCGGTCCTCGCGTGCGGTGCCGCGCGCGGTGGCCGGCGGGAGCCGCCGCTACCGGGCGAAGCTCACATCGGCGCGGCCGCGGGAGGTGCGGTCGAGGAGGAGGACGGAGGCGGCCTCGGGCGTCGGGGTCGGGGCTGCGCCACGCGCGTGCCGGGTGAGCGCCGCGAGGAGGCGGTCGAGGCCTCGACGGTGCTTGGCGAAGGTGCGGCTCGGGGCCCAGCGGCCGCGTTCGCGCTGGCCGGCGAGGGCGGTGGCGGCTCCGACGTCCAGCAGGACGAGGTGGAGTTCGCGGCCCTGGCGGGCGGTCGTACGGGAGAGCCAGCGACGCATCCAGGCCCGGCTGCCGCAGTCGTGCACCAGCACCGGCCCGCCCCGGCGGACCGAGGCGCGCAGCAGGCGGACGTGCTCCAGCCGGGCCCATGGCCGGTACACCGCGTACGGAAGGGCCGCCGGCATCACCGCCTCGCAGGCCTCGTGGACGGCCCGGGGGTCGACGGTGGCGGCCGCGCCGGCCTGGGCCGACCAGCGGCGCAACAGGGTGCTCTTGCCGCTTCCGGGCAGGCCGGAGACGACCACGACGGCGTCCGGCGGGTAGTGGACGGTGAAGGGTGCACCGGCCTCGCCCCGGAGGTCCACCAGGCCCCGCGGTTCCATCGCTGCCTGCGCCTCCTGCCGTACCACGGCTTGCCCGCCCGGCGTGGTCGGCCTGTCCATGTTGTTCACTCTTCCCCGCTTCTGCCCGACCCGGAACGATAACAACCTCCGCGCCGCCGTCGGTCAGCCGGTCCTGGGGTGCGGACTGCCGGCGGACACGCCCTAAGGTGGGGGCGCTATGTGATGGTCCGTCAGGTATCGGGCCGGTGTGGAGGAGGGCGGGACGGCGTGGCGGGAACGTTGGCGACGACGGGATCGGGCCTGGAGGCGGGGCCCGGGGTGGCGACGTACACCGGGCTGGTGCTGGCCGGGCTGGCGCGCGATCCGGGGCGGGTGGCGATCCGGTTCGAAAAAGCGTCGTTGACGGCGCGGGAGTGCCTGGAGGGCGTCCACCGGCTGGCGCGGGCGCTTGCCGCCACCGGTCTCGGGCGCGGCGACGGGGTGACGGTGCTGGCCGGGAACCGGCCGGAGACGGTGCTGGTGCGACTGGCGGCCAATCTGATCGGCTGCCGGGTGGCGATGCTGTACACCGACCGCCCCGTGGCGGACCAGGTCGCGATGGCCGAGGACGCACAGACGGCGGCGTTGGTGTTCGACCCGCGACGGTACGGCCTGGCGGCGCAGCAGGTCGTCGCGGCGCTGCCGTCGGTTCTGCCCCTGGCGCTCGGCCCGACTCCTCTCGGGGCGGATCTGCTCGCCGAGGCCGCGCCGCTCTCCCCGGCCCCGCTCGCGCCCGGGTACCGGCCGGACGATGTGATGGCGGTCCGGTTCACCGGTGGCACGACCGGCCGCCCGAAGGGGGTGTTGCGCCGGTTCGCGCGCCCGCCGCGGCCCGAGCTGGTGGCGGCGTCCACGTTTCTGCTCTGTACGGCGCTCTGCCACGGCGGCGGTACCACGGCCGATCTGGCGCTGGCGGCGGGCGGCACGGTGGTGCTGCAGGACGGCTTCGAGGCGGAGGCGGTGCTGGCGGCGGTCGAGCGGTACCGGGTCTCGCGGGTGTACCTGCCGCCGCATCTGCTGTACCGGGTGCTGGACCACCCGGCGCTGGCCCGGACGGACACCGGCAGCCTGCGGCGGGTCACGTACACGGGGTGTCCGGCGTCGCCGGAGCGGCTGGCGGAGGCGACGCGACGGCTGGGGCGGGTGCTCCAGCAGACGTACAGCCTGACGGAGTGCGGGCCGGTCACCCGGCTGACGCCGGACGAGCACCTCGACCCGCGGCTGCTGACCACGGCCGGGCAGCCGTTCCCGGACACCGAGGTCCGGATCGTGGACGAGGACGGCACGCCGCTGCCGCCGGGCCGGACCGGTGAGATCTGCGTCCGGACGCCGACGGCGATGGCCGGCTACTGGCGGAACCCGGAGCTGACGGCGCGGGTGCTGCGGGACGGCTGGCTGCACACCGGGGACGTGGGCAGTCTGGACCGGTCGGGTTATCTGACGGTGGCCGGGCGGCAGGGCGCGATGGCGATCGTGGACGCGCACAACGTCTTCCCCCGTGATGTCGAGGTGCCGCTGCTGGCGCACCCGGCGGTGCGGGAGGCGGTGATGTTCGCGACCACCGGCCGGGACCGGCTGGAGCGGGTGCACGCCGCGGTGACCACGGTGCCCGGGGCCGGGGTGACGGAGCAGCAGTTGCACCGGTGGGTGCGGGAGCGGAGCGGCCAGCTCTGTGATCCGTCGACGATCCTGCTGCTGCCGGGCCTTCCGCTGGGCGAGACCGGGAAGCCGGACGTCGCGGCCCTGCGGGCGCTGCTCCCGGACGCCGTGGCGGTGGACGCAGAGGGGGCGGTGGACAGGGAGGGGGCCCTGGGCCCGGCAGGGGCAGGGGCGTGCGGCCAGGGGTG
The DNA here is from genome assembly GCF_045160625.1 of Kitasatospora sp. NBC_00039. Classification (NCBI taxonomy): domain Bacteria; kingdom Bacillati; phylum Actinomycetota; class Actinomycetes; order Kitasatosporales; family Streptomycetaceae; genus Kitasatospora; species Kitasatospora sp. NBC_00039. The sequence goes on along the minus strand of NZ_CP108290.1, from coordinate 218,626 downwards.
ACGTGCGCCGTGAGCTTCCCGCGCCCGCGTGCGCGCCCGCCCGCGCGGGCGGGCGGCCGCAGGCGCACGGCGGGCGGGCGGCGGAACCGCCCGTGGACGCTCGACCGTACGGGCCGGTGTGCCGATATTCCCGGCGGTACTCCCTTCGTACCCGTCCACGCCCGCGCGGTCCGCGCCGGCGGTGTCACCGGCACCGGCTCACCTGCCGGCGCCGCCCCGCCCGCGCCGTCCCGTCGCGCCGCCCCCTTGGAGGCACCTTCCGTGACCTGGCTCCGCGTCCTGACCGCCCTCGGCATCCTCGCCGTGGCGGCCAGCGCCCTGCTCGTCTTCGCGCTCTGCACCGCCGCCGCCCGGGGCGACCGCACCGGCCACGGCGACCGCAGAGACCCCGGCGACGGCGGTACGCCCCGGGACACCGTCCGGGAGGACGCCGAGCGCAGCGGACTGATCCGGCGCACCACCGATGAGAGCTGACCGTCCGAGGCCCGGCGCCGGGGCCCGGCGCCCGAGGCCTCCGGCCGGCCGCCGACGGCCCTCGGGCCCGCGCCGCCCCGCTCAGTGCCCGGTGAGGTCGTCCGGGCGGACGGCGATGTGGTCGGCGCCGAGGTCCACCGCGACCCGGTGCTCCATGCCGAGGGCCTCCAGGAACTTGACCGGCAGCTGCACGCGGCCGGTCCGGTCCAGCATCACGTACTCGCGCTCGTTGACCGACTCCTCGCCGTGCTCGTCGGTGACGGTGCGGCGCAGCACCTCGCTGCTGGTCCGCCCGTCCCGGATGGCCACCGTGCGACGCACCTCGCCCGCGACCATCGGATCGTGGGTGACGATGACGACGGTGGCGCCGAGTTCGCGGTTGACGGTGCGGAACGCCTCGAAGATGCCGGCCCCGGTCTCGGAGTCGAGCTCACCGGTCGGCTCGTCGGCGAGCAGCACCGGCGGATTGTTGGCCATCGCGACGGCGATGGCCACCCGCTGCTGCTGGCCGCCGGACATCTCGGCGGGACGCCGGTGGGCGAGGTCGCCGAGGTCCATGGCCTCCAGCAGCTCGGCGACCCGGGCCGCCTGCTGGTTCGCCCGGCCCGCCGACCCACCCTTGCGGCCGCGCAGTTGCATGGGCAGGGCGATGTTCTGGGCGGCGGTCAGGAAGGGCAGCAGGTTCCGGGCGGTCTGCTGCCAGATGAAACCGACCACCTCCCGGCGGTAGCGCAGGCGCTCGCGGGCGGACATCTCCAACAGGTCGCGGCCGGCCACCGTGGCGGTGCCGGCCGTCGGCACGTCGAGCCCGGCGAGGATGGTGAGCAGGGTGGACTTGCCGCTGCCGGAGGCTCCGACCAGGGCCACCAGATCGCCCTGCTGGATCGTCAGCTCCAGGCCCTGGAGCGCCTGTACCTCGACGCCCTGGGCACTGAAGATGCGCACCAGGCGGTCGCAGACGATCGCGGCGCCCGCACCGTAGGCCTTCGGTGCGGCGGCGGCGAGCGCCTGGTCCCGCAGTTCCTGGAAGGTGGGGGCCTGGCCGACCGCCTCGTTCTGGGGGGCGCTGTTCACCGCTGCTCTCCTGTCGCCGCTGCGCCTGGGTGCGCTCCTGCTCGCGGTTGCCGCGAGCCGATTCCCGTGCCGCTCGTGCCGCTCGCGCCGCCCGTGCCGCTCGTGCGGCTCGTACTGCCGCTGGTGCTGCTCGTCCTGTTGCTTGCTCTGTCGAACGGTCGGCCCGACCGGGCTTTCCGGGCTGTCCGGTGGGCGGTCACTGCTGGTCCCCCACTCGCAGTTCGGTCGCGATCTGGCGCCGGCCGGAGATCAGCGCCTCGGCGAGCACCCCGGCGCAGACCAGGCCGGCCAGGCCGAGTACCTGTACCAGCACCGGCAGCACGGCGGCTTGCAGGCCTGCCCGGACCGGGGCGCCGACCAGGGCCGACAGGTCGATCGCCGGTCCGAGCAGCGCGGCCGCGGCGAGCGCGGACAGTCCGCCGCCGACCGCCGCGATCAGGGTCTGCGGCAGCGTCTCGGCGATGATCAACGCCAGGCCCTGCCGGGGGCGCAGGCCCATGGTGCGCAGGCGGGCGAGCAGGGCGACGCGTTCGGGGGCGGCCCGCAGCAGCGTCAGCAGGACGGCGAGCAGGGCGAACCCGGCGGCGCCGATCACGGAGGCCCAGAACAGCCGGCCGGCTGACTTCTGGAGCGGGTCGTCGGCCAGCTCTGCCTCCCGGGTGGCGCTGGTGTGCACCACGTAACCGAGCGGCAGGTTGTCCGACCCTGCGCTCGCCGGCACCTGGCCCGCCTGCGGAGGGCCGGGCGGGGCCGGCGGCGTGGCGGAGGCGCCGGCCGAGGCGGATGCCGAGGCGGATGCCGAGGCCGCGCCTGATGCGGAGGCCGGGGCGGAGACCGAGGTGCCCGGGGCCTGGGAGGCCGCCGCACCGCCGCCCAGCCGGCCGGCGATGAGGTCGTCGAGCGCACCCTGCGGGCCGTGCTCCCGCACCACTGCCTTCAGCTTCCGCTCGTCCACGTCGCCGATGCCGAACCAGAGGTTGGGCTTGCCGACCTGCGGGACCCCGGAGGCCGCGGGACCGGCCGGCACGACGACGAACCGCCGGGTCGACTCCTCCAGCGCAGGTGTGCCGCCGAGGGTGCCGACCTTCGTGGCGAGGAGTTCCCGGCCGTTGGGCATCCGCAGGCGGTGGCTCCCGTCACCCGCACCGGCCGCGACTTCGGAGCTGAAAAGGGCCGGCAGGGGCGCGTCGATCCCGTCGCCCCCGCCCGCAAGGACGGCCGGGTCGAACTCGCCGCGCCCGACGGTCCGGGACAGCTCGGCGTACGCCTGCGGGTCGACGGCCAGCACGCTGACCCGGGTGGACCCGTTGTCGGTGCCGAGGAGGAACACCTCGCTCTCCCACCAGACGGTGGTGCCCGCCTTGACCCCGGGCAGCGCGGTCGCGGCCTCGGTCAGGCTCGGCGGCAGCGCGACGCCGATCGGTGCAGCGACGACCGCGTCGCCGCCCACCGTCTGCCGGGCCGCGTGCAGCCGGGCACCGTCCACCGCGTCGAGGACGGTGGACCCGAAGCCGGCCGTGGTGACGGCAAGCATCAGCGCGAGCAGCGGCAGCACGGACGGGCGCGGCCGGCCGCCGGTGCCGCGGGCTGCACGGGCCAGGCCGAGGAAGCCGATCAGCCCGGGGCCGCGGCCGGTCAGCCGGGCGAGCGCGCCGACCAGGACCGGCTGCAGCCGGGCGAGCAGCAGGCCGCCGGTGAGGGCGATCAGCAGCGGGGCCGCGACCAGGACCGGGTCCAGGCCCTCCCCGGGCGGGACGACACCGCGGCGCCGGACCTCCAGCACCGCGGCGACGGTGACGGCGAGGACGAGGAGTTCGCCGACCAGCCGGCGCCGTCCGCTCTTCCGGCGCGGCGCCGACCAGAGCAGGGCCGCACGGACGGGGAAGCTCAGCAGCGCCAGCAGGGTGGCGGCCAGGGCGGCCACCGCGGCGCCCGTCCAGCGCGCGGTCGGCAGCAGGACGAGGGCGAGCACCGTCGCGGCCGCGGCCGCGGGCAGGACGGTCACCGCTCCCTCGCCGAGCAGGCGCCGTTGCACCCCGCCGCGCGAACCGCCGCGGGCCCGGAGCAGCCGGAGTTCACCGTTGCGGCGGTCGAAGGTGAGAGCTGCGGCCAGCAGGAGGACCACGGCGGCGACGCCGGCCAGGCCGGCCGGGCCGATCGCGGCGAGCGGCGCGGCGGCGTCGCGGCGCGCGGTGGCCTGCTGGAACAGCTGGGGAAGGGGCGAGCCGAGCTGGAGGTCCGGCCGGCCGGTCCGGGTCCGCAGCTGGAGGCTGGTGGGGCCCGACACGTACGAAGAGATCTCCTCGGTGGTCCGCTGCAGCCGGTCGGCACGCAGGGCGGCGATGTCGACGGGCAGCCGCCAGAAGTCCTTCGCGCCCTGACCCCAGGCGTCGATCCGGCCCCGCGAGCCGGCGTCGATCACCCCGGCGGTCTTCCAGTAGTACTTGGGGCTGCCCTCCAGGCAGGCCTTCTCCGGGCAGGGCTGCTCGGCCCAGAAGGGGTCGTTCGGGTCGTTGGCCGTGTAGAGGCCGACCACCTCGGCCAGGTGACGCTCGGCCGGCCGATCGCCGACGGCGGACCCAGCCCCGGCGTCGAGGACGTCTCCGAGGTGGATGCCGATGGTGTCGGCGGCGGACCGGCTGAGCGCGATCGGGATCGCTCCGGTGTCGGCGGCGGGGCCGGGCCAGTGGCCGGCCACCAGGGTGGCGTGGTCGGTGAGGCCGTGCAGGTAGAGCAGGTCGGCCATGGGCGGCTTCTCCTCGGGCCGGGAGAGCCCTTCATTGAGGAGCATGCGCGGCCGGTTGCTGCGCGAGCCGTACACCTGACCGGCCGTGTCGAAGCCGAACGTCTCGTTCGGATAGGCGCCGAGCTTCTCCGCCACCCGGTCGAGGTCGGCCGCGTCGTAGCTGCGCGCCGAGGTGGCGAGCATGCTGGTCCAGACCGGACCGCGGCCGTTCAGGTACTCGTGCAGCGCGGCGTCCGTCCCCCGGTCGACGGCGCGCGGGAACGCGGCGGCGAGGAAGACGGTGCCGAAGGCGAGCGCGGCGGCGAGCAGCGCGGCGAGGGCCGCCGAGCGCAGCCTGGTCCGCACCCAGGGGGCGGGACGGTGTTCGGCCGTCGGCCCGGGGCCGGTGGGGCGGGGCTGCGTACGGGTGCCAGCCGGGGTGGTCACATCTCCTCCACGTGCCGCAGCCGCGCGGCCACGTCTCGACGACGGCGTCCGGTGAGGAGGGCCGACAACAGGGCGACGGCGGTGATCGTGGCCGCGAGCAGGGCGGCCCAGCCGAGCGGCAGGCCGACCAGGGCTTCGGGCACCGGCCGGCGGGCGGCCGGGGTGAGCACCACGAGCGGCACCACCAGGTGGACGGTCAGGGTTCCCAGGGCGAGTCCGACGACGCTGCCGAGACCGACCAGGATGCCCTGTTCGGCGGTGACGGTCCGGACCAGCCAGCGCCTGGGCGCGCCGAGGGCCAGCAGTACGGTGAACTCCCCCGTGCGTTCACGGGCGGAGGCGGCCGAGGCGGCGGCGAAGCCGATCGCGGCGAGGACGGTGCTGACCAGGGCGATCGCGGCGAGCGCGCTCTGCGGGGCGGCGCTGAGCGGGTCGGCGAGCAGTTCGGCGGCGACCTGGTCGTTCAGCAGCAGCTTCTGTCCGCCGGGCTCGGCGCGCAGCTTGGCCGCGGCCGCGGCGGGCACCGGGTCGCCGGGGCCGGCGGCGGGCAGCCACCATTCGCGGGTCGACGGCAGTTGCCGGCCGCCGGCCGCGAACAGGCGTCCGGTGGTGGGCAGGTCGATGGCGAGCGCGGTGTCGCCGACGACGGGCAGCGACCCGACGGCACCGGTGACCTTGACCGGCAGGGAGATGTCGCCGAACGGCACCTGGACGGTGTCGCCGACGGCCGCGCCGACGGCGGTCAGGTAGGCGTGGGTGGCGACGCCCGAGACGCTCTGCGGGACCGGGGAACCGGCGGGGAGGACAGTGACCTGCGAGACCGTCCCCTCCCCCCGGTAGCCGACCTTGAGCACCTGCTGCTCCCCGGCGCGCGCGGGGACGACCGTGCCGCTGGGCTTGGCCGCCCCGGCGGGGGCGACGGTGGTCCAGTCGAGGCCGGCCGGGAGGGGAACGGTGGTCGCCGGCCCGCCCGCGGTGTCGGAGACGCCGACCCGGCGGACGGTCAGCTCACCGGTGAGCGTCACGGTCGGCGGCAGCCGCTGGTCCCAGCCGTGGACGACGACCAGGCCGGCCAGGGTCAGCGGCGCGCCGGCCGAACCCACCGGGGCGCCGGTGAGCGCCGCGAGGTCGACGGTGGCGAGGGCGTCACCGGTGGCGGGAACGCCGGCCAGCGGCGCCCGGTAGGTGCTGCCGAACCGGTCACGCAGCAGCAGCCACACGTCCGGGTGCTCGTCGGTCGGCTTCGCCGACGTCACGGTGACATCGACGTCGATCCGCTGGGGCCGGCCGGGCAGCGGCAGGCCGGCCTGTGCCCCGGTGGGCGCGGGCTCGGCGAGGGGCACGAACAGCTCGCGGCGGCTCTGTCCGTCGAGCAGGTCGGAGCGGACCGGGACGCGCTCGGCGAAGGCGGCGGTGTCGAGGGCGAGCACTTGCCCGACGGCACCGTTCGGCAGCGTGGACTCCTGACGGATCACGGGTATCAGCCGGTCGCCGCCGGGAAGGTCCCCGTACCGGCCGGCCTGGCCCATCGGGGCCAGCGGCGAGCCGGAGATCCGCAGGCCGCCGGCGGTCGCGTAGTCGGCCTGGTCGCGCTGGGAGGCGGACCAGGTGGAGTGCTGGCCGAGCGCCAGCACACCGGTGGAGACCGCCAGCACCAGCAGCAGGACGGGGCCGGCGGCCCGGCCGGGGCGGCGGGCCAGCTGCCAGCCGGCCAGCGCGGGCACCAGGCCCCGGCCGCGGGCGGCCATCCGGCCGCCGAGGCGGGCCGCGAACGGGAGCAGCCGCAGCACCAACAGGGTGCCCGCGCACAGGGCCAGCGTGGGCGCGGCGATCAGCACCGGGTCGAGGCCCAGCCGGCCGGTGGCGTCCGCGGACAGGCCTCCGTTGTACTGGGCCAGTTGGTAGTAGGCGAGGCCCGCGAGGCCGACCACCGCGAGGTCGGCGCCGGAGCGGACCGCGCCGGCGACCATCGCCTGGCGCTTTCCGGCCCGGCGCATCGCGGCACCGGCGGCGCCGCGCAGCACGGCGGGGGCCGTGGTGACCACGACACAGGCGAGGGCGCAGACGGCCGCGACGGGCCAGAGCGTCCAGTGCAGACCGGTGTCCAGCGGTACCCGGGCGAGCGGTCCGTAGCCGGCGAGCAGGTGAAGCAGGAGGGGGGTGAGCAGGGGGGCGAGCAGCGCCGCGGGGAGGGCCAGCAGCAGCGACTCGGCGGCGGTGAACACACCGAGGCGGCCACCGGAGGCTCCGCGAGCGGCCAGCAGTGCGTTCTCGCTCTCCTGACGGGCGGCCATCAGATGGACCACCAGCAGCAGCACTGCGGCGGCCAGGACGGTCAGTTGGAGGGCGCCGATCAGCAGGGTGGAGCGGGAGACCAGCGCACTGGAGTCCGATTCGCGCAGGACGTCCGGGAGTTCGGTCCGGACCTGGAGGCCGGTGGCTTTCTTGAGGTCGGCACCGAGGCCCTCGGCACGGTCCCGGATCGCGCCGCCGCCGGAGCTGCGGACGCCGGTGAAGTCCGCGCCCAGCAGCCAGCTGCGTCCGTTCTGCGGCAGACGGGCAGTGGTGAAGAGGCTGTCGTCGATCAGCAGCGGGCCGTAGGTGGTGAAGCCGCCGACCTGGATCTCGCGGCCGCCGAGCGGGTCCAGCGACCAGTACGGGTCGCCGGGGTCGGCTGCGCGGTAGACGCCCGTGACGCGCACGACGAGCGGCGAGCCGTCGAAGCGGTCCTCCAACCGGACCTCGGCAGGCAGCATCGCGGCAGTGAGGCCCAGGCGGGTCAGCGAGGTCTGCGGGACGGCGGCCTCCACCGCGCCCTTGCCGGTGCCGGCGGCCGCGGCCGGCCAGCCGCCGGAGAGCAGGGTGACGCGGTCGTGGTCGAGCGCGGCGAGCACGGTGAGCTCGGGCGGCTTGCCGGGACCCTTCTCCGCCTGGGCACCGGAGTTGGCGCCCGGCTGGGCACCCGCACCGCTTCCCGCCGGAGCGGCTGCCGGGGTGCCGGGCGGCTGGGCAGCGGCCGTGTCCGGGAGGCCGTAGGAGCGACTGCGGGCCACGGACTCGGTGCGCACCGGCAGGTCACCGAAGAGCTGTCCGGCGTAAACACCCACCGCCGCATCGTCCTTGGGCCGCTTGTCGAACCCGTGGTCGGCGCTGACCAGCACCGTGGTCCTCGACCAGGCGGACCCCTGGAGCGCCTGGCGCAGCCCGGCCTCCCCTACGGTGCGGTTGAACGCCACCAGCGCCGTGAGCACTGCCGTGGTGATCAACACCGTGAGCAGGACCGCGGCGGCCAACGGCAGTCGCCCGCGCAGACGGCGCACGACGAAGCCGAGCATCCCGTTCCTCCCCCAGTACATTCCGGTCTCCGCGCAGCTCTCACCCGTCCGGGCACACCTCTGCCACGGGATGGACGCCTGTCGCTGACCGCTACGTGATCACCGGCGATTGATCACCGGATAGCGGACGATGCTGTCAGATTCGATCCATGAACGGAAGGGACTTGCGCGAATCATGTAAGTAGTGAGCAAATTCTCGACGTTGGCGGTACATCGATAGTTCCTTCCGATGCGAGAGCCCGTCAGCCCATCAGAAATTCTGGCCATGAACACCTCATAAAGAGCACTTCACCGCCCGGCCGCGCCCGTCGAGGAAGGCTCGAAGAACACCCAGGGGGACGCCGTATGACCCAGCAACCGGCCGGCACCGTCACCGCTCCCATGGTGGCCGTCACCGATCTCCGGCGCAGTTTCGGCACCGGCGAGCGGACGGTGCACGCGCTGCGCGGCGTCTCGTTCTCACTCGGCCGCGGCGAACTCACCGCCCTGAAAGGCCGGTCGGGCTCCGGCAAGACCACCCTGCTCAATCTGGTCGGCGGCCTCGACAGCCCCAGCGGCGGGACGGTCGCCCTCGACGGCACCGACCTGGCCGGCCTGGACGAGGACGGGCGGCTCGCGATGCGCCGCGACCGGATCGGCTTCGTCTTCCAGTCGTTCGGCCTGATCCCGGTACTCACCGCCGCCGAGAACGTCGGAGTGCCGATGCGGCTGCGCAAGGTGGCCGCCGCGCAGCGTGAGGAGCGGGCGCGCACCCTGCTGGCCCTGGTCGGGCTCACCGACCACGCCAACCAGCGGCCCGGCGAGCTCTCCGGCGGGCAGCAGCAGCGCGTGGCCATCGCCCGCGCGCTCGCCAACGAGCCGGACCTGATCATCGCGGACGAGCCCACCGGCCAGCTGGACTCCGAGACCGGTCGTTCGATCATGCAGTTGTTGCGCGCCGTCGTCCGCAGCGAGGGCGTCACCGCCCTGGTCGCCACCCACGACCAGACCCTGATGGCGCTGGCCGACCGGGTGGTCGAGCTCCGCGACGGCAGGCTGGTCGAGGAGGACTGAGCCGGGCGGGGGCGCGGAGTACCCGGAACGGAGCGCCCGGCGGGTCGCGGGGCGCGGTTCAGGGGCGCGGATTGCCCCGCACGCGGCACGCGGGCGGAGCCGGCGGCACGCCGCGTGCGGGGCAGGGACGCGGTGCGGCCTCAGGGCGTGCCAGGTCTACCCGATCGGGCACCCCCATCCGGCCCCGTGGGCACACCGGAGCTGCACGCGGGGACGCGCCGGCCGGCCGGACGCGATCAAGCGCGGTCGAAGGCGCTCGGACGCGGTCGGGCGCGGTCCAACGCCATCGGGTCCGGTCGGCGCGGCCCCGGCGACCGGCCCGTCCTCGGGTCACCGGCGCCCGGCCGGGCCCGTCAGAGCGCCTTGAGCGCGGCCTCGCACTCCCGGCAGCGGCGGGTGCGCTGCGACGGCGGGTACCAGGGATCGCCCGGACGGGCCGGCCGGTAGGTCTCCCGTTCGAGGTCACCGGTGTCGATCCCGCAGAACGTGACCGGGCCCGGATCGTCCGGCACGTCCGGGTCGGGCGGCGCCGCGTGCACCCACCGGACGCGGGCACCCACGTCCACCTCGCCCGCGTCCAGCACCTCCGTGGACGGCTCCAGCTCGACCAGTACGACCACTCCGCTCATACCTCGACCCTGCGCCCCACCGGCACCGGCCGCATCCCGGACCGGCCCCGGCCCCTCGACAGCACCCGCCGGAACCCGCGGTCACCGCCGAGCGGGGGTCACCAGCGCTCTCCACCGGTCTGCGGTTGACCTTGACCGAGGAGCCGGGGGAGGTCGGCACGGGAGCTGACGCCGAGTTTGGGGAAGGCCCGGTAGAGGTGGTGGCCGACCGTGCGGGGGCTCAGGAAGAGCTGGGAGGCGATTTCGCGGTTGGTGGCGCCGCTCGCGGCGAGCCGTACGACTTCGCGTTCCTGGGGGCTGAGCCGGCCGAGCAGCACGCCCGGCTGACCGGCCTGGTCGATGGTCTCGCCGCTGGCCTGCAGTTCGGTGCGGGCCCGGTGCGCCCACGGCTGGGCGTTGAGTTTCTCGAACGCCTCCAGCGCGGCGCGAAGGTGGCGGCGGGCGTCGGAACGGCGGCGGGCGCGGCGGAGCCACTCCCCGTAGAGCAGCTCGGTCCGGGCCTTCTCCAGGGGCTGGGCGCCGTCGTCATGGAGGCGCAGGGCGGTTTCGAAGAGCCGCTCGGCCTCCTCGTCGGGGCTGGTCAGCGCCTCGCAGCGGCGGGCGAGGGCAGTCGCCGCGGGGCGGCGTGCGGCCACCGCCCACTCCCCGATCAGCGCCAACGGCTCCTCGAGCCGCTCCCGCTGCCCGGCGCGTACCGCGGCCTCGATGAGGTCGGGCAGGAGGAAGACCGACAGCATCGGGTGGTTCACGCGGGTCTTCGCCGCTTCCAGGTGCTCCAGGGCTCGCTCCGCCTGGCCGAGGCCGAGATCGAGCAAGCCCTGGGCGCGGAGCGCGTGGGCGGCGGCCAGCTCGATTCCGTGGGCGTCGGCGTAGTCCAGGGCCGCCTCGACCAGGCTGTGGCATCGCTCCCGATCGCCCTCGATGGCGGCCAGCGTGGCCAGGGTTGCGCGCAGGTAGCTCGCGCGGTGGTTGCGGCCGTAGTGCTCGGCGATGGTGAGCCCCTCGGCGGCGGCAGCGTAGGCCTCCTCGTGCAGCCCCATGGACAGCTCTGCCTGGGCGAGCAGGTACAGCGCGGTGTGCAGCCAGCCGACCACGTCCTGGGCCCGGCAGTCGCGCACACACGCGACGGCGACCTCGTGAGCGGTGGCGTGGTCGGCGAGGAGCTGCCCGTACGTCCCGGCCAGGATCCGTTCGGCGAATCCGGTGTCTGCGGCGGGGGGTTGCGGGACGGGGAGGTGGGGGCCGGCGCCGTGCAGGTCGGTCAGGGCCCTCGCCACCGCGTAGTCCGGCGAAGCGGGAAGCCGGGCGGCGACCTCGGCGATGAGCTCCCGGTCGCCCGACGAGTGCGCCGTCTGGACGGCCTCGGTCAGCACCGGCTCGAGATCGGGACCGGAGCCGATCCGGTCCGCGCATTCGATCAGGATGCGGGCGGCCCGGCCCGGCGACCCGTGGTCCAGCTCGACGATCGCTCGGACCCGGGCGAAGTCGGCGAGCATCGCGGGGTCCAGGGCGAGTGCGTTGATGCGGTCGGTGAGGGCCGCGGTGCGGTCGAACTGCCCGGCCTCGGCGGAGGTGAAGGCGGCGGCGGCCAGTCGCCGGGCGCGCCGGGCCGGGTCGGCGGTGAGCTGGGCGGCGCGTTCGTAGGCGGCCGAGGCGGAAGCCGTGCCCTGCTGTCCGCCGGCCCGCTGCGCGACATCGTCCATCTCGTCGGCGACCTGCTCGTCGACGCCGGTCGTGGCGGCGGCCAGGTGCCAGGCCCGCCGGTCGGCGTGCTGCTCGCCTTCCAGCTCGGCGGCCAGCGCCCGGTGGGCGGCGAAGCGCCGGGCCAGGGCGGCGTCCTGGTAGGTGGCCGATCTGATCAGCGGGTGGCGGAAGGACAGCGTGTTCTCGGTGAGCCGGACGAGGGTGGCGCGTTCGGCCGGTTCCAGGTCCTCCAGCACGGCGCCCGAGCCGGCCGATGCCCGCAGGACGAGACCGAGGTCGCCGGTGTCGTCGGCGGCCGCCACCAGCAGCGTGGCTCGCGTGGCGTCGGGCAGGCGGCGGATCTGCTCCTGGAAGGCCTCCTGGATCCGGTTGGAGGTTGAGGACAGGCCCGTCGGGAGCGTCACCGGGTTCAGCTGGCCGGCACGCTGCTCCGGGGTCAGCGCTGCGGGCAGTTCCAGGAGGGCCAGCGGGTTGCCGCATGCCTGCTCGATGATCTGGTCCCTGGCGTACGGGGACAGGTCCGCGATGCGAGCGGTGAGCAGCGCGTCGACGGCGGCGGGGGCGAGGCCCTCCAGCCGCAGCCTCGGCAGGCCGGTGATCTGCGTTCCGCGGGCGCCGTCGCGGACCGCGAACAGCATCACCACGCCCTCGGCATGGAGCCTGCGGGCGGCGAACGTCAACGCGTCCAGGGACGCCTGGTCCAGCCACTGGGCGTCGTCGACCAGGCACAGCAGCGGTTCGTCGCCCGCGGCCTCCGACAGCGTCGTGAGCACCGCCAAGCCCACGGTGAACCGGTTGCGCACCGCCTCGCCGGTCAGGCCGAACGCCGACCTGAGCGCGGCCGCCTGGGGTTCGGGCAGCCGGTCGAGGTGGTCGGTGAGGGGCCGCAGCAGCTGGTGCAGGCCGCCGAAGGCCAGCTCCATCTCCGACTCGATGCCGACGGTCCGCAGCACCCGCCCGGCACCTGCGGCCTCGGCGGCGTGCTCCAGCAGCGCCGTTTTGCCGATCCCGGCCTCGCCATGGATCACCAGCGCGCCGCTCGCCCCCGCACGGGCGCTCGAAAGCATCCGGTCGATCCGGTCCTGTTCCCCCACCCGCCCGTACAGCATGGGGTAACCGTACCTAACTTTTTCGATCTTCCGATCTTCGCGTTAAGTCGCACCGACCGATGTGACCGACCGCCGGACTCCCTAGCGTTGCACCTGTTCGATCCACTCGACTCCAGGAGCCGCCACCGTGCCCGAGCAGGTCCACCTCACCCCGCTGCACCGGATCTCGGTCACCGACGCCGCCGCCTGGCATCGCGTCGTCGCCGCCTCCATGACCCACGATCTGCCCGGTGTGCCGCCCCCCGCGCCCGGACAGATCCACGCCCAGCTCACCGAGCCCGGCCTCGACAGCCACCGGCTCACCTGGCTGGCCGGCGGACCGGACGGTGCCGTGGTCGGCGTCGGGGCCCTGCGCCTGTTCACCGCTCCCGGCAGGGACCACCTCGCCGAACTCCAGCTCCACGTCGATCCCGCGCACCGCCGCCGGGGAACCGGCTCACGCCTGCTGTCGGCGGTCGTGGCGGCCTGTCGTACCGAGAGCCGGCGCAGCCTGATCGTCGAGGCCGCGGCCGACGGCCCGGGCGAGGCCTTCTGTGAACGGTGGGGTTTCCGCCGCGCTCTGACGCTCGATCACCTGATGCTGCGCCTGGACCAGCTGGACGAGGCCCGGATCGGCGAGATCAGCGAGGCCTCGCACCCCCGCTACCGGCTGACCGGCTGGACCGGTACGGTCCCCGACGACCTCGCCGACGCCTTCGCCGCGGCCAAGACCGCGATGAACGACATGCCCGTCGGGGACCTGGACTACGGGACCCTGCACTGGGACGCCGACCGCGTCCGCACCATGGCGAAGGTCGTGGCCGACCGCGGCGACACACTGCTCACCCTCGCCGCCGTCCACGACGACGGCACCATGGCCGGCTACACCGAGATCGTGCTCCCCCAGGGCACGCCACCGAAGGCCCTGCAGTACGACACCGCGGTCGTGCCCGCGCACCGCGGCCACGGCCTGGGCCTGTGGGTCAAGGCCGCCATGCTGAGCCGGCTGCGCGCCGAGCACCCCGGAATCGCCGAGATCGAGACCGACAACGCCGAGGACAACGTGCACATGCTCGCGGTCAACCGGCGGCTCGGTTTCCGCCCCTACCGACGCACGCACGAATACCAGCTCGACCTGCCCACCGTCTGATCCGTTCGCAGAAACGAACGTCCGCCCGCGCACGCCGACCTCCTCAGCGCGGTGCGGCCCCGAACCATTGATCCTGTCCAGGACGTCACACCTCGACCGTGCGGATTCTCCGGCCGAGCCCGGAATCCGCGGAAATTGGGAGTACGAAATGCGTGTGTTGTTGTCGGCCTATGATTCGCGCGGGGGCGTCGAGCCGCTGGTGGGACTCGCGGTGCGGTTGCGGGAACTCGGTGCGGAGGTGCGGGTGTGCGCGCCGCCTGACGAGGAGTTCGCGAAGCGGCTGGCCGTGGTCGGCGTGGAGATGGTGCCGACGGGCCGGTCGGTGCGCGATCTGGTGACGGGGAAGACGCCGCCGTCGCCGGGGGGCGTGCCCCGGCGCGCGGCCGAGCTGGTCGCGGCGTTCCACGACAGGGCCATGGCGGCGGGCGAGGGGTGTGACGTGCTGGTGGCAACCGGCCTCGTGCCGGCCGTGGCGGGTGTGAGGTCGGCGGCCGAGAAGCTGGGCGTCCGCTACGTCTACGTGAGTTACCAGCCGGTCAGCCTGCCCTCGCCGCACCACCCGCCGATGCCGCGGCCGGGCCGGCCGCTCCCGCCGGACGTGACCGACAACCGGGTCTTGTGGGAGCAGGACGCCCGGGACGCGCAGGAGGTGTTCGGTGAGGCGGTCAACACCCACCGGGCGTCGATCGGCCTGGCGCCGTTGGACAACGTCCGCGACCATGTCTTCACCGACCGGCCGTGGCTGGCCACGGACCCGGTCCTGGCCCCGTGGCAGCGGCCGGCGGACCTCGACGTCGTGCAGACCGGTGCGTGGGTCCTTCCCGACGAACGCCCGCTCCCCGCCGATCTGGTGGCGTTCCTGGACGCCGGCGAAGCGCCGGTGTACGTGGGCTTCGGCAGCATTCCCATGCGCGACCCGAAGGACGTCGCCCGGGTGACCATCGAGGCGATCCGCGCGCAGGGCCGGCGCGCGGTCGTCTCCCGGGGCTGGGCCGACCTGGACGTGATCGACGACCGGGGCGACTGCTTCGCCGTCGGCGAGGTCAACCACCAGGCCCTGTTCCGCCGGGCGGCCGCCGTCGTGCACCACGGCGGCGCGGGCACCACGACGACGGCCACCTGGGCCGGCGTTCCCCAGGTCGTCGTCCCCCAGGGGGCGGACCAGCCCTACTTCGCCGGCCGGGTGGCCGCCCTGGGCATCGGCGCGGCCCACGACGGCCCGACCCCGAGCGTCGAATCCCTGTCGGCCGCACTCCGGACGGCCCTCACCCCCGAGACCCGCACACGCGCAGCCGCCGTGGCCGCCTCCTTCCGCACCGACGGCGCGACGGTCGCCGCACACCTCCTGCTCGACACCGCCGGCCGGTAGAGACCGCCGCCTCCAGAGCCTCTCCCCCGACGCCTCACCCGGCTCGCGAGCCGGCCGGCGCCTCGCGTGAGCCCTCCATCCCCTCATCACCCCTGCCGTGACGGCACCACCGTGGCATCACCATGCCCACAACCGACACCGAAGAAGGACGAAAAGAATGAGCACCGCTCAGCACTACCAGGCCGCGGAGCAGCTACTCCGCCGACCCGCCCGCCCCGGCGAGCTCGTCGTCGGCGACAAGGTCAGGCCGCAGTGGATCGACGCGGGCGCCCGTTTCTGGTACTCGGTGAGCACGGGAGCCGGCAGGCGGTTCGTGCTGGCCGACCCGGCGGCGGGCACCCGCGAGCCGGCCTTCGACCACGCCCGGCTCGCCGCCGCGCTGGCCGCCGCCTCCGGGCAGCCGGCCGACCCCGAGGCGTTGCCGTTCATGGCCATCGAACTGACCGGGGACGCCGTGGAGTTCGCCGCGTTCGGTGAGTACTGGCGCTGCCGCCTGGACGGCTACTCCTGCGAGCGCGCCGCGTTCACGCCGCCGGGCAGCCCGCTGGAGGTGCCGTCGCCCGACGGGAAGGTCGCGGTGTCGCGGCGGGGCCACGACCTGTGGGCGCGCTCGCTGTCCGACGGCCGCGAGTGGGCGCTCACCACCGACGGCGAGCCCGACCACCAGTACGGCACCGGCCCGGACTGTACGGGCAACGCCACCCTGCTGCGCAAGATCGGCCTGCCGCACCTGCCGCCCGCGGTGGCCTGGTCGCCCGACTCCACGAAGGTGCTGGCGCACCGGACCGACGAGCGCAGTGTCCGGCAGACCCACCTGGTGGAGGCCGGGCCCGCCGACGGCGGCACACCCGTCCTGCACGCCCAGCGCTACGCCCACCCCGGCGACGAGCACGTGCCGCGGGCCGAGCTGGTCGTGCTGGACGTCGCCGAGGGCACGGTGGTCCGCGCGCAGGCCGAGCCGCTGCTCATGCCGCAGATGTCGCCGATCACGACCAGGTGGGCGTGGTGGGCCCCGGACGGATCGGCGGTGTACTACCTCGACCGGCCCCGCGACCTGCGCACGCTCACCCTGCACCGGCTGGACGCGGCCACCGGCGAGGTCACCACCGTGCTGAGCGAGACCGGGGCCACCCGGGTCGAACCCAACCAGTGGATCTACGAGCCGCCGATCGTGCGGGTGCTGGCCGACGAGGTGCTCTGGTACTCGCAGCGCGACGGCTGGGGCCACCTGTACCGGTACGCCCTGCGCACCGGCGCGCTGCTCGGGCAGGTCACCTCCGGGCCGTGGGCCGTGCGGCAGATCCTGCACGTCGACGAGGCCGAGCGGGTGGTGTACCTCACCGCCTCCGGGCTGGTCGACGAGGACCCGTACCGGCGCACGGTGTGCCGGGTCGGTCTGGACGGATCCGGCTTCGCCAAGGTCACCGACGACGAGCTGGACCACGTCGTCACCCTGCCGGACACCATGGAGTACTTCATCGACTCCGCGTCCACGGTCGACACCCCGCCGGTGTCCCGCGTCCGCGACTGGACCGGGCGGGTGCTGGTCGAGCTGGAACACGCCGACATCAGCAAGCTCACCGCCACCGGCTGGACGCCGCCGGAACGGTTCCGCGTCAAGGCCGCCGACGGGTTGACGGACATCTACGGAGTGCTGTACCGGCCGCACGGGTTCGACCCCGCCCGGCGCTACCCGGTGGTGGACAACGTCTACCCCGGCCCGCAGGTCAACCGGGTCGCCCCGTGCTTCGACCCCGGAGGGATGGGGCTCGACGCGGAACCCATCGCGGCACTGGGCTTCGTGGTGGTGGCGCTGGACGGGCGGGGCACCCCCGGGCGGAGCAAGTCCTTCCACGACGCCTCGTACGGCCGCCTGGCCGACGCGGGCTGCCTGGCCGACCACGTCGCGGCGCTGCAGCAGCTGGCCCGGACCCGGCCGTGGATGGACCTGGACCGGGTGGGCGCGTTCGGCCACTCCGGAGGCGGGTTCGCCGCAGCGCGGGCGATGCTGGACTTCCCCGAGGTCTTCAAGGCCGCAGTCGCCCTCTCCGGCTCGCACGACGCCCGCCACTTCAACGCGGGCTTCGTGGAGACCTACGACGGCGCGGACGACCCCGAGGCCTGGGCCCGTACCTCCAACGTGGACCTCGCGGACCGGCTGGCGGGCAAGCTGCTGCTCGTCCACGGCGAAATGGACGACCAAGTCCACCCGCACCACACGCTGCGGCTGGCCGACCGGCTCATCGCCGCCGACAAGGACTTCGAGCTGCTGATCGTGCCCGGGGCCGAGCACACGCTCCTCGACTGCCTGGCCTACGTCCGCAAGCGCTGCTGGGACTTCCTGGTGCGCGAGCTGATGGGCACGCAGCCGCCTGCCTACCGCCCCGCCCCCATCGCCATCGGCCCCGAGCTGCTCGGCGAACTGTTCTCCTGAGCGCGACACCGCGGACGGGGAGCCAGGCCTTGAGGTTCCGTCTTCCGGGTTCCGCCCCGATTGGACTCTCCGTCAAGGTTCAAGGGAGCGGCAAGAACGGACATGACCAGCAGACGGCAACTGCCGGACTGGCTCTCCGGGTCCCGTGTCCGGGCCGGGGTGCGGCCCGGACACGAGGAACGCCGTGGCCGCTCCTGGCAGTTCGCCTGGTGGCCGCACCATGCCTGGGCTCAGGCCGTGGGCTTGTGCCACGGCCTGAGCCCGGTGCGGAGAAAGCACCGGCTAGTGCTTCAGGGCGTCCTTCATCTTCTGGCCGGCCTGGGCTGCGTCACCCTTGACTTGTTCGGCCTTTCCCTTGACGACAAGGCTTTCGTTGCCCACGGCCTTCCCGGTTGCTTCTTTGGCCTTGCCTTTGGCCGTCTCTGCAGTGTGCTTGATCTTCTTTCCCGCGCTCATGCCGTCCTCCTCCGCGGATCACTGATTCAATCCGCGTGTGCCCAGATTTTCATCATTCATTCTGATTTTTGACCCACCTGGCACGGAGCTGAACCCCGAGGGGGCGAACGTCGAACGGCATGAGAGCGGAGGGGCGCGGCCGGGATCGCGCGGTGCAGCCAATACCTGTGCCCGTCGACCGGGGCCGAACCGTCAGCCATGGCGCGCCACACTCACTCCTCGTCCTCTTCGTAGCGCCCCTCGTCGTCCCCGGACTCGCCCTCGTCGGGCTCCTCCTCGTCCTCGTACTCGTACTCCTCGTCGTCGTACTCCTCGTCCTCGGGTTCCTCGTCCTCGGGTTCCCCCTCGTCGTACTCCTCGTCCTCCGGTTCCGCCTCGTCGGCCTGGTCCTCGGCTTCCTCCTCGTCGTACTCATCCGTCTCCTGGTCGTTCTCGGCGGCCTGTTCCTCTTCCATGGCTTCGTCGTGGGTGCGGACGACCTCACCGTCGCGGATCTCGCCGCGCCATCCTTCGGCCTCGTCGTTGGTGAGGGAGACGTGCCTCTGGAAGTTCTTGAAGTCCAAGCGCAAACGTCGGCCCTGGGCGCGCCATATGTTCCCGGTCTTCTCGAACAGGCCCGAGGGGTAGTACTCGACGACCAGGACGATGCGCGTCAGGTTCGGAGTGATCTCGTGGAAGCTCACGGCCCCGCGGGTGCTGCCCTTCGCCCCCGCCGAGGTCCACACGATCCGCTCGTCCGGGATCTGCTCCTGGACCGTCGCCTTGAAGCTTCGCTTCGAGGGCCCGACCTTCACCTTCCAATCGGTGGTCACCTCGTCGCCCTTCGAGACGTCTTGCACGCCCTTGGCGAAGCCACTGAAGTCCTCGTACTGGGTCCAGTGGTCGTACGCGGTCCGTAGTGGCACGCCTACGTCGAGTGTCTCGACGATGTTCATGACCTTCTTGCCGGCTTTACGGCCGGCCTTGCCACCACCGAAGGCCCCTTTGACCTTGTCGACGACGTCGTCCTTGACGCTCTTCGCCTTCTCGCCGAGGAACGCCTTCACCGGTGAGTCGCCCTGCAGAACGCGGGCGCCCACGTTGGGAAGCACCCCCCCGTTCTCCGCGACCTCCCCCAGCTGGTCCGTGACATCGGCGACCTTGTCACCGGCCTTCTCGACCAGGTGCTCCAACTGGGCACCCAGGTAGTGGACGACCTCTTCCTTCAGCCGGTCGACACCCGATTCCTCGGGGGTCCTCTCCTGCGTCCTGGCCATGACCTACCTCCGCCGGGTGGACCGTGTGGAGGATTTGGCGGCGGTCTTCTTCGCCGCTGCCTTCTTCGCGGGCGCCGCCGCTTTCTTGCCCGGGGCCGCCGCCGCTTTCTTGCTCGGAGCCCTGGCAGCGGCAGTCTTCGACGGAGTGGAGCGGGTGGACGACCGCTTGGCGGGCGTTGTCGTCTTCGCGGTGGCCTTCTTTGCGGCCGGAGCGGTCTTCTTCGCCGGGCCGGCAGCCTTCTTTGCGGGCTTGCGCGCAGCCGAGGACTTCGATTCGGCCTTGGGTGCCGCCCGCGAGGAGCGCGGGCTCGGCCGCTCATCGGCCTCAGCGGCAGCTCGCCGGCGCCGGGGGGCGCGCTCGCGGCGCGGTGTTTCCTCGGCCTCGGCTTCGCCGTTCCCGGCGGCGTCACCCTCCGCTTCCTCCGGCTCCTCCTCCGGCTCTTCCTCTTCTTCGTCGTACGGCTCTTCCTCCTCGGATTCCTCCTCGTACGGCTCTTCCTCCTCCGGCTCCTCCTCCGGCTCCTCCTTCGCCTCCTTGGGCTTGCCCACGCTCAGGGCTCGCTCCCGGAGGGAGTCCGCGAACTCCCCGATCTGGCGGTCCGCCGCAGCGGCCACCGCACGTTTGCCGGCCTCGAGAAGTTCTCCGCGGACCTGCTCGTTCAACTCGGCCACCTGCGGCATCTCGTTGAGTCTCCGCAGCCCCTCGGTGGCGAGCTGGCGCGGATCCAGTCCGAACCTCCGGCCCGCGAGGTACGTCGCGGCGGCGAATGCGAGCCGCCCCTTCTTCGCGCGGCCCAGCACGTACCCGCCGGCGACCGCAGCCGCCAGAGCCACTTTGGTGGTGTCCTTCATGGGTCTTCCTTTCCGGCACCCGTCCTGACTACGTGGACCGGCACGACGCGGAGGCATGCTCTGCACGCAGCGCCGCCCGCGAAATCACTGGCGCTCCCGCGGCAGCCGGCACCGAGCACACGACACGGGAGCGCCCTTCGACGCCTGCCGCGACCGCCCTCGGCAGAGCCGAGAGGGAGGCTTCGACTGTCGCGCGCGGCACATTCCGGTTGTCGCTACCCGGCATGCAGCGGCCCACCTACGACCGAGAGCCCCGGCCCGATGTCCGTACCAGCACTCCATACCACCAGTCTGGTCAGACACGCGGCCGCGCGCCACGTGGGCACCGACCCACCCGAAGGTGATACCGACTTCCACACACCACCGTTCCGCAGCGACTCGCGACCTCAACGGACATACAGCCGCCCCGAGTTCTGGACACGAGATGCTGCCCCGTCAACCGAGGTCGCCTACTGCCGATCCCGAGGAAGAAGGCCGTATATCATGAGATAAGCCGTGTATGCATGTAAACCGGCGCGTTACCTCCGATCCTGGCGAGGAAACATGGCCCCAGAGAAGAGAGAGGACGGCGTCAGGCCCCGAAGGCCCGCCCACGCAGATCCGCCCTCTGCTCGCGCCGGCACCACTGGAACCCGCCGGGCGGCGGGCGAGGATGGTGTGGCGAGACGACGTCCTCGACGACGTGTCTCGGCTCCGCAGGCCATGCGCTACGCCGCCGAGCAGCTCGCGGAACTCCTGGGACGCGCACCCGAGTCGGTCTCGGCCCTCAAGCCCGCCGGCGAGGGATGGCAAGCCGATGTGGAGGTGGTGGAACTGGAACGCATCCCCGAGACGACCAGCGTGATGGCCAGCTACCGGGTGTCGCTCGACGAGGAGGGCGAACTGGTGGCGTACGAGCGGATCCGCCGCTACACCCGCGGACAGATCGACCGCCCCACCTGAGACCCCGGCGCCACGACGAAGCGGAACCAACCGCTCTCCCACCGTGACGGCGGGCCGACGAAGGGAGGCACCGTGACTGTGGTGCCGCAAAGCACAGCCAGCGTTTCCCGGAGCGGGAACACCGGGAACCTCTACGACATCCTCGAACTGATCCTGGACCGCGGTCTGGTCATCGACGTCTTCATCCGGGTGTCCCTGGTCGGCATCGAGATCCTCAAGATCGACATCCGTATCGTCGTGGCCAGCGTGGACACCTACCTCCGGTTCGCCGAGGCATGCAACCGTCTGGACCTGGAATCCGGACGCAAGGCGCCGGCACAGCTCACCGACATCGTCGGAGAAGTGACCGAGGGCGGAGCACGAGGCAAGAGCAAGGGGGCGCTCACCGGCGCCGTCGAAGCCGTCACCGACTCCCTCCACCTGGGACGCGACAACGACGACGAGGACGAGAAGGAGCCCGAGCCGAAACGAGCACGGCCCACCCGCCGGCCCACCAGGCGACGGGAGGAATGACGTGGCCGTCTACGTCTACTCCATCACCGCTGCCACGCACCCCCGTGGTCTCGACGGCCTGGCCGGAGTGGGGGAAGCCCCGGCGGAGCTACGTACCGTGTGCTCCGGATCACTGTGTGCGGTCGTCAGTGACGCCCCCGAAGACCTGCGGCCCAAACGACGCGACCTCATGGCGCACCAAACCGTCCAGGAGCGCCTCATGAGCGGCGGCACCGTTCTCCCGCTGCGCTTCGGCTTCACCGCGCCCGACGACGACGCCGTACGCACCGT
The DNA here is from genome assembly GCF_045160625.1 of Kitasatospora sp. NBC_00039. Taxonomy (NCBI): domain Bacteria; kingdom Bacillati; phylum Actinomycetota; class Actinomycetes; order Kitasatosporales; family Streptomycetaceae; genus Kitasatospora; species Kitasatospora sp. NBC_00039. Next base: position 196,855 of record NZ_CP108290.1, on the reverse strand, counting down.
CCTCGAGGAGCGCCGGGAAGAGTACACGCAGCGCCTGACGGCACTGGCGGGATGCTCCGAGTACCACCTCAAGGCGGCCATCGACGAGGACGTCCTGTTGCGCCAGATCCTCCAGGAGTCACCGGAGGCCCGGCACCTCAACGACGCCATCAGAGCCGGCGACACCAGCCCGGACCTCCCGCTGGCACTCGGCGAACTCGTCGCCCAGGAAGTCCTGGCCCGCCATCAGGCCCTGGCCACGGGAATCATCGAGGCGCTGCACCCCCACAGCCGGCAGGAACGGGCTTCCGAGCCGACCGGGAAGGACTTCCTGAACATCTCCTTCCTCGTGGACGACGAACACCGGGAACGGTTTCTCGCCGCGGAGAAGGGCCTCAGCCACGAGCTCGGCCAGGAGTTCGACTTCCGGCTGTACGGCCCGCTGCCCGCTTACAGCTTCGTCTAGAGGAGGCACCCCGTGGGCCTGCTCACCCAGATCATCACCCTCCCGCTCGCGCCCGTGCGCGGCACCGTGTGGGTTCTGGAACGCGTGGTGGAGGCCGCGGAGGACGAGTACTACGACCCCGCACCCGTCGAACAGGAACTCGCCGCGCTCGAGAGAGACCTCCTGGCGGGACACATCGACGAGGAGACCTTCGACCGCCGTGAGGACGAACTCCTCGACCGCCTCGACGAGATCAGAGCCCACCGGCAACGCAACGACATCTGACCCCACACCGCACGCACCCGTCAGCGAAACGAGGTCGAGCCGTGACAGAACCCCTTGCCAACCGCCTCGGCTCCCTCCCCTCCAGGTCCGCGCCGCCCTACGGCCAGTCCTCCGCCAATCTCGCCGACATCCTGGAACGCGTCCTCGACAAGGGCATCGTCATCGCCGGCGACATCCAGATCAACCTCCTCGACATCGAACTTCTCACCATCAAGCTGCGCCTGCTGATCGCGTCGGTGGACAAGGCGAAGGAGATGGGCATCGACTGGTGGGAGCACGACCCCTCCCTGTCCTCCCGAGCGAGCAGCGGCCCCTCCCTGGAGGAGGAGAACGAACTCCTGCGCGAGCAGATCGAGGAGAACCGGCGACTGCGCGAGCAGATCGAGGAGAACCGGCGACTGCGCGAGCAGATCAGCGCATTGCGCGCCGACCCCGCTGCGCTGCCGCCGACCGAGACCCTTGACGACGAGCCCGCGGCCCCCCGCCGTCCACCCCGCCCGAAGCGATCGGAGCCCGGGACCCGAGCCGCCACGCGGGGTGAAGCATGACCTCCGGGTCGCTCGCCTACACCTACGCCGTGGCACGGCAGGCGGCCGGCCTGCACCAGACCGTGGACGGCCTCTCCGGAGTCGTCGGCGCGTCGGTTCACCTTGTGGGCTCCAGCCGCAGCGGGGAGGTCGTGGCCGCCGTGAGCCCCGTACCGAGGGAGGACTTCGACGAGGCCGCGCTCCCCGGTCACCTCGAGGACCTCCGATGGCTCGAGAGACTCGCCCGCTCCCACCACGGTGTGGTCGAGGCCGTTGCCGCGTGCACCACCGTCCTTCCCCTGCGCCTGGCAACGGTGTACCTCGACGACGATCGGGTACGGACCATGCTCGATGACCGGCTGGGTGCGTTCCGCGACCAGCTGTCCCGCCTGTCCCAGCACGTGGAATGGGGCGTCAAGCTGTACGTCGATGCCCCGGCCGCTCCGCAGACCCCGCCCACGCAAGCGCCGGACCTCAGCCCCGGACGTGCGTACCTGCACCGGCGCCGGGCCGAACAGGAGTCGCAGCACGACGCCTTCCGCGCCGCCGGTCGAGCCGCCGAGCGGATCGAGGCAGCAGCCCGTGCTCATGCGGCGGACCGCGTCCGGCACCGCGTCCAGGAAGGCGAGCTGGCGGTCGAATCAGGCGTGAACGTCCTGAACGACGCCTATCTCCTCCCGCTGGACCACGCCGACGCCTTCCGGGCCGACGTACTGCACTCGACGGACTCCCTGCCCGGCGTGCGCGTCGTCGTCACCGGCCCATGGGCCCCCTACTCCTTCGCCGCCCCCGGTCCGGCGGAAGAGAGCACGCCATGAACGCGCCCGCCGGCAGGCCGTCCAGCTCGCACGCGGCCGTGCCGCCGCGCCAGGCCGCCCTCATCGACCTGCTGGACCGGCTACTCAGCGGAGGCGTGGTCCTCACCGGCGACCTCGTCCTGTCCATCGCGGACATCGACCTCGTGCGGGTCTCCCTGCGCGCACTCATCGTCTCCGTCGGCGGACAGACCCCCTCCCCCTTCACGATCAGCACCCCGCCGCAGCGGGAACAGCCATGACCGGCGACGCCCGTCGGCCGCCCAGCCGGTACGACGAAGTCGCCGAAGCAGCCGCCCGCGCCTTCCGTCTTCTGCCCGAGACGTCCTACGGTCCGCCCCCAGCCCCCGGCACGGCACCGGGGCGGGCGCACAGGATCTCCACCAATCCGGAAACGGTCGAACGGGACCTGATGAAGCTGGTCCTCACCGTCGTCGAACTACTGCGCCAGCTCATGGAACGCCAGGCCGTCCACCGCGTCGAGGTCGGAGATCTCAGCGAGGAGCAGGAAGAGACGCTCGGAGCGACGCTGATGGCTCTCCACGACCGCATGAGCGAGCTCTGTGCCCGTTACGGCCTGACCATGCAGGATCTCAACCTGGATCTCGGCCCTCTGGGGAGTCTGCTGCCGCCCTCCGACTAGAAGGCGGATCCGAGCCACGACAGGCCCGGCCCGCAGCCGCCCCATGAGACGTGCCGGCCACCCGGGTTCGAGAGGGGGTCGGCAGGGCGGGTGGCCGCACAGCCCTCGGCCGAGTGGTCACGGGGCCCGCGTGTCGGCCGCCGGCGGCTCGCCGTCCTTGTCGTCGTCATCGGCCTTGGCCCGGACGTCCGCCGGCGTGGGCGCGGTGATGTTCCGCTGCTCTGCGGACCGCTCCCGCGTCTCGTCGTCGACCTGCGGGGTGTCGTTCTCCTCCGGAGTGCTCACGGCAGTCGTCCTCTCATCAGGTTCGGAGGCCGGGACCGCGCTCGCGCACGGGTTCCCGGCCCGAGGGGCCGGCACATCGGGGCGCCGGTTCTGCGCCGCGTAGCCGCCCGGGCAGTCCGGGCAAGCACCTGACCCGGCCGGCGATGTCCGTGCCGGGTGAACAGGTCCGCGGTGTCGGTCGGGCCGAGCGATCGCCTGCCCCGGGGCGAGGCCACCGCCAGGACCAGGTTCTTACCGGTGCCCCCGGCCGGCAACCGCACCTCGCGCTCAGGGCGGGCAGCCGCGGAGAGAACACCTGCTTCAGGGCGTGTCCAGGGCGGTGAGCGGCCCGATTCCCGGGCACACGCTCCACCAGAGGCCGCAAACCGGGACGGAGCCGTCGGGTAAGGGAGCCGTGACAATGAATATCGTCGAACGGGCGCTGCGGGCAGCCGACCGTGCCCAGCAGCACCGCACACCGCCAGGGGTGGTGGTCGGCGTGGTCAAGAAGTACGGCGACGACCGCGGCGGCCTGCTCGCCGCGCTGATCACCTACTACGGGTTCGTCGCACTGATCCCGCTCCTGCTCATACTCTCCACCGTGCTGGGGTTCGTCCTGCACGGCCACCCCGGCACGCAGAGGGCCGTGGTCGACTCCGCGCTCGCCGACTTCCCGATCATCGGCGATCAACTGCGCCAGAACGTCCACTCCGTGCAGGGCAGCGGACTCGCGCTGACCGTCGGCGTGCTCGGCCTGCTGTACGGGGCACTGGGCATCGCCCAGGTCCTCCAGCACGCCATGGCCGAGGTCTGGAACATCCCCGGCAGACAGCGCCCGGGCTACTGGCCGCGCCTGGCCCGCAGCCTGCTGCTCTTCACCACCCTGACCCTCGGTCTGCTGCTGGCCACCGCCGCGGCCACCCTGATCGGCACCACCCTGGCCGGACTGCCCGCTCGGATCGGCGCGCTGGTGCTGTCCGCCCTGGTCAACACCGCCCTGTGCCTGGGCTGCTTCCGCGTGCTCACGCCCGCCCAGGTCCCCACCCGGGCGCTGGTGCCCGGCTGCGCGGTCGCCGGACCGCTGTTCACCGTCCTGCAGGCGTTCGGCGCCGTCCTGGTCACCCACGAGCTGCGCCACGCCAGCGCGGTGTACGGGTTCTTCGCGACCGTGATCGGTTTGCTGTCCTGGCTGTACCTGGCCGCGCAGATCACCCTGTTCGCAGCGGAGACCAATGTGGTGCTGCACCGCCGGCTGTGGCCGCGCAGCCTGCTGCAACCGCCGCTGACCGGGGCCGACGAGGAGGTCCTGGAAGCGGTCGCCCGGCAGGAGGAGCGCCGGCCCGAGCAGCATGTCGACGTCGTCTTCACCGACGAGCCCGAGGACACCACCCGAACGGCCCGCCACGATCCCCCCGGCACGGACGACGGCGCGACGCCGAACCGGTGATCTGCCCGCCACCGACTGCCCGGCCATGCCCTCCGCGCGGACGCCCGGCGCGCCAGCCGACGGCCCCGGTCGGCGGCGCGGAACCCGCGAAGCCGTGACCCGCCGGTGGACCCGAGGGGTCACGGCACGAGGAGATGGCCGCCTTCCAGGCCGTGGGCTACGCCCTGGGCCAGTGACCCGGGCCCGCCTGCGGCAGGCGGTGAGCACCGCCCCGGTCTCACACAGCCGCCTTCCGGCGAATCCCCGCAACGCCCTGCCCAGCACCGGGCGCCGCGTCTGAAGGAGATGGGGGCCTGGGTCACGCACAGGTTCTGCTCACAGAGCGGCGCCGGCGCTCGGCCGTCCCCCGCCGTCCCCGGGGGCGAGGACCGCCGCGCTCACCGCGCGGTGCCACCCGTTCAGCAGGCGGGCCTGGTCGGCGGCCCGCCCGACCAGGCGGTCCAGCTCCGCCTGGTCGAGGCGCGAGTCGGTGTCGGCGATGGCGCGCAGCGCGCGCCACAGCGCGGCCTTGCCCTCGACGCCGGTGCGCAGCGTTTCCAGTTCGATCAGGTCGCTGAGCGGCGAGCGGCGCACGAGGGTTCCGTTGGGCTTGAGGCGGCCGAGGCGTTCACCGGCGAGGCCGAGCCATGTCCGGTAGTGCCGTACGGGCACCCCGAGTCGGTTCATGATCCGGACGAGGTCGTCGCGGTCCTCTTCGATGTCACGCGCCAGGCGGCGCAGGTCGGTCGCGCGAGGGCTGTCGCGGTGGGTGCGGGCCATCCGGTCGGCGAGCGCCGCACCGCCGAACGCGCCGGTCAAGTGGTCGTTCAGGTAGATGTGGAGCGGCTCGGCCAAGGGTTGGGGAGACATCGCGGATCCTCCCGGTGAGGAGACCGGCTGGGAGTGGCCGGGCAAGGGAACCTCGGCGGTCCCCGTCCTGGTAGCGGGGTTGTCCGGCCATTCCATCCTGCCCCGGGCCGCGACACCCCGCTCCTCGGCTGCCGGCCCCGGGCGGCCCACCGTCCGGACTCGTCCTGACAACCGCGGTCAGCGTCAGGCGCCGGACCGGGCGGTCCAGCACAGCAGCCGGTCCAGCGCCCAGGTCGTCACCAGCCGGTCCGGCCCCAGGCCCAGGCGCGCCGCCCGGGCATAGCCGGAGCCCTGCCAGTGCAACTGGCGCGGCGTGTGTGCGTCCGTATCCACCGCGAACAGACAGCCTGCCTCCGCCGCCAGCAGCAACAGGTCGTCGGGTGGGTCGCGCCGCTCCGGCAGGCAGTTGATCTCCACGGCCGTACCGGCCTCGGCACAGGCCCGGAACACCGCGTCGGCGTCGAACCGCGACTGCGGCCGGCCCCGGCCGGTGACCAGCCGCCCGGTGCAGTGCCCCAGCACGTCGACGCACGGGTTGCGGACGGCCGCCACCATCCGGGCGGTCATCGGCCCCGGCTCCGCGCGCAGCTTCGAGTGCACCGAGGCCACGACCAGGTCCAGGCGGCCGAGGAGTTCCGGCTCCTGGTCGAGCGAGCCGTCCTCCAGAATGTCGCATTCGATCCCGGACAGGAGTCGAAAGGGCGCGCTGCGGCTGTTGACGGCTGCCACCGCCTCCAGTTGGAGCCGCAGCCGCTCCGGGCTGAGACCGTGGGCGATGGTGAGCCGGGGCGAGTGGTCGGTGAGCACGGCCCACCGGTGCCCGAGCGAGCGAGCCGCCGCCGCCATCTCCCCGATCGAACTACCGCCGTCGGACCAGTCGGAGTGCATGTGGCAGTCCCCGGTACTCGCGGCCACCAGATCCCAGCCGGCCCGGGCGGCCGACCCGGCGTCGGCCTCCAGTCGGGCCAGGTAGGGCGGCGTCCCGCCCGCGGATGCCTGGGCGATCACCTCCGCGGTGACCGGGCCGACCCCGCGCAGCCGCCGTACCGACACCGCGTCCACCGGACCGGCGGGCAGTTCGCGGGCCGCGTCGGCCGCCGTGTGGAAGGCCCGGATCCGGTACGGGGACGCCCCGCGCCATTCGAGGAGGAACGCGATCCGCCGCAGTGCTTCGACCGGATCCATGCCACCAGTTTCGTCCGAGGCTCCGCCGGGCCGCCACCAGGGTTCCTCCCCGGTTCTGCGGAGAACGGTGATCCTGGTGCGGAGACCCTGATACCGGCGTCAGTCCTCGTTCGGGCCCAGGTCGGGCGTGCCGCGCAGTTCGACCGTGCGGGTGGTGGAGCCGTGCAGTTCGAGCACGGTGATCTCGTTCCGGCCGGCCTTCAGGACCGGTGCGGGGACGTGGAGCGTGCTCTGCGGGCCCCGGGACCAGTACCGGCCGAGTGCGAAGCCGTTGATCCAGACGTGGCCCTTGGTCCAGCCGTCCAGGGAGACGAAGCCGTCGGCCGGCCGGTCGATGTCCAGGTGTCCGCGGTGGAAGGCGGGGCCGACCGGGGGCGCGGCGGGCTCGAAGGCGACGAAGGACAGTCCGCCCAGCTCGTCGAGCGGCAGCGGCCGGCTGCCCCAGCCCTCCGGGGCCCGCCCGTTGACGGTGACCTCGCCGAGCAGCCCCTTGCGGTCGTGCACGCCCTGCCCGTAGTTGACCCGGCCCTGGTTCTCCACCAGGACGGCCAGCTGCGCGCCGCGCCGGGGGACGTGGAAGGAGAGGGTGTGCTCGTGGTTCTCGCGTTCCAGGACGCCGACCGGCTGGCCGTCGACGAAGACCTGGGCGCGGTCCCGTACCTCGGCGATGCGCAGGGTGGCCGGTCCGGCCGCCGGGAGCGGCGTCTCGTACAGGACGAAGCCGAAGGACTCGCCGAGCTGTTCCATGGTCTGCGGCCGGTCGGCGTGCACCGCGCTGCCGAGCCGCTCGCGCTGGTCCAGGAGGCCTGCGAAGGCGGTGAGTTCGGCGACGGCCGGGGCGAGCTTGGGGGCGGGGTCCGGTACCGGCTCCTCGGGGACGGGCCCGTACCTGGCGATGACCTCGCGGAAGGCGGCGTACTTGGGGGTGGGGTCACCGGCCTCGTCCAGCGGTGCGTCGTAGTCGTAGGAGGTGACGGTGGGACGGTAGGTGCCCTTGTCGTTGGCGCCGTTGGTGAAGCCGAAGTTGGTGCCGCCGTGGAACATGTAGATGTTGACGGAGGCTCCGGCCGCGAGCAGCCGGTCGAGGTCCGCCGCCGCATCGGCGGCGCTGCGGGTGACATGGGTGCCGCCCCAGCGGTCGAACCAGCCGATCCAGAACTCGCTGCACATCAGCGGGCCGGAGGGCTGCCGCGTGCGCAGTTCGGCGAGCCCGGCGTCCACCCTGCTGCCGAGGTTGACGGTGCGCAGGACCCCGTCGAGGCCGCCGCGCGCCAGGTCGGTGGGCTGGTCGCAGGTGAACAGCGGCACGTCGACGCCGTGCCGGTGCAAGAGCGCCGCCAGGTCCTCCAGGTAGCCGGAGTCGTCGCCGTACGCGCCGTACTCGTTCTCCAGCTGGACGGCGAGGATCGGGCCGCCGCGGGTGGAGAGGTGGCGCAGGACGGGTGGCAGGAGCGCGGCGAGGTAGTCGTCGACGGCCTTCAGGTAGCGCGGGTCGCGGCTGCGCAGTTCGATGTTCTCGTCGGCGAGCAGCCAGGCGGGCAGGCCCCCGCCCTCCCACTCGGCGCAGATGTACGGGCCTGGGCGGAGCAGGACGTGCAGGCCCTCGGCGGCCGCGAGGTCGAGGAAGCGGGGCAGGTCGAGACCTGCGTCCAGCCGGAACTCACCCGGGTGGGGCGCGTGGAGGTTCCACGGGACGTAGGTCTCGACCGTGTTGAGCCCCATCAGCCGTGCCTTGCGGAGCCGGTCGGCCCACTGTTCCGGGTGGACGCGGAAGTAGTGCAGTCCGCCGGAGATGATGCGCAGCGGTCGGTCGTCGAGACGGAAGCCGTCTTCGGCGATCTCCATTCGTGGCATGGCTGTGGTGCTCCTTGCTGGAGAGGCGGTGGTCGGGTCAGCTCAGCGGTCGGCAGAGCAGGGCGTCGGGGACTCCGCCGTGGTTCCACTTCCAGGTGAAGGCGACGCCGGCGAGGTACTCGTTGTCGGCGCACTGGCCCTTGTAGTAGCCGGGTGCCCAGTCACTGGCGGTGGAGCCGCCCGAGGTGGGCCGGTTGTCGCCGTGGTCGAACCAGACGTTGCGGCCGTTCAGCGGCAACGGCGCGGCCGACGGCGCGCAGAGGAGACCGGCCATGGAGCCGCCGCTGACGCTGTAGCCGACGGCGAAGGTGTTGTCGGGGCACTGGAGCTTGTTGTAGCCCCCGGCCCAGTCACCGTGGGTGACGTAGCGTTCGTCGGTGACGGTCACCCAGGCGCCGGTTCCCCCAGCGGGTTGGCCGGCGTCGGTGCACAGGCCTCGGCTGTCGCTGCGGCCGAGGCCGATCAGGCGCTCGGCGTCGGGGCAGTTGCCCTTGCGGTTGCCGTTGGACCAGTCGGGCTGGGCGAGCATACGGCGTGAGACGTTCTGGTCGCCGAAGTCGAGGTCGAGCATGTTCCAGTGGTTGACCTGGGCGACCTGGCCGGTCTTGCCGGGGGCGTTGACCAGCTTGTTCCAGTCGGTGGCACGCCAGTCGCCGGAGTCGTTGACGCTGACCTTCTTACCGGTGGCGTCGTAGTTGACCAACGCCCAGTTGTCGTTCGGCTTACCGGTCGCGTCCATCCAGCCGACCAGCGGCCACTGGGCGAAGTCCGAGTCGTTCTTCACCAGGATGTCGGTGAACCGCTTGAACCAGTCCCTCTCCAGGGAGTTGTCCGAGCCGCGACCGCCGGCACCGAACTCGCTGATCCACACGGGCGCGGTGAAGTGCTGCCCCTCCTGGGTGACGAACAGGGCCTGGTCGTTGACGACCTGGATGAGCTGTTCGGGCGTGAGGTCCTGGTAGCGGGGGTCGTTGGTCTCCCCGTTCTGCCAGCCGCCGCTCGCGCCGGTGTGGTTCGGGCCGGTGTAGGCGTAGAAGTGCGCGGAGTAGACCAGCTTGCCGGAGTTGATCAGGGTGTTGGAGAGGTTGCGGACGGGGGTGAGCATCGGCCGGCCGTGGCTGAACATGCCCTGGGGGATGCCCTGCCAGTTGATGCCCTCCATGATGATCAGTATGTCGGGATCGGCCTGGGTGATCGCGTTGCCGGCCTCCTGGAAGGCCCTGTACAGGTCGTGGCCGTCGCCCGTGCCCCAGTTCGGGTCGTCCCAGGTGTCGCGGCGGACCTCGTTGCGCAGGTCGGCGCCGACCACCCGCTTGTTGCTCTTGTAGCGGTTGACCAGGAACACCCAATCGTCGATCCACGCTTGCGTGGACTGGCCGCTGTTCCACCGCTCGTTGCCGTCCAGGGAGCAGCAGAACCGGTAGCTGGTGGTGTGGTTGTTGAGGATGACCGCGAAGCCGTCGGCGGTCAGCGCGGCGACCACCGCGTCGAACACCTGCAGCGGTGTCCTGCCCTTCAGCTGCGGGTTGGCCGCGACCGCGGAGTCCGGAAGCACGGTCGTGTCGTGGATCATCGCGTTGGCGAACGGCAGCCGGATGCTGTTGATCCCCAGTGCATGGAAGTCCGCCATGATCTGGGCGATCGGCGTGCGGTCCAGGCCGAGCGGGATGTTGTTCGACTTCTGGTCCGCCTGGTGGTTCGTCACGTCGTTGACGTCGCCGCTGCCCTCGTACGTACCCTGTGCGCCGGCCCAGTTGCCCGACTTGAGCTTGAAGCGGTCGCCGTTGGCGTCGACGACGTACCGCCCGCGGGTGCTGAGCGGCCCCGTCCACGAGGCCGCCGGCTCCGGCCCGGTCATCGGCGCCGTGGTGACGGTGGTGGCGGCGCCGAGGGGCGCCGCGGCGGACGCGGTCGTTCCGCCGAGGACGAGGGTCACCGCGACGGCCGCGGCCGGCAGGGTTCGGGCGAAGGAGCTTCGGACGATGGGAGGTGAACTGTCTGATCTCATGGTTTCCCCTCCAGGGGTGGGGTGGGGCTTCGGGTCTTCGGGCGGTGCGGCCCGGACCGGCGGTCCGGAGTCAAGGGGGCGGACCGGGGGCGGCTCAGCCCTTGAGTCCGCTGGTGGCGATGCCTTCGACGATGTAGCGCTGGGCGACCAGGAACATGGCCACCAGCGGTGTGACGGTCACGACGGCTCCGGCGAACAGTCCGGGCAGGTTGATGGTCTGTGAGGTGAGGAAGGTCGACAGGGCGATCTGGGCCGTCCACGCGGACGGGTCCTGGCCGATGACGAGCGGCCAAAGGAAGGAGTTCCAGCTCTCGATGAAGGCGAGCGCGCCGAGCGAAGCGAGCATCGCTCCGGACGACGGCAGCGCGATCCGGCGGTAGAGGCCGAGCCAGCCGAGCCCGTCGAGGCGTCCGGCTTCCTCGATCTCGGTGGGGAACTGGAGGTAGAAGTTGCGGAAGAGCAGGACGGCGAAGGGATTGAACAGCCCGGGTGCGATGATTCCCCACAGGGTGTTGACCCCGCCCATGGAGCCCACGAGGACGAAGGTGGGCACGAACGTCACCGAGCCGGGGATCATCAGCGTGGCCACCACCAGCGCGAGGAGGACGCCACGCCCCGGCACCGGTATCCGCGCGAGGGCGTATCCGGCGGCGGAGGCGAGGATCGTCGACACCGGGGCGGTGATCGCGGCGATCAGCAGCGAGTTGCCGAGGGCCCGGCCCATGTGCAGGGCGGGGTCGCTGAAGAGCGAGCCGAAGTTCTCCCAGTGCATGGTCGACGGCCACCAGGTCCAGTGCGGTGACGTCAGGCCCTGGGTGTCCATCAGCGCGTTGCGCAGCATCAGGTAGAAGGGCGTCAGGAACACCGCCGTCAGTAGGCCCGCCAGCGCCCCGCGCGCGCACCGGCGGAGTACCTGCGACAGCTCCCGCTTGCTTCGCATTCCGCTCACTCCTCGCCCTTGCCGAAGCCGGTGACCCGGCCCTGGAGCAGGGTCGCACCGACGATGACGGCGGTGAGCACGAAGGCTCCGGCCGATCCGAGGCCGTAGTTCTGGGCACCCATCGCGGTGTCGTAGAGATAGACCAGCGGGGTCCGGACCGGGGCCGTCGCCGCCCCGGACAGCCCGCTGTTGAACAGGTTGTAGAACTCGTCGAACGCCTGGAAGGCGGCGATGAACTGCAGCATCAGGACGGCCACCGAGGTGTTGCGCAGCATCGGCAGGGTGATCCTGCGCAGCAGGCGCAGGCCGGTGGCGCCGTCGAGTGCGGCGGCCTCGTGGATCTCCTTGGGGATGCCCTGGAGGCCGGCCAGGAAGAGCACCATGTAGAAGCCGACCTGGAGCCAGAGGCGGAGGGTGACGAGGACGACCCAGTACAGCGGCGGCGAGGTGGTCTGCAGCCACGGGACGGCGGACATGCCGAACCATCCGCCGATGGTGTTGGCGATACCGGCCGGCAGCCCGTTGAACAGGCACATCTTCCACACCAGGGACGCCGCGACGTAGGAGACGGCAGCCGGGATCAGGAAGGCGGTGCGCAGCACGGCTCGGCCGCGCCGGATCCGGTGCACCAGCAGCGCCAGCCCCAGCGAGGCGGCGAACGTCACCGGCACGATGAACAGCGTGAACAGCAGGATCTGGACGAGCGATGTGCGGAACACGGCGTCGGAGAGCAGCGCCCGGTAGTTGTCCAGGCCGACCCAGTGGCCCAGGGTGATGGTGCCGCGGGCCTCGCTGAGGCTGAGCAGGAAGCTCCAGCCGATGGCGACGTACTTGAAGACGCCCAGGCCGATCAGCAGGGGTCCGGCGAGGAGTGCGAACGCTCCCCAGGCACGCCGGTCCGCGCGGGGCCGGCGAGTGGGGGCGGCGCGCCGCGGCCCGGCTGCGGGGCGCCGGGCACGCTCGTCATGAAGCATGGCCGGAGATGCGGGCTTCGTCATGCGCGCTGTTTGTCGATCTCGCTCTGGGCCTGCTCGGCCGCATCGGCCAGAAGCCGGGCCGCATCGCCCTGCCCGCTGACGATCTTCGCCGCGGCCGCGCTGAACAGGGAGCTCACCGCGCTGTTCCAGGTGCCGGGGTTGTGCCGGCCGTACTTGGCGGCCAGGTCGACGGTCTCCTTGGCGGTGCCCTGGGCGACCTTGTCGGCGGTGGCGGCGACGGACTTGCGCGGCGGGATGTGGAAGCCGTAGCTCTCCGACCAGTCCTTCTGCAGGTCGGTCTGCTGGATCCAGAGCCACTGGACGAACCTCTTGGCCGCGTCGACGTTCCTGCCCTTGGCGTTGACGCAGCTGGTCCAGCCGCCGACGCGCACGACGGGCGTGCCACCGGCCTTGTAGGCCGGCCAGGGCAGGACGCCGAAGTCGTCACCGAGCGCGGTCTTGACGGCGGGCATCGACCAGAGACCGCCCCACTGCATCGGGACGACGTTCTGGGTGAGGGCGGCGGGATCCCACCAGTCGGTGGTGAAGCCGAGCAGCAGGGACTGGTCGTCGTGCAGGCGCTTGAGGCCGGCCACGGCCTCGGCGGCCTGCGGGGAGCCGAAGACGGCCTTGCCGTCGGCCACCAGGTCGCCGCCGTTGGACCACACCGCCATGATGGCGCTGTCTCCCAGACCGTCGTTGCCGAGGAACAGGCCCTTGGTGTTCTTGGTGGTCAGGGCCTTGGCCGCGGCGACAAGGGCGTCGAAGGTGTCGGGCGGGGTGATGCCGGCCTTGGACAGTGCGCTCTTGCGGTAGTAGAGCATCATGACGTCATCGATCATCTTGACGCCGTAGAGCTTGCCGTCGACGGTCGCCGTGTCGAGGTCGCCCTGGTTGAAGTCGGGCTTGGCACTGCCGTAGAGGTCGTCCAGCTGGGCTATCCGGCCGTGCCAGGCGAGGCTGTCGTTGAAGTCGCCGATCTCGAACACGTCCGGGGCCGCGTCGGTGAGCAGGGTCGCGTTGAGCTTGCCGGCGTAGTCGCCCGGGGTCCAGGTGACCTTGACCGCGATGTCCGGGTTGACCTTGGTGAACTCTGCCGCGTAGCGGGTGAGGGCCTGCTGGGTTCCGGCCTCGCCATAGGCGTGTGACCAGACGTTCAGGGTGGTCCTCGCCCCGCCGGAGGCCCCGCCGGTCGGGTTGCTGGTGCAGCCGACCGCTGCTCCGGCGACGAACAGGACGGATCCGCCGAGGAATCCTCTGCGGCTAAGCTGGGATGTCTGTGCGCTCACGTCGCATCCTTCGGGGCTGAGGGTGTGGGGGTACGGGTGGTTGTCCGGCGTGGCCGGTGCCCGGCGTTCACGGCTGGCAGGCGGTGACGGACATCGGTCGTGCCGGCGGCTCGGACGGGTGGTCGGCGGATCCCGGGTGCTGGGGCCGACGTCGTGACGGTTCGTCAGGGATCTTCAGGGAAGCAGGGCCTGGATGCCGACGACGGCGGCGCCGCGGGCCCATTCCTCCCACGGGAGTGGGCGCAAGGTCAGCGGGCATCTCGCCGCTGCCTTGAAGCAGTGTGCGGCGTACGCCTCCTTGATGTGCGTTCCGAAGAGGTCGTAGGTGTCGAGTCCTTCGCCGGTGACGACGACGCGCTCGGGGCCGAGCAGGTTGACCAGAGTGGCGATACCGGTGCCGATCGCGCGGCCGGCCCGGGCGAAGGCGTCGCGGGCAGCGGGCTCTCCGCCGCGGGCGAGCTGGACGGCACCGTCGAAGTCGAGGTCCGGGTCGTCGGTGGCGCGGCGGACGGTGGCGAGGATGGCGTCGCTGGAGGCGACGGCCTCGACGCAGCCGAGCTGGCCGCAGTGGCAGCGCGGCCCGGCCGGGTCGATGCTGATGTGCCCCATCTCGCCGGCGACGCCGTACGCGCCGGTGACCAGCTCACCGTTGACCACGATCCCCGAACCGATCCCGGCCCCGATCGTGACCAGCGCGAAGTACTCGGTGCCGATGCCCTCCCCGTACCAGTGCTCCGCGGCGGTAAGGGCCTTGACGTCGTTCTCCAGGGTGACGATCAGGCCGGTCGCCGCGGCGACGGTCTCGGCCAGCGGCACGTCGCGCCAGCCGGGGAGCACGGAGTAGCGGACGCGCCCCCTGGGGCGGTCCACGTCGCCGGAGACCGCGATGCCCAGGTGCCGGGTGCGGGCCCGGTACTCGGGTCTCGCGTCGAGGAGTTCGGCGACCAGGTCGGTCAGCAGCGCGCACACGGCGGCGGGGTCGCGCTCGCCCAGCGGGCGGACGGCGGTGGTGCGCATCCGGGCCCGCAGGTCGCAGACCGTGCCGAAGAGGGTGTCGGCGCTGATCTTCACACCGACGAAGAACTCCCGGTCGGGAGTCACGGCAAGCGGGTTGACGGGACGTCCGGCCCCTGGAGCGGTGCGCTCCGGGGGGAGCTCGTGCAGGTAGCCGTCGTCGATGAGGGGTCGCGCGGCCTTGGTCACAGCTGTCGAGGACAGGCCCGTCCGGCGGGCCAGCTCCACCCGGCTGAGCGGGCTCTCGGCCAGCAGCAGGGCGAGGACGGCGGTTTCGGCCGGTGCGGAGACCAGCGGCCTCGAGTGGTTTGGAAACACGGCCGCAACCTACCGGTAAATAAATAACTTCGTCCAGTATTGATTTTCCGTCAGGACGCTCCTACGCTCTGGCCCAACTCCTGGCGCTTCCAGCCTCGTTCACCATGGCAGCCGGGCCGTTCCCGGTCCGCGCCCGCCCCCAGCGTCGCTCGACACCCCTCAGGACCTCCCGTGCCTCCCACACCCCCGCCCGTATCCTTCGACGCCGCCCGCGGTCTCGCCGTCCTCCGCACCCCGAACAGCTTGTACGCGCTTCGCATCGGCGCCGACGGCAGCCCCCGCCACCTCCACTGGGGGGCGGTGATCGA
Source organism: Kitasatospora sp. NBC_00039 (assembly GCF_045160625.1). Taxonomy (NCBI): domain Bacteria; kingdom Bacillati; phylum Actinomycetota; class Actinomycetes; order Kitasatosporales; family Streptomycetaceae; genus Kitasatospora; species Kitasatospora sp. NBC_00039. The sequence goes on along the minus strand of NZ_CP108290.1, from coordinate 181,708 downwards.
CACCGACGCACTGGGCGGCCTGCCCGCGGCCGCCTCACCCGCCGAGAGCAGCTTCGAGGCGGACCCGGCGCCGGACGAACTGGCCCCGCAGACCGGTGCACGGTTCGGGCCGGCCGGCCTCCAGGTGCGGTTCGCCGACGGCACCCGCGGCGCCCAGTGGTCCTTCGCCGGGCACACCGTCCGGGACGGGGAACTGCGCCTGCTCCTGGCCGACCGCCGCTACCCGCTGGCCGCCGCACTGTGCTACCGCGTCCGCCCCGGCAGTGACGTCGTCGAGCGCTGGGTGGAGCTCACCCACACCGGGGCCGGCGGCTCCGGCCCGATCGCCGTCGACCGGCTGGACTCGGCCGCCTGGACGGTGCCGGCCCTGCCCGACTACCGGCTCAGCCACCTGGTGGGCGGCTGGAACAGTGAGTTCCAGCTGCACCGTGACCGGCTCCCCGTCGCCGAGACCGTGCTCACCAGCCGCCGCGGCCTCACCAGCCACCACGCCGGCCCCTGGCTCGCCCTCGACGACGGCACCGCCGACGAGGACCGCGGCGAGGTCTGGAGCACCGCCCTGGCCTGGAGCGGAAGCTGGCGCGTCACCGTGCACCGCGACCCGGTCGGCCGGACCACCTGGACCGGAGGCTTCGGCCACGAGGGGCTCACCTGGACCCTGCAGCCCGGCGAGAGCCTGCACACCCCCGTCTTCGCCGGCCTCTACTCCGCCGGCGGCTTCGGCGCCGCCAGCCGCGCCTGGCACACGCACGTCCGCGACCACGTCCTGCCCGCCGCCGACCGCGACCGGCCCGTCGTCTACAACTCGTGGGAGGCCACCGGCTTCGACGTCGGCCAGCCCGGCCAGCTGCGCCTGGCCCGGCTGGCCGCACGAGTGGGCGCCGAGCTCTTCGTCCTCGACGACGGCTGGTTCGGCGGCCGCACCAGCGACCGGAGCGGCCTCGGCGACTGGACGCCCCGGCCCGAGGCGTTCCCCGACGGGCTGCGCCCGCTGGCCGACGAGGTGCACCGCCTGGGCATGGCCTTCGGGCTGTGGGTGGAGCCGGAGATGGTCAACCGCGACAGCGACCTCTACCGGGCCCACCCCGACTGGGTCGTCCACGCGCCCACCCGGGACGCCACCGAGCTGCGCAACCAGCTCATGCTGAACCTCGCCCGCCCCGAGGTCGAGGCCTGGGCCCACCGGACCCTGGACCGGCTGGTGCGCGACCACGACGTCGACTGGCTCAAGTGGGACGCCAACCGGGTCGTCACCGAAGCCGGATGGCCCGGCCACCCGGACCCCGACCGGCTGTGGATCGACCACACCCGCGCCGTGTACCGGATCATGGACCGCCTCCGCGCCGACCACCCCGGTCTGCGCATCGAGGCCTGCGCGGGCGGCGGCGGGCGGGTCGACCTCGGCGTCCTCGCCCACACCGACCAGGCGTGGACCTCCGACAACACCGACCCCGTCGACCGGATCGGCATCCAGCACGGCTTCAGCCAGCTCTTCCCCGCCCAGGCGATGGCCGCATGGGTCACCGACAGCCCCAACGTCGCCACCGGGCGCACCACCCCCCTGCGGTTCCGCTTCCACGTCGCCATGGCCGGCGCGCTCGGCCTCGGCGGCGACCTGACCGGTTGGACCGACGCGGAGCTCGACGAGGCCGCCGGCCTCGTGACCGTCTACAAGGAGGTCCGCCCCCTGGTCCAGCACGGCCGCCAGCACCGCCTGACCGGCCCCGGCGGAGTGACGGCCGTGCACTACGCCGCCCAGGACGGCGCCGAACACGCCGTCCTCGCCTGGCGCCCGCAGACCCGCTTCGGGCACCCGGCCGCCCCGCTGCGTCTGCCCGCCCTCGACACCGGCGCCGACTACCTCGACCTCGACACCGGGCTGATCCATCGCGGCGCGCTGCTGGTGGACCGCGGCATCGACCTGCGCCTGCCCGCCGGCGACCACGCCAGCCGCCTGATCCGGCTGCGCCGCACCGGCTGATTCCGGCCCTCCCTCAATACCTTCTCCGACCGGCCCTCCCCCCAGCCCCTTCTGCGACCCCCTCCCCGGAAGGACTCGAGCACATTGGCCACCCCCCGCGTCCTGGTCGTCGGCATCGACGGCGTGCGCCTCGACCTGCTGCCGCTGCTGGACATCCCTCACCTCGACGACCTCGCGAACGCCGGCTTCCTCGCGCCCGTCCGCATCGACGACGACACGCCGACCATGTCGGGCCCCTGCTGGACCACGATCGTCACCGGTGTCGGCGTGGCCAAGCACGGCGTCTGGGGCAACAACCTCTCCGGGCACCGCCTCGACGTCTTCCCCGACTTCACCACCCGGCTGGCCGCCGAGCGCGGGTTGCGGACCTTCGCCGTCGGCGGCTGGGAACCCCTGTTCCTGGCCCGACAGGGCGGTCCGGTCTTCGCCGCGCCGAGCAGGCTCGCCTACATCGCCCCGCGTGAGGACACCCCGGAGGCCTGGGAGGAGTGCGACGAGAGCGTGACCGCCGAGGCGGTCCGGATTCTCGGCTCCGGCGAGGACCTCGCCGCGTCCTTCGTCTACCTCGGCGCCGTCGACGAGACCGCCCACTTCCTCGGCTGCGGCCCCGAGTACCGGCGCGCCATCGAGGCGGCCGACCGGCGACTCGGAGAGCTCCTCGCCGCCGTACGGGGCCGTCCCGACGCCGACTCCGAGGAGTGGACCGTCATCGTGGTGACCGATCACGGCCACCGCGAGGAAGGCGGCCACGGCGGCCGGAGCGAGCAGGAGCGCACCGCCTGGATAGCCGCCTGCGGGCCCGGCATCACCCCGCTCACCCGGCCGGACGGCCTCCGCCACGCCGATGTCGCCGCCCACGCCTACGCCGCCCTCGGCATTCCGGCCGACCCCCACTGGACCCTGGACGGCACCGCTCTCGCCGTCCGCTGACCCGACCGAGCGGGCCGAACCCGGCGACCTCCCGACCTCGCCCGGATCCTCCGAGCGGCTGCTGCGTGAACAGCCTTCCCCGACGCCGATCACACCTGACGTCTCATCAGCCCTGGCCGGCAAGCATCGGTCCGAATCGACCCGCACAGATGCGCGCATACCCGAGAGCTCGCGCAGACAGGCGTGCAGCGGACAGGGACCGGGGGTCCGCTCAGACGACCAGGGCAGACGCCGAGGCTCGGGTGGTGGCGGAGAGGAGAGCTTCGCGAGGCACCCGCGCTGCGGCGGCCAGGGCACGGCCCACCGGGTAGGCGTGCGCGGCTGCCGGAAGTCGGCCGGGGCGACCGCTGAGTACCACGTCGATGGAGCCCGGGACGCTACGCCTGTCCCTCGTGCGGTCCAGTCGTCGCAGTACTTGGCGGGCGACTGCCTCCGCGCTGTCGTACAGGATGGTTCCGGCGGGCAGGCTCTGCAGAATCTCCGGAGCCACCAAGGGGTAGTGCGTGCATCCCAGCACCACGGCGTCGCAGTTCCGGGGGGTTCGCTCGGCTGCGTCGGCGATCGCCTCCGCTGCGGCGGCCACGTCACCGTGGTCGATCGCTTCGGCCAGGCCGGGGCACGCGACCCGTGCGACCGGCACGCCGTTCGCGAAGTCTGCGATCAGCCGTTCCTGGTAGTCACTCGCGGTGGTCCGAACGGTCGCCCATACGGCGAGGTTTCGACTGGTCGCCGCGGCCGGCTTCACGGCAGGGACGGTTCCGATCACGGGAATGCGAGGCTCGAACCTCTCGCGCAGGGCGTCGATCGCGGTGACGGTGGCGGTATTGCAGGGCACCACGATGGCCTCCGCGCCGCGCTCCGTGGCCAGATCCGCGGCGGTGAGCAGACGGTCCGTGACGAAGGAGGCGGATTTGGGTCCCCAGGGGGCGCCCTCGGGATCCAGAAGCAGGAGCAGATCGAGGTCCGGGGCAAGATGCCGAAGCCAGCCGGTCGTATGGAGAAGGCCGAATCCCGAATCGATCAACGCCACCGTCATGGGGGCCAACGTACCAGTCGGGTCTCGCCGCACACGTGGCGGCCAGGACCGTCAGCCCGGCAGGGCGATCGACTGGGCATGGTGGAACACGTTCCTGTCGCCCCAGGCCTTCTTGGCCTTCTGCAGGCGCGCGTGGTTCTGCTTGTCATCAGAGGGCCGACGCCTCTGCCCAGCCCAGGGGCATGCACCGTGAGGTGGCGGCAGCGGAGCCACCCGCCCCCAGAGGTCGTCCGGAACAAGATCAGCAGGCACCCCGACACCTTGCCGACCAAGATCGCCAAGCGCACGACCTTCGGCTTGGCTCATTCTGAAACGATCCGACTAAGTGTTATCGCCACCGCGGCCACCGGTCTCCTCTGGTGTCGGCGCACGTGGCGCCGACCGGCGGGACAGCAGGTGCGGTGTCAACACTCGCGGTGCCACTCCCAGCCGCCGGGCGAAACTAGGGAAGTCCATCTCCGCTCATGCAATCCATACGTCGCAAGCAGGGAGTGGCGGTTGTTGTGACCGTCGGGGTGATAGCAGCCGCGCTGAGCGCATGCGGCCCGGAGGCCGACGAGACGGCCGCAGGCAGGGCCGGTGTCGTGGCGGCAACCGCGGCGGGCACCGGCAACTCGCCGTCCGCAGCCGTCTCCTCGGCGGCGATCGCGTCGCCTTCGGCACCCGAGCAGGCCGGCGCCACGGCCTCGGCCACCCCGTCCCCGGCTGCGAGCACGGCGACCGCCGGCGCGTCGACCGTGCCGGCCACCAAGGCTCCTTCGAGCCCCACCGCGGCGAAGGCCCCGGGCAAGCCGCCGACCGGCGCCGCACCGAGCCCCGTCACCAAGGCGCCGACCGCCGGCACAGCGCGACCCGACACCACGGCGCCGCCCAGGACCGTACCGAGCCCCGACACCTCGGCGTCGGACTACTCGACCGGCAGCGCCGAGGCGCTCTCGCTGCGGCTGATCAACGAGGAACGCGCCCGCAACGGCGTCCCGGCCCTGGTCGTCAGGGCCGACCTGACGGACTTCGCGGTGAAGTGGGCCCAGCACATGCGCGAGACCGGTTTCGCCCACTCGGCGAACGCCTCGGGTGCCGGCCCCAGCCTCACCGGCAGCCGGACGCTGACCGGGGAGTGCATCGTGATGTGGAGCGGCGCCTCCCTGACCGGGCAACAGGCCGCCGAGCAGTTCCAGAAGATGTGGACCGAGTCGCCCGGGCACCACGCCGCACAGATCAACCCCAAGTACAAGGAGATCGGCGTCGGCCTCTACCACGACTCCACCGGCTGGTGGGGCGTGCACGAATTCGCCGGCTGAAGCCGCCGGGACGGGCCGGGCCGAACGGGGTGAGGGACGTCCGCGGTGCACGATGAGCCTGACAGGTCAGCACGGCCACCGAGAACCCACGGCTGACCGCGCGGGCCCCAGGGCTGGCCTCCTGGATCCTTGCCGGGTCCGTCGAAGTCCAAGAGACAGGCCCCGGCCTCGGATCACCCCACCGGAAGCAGGGTGGGATCCGCCATGATCCGGCGGATCGTCGTCTGCGCCGCGCCCAGCACGGGTCCGCGTCGGCCCAGGGCGGACGGGCGCAGCGCCTCCGGAGCCCAGGGCCGGACGGTGACCCGGTCGGCCAGTTCGGCACGGACTGACGGCAGCAGCCACTCGGCGAGTTCGGCGTAGGTGCCACCGAGGACGAGGCCGTCCGGGTCGATGAGGTCCACGGCGGACGCGAGGGCGAGGCCCAGGGCGCGCCCCGCGCCGTCCAGGGCCCGCAAGGTGGGCGTGTGCCCGGCACCCGCCCGCTCGACCAGCAGGGCGACCGGGTCGCCGACCTGGGCAGGGTCGTGCTGTGCGAGGCCGGCCTCCTGCAGCACGGCTGCCTGGCCCGCATACTGCTCCAGGCAGCCGCGCGCGCCGCAGGCACACTGGACGCCCTCGGGGTGGACGGGGATGTGGCCGAGTTCGCCGGCGAAGCCGCGGGCTCCCCGGAACAACTGCCCGTCGATGACCAGGGCGGCGCCGATCCCGGCTTCGGCGGAGACGTGTACGAAGGTCTCCACGGCCTGCTCGGCGTTCCAGTACTCGGCCAGGGCCCCGAGGTTGGCCTCGTTCTCCGGCTCGGGCACCGTGTCCGGGTCGGGCCAGTGGTCGGCGACTCTGACGGCGTGCCAGCCGAGGTTGGGCGCGCGCTCGACCCGTCCACCCGGTTCGTTCGGCACCACCCCGGGCACGGCGAGGACACGGCCGTCGACGCGCAGCCCGAGGGCGGCGGCCTCCGCCTCCGCCTCGGCGGCCAGCGCGGCGGCCTCCGCCAGCACCTGCCCGACCGGTCGGTCCGCGTTGGCCCGTTCGACCCGGCGCCACACCCGGGGTTCTCCGCGCAGGTCCACGACGCACGCGCCGAGGTGCGTGACGCCGATGTCCAGACCGAGGCCGGCGGGGCCCTGGTCGCTCACCGACAGCGCGCGTCCGGGGCGGCCGACCCGCCCCCCGGACGCGGTCTCTGCCTCGGTCAGCGCACCCCGCCCGATCAGCTCGTCGACCAGCGAGGAGACGGCCGCCCTGGTCAGGCCGACGCGTCCGGCGACGTCCGCGCGGGACAGCGGGCGGGAGAGCGGGCTGTGCGCGGCGACCGCACCGAGGACCCTCGAGAGGTTCCGCCGTCGCATGTCCTGTTGCGACGCGGGCCCGCTCCCCAGACCGCTCTTCGCCTTGCCGACCACTGTCACGCGCCGCCCCTCCTACCGGTCCTCGGCCGGGGCTCCCTGCAAGGCCCCGGCCCGACGCAGGGTATCGCCGATACGTTCGAGTGCGTCCGCGTCCCGTGCCACGGGCTCCAGCATCGGGCCGTCGGCGGTGCGCCAGCGGCGCGCCACGGCGTCGGCGGGCTCGCCGGTGAGCAGGGCGGCGGCTTGGGCGGCGGCGCCGAGTGCGACCAGTTCCTGCGCGTCGGGCACCCGGACGGCTCGGCCGGAGAGCCGCAGGACGGTGCGCTGCCAGGCGCGGCCACGGGCGCCGCCGCCGATCAGCAGCAGCGGCTCGTCACCCGCGAGGTCCCCGCTTCCCGCGCGCAGCACGTCGTCCAGGGCGGTGAGCAGGGCGTGGGCGGCGCCGTCGTAGGCGGCCTGCAGCAGCTGTCCCGGGGTGGTGTCGTGACGGAGCCCGTGCACCAGCCCGGAGGCTCCCGGGAGGTTCGGTGTGCGCTCGCCGTCCAGGTAGGGCAGGACGACCGCGGTGCCGCCCTCCTCGACCTCGTCGCGGCCGCGCCCGAGCAGGGCGGCGAAGCGGTCGACGGCGAGGGTGCAGTTGAGCGTGCAGGCGAGCGGCAGCCAGCCGCCGAGGGCGTCGGCGAAGCCCGCGACGGTACCGTTCGGATCGGCGGACCTGGTCCGGCCGACGGCGTAGACGGTTCCGGAGGTGCCGAGGCTGAGCACCGGCTGCCCGGGCCGCAGGCCGAGCCCGAGGGCCGCGGCCATGTTGTCGCCGGTGCCGGTGGCCACCAGCGCGCCCTGACGCAGCGGCATTCCGGGGCGCACGACGCCGGCCCCCGCGCCCGGCGGGAGGACCTGCGGCAGTAGCCCCGGGTCGAGGCCAATACGGGCGAGGATGTCGTGGTCGTAGCCGTCCGGGCCCCACCAGCCGGTTCCCGACGCGTCGCCGCGGTCGGTGACCGCCTCCCCGGTCAGCCGCTCGGTCAGGAAGTCGTGCGGGAGGCGGACGGACGCGACCCGGTCGGCGGCGGCGGGCTCGTTGGCGCGCAACCAGGCCCACTTGGCGGCGGTGAAGGCGGCAGTCGGGACGCTCCCCGTACGGCGGGCGATCTCCGCGGCGCCGATCGCGGCCGTCAAGTCGATGGCCTGGGAGGCGGATCGGACGTCGTTCCAGAGCAGCGCCGGGCGGACCGGTGCTCCGGTCGCGTCGAGGGTGACCAGGCCGTGCTGCTGGCCGGCGATCGAGACGGCGGCCGCGCGGCCCGCCCAGCCGGTTTGCGCCGCGGCCTCCCCGAGGGCCTCCCACCACTGCGCGGGGTCGCTCTCGCGGCCGCCACCCGCGCTGACGGCGTGCGGGGCGCGGCCCTGGCCCAGAACGGCGCCGGTGTCGATGTCGACGGCGAGGGCCTTGGTGGACTGCGTCGAGCTGTCGACGCCGATCACGACACGCTGCTCAGCCATGCGTTCCTCCGATGGGGGCTTCCTTCTGACGTTCCGGCATACTAATTTGTTGAGAGCCATGACAAATACCCCTCCGCACTGATCCGGAGCCGCTCCATGTCCAGCGACCCGCTCGTCCCCACCCCCGCGCACAAGTTCACCTTCGGTCTGTGGACCGTCGGCTGGCAGGGGCGCGACCCCTTCGGGGACGCGACCCGCCCCGCTCTCGACCCGGTCGAGAGCGTGCAGCGGCTGGCCGAACTCGGCGCCTACGGCGTCACCTTCCACGACGACGACCTGATCCCCTTCGGCGCGAGCGACGCCGGACGCGAGCAGGCGGTCAAGCGCTTCCGCACCGCGCTGGACGCCGCCGGGCTGAAGGTCCCGATGGCGACCACCAACCTCTTCACCCACCCCGTCTTCAAGGACGGTGCCTTCACCGCCAACGACCGCGGCGTGCGGCGCTACGCGCTGCGCAAGACGATCCGCAACATCGACCTGGCCGCAGAGCTCGGCGCCTCGGTCTACGTCGCCTGGGGCGGTCGCGAGGGCGCGGAGTCCGGCGCGGCCAAGGACGTGCGCACCGCGCTCGACCGGCTGAAGGAGGCCTTCGACCTGCTGGGCGAGTACGTCGGGCAGCAGGGTTACGACCTGCGCTTCGCGATCGAGCCCAAGCCCAACGAGCCGCGCGGCGACATCCTGCTGCCCACCGTCGGCCACGCCCTCGCGTTCATCAACGCGCTGGAGCGGCCCGAGCGGGTCGGTGTCAACCCGGAGGTCGGCCACGAGCAGATGGCCGGCCTGAACTTCCCGCACGGCATCGCCCAGGCACTGTGGCACGGCAAGCTGTTCCACATCGACCTCAACGGCCAGTCCGGCATCAAGTACGACCAGGACCTGCGCTTCGGAGCGGGAGACCTGCGGCAGGCCTTCTGGCTGGTCGACCTGCTGGAGTCGGCCGGCTACGACGGCCCCCGGCACTTCGACTTCAAGCCGCCGCGCACCGAGGACTTCGACGGCGTCTGGGCCTCGGCGGCCGGCTGCATGCGCAACTACCTGCTGCTGGCCGAGCGTTCCCGCGCCTTCCGGGCCGACCCGGAGGTACAGGCCGCGCTCGCCGCCTCCCGGCTGCCCGAACTCGCCCTCCCCACGGCCGAGGACGGCCTGGCCGGCCTGCTGGCGGACCGCTCCGCCTTCGAGGAGTTCGACGTCGACGCCGCCGCGCGGCGCGGCATGGCCTTCGAGCAGCTGGACCAGCTGGCCCTGGAACACCTGCTCGGCGCTCGCTGACGCCAGCCGTGACGAAACCGGGTCATGCCGGTGGCACGACCCGGCTCCCGATGCTCGGCGCACCGCCGGTGCGGTCGGGCCGAGCGCCGGTCCGCCTCCCCGGCACGGCCGGGGCGGGTCGGCCGGGGTGGCGTGGTGTCCTATCGACGGCGGACGGTGTTCAGGCGCTGGAGGACGATGAAGACGAACAGCAGCCCGCCGATCACGATCCTGGTCCACCATGAGCTGAGGGTGCCCTGGAAGCTGATGACGGTCTGGATCAGGCCCAGCACCAGCACACCCAGCACGGTGCCCAGCAGGTAGCCGGAGCCGCCGGTGAGCAGCGTGCCGCCGATCACCACGGCGGCGATCGCGTCCAGTTCCAGGCCGACCGCGTGCAGGCCGTAGCCGGAGAGCATGTAGAAGGTGAGCAGCACACCGCCGAGCGCCGAGCAGAAGCCGCTGATCGCGTACACGGTGGTCTTGGTCCGCCCCACCGGCAGGCCCATCAGCAGAGCGGACTGCTCGCTGCCGCCGAGCGCGTACACGTTCCGCCCGAGCCGGGTGTAGTGCAGCACGACGAACCCGGCTGCCAGCACCAGCAGCGCGATCAGCACACTCGGCGAGACGAACAGGTCACCGAGCGGGATCCGGGTCTGCGCCATCGCCGTGTACGACGGGTCCGTGATGGAGATCGACTCGATGCTGATCGTGTAGCACAGGCCGCGGGCCAGGAACATGCCCGCCAGCGTCACGATGAAGGGCTGGATCTCGAAGGTGTGGATGACCCACCCCATCACCCAACCGCCGGCCGTGCCCATCAGCAGCACCAGCGGGATGACCACCAGCGGCGGCCAGCCGTGCCGCTCCACCAGCCAGGCGGAGACCATGGTGGACAGCGCCACCACCGCACCGACCGACAGGTCGATGCCGCCGGTCAGCACGACGAAGGTCATCCCGACCGCGACCACGAGCAGGAAGGCGTTGTCGATCAGCAGGTTGAGCAGCACCTGCCCGGAGAAGAACCCGTCGTACTGCACCGAGCCGACGGTGAACATCGACACCAGCAGGACGGAGGTGACCAGCAGCGGGATCTGCTCGCGGACTCTGGTCAGCAGGGCGTTGGCGTTCACGCGCCGACCTCCCGGTTGGTCGTGGCGGCGGCGGGACTCGGCCGGACACCGCTCCGGCGACCGGCGTCGCGCCGGGCGAGCTTGGCACGGAAGTTCGGCGACTGGATCAGGCAGACCGTGATGACCACGCAGGCCTTGAAGACCAGCGTGGTCTCCGGCGGGATGCCGATGGTGTAGACGGTGGTGGAGAGGGTCTGGATGATCAGCGCGCCCAGGACGGTGCCGCCGATCGAGAACCGGCCGCCGTTGAGCGAGGTCCCGCCGATCACGACCGCGAGGATGGCGTCGAGTTCGATCCACAGCCCGGCGTTGTTGCCGTCCGCCGCCGAGACGTTCGAGGAGACCATCAGTCCGGCGACCGCCGCGCACAGCGCACTGAACACGTACACCAGGGCGAGGGCGGTTCGTCACTGTCGCCGGTGGTGGGCGAGGTGCGGCCGGTGCCGTCGTAGGCGTCCAGCCGACCACCTCGGAGTCCAGCCGGGAGTCGGCCAGGTACAGCACGAGTACCTGCTGGCGCACTACCGCGGCCTCGGCGGTCCGCGCGGTGGGGATCGGTTCGGTCGTCACGCCATCGTCTCCTTCGGGCGGTTGGAGACCCGGGTCACCCAGTGGTGCCGGGTACGGAGTACCCGTGCCGCGGCTCAGCTCGGCGCGTCCATCGGGACACCCTGGAGCACTGCGGCCACCTGAGGGGCGCGGACGAGGGCTTCGAGGTCGTCCAGTGGGGCCGGGCCGACGTCGTGGCCGCCGCCGCTGGGAACACCGCCGAGTCCGAACACCCTTCCCTGCGGGGTGGCCAGCGTGACGCCGGTGACCGGGTTCGTGGTGCCCTTGCTCAGCCAGCCGGTCGCGCCGTCCGGGAGGGTGACCGACCGGCAGTCCACGAAGTACGCCTGCCCGGCAGGCCCGGCCGCGTCGCAGGGGCTGCGCGGGTACGTCCCGGCCGGGAGTGGGTTGCCCATGACGGCCGCGACCGCCACGGTGCCTCCGTCCTCGCGGACCAGCTCGAAAGTGGTCGGGCCACTGCCGTCGACGACGTTCACGTAGCCCGCCGGAAGACTCGCCCGCAGCGCGGCGAGCATCCGGTCGTGCAACTTGTCGAACTGGTCCATGCCGTCCTGGCGCACCGGCCCGCCCGCGCCCCCGGCCGCCGGCCCCACCGACGTCGGGCGCGACCCCACCGCTACCACCGCGCCCGTCCCGCACAGCGCCAGCACGGCCAGCGCGCCCGCCCCGACCGCCAGCCGCCTCCTGCGGCGCAACCTGCGACCGCCTCTCCGCACCTCGTCCAGCACCTGCGGCGGGGCCGGCTCCGGCTGCGCCAACACCTCCTGGAACAGGGCGGCGGTCATCCGGTGGACCTGCTCTGCGTCGTTCTGCGATGTCATGCCTCTCTCCTCTCCCCGCGTCAGATTGCGGCGATCTCGCTGAGCGACTCCCCGAGGATCGCCCGCAGCTGGGCCAGGCCCCGGTGTGCGTCGGAGCGCACGGCTCCGGTGCTCACGCCGAGGATCGCCGAGGTCTCCTCGATGCTCTGGTCCTCCCAGTAGCGCAGCACCAGGACGGCCCGGTAGCGGGGCGACACCTGGGCAAGCGCCGCCAGCAGGGCGAGCCGTCGGTCGCTGTCCGGCCCGGCCGCGGCCTGCTCCGGCAGGTCCAGGCCGGTGAGTTCACCGCTGGAACGCCGGCGCCGGCCGTCGATGTAGGTGCGGGTCAGCGTGGTACGGGCGTAGCCCGCCGCGGACTGCGGGTCCCGAAGGCGGGACCACCGCGCGTACAGCTTGATCAGCGTGGCCTGCACCAGGTCCTCGGCCCGGTGCCAGTCACCGCACAGCAGATACGCCGTACGGCGCAGCGCCGCGTAGCGCGCCGCGACGAACTCGTCGAACTGACTCTCACGTTCCGGTGACATCCGATCCCGGCCCCCTGCCCCGATTCCCGGCGCCGTCGTACCGGCGCCACCAGTAGTCACGCATCGGGCCGCGCGAAATGTTGCGCCGAACGGCCGCCCGTCAGCCGCCGATCAACTCGCGCCACTCCGCGACCTTCACGGGCGCCACCACGCCCGCCCCAGCCGCCGCCCGCGCAGTACTCGGACACCCCGCCTGCCGCGCCCAGCGCCCCTGGCGCCAGCGCCCACGCCCACACCGGCAACTGCCCGCGTATCAGCAGAGAGCAACAGAAGAACCATCAGCGCCCTGGTCGATGTGGCCCGGTGACCACAGTGCGACCACCAGCTGACGCAACAACAGAAAGAAGCCCCGGACGAAGACTCATATGTCACCCTCTCACAGCGGTCACGTGTCTCAGCGTGGTCGTGGTAGGGCGGGCGCCCCAACGACACTGGACCTCACATCGGGGCGCTGCCCTGGGGGGCTCCTCGCCCCGCCAGGACAGCGCGGTTCGGCGGTGCGCGGCTCGTCCGACGCTGTCGGGACCTACAGCGCCGAGAGGTTGCCGACCAGATCGTCCAGGCCCAGGGAGCCCTGGGAGAGGGCCTTCATGTGCCAGGTCTTGAGGTCGAAGGAGGGGCCCTGGCGCCGCCGGGCGGCTTCGCGGCCTGCCAGCCAGGCGCGTTCGCCGAGCTTGTACCCGATGGCCTGGCCCGGCCAGCCCAGGTAGCGGTCGATCTGGCCGCACCGCTCCTCGGCCGAGGCGCCGTTGTAGGTGGCCATGAACTCCGTGGCCAGGGCCGGGGTCCAGCGCTCGCCGGGATGGAAGCCGGAGTCGGCGGGGATGGCGAGCCGCAGGTGCATCCCGATGTCGATGATCACCCGGATGGTCCGCAGCATCTGCTCGTCCAGGAAGCCCATGCGGTAGCCGGGTTCGGCGAAGAACCCCAGGTCGTCCATGAGCCGCTCGGCGTACAGTGCCCAGCCCTCGATGTTGGCGCTGACGATGCCCAGCGTGGCCTGGTAGCGGCTCAGCCGGTCGGCCACGGCGACCCACTGGGCGAGCTGCAGGTGGTGGCCTGGCACGCCCTCGTGGTACCAGGTGCTGACGAGCTGCCAGGTCGGGAAGGACTCCCGGCCGAGTGTGGGCAGGTAGGTCCGGCCGGGGCGGCTGAAGTCGAGGCTGGGGCCCGAGTAGTAGGGCCCTCCGACGCTGCCCGCGGGCGCGATCAGGGACTCGACCTTGCGTATCGGTCCGGTGATGTCGAAGTGGCGGCCGTCGAGGGCATCGATCGCCCCGTCCATGAGCTGCTGCAGCCAGTCGCGGATGCCCTCCTCACCCTTGACCGCGTGGCCGCGCCGCTCCAGGTGGTGCATGGCCTCCAGCGGAGTCGAGCCGGGCAGGACGCCGGCGGCCGCGGCCCGCATGTCGGCGAGCGTCCCGTGGAACTCGCTCCAGGCCCAGTCGTACGCCTCCTCCAGGTCGAGGTCGGCGCCGGTGTTGTAGCGGGCGGCACGCAGGTAGCGCTCGGGGCCGACGGCGTCCGGCGTGCCGGCGGCGGCGGGGGCGTAGGTGTCCCGCATCCAGTCCCGGAACTCCGCGACCGCGGCGGTGGCTCGCAGGGCGGCGGCGTCCAGTTCGGCGCGGAGCGATTCGGGACCGCCCGCGACGAAGCCGGCGAACCAGCCGGCGCCGGCGCCCGCCTGCGGTCCGGCCGCCCGGTCGACCGTTCCTCCGGTCCAGGCGGTGAGCTGGCCGATGACCACGTCCACCTGGCGCGGGGCCGCGAGCAGGTCGCGGGAGATCCCCTTGGTGAGGGTGGCCCGGTAACCGTCCAGTGCGCCGGGGAGATTACGCAGTCGCCCGGCCACGGCCGCCCAGTCCTCGTCGGTGGCGGTGGGCATGAAGGTGAAGATGTCCCGGACCTGGTGGACGTGGGCGCCGATCGCCCGCAGCTGGCGGTAGTTGTCACCGGCGTCCTGGACGGCGAGTTCGGCGGTGAGTCGCTCCCGCAGCAGCCTGGCGCAGGCCAGCTCGGCGGGATCGGCCGTCACCGGGGCGGCGTCGAGTGCGGCGAGGGCACGGCGTGCGATCTCGGCGTGGGCCTCGAAGCCCTCCGGCGAGAGGTCCGGCTGCCGGTCGTCGCCGGGGTGCAGGCCCAGCCATGCGGATTCCAGCGGGTCGTGCGCTGCGACCTGGTCGAGGTAGCTGTCGGCGATGGCGCGTGGGGTGGTCCGTTCATCTGACATGCCAGCATCATGACGCACTGTCATCCGGAGCGGTCAGGCGCGGTCACTCTGCTCGTCCTGTCCCCACGCACCCCGTTCCGGAACCGGGACCGCCCGATTGTGACGTGCTTCCTGGCCGCCTGGCTCCGGAATCCGGCCTTCCATCCGGTCAAGTGACGGACTCGGCTGCTCTCGGCCCGCGGCTCAGGTCACGCCGCGCCGCAGCCACAGCAGCAGCGACGCGGTCAGCGTCGGCAGCAGCGCTCTCAACGGCGGGCTTGCGCCGCCCTGCTCGCGAGTGTGTCGACGGCTTGCTGGAACTGGCGTCGCCAGCGTGGGGCGATCATCGGCTTGGTCAGGCCGATGACCGTGCCGTCGAACACCTCGGTATTGCCGATTCGGGTTCCCCCTCCAACCCTCGCGTTGAAGGTCCACAGATGGCAGGAGCGCACCCCGTTGACATCGCCGGACCAGGAGACGCGACGAGCGGACTCGGCGATGCCGACGGTGACGTGGTCGGTGGTGGTTCCGGCGGGAAAACCGAGGCGGAGAGTCTGGTCGAAGGTCGCACCCGCCGCGAATCCGGGCGGTCCGGTCCATTCGGCGCCCTCGTGCAACGGCGACCAGGACGGCCAGCTGCCCAGGTCGCTCCAGAGCGCCCAGACGTCCTGCGGGTCGGCAGGGCTGTCGGCTGTCGCGGTGACGATGAGCGTCTTCCAACTGGGCTCGGCCACCCCGACCCCCTCCAGACAGAACTGGACATCCGGGTGAGCGGCTGGGTTCTGGCTCGTCATGCTCGACTCCTCTCGGGTACATTATCTCGGAACTCAGATGCAATATCCTGGTCGCGGAGGCAGTGCGGTGTCAACAGATCCGGCAGAGGCAGTCAGCGCGACGTTGGCGGCGAATCTGCGGGCAGGTAGAAGAGAGCGCGGCTGGCGCCTGGAAGACCTCGCCTCTCGCAGCGGAGTCAGCCGCGGCATGCTCCAGCAGATCGAGACCGGGCAGACCAATCCCAGCATCGCGACGGTCGCCCGCATCTGCGTCACACTCGGGATCTCCATCGGACAGCTCGTCGAACCGCCCGACGATCTCGGCCACGTGACGACCGCCGCCGACATCGACGTCCGGCGAGCCGGACGTGCCAGCGAGGCGAGGCTGCTCATCAACGACGGCCAAGCGCCGTTCGTCGAACTGTGGGATTTCGTCATCGCGCCGAACGACGAGATCAGCTCACACGCCCATCCCACCGGCACTCGCGAGTTGATCCACCTGCATCAGGGACAACTCGACGTCGAGGTCGGCGGAGCCTCGTTCCACGTCCCGGAAGGCGGGTCGGTACGCATCCGGGGCGACCGGGCCCACGTGTACCGAAACCCGACCGCTCAGCCGGTCCGGCTCACCATGACCGTGGTCTACCTCGGCAACCAGGACCCGCGCTACACCCGGCCCGCCCTATGACACAGTCCTCGTTCCGGGGGGTCTGCAAAAGAACGACTCTGTCCCGTCATCGGTGGTAGCGCTCTGTGGTCATCACTCAGGGACTCGCCGCTCCGGCGGGACCGAAATCGGGCAGTCACTCGAGACTCCTGCTGATCATGCGTAATCCGAAGGCGATCGGGCATCCGCCCGGTGTGAGACCCACCAGTCGTGAGCCGCCCGTGCCGGCCCACCGTGCGCGAGGCGCAGGATGACTCCGGGCGACGGAGCCGTCCGCTCCCCGCCGGGGGGCAGGCGCGCCCGAACCGACCGCGAGACCCGGGGCACGGTCGTCGTGGCGTTGCTGGCCAACGTGGTGATCGCTGCGGCGAAGGTGGTGGCAGGGACGGTCGCGCCCTCGCCCGCGCTGCTCGCCGAGGCCGCGCACTCGGTCGCCGACAGCATCAACGAAGTGTTCCTGCTCGCCTCGTTGAGCCGCAGTCGGCGCCGGGCCGACGCCCGCCACCCGTTCGGTTACGGCAAGGAACGATTCTTCTGGTCCCTGCTGGCCGCAGTCGGCATCTTCGTGACCGGCGGCTGCTTCTCCTTCTACCAGGGTCTGCACACCTGGCTGTCGCCACCGTCGGAGCCCGAGAGGTTCCTCGCGGTCTACATCGTCCTGGTCGTGGCGCTGCTCGCGGAGGGTTCCTCGCTCGCCCGGGCCGTCTTCCAGCTGCGCCGGCAGGCCCGGGCACACGGATCTCCGCTCATGCGGCAGATCAGGCAGCCCGGCGACCCCACGGTGCGGACCGTACTCGCCGAGGACTCCACCGCGGTGGTCGGCGTGCTGATCGCGGCCGGCGGCGTCGCGGGCCACCAGATCACCGGTTCCCCCGACTGGGAGGCGGCTGCGGCGCTGGCCATCGGCGCGCTCCTCATCGCGGTGGCGTACCGCCTCGGCCGCGAGGCCCAGAGCCTGCTCGTGGGGCAGGCGGTCGATCCACGTCTACAGCAGCGGGCGCATGCGCTCCTGGCCGGGCAGGAGGAGATCGACACGGTGACGACCCTGCTGACGATGCGGCTCGGGGCCGACTCGGCCCTGCTGGCGGCACGCGTCGACCTGCGCGAGGGGCTGGACAGCGAGGAGGTGGAGGAGGTGTGTGTGCGGATCAAACAAGAGCTGCGGGAGGTTTGCCCCGCCTTCGACCAGGTCTTCCTCGACATCATCGACGCCGGCAGTGCGGAGCGGGCCCGGGCCCACTCCCTGAAGGAGGAGCTCGACCGCGTCGTCGCCGAGCAGGACGATCGCGGAGAGTGATCCCTTCGTACGGCAGGCCGCGGTGTCGGCAGGCCGCCCGCAAGTGGCGGTCGGCCCGCCGGACGGCCCGTTACGGCTGGTCCCGGCTCATGGTTGGACCGGCCCACGATGTCCAGGTCGGCAGTTTCTCAGCCGGTCAGGCTCGTCTTCGGTCGGCGCGAGGACGCTCTGCCCCAGAACCGTGCGGTCCTGCCGCCGATGGGCTTCCACCTGGCCGCCTCTCACTGCCACGCAGTGCGCAGCTCGTCGCGGTGGACATCGAGCCAGGTCCGGAAGTCCTGCAACTCGGGATTGAGTTCGCGAACGGCGTCCAGGTCGCGTGCGAGGGTGAACTGCTCCTCGCAGTCGGCGTAGTACTGGAACATGTTCCCCGCCTCGTCCGCGCCGGGAAAGCCCAGGGCACGAAAGGCGTCCGGTGTCATGGGCAGGTACTCGGCCGGGACGCCGACGGCCTCCGTGATGGCCGCGGCCATCTCGCCGACTCCCAGGTGCTCGCCGGCGATGCTGACGGTGGCGCCGATGAGATCGGTACCACGCTTGAGGACGGCGAGCGCGGTTTTGCCGATGTCGGCAACGGCGATGCCTGAGAGCCGGCTCGTGCCCATCGGGAACGAGAGCCGGAGAGTGCCGTCCTCAGCGCGCTGCGGGGCGAAGGCGCCGAGGAGGTTCTCCCAGTAGAACGTGGTGCGCAGGAACGTCGTCGGGACTCCGGCCTCGGTGAAGTAGTGATCGGCCTCCGCCTTGCCGTCGAAGTGCGGCACGTTGTACGAGCCCTGGAGGGTGGGCATGCGCCCGTCGTCGAGCGGAATGCACACGCGGGTGTCTTCCAGGGTCGACCAGACGGCGTGCTGCACCCCGGCGTGCCCGGCGGCCGTCGCGAGGGCGGCGGCCTGCGCCTTCTCGCGTTCCGCGGACATGTGTTCCCAGAAGTTGGTCACGAGGTACGCGCCGTAGGCGCCCTCGAAAGCCGGGCCGAGACTCGCCTCGTCGTCCAGGTCCGCCCGGACCACCTCGGCACCGGCCCTCGCCAGTTCCCGGGCGGGATCCGAGTCGGGCTTGCGGGTGACGGCGCGGACCGTGAATCCACTGCCCTGGTCCGCCAGGATGGCTCTTGTCAGGGCTCCGCCCTGGGACCCGGTCGCACCGACCACCGTAATGATCTTTCTCTCGGTCATGACGCCCTTCCCTCGTGCACTCCGCATCCCGGATCAACGACTCCAGCGCAACCCATGCCGCCTACCTCGGCAAGCCGAACGAGGCACGACGTCGTCGGCCCGCGTGGAGGTCACCCCGACCGGTACGTCGGCGCGGCCCCCGGCGCGCACCCGCGAAGCTGCCCCGCTCGCCGGCCGGCACCAGGACAGCCCTGTCCGAATCAGCGGGGTACCGGCCTCAGGACCGGTCGGGCTGTTGTGCGGGGTGAGGGGTGTTCCAGCTGGCGAGGAGGTCGAGGGTGTCGGCGTCGCGGCTCCCGGGCGGGACACTGCACAGGATGAGGTAGAGACCGTCGTCGGCGGTGAGCCGGGTGGTCTCGTAGGTGAAGGTGAGGTCGCCGACGAGAGGGCAGTTGAGGCGTTTCGCGCCGGCGCGGTGATGGCGGACGTCGTACCGGGCCCAGCGTTCGCGGAAGGTGTCACCGCGGGTGGACAGCTCGCCGATGAGGTCGGAGAGGGCCTTGTCGTGCGGCCGACCTCGGCGCGCAGGGTGGCGACGGTCTGGTCCGCGCGGCGGCCGGATGCCGAGCCCCGGTCCTTGAAGGAGCATGACGCCGTGAGCGCCGCCGGCATCCTGACCTCGGTCGCCGGAGCCACCGACTGACCCGCCATCCTCCCGACCACCAGGTCCTCCAGGAGAGTCCCCCGTGCAGCACGTCACCCTGAACAACGGCGTCCGGACGCCGATCCTCGGCTTCGGCGTCTACCAGATCCCGTCGGACAAGACCGAGCAGGCCGTCTCCGAGGCCCTCGCCGCCGGCTACCGGCTGCTGGACACCGCCGCCGCCTACGGCAACGAGGAGGCCGTCGGCCACGCCATCAAGAACAGCGGCATCCCGTGCCAGGAGCTGTTCGTCACCACCAAGCTCTGGGTCCAGGACGCGCCGGCCCAGGACAACACCCGCCGCGCCCTGGAAACCTCGCTGGCCAAGCTCGGCCTGGACCACGTCGACCTGTACCTGATGCACCAGCCCTTCGGCGACGTGTACGGCCAATGGCGCGCCATGGAGACCGCCAACCGTGAGGGCCTGGCCAAGGCGATCGGCGTCGCCAACTTCTACCCCGACCGCCTCCTGGACCTGGTCCTCAACAACGGGATCACCCCGCAGGTCAACCAGATCGAGACCCACCCCTTCTTCCAGCGCAACCCCGACCACGACCTCATGCGCGAGCACGGAGTCCAGCACCAGGCATGGGGCGGCTTCGCCGAAGGCAAGAACGACCTGTTCACCCACCCCGCCCTCGGCACGATCGGCGCGGCGCACGGCAAGTCCGTGGCCCAGGTCGTGCTCCGCTGGCTCATCCAGCGCGACATCGTCACCATCCCCAAGTCGGTCGACCCCGACCGGATGGCACAGAACATCGACGTCTTCGACTTCGAGCTCAGCGACGACGAGATGGCCCGCATCGCAGCTCTCGACACCGGCGCCACGCTGTTCTTCGACCACCACGACCCCGAGATGGTCGCATGGCTCTGCAAGCGTCGCCTGGACAGCTGAGCCACTGCAGCGCAGCTCGCCGCGCCCGCCGGACGGCGAAAGCCCCGGACTTCGGGCGCCACCGAACCCGCGGGCTGAACGGCCTCCAGGGCCGTCGGGCGCGCGGGTTCATGCCATGGACCCTCCGAGAAGATGCGACCGTCCGGGCCGCCCTCGACGAACGGGGCCCGTGTCGGATCGTGCAGGATTCAGGGCCTGGCGACCGCCCATCCGCTGGAGGGATCAGTCAGACCCGCGGGCGGGCTCGGGGCCACCACCCCCGCCACTCCTGTGAGCCAGGACCTCGCCGCGCTCCTGGTCGGCCTTGTTGCAGGTCGGTGCCAGCAGGTCGAGCAGTGCGCTCACACTGAGCCCGGCCTCGGGCAGGGCCTCAGCCAGGTGCCGGAGGCGATGCGGTAGTGGTTGCGGCGGCCGGTGCGGGTGCGGGCGAGGTAGCCCGCCTGTTCGAGGTCCGCGACGATCGCCTGCACGGCGCGTTCCGTCAGCTGGACCTCTAGTGCGATGTCGCGAAGCCTGACGCCGGGGTCGCGGGCGATCGCCGCAAGCACCCGGGCGACAATCACCCTTCTCACCGGGCACCCGTCTTACCGACCCTGTAGCCGGTGGAGGATGTCACCCCTCGTGGGACTCAGCCGCCCATTGCCCAGCGAGCACCTGTACACGCTGGAGGGCAGCGTCGACCGACGCAGGCGCCCGGTAACCGTGAGCGGGCGCTTCGATGACGCCGACGCGAGGCGAGGCCAGGAAGACCAAGGCCTCGGCAACCTCCTCCGCACCAACGCGCCGGTCGCGACCGCGCAGCTCGCGCCTGAGCGCTGCGATGTCCAGCCATCCGCCCTCCTGGAACGGATCCTCGGCCTCGGCGATCAGGATGTCCAGCCGCGTGCGTTCGAGCCGGGTTCGGCGGCGTTGAGCGTCCCAGGTCTTACGCAACGGTTCGATGCGCTGGTCAGCGCGGAGCGCAGAACCGAGGCCCGACTCCCCTGTGCTGCCGGACCGGCCTGTGCGACGACCAGCATGTCCCCGACCGCCACTCTGCGTGAGGCCCGGTCGAGCCGCCGCCCGTCGGCTGGCCCGGCCGCCGGTCCCGGGCGGGCCCGCTGCTAGCATCCGCGGAGCTCGAACAGTGGATCAAGGCGGACAGGACGGGGCAGGATGCAGCACAGCGGAGCCGAGGAGCAGGCGCAGGTGCCGGCACGGCGCCGTAGGATCGTCGTCGGCATCGCCGCCGGGGCGTGCCTGCTGGGACTGGCGGGCACCGGTGGACTGATCCTCACGTACGGACACGACAGCGCGCCGAGCGGTGCCCCGGCCGACCTCTCGTCACCTACGCCACCGGCCCCGGCCCCGTCCTTTCCGGCGAGCCCCTCGCCGTCGGAGTCCGTTCTGCCGCAGGAGCCGTCGCCGACCGCGTCCGCCGTCGAGGACGCGTCGCCGACCGGGGCTCCCTCGAGCCCGGCGCCGCCCGCACCCACCCCTCCCGCGGCCGGACGGGCGACCGCCGCGCAGGGGCGAGCCTCCGCCGCGCCCACCAACTCGCCCGCCGCGGCCAAGCCTTCGCCTCGTGCGTCGGCGAAGGCCGGCCCGGATCTGCCGAACGGCTGGACAATTCCGCCCAGGCCCGAGCCGACGCTGCCGCCGCGGCCGGCCGACTGCCCGCCCGGATACCTCCCGCCGACCTGGGACGGATCCTGCCACCCCCTCGGTCCGGTGATCACGCCGCCCCCGATGACCGTCCCGCCGCAGCCGAACGTGCTGCCCAGCACCGTGCCCCGCTGACACCGGCCGCCGTCACCGTCACCGACCGCTGCGACCAGAGCCAGTTGACGGGCGCGTCCTGCTTCTTGCGTGGTGCGCTCTCGTCCGTAGCCCTTCAATGCGGCTTCCACCGCCGCCGGCAGGCCGTCCAGGAGTGAGGGCCCGTCGTGGACTACGTGCCGCACCGCACACGTGCTCCGGCCGCTACGGGGCTTCGGGCCCACCCGTCCGGTGCCCGGCGGGCCCGATGCCCAGCCTGGCGCCGGCCTTGGTCAGCGAGCGCAGGGCCACGAGGAGGAACGCGATGTCGTCCAACAGGACCGGGTCGGGCAGAAGGTCCACGGGACTGACCAGGTAGACGATGGACGCCCAGAACAGCACCTTGGTCGACATCGGGATGCCGGAGGCCACCAGCAGCTTCCTGGTCCGGACCAGCTTGACCACCAGGACGGCCGCAACCGCCAGGCTGGCCGCGACGACTCCCGCGGCCACCCACCAGAACACGCTGCCGTCCACGTGACCACCTCCCGCTCGAACCGGTGGTTCCCCGGGAGCCTGCCCCGTTCTCGGGAGACCGTGCACACCTCCGGACAGACTCAAGCTTCGCATCCGTGGCCAGGGAACCGCGGGTCCGTGCCCGGCCCCACGGCGGCAGGGGGCACGCCACCGGGCACGGCTGCGGGCCCGACTGCGGGCCGAAGTCGCCCGACCGCGTCCCGGGCCGGGCGCCGCTTCGCCGTCACCGCTGGAACGGGCTCGGCTCCCAGGCCCGTCCGCCGATCGGGCCGAGACCGATGGGGAGTACCCTCTTCCGGTTGCCGCTGGACCGCTCCAGTTCCAGGTACCAGCTCACGTCGTGGGAGGTCGTCTCGGCGGTGACCTCGATGACCTCCGGGTCGCCCTCGCTCACCTTGACCGGCAGGCCGGTACTGCCCTGGGTCACGACCGGACGGGGGCGGGCCGCGTCCAGATCGAGGTCGTAGGAGTGGACGCCGACTCCTCCGCCGCAGCCCTCCCCCATGGAGTAGGCGTTCCAGGCGAGGGGGGCCGCGATCCGGGCGATCCGGACATTGAGGCCCGACAGCACCACGGTGTCCCTGCCGGTGCCCTGCACCGTGATCTCGATCGACTGGTAGTGGCCGGGAACCGCGCCGAGCCGGGAGACCCAGCCCGGTACGTCCGGAACCTCGGGCGGTCGGGGGACCACGGACGGCGGACGGTCCACCACGACCGTCTCCCCCGACAACGGACTCGGTGGCTGGAACCTCCCCTGGGTGAACTGGTAGACCCGCCCACCCGTACCGCCCGTGACGCCCCTGCCGCCCCTGCCGCCCGTGCCGCCCGTGCCGCCCGTGCCGCCCGTGACGGTCAGTCGTGGCCGGCGGCGAAGGGCCCCTCGTCGACGAAGCGGCGCAGGAGGCGGGCGAAGTCCCGGGCATCGGCCTCCGGCCAGGCCGCCAGCGCGTGCTCGATGCCCAGGGCCAGCTGCCGCCTGGTCGCCGCGATGACGGTGCGTCCGTCGTCGGTGAGGGCGAGCAGGGTGGCGCGGCCGTCGGCCGGGTCGGGCCGGCGCTCGACGAGGCCGGCCCGTTCGAGGCGGTCGGCGCGGCGGGTCACGGTGGTGCGGTCGAGTCCGACCTCGCGCCCCAGGTCGGCGGCGCTGCACGGGCCGGTGCGTGCCAGGCCGCTGAGGACCGGATAGGTGAGGTCGTCGACCGCCTCCCCCAGCCCCTCGGTCAAACGGGCGTAGAGGCGTGCGCGGGTGCTCCGCCGCAGGAGCAGTGCGAGGGCGTCGGCGATGTCGTGTCCTGTCGAGTGCTTCACCCCTCCAGATTAGCGTGCGCCGAGCACGCTTATCCGCTACAGTCATGACTGGAAACTCTCCGCACCGATCGAGACGACGGTCCCCTCGGGCATGGCGCCGTACGGGCGGCTCTGCGGTTGGGCCCTGGCCCGAGCGCACGCCCGCTCCGGCGACCGGGTCGCATTGGCCACCTGCCTCGGCGCTCCGACCGGTTCGACCAAGCCAGCGCGGACTTCGCCGAAGCCTACGCCGACCAGAACGAGGACGACTTCACAGCCCTGCAGATCGCCGTGAAAGAAGGCCGGGCCGAAGCCACCACCGGGAGGCGCTGCTCCATCTCGACGGCACGGTGGTCTCGATCGGATCCTCGGCCCGTCGGTGGGAGCCCCGGGGAGCGTCCCCAGGCCACGGGCCAGGACGGCGTTTGAACAGCGACACCCCGTGCTGTACACGGGCGGTCTGGCAGAGGGCCGGCACGAGGACATCGGCACCACCGCCGACCGGCCGGCCGCAGCGCTCGTCCGCCACCCTGGGACCGGTTCCGCGACGATCGCGGACACCCTGCCGCTCGCCCCCCGACCGCGACTCCTCGGACCCGGCAAGAACCCGGCCGGGTGTCGTCAGTGTGCTCATGGCGGCAGCTGCCGCACTGGCCGCCGCGGACCCCGCCGCGGTGACCGCGTCGAGCCCGCCGTCGTTCCGGCGCAGAGGGCCCAGATGATGAAGATGTCGATGGCGATCAGCACGATGGCCCAGAACGGGTAGTAGGGCAGCCAGAGGAAGGTGGCGATCGTGCCGAGCCCGACGACGACGACACCGACGGCACGTGCCCAGACGGCGCCGGTGAAGAGGGCCACGCCGACCAGCACGATGAGTACGCCCAGGATGAGGTGGATCCATCCCCAGCCGGTGGTGTTCATCTTGTAGGTGTAGTTGTGGGTGACGACGATCAGGTCGTCCTTGGCGATGGCGGCGATCCCCTCGAATATCGCCATGGCGCCACCGAAGATCATCAGTACTGCGGCCAAGACGGTCCAGCCGGTCACTAACGGCCGCCGGGACACCTCGGCTTCGGGCGGCGCTTTGTCGGCGTTGCTGGCCATGTGTGGGCTCCTCGGGGTGGATGGCCTTGCCGCCGACTCGGGCGACCTGGCGGGAGACCCCCTGTGGCCAGGCTCCCACTTCGAAGGCTCGTCGGCACTTGCTGGTTGACGGATCCACGCCCGGCCCTGTGCGTCCGCAAGGGGCCACTGGTGTGCGGCGGCCGTCAGGCCCGTGGGGGCATGAGGCGTGTCCCTCACTCCCCCGTCGCTGCGCCGGTGGCGGCGGCCTGGCGTGGAAGTGTCCTGCTGTTCGCACCCGAGCCGCCGACCGGAACCCGGGCCCGCTGTGAGGTCCCGCGATCACGTGCCGGCCACAGAGCCCGGTGGGGCGGAGGTCCCGGACGGCCTGGTGGTCGACGTCGGTGAGCCTGTGGAGCCCGGCGCGGGCGAGGGAGGTGCAGAGGGGTCGGCGGCGGGGCCGGCGAGGTTGCGTCGCGCGATGTCGGCGGTCTGCCGGGCCTGGAGGGCGGCATCGCGAGTGCGGTCGGCGACGTCCTGGCGGTGCGCTGGGCGCGCTGGGCCCGCTGGAGTGCGAGGTTCCGGTCCGGATCGTAGGTCTCGCGCCCGGTGGTGGCGGCCTCGCCGCGGATGCGCTGCCGCTCCTGAGAGACGACCGCGGCCCGGACGACGGCGCCCTCGTCGCCGGCGTCGGCGTGCCGCTCCGCGATCCGCAGTTCGTCCTGGGCGGCGGCCACGGCCTGGTCGATGGCGCCTGGGGTGAACCCGGGGCCCTGGTACCGATCACCGGCCAGGCCGTTTCCGCGCATGCTCATGCAGAGGCAAGCCGCAGGACGTACCCAGTCCATTGCCCGGGTTCTCCGGCCGGCTGCTGGGCGAACAGCCACCCCTACGCCGATCAGACCTGACCTCCCATCAGCTCAGGTCAGCAAAAGTCAGCATCAGCCCGAGTCCGCCCTCACAGATGCGCGCATACCTGAGAACTCAGCGCACGGCACGAGGGACCCGCGCCGGCGCTGTGAGGAGGTCCGGCCGGGTCCGCCGCGCTCGGGGTGGCACCCTGCTCCGACCCCTCTACTCGCACGATTCGCCCCGATATCATCTATCTTCCGGATGGTTGGCGTGGCACTGCATGCCGGGTCAGGACGGCAGGGTGATCGACTGGGCGTGGTGGAACACGTTCTTGTCGTCCCAGGTCTTCTTCGCCCTCTGCAGGCGGCTGTAGTTCTGCTTGTAGTACAGCCGCTGGTAAGCCGGGTTCGCCTGGCCGACCACGCCGAGGTCGGTGTCGGGGTAGTTCACATAGGCGCCGTCGGTGTCGGTGTCGATCTCGGGGATGCCACCGGTCGCCTTGTACACCGCCCGGTAGAGGCCGCGCAGGTAGTCGAGGTGAGTGGTGTCCTGGGCGGGGTCGGTCCAGTAGGTCTGGTACTGGAGCTTCATGATCGAGTCACGCTGGGGGATGGCGTCCTCGGTGGGCCTTCGCTCGTTGATCCTGCAGCCGTACGAATCGACCTGGACCAGCGTCTGCGTGAGGTCGACGCCCTGGACGTCCTTGGTCAGCCACTCCCAGAAGCTGTCGACCTGTGCGGGGGTGAACGCCCTGCGGTGGTAGGCCGACTTGTACTTGCCCCGCTGGTTGTCCCCCGAGGGGTTGAGCGTCATGGTGGCCTGGAACCACGGCATCTGGCGGCTCTTGTCCGGATACGGGAGGAACAGCCCGCCGGCGCTGTAGGTCTGCACGGCTGCCTTGGTTTTCATCCCGTCCTCCATCGCGGCCAGGAATTGCTCCAGCGGCCCGGGATCGTCCTCGTCCCACTGGCTGAACAGGACGACGTTCCCGTTCGTCCGATGCGTGAGTTTGAGGATGGCGAACAACCCCCGGTAGGCCGATTCGCCCTTTCCGCTGTGCTCGGCGAAGAAGGCGGCGAAGTTGTTCACCAGCCGGCGGAAGTCCGCCGGCTGCTTGACCAGCTCGTCCCACGGCCAGGCGACACTGCTCAGCCAGACCCTCGGCGGTGGCTTCGGGAGCTCGTGGTGGAAGTGGTAGCGCAGTACCACGCCGAAGTTCCCCCCGCCACCGCCGGTGTGCGCCCAGAAGAGGTCTTTCTCGGCCGAGCCCTTCGGGTCGTCGCGGTGCGCCCTGGTCACCTCCACCTTGCCGCCGCGGACGGTGACCACGTCGACCTGGACCAGATGGTCGACGGTCAGCCCGTGCCGCCGGGAGAGCAGCCCGTACCCGCCGCCGCAGATGTGCCCGCCGGCCCCCACCGAGTAGCACGAGCCGGCCGGCAGCGTGACTCCGTACTTGCGGAAGAGCGTGGTGTAGACATCCCAGTTGGTGGCGCCGCCCTCCACGCAGTACGTGGACGCGCCGTACTTGTCCGTCGCCGCGCGGACACCGCGCAGGGTACTGAGGTCGAGGATGACGCCGTTGTCGTTGTCGACGAAGCCCTCGTAACAGTGCCCGCCGCCCCGGATCGTCGGCCGCAACCCCTTGTCGAGCGCCGTCTTCACGGCCGCGACGGCGTCGGCATCGTTGCCCACCAGCCGGATGTAGGCCGGTGTGCTGCTCCACCGCTGATTGAAGCCCTGACTGAGCGTCTGGTACCGCGGGTCGCCGGGGAGCACCGACTGCCCGTCGGGCACCTCGGCGGACTCGGCGGCCGCCGGGCCGGCGCCGGCCGCCAGGCCGAGGGAAGCGGCGGACGCCCCGGCGGCGGCCATTCCCGCGGTACCCAGAAATCCACGCCGGGAGAATTCTTGACGCATGACAGGACCCACTTTCTCGACTCTGAGAAGCTGGCAACCGCACGCTAGCATGTACGTTTGGCCCTGTGAATCCCTGTACGAATTAGTGTGACTGTAAGCCATTTCCCTGGAACGCCTCACACCCTGCGGGCCGAACGAATTGTCAGTGGCATCGGTTAATGTCCCGCCACCTTCTCGGAATCACCGCCGAGCGAGGTCGAACCCCTGGAAGGGGAGAGCGCCGTGAGAAACCAGAAGACCGACCCACGGGCCGCCCCCTGCAGCCACCGACCGCCCCACTCCCGCTCGCGCTACTCGGCGATCGGCCTGGAGAGGTCGTCCTCGGCGAGCACCTGGTAGACGGCGTTCAGGGTGGGCGGGCCAACCAGGTCCTTGATCCGCTCGAAGCGGCGCTCCTCGGCGGGGGCGAGCCGTTCCATCCACTCCTGGATCGACTCGGGCCCGTGGTCGCCCTCGATGATCGCGATGGTGACGATCTTCTGCGGGTCCTCCACATCGGCGGCGGTGATCACCCGGGTCCGCGGGTCACCCGGGACGATCTCGTCCGGAATCCAGCTCTTGCGGAACTCCCCGTAGTCGACCCCGTCGTTGAGCCTGCGCACCATGACACTGACGAGCTGCATGACGTCCTCCCCGAACTTTTTCTTGCAGCGCAAGAAACTGGCGTCCGCTATTGTTTTCTTGCACCGCAAGACATGTCAAGTCCCAGTACGGAGGAGCACATTGATGGCGAGTGGACGCGGGCGCCCGAGGACGGGCCTGACCAGGGAGAAGGTCATCGACGCGGCCCTGGCCTTCGTCGACGAGCACGGACTCGCCGCCCTCTCCAACCGCAAGCTCGGCGCGGCGCTCGGCGTCGAGGGCATGACGCTCTACTACTACGTGCCGAGCAAGGCCGCCCTGCTCGACGGCATGGTGGAGCGTCTGCTCGAGCTGTCCGCCGGCGACCTCTTCACCGAGCCCGCCGGGCGCCCGTGGACGACGGTGGTGGGCGACTTCGCCGCCGCCCTACGCAGGATCCTGCTCGACCACCCGGCCATGCTCACCGTCCTGGCCACCCGCCCGGCCGCCACCCCGGCGGCGCTGCACCTGCTGGAACGCGGCGTCGGCGCGCTGCGCGCCGACCGGGTTCCGCTCGCGGACGCCCTGGACGTCCTCAACGCCGTGGCGTCGTTCACGCTCGGCCACACCCTCGCGGAAGTCGGCGAGACCCCCCACCACGAGGGGACGGAGCCCGATCCGGAGCAGTTCCGCTCACTGGACCCGGCGGTGTTCCCGCAGTTGGCCGAAGCCTTCGGCACCGGCGCCGGCCTGGACTCGGAGCAGCGCTTCCACCGCACGCTGCGCATCCTGCTCGCGGGGTTCGCCGCCGAGATCGACGAAGGCGCCGGGGCCGGCGATGAGGGGAGGCCGCAAGGCTAGCCTCCGCGTTTCGGTTGGGGCTGGCTGAGCCGGGTTGATCTCCGGGGCGGTGGTGCTGGACTGCTTGGGGCTGGGTGGGCGTGCCGGGGGCCCGACGCGTGGTCGGGTGCTCCTTGGTCCTCGGGTCGTGGGCGGTCAGCGGCGGTGTCTTCGGGTCAGGTCACCGGTCGGGGTAGTGCTGCGAGGCGGGCAAAGGCGAGGGCGAGTTCGTGGCGCCAGGGCCAGGTGGAGGCGATCCGTAGGCGGATGCGGCGTGCGGCGCGGGTGATCCGGGCCGCGGTGTGCAGGATCCGGTAGCGGAGCTTCTTCGGCTCAGCGGTGGCGAGCTCGCCGTCCAGCAGCAGGGTCCGGGTCCAGACGAGCAGGTCGATGGCGGTCAGGGACAGCTCCAGCCAGGCCGCGTTGATCGCGAAGTGGCGTGAGGGGAAGCGGCCGAAGCCGGTGGTCTTGCCGCAGCGGATGTGGTCCTCGACCCTGGCGTGGGCGCGGTGGCGGACCTCCAGGTGTTGCAGGGAGCCGCCGCCGGCGACGGGCGTGTCGGTGAGGAAGACCTGGTGGCGCATCCCTTCGTCCTGGTCGAAGAGCGAGAGCTGGGCTCCGGGGTGGGGACGCTCGCGCCGCACGATGGCGCGGGTGCCGTCCGGGTGGCCGGCGAGGTCGACCAGGCCGGTCAGTTCGGCGACCTCGGCCCCGGTGCGAAGGGAGCCGTCCTGTTCCAGGGCGGGGTGCCAGACCTGCTCGGGCAGGGCGCGGATGGCCTTGCGGAACTCGGCGGTGACGGCGTGTCCGACGGAGAAGGTGGTCTGGATGCCGCGCTGTCTGAGGGCGCGCACGTGGGTCAGGAACGCCTTGGCGCCACCCGCGCTGTCGGCGCGGATGAGGATCTCGGTGCCGTGGCGCTGGGCATCGGGGATCTGTGCGAGCGCCTGGTCGATGACCGTGATGTGGTCGGCTGCGGTGTTCGCTCCGGCGTTGCCCGGTCGCAGGAGGCCGGCCAGGGCCTCGCCGGTGTTGTCCAGGAAGCAGAGCAGCGGGTGGTAGCCGAAGCCGCGTTTGTAGGTGGCGGCGGCCTGTTCCTTCTCGGAGTGGCAGGTGACCAGGGTGGCGTCGATGTCCAGGACCAGGCCCGGCAGTTGACGTCCTCCGACTCGGGCCGACGGTATCCCGTCCCTGGTCTCGGCGGCCTGCAGCCAGGCGACCTCGCGGGCAGCGGCGCGGGCGGCTCGCAGCGCCTTTAGGGCTTGGGTGTCGATGCCTGCCAGGACGCGCCAGGCGGTGGGGATGGAGGCGACGGGGCCGAACACCTGCTGCTGGTCGCGCAGAAGGGCCAGGTCCCGGATCGCCTCGCCGCCGTCGGCGAGCATCACCGCCAGGTCCACCGCGACGCGGCCGGGAGCGTGCCCGGTGCCGCGTGGCCGCAGCCGCCGCAGTGCCTCGGAGAAGGTGCTGGTCAGTGTGGTGGCATCGGCCAGATCCGCCAGCAGGCGCGATCCGGCGTGGCTGACGACCCCGTGCCCGTCGGCGCTGACGACGAGCTTGGGGCGTGACCGGGTAGTGTGCACGCAGAAAGTGCCTTCCTACTGGTACGACGGAGACCTTAGACAAGCCTCATCGTCCCAGTTCAGAAGGCACTTTCGCTTTTCTGGTCATGATCCGGACGCGCCCCGAAGTGAAACGCGCAGGCTAGGGCAATTTCTTTCACATCAGCAGAGGTGATCACCGTGCGATGGGTGGTCCGGGGTCCGATCACCGGCACGTGGGACCATGCCTCGCATGGCATCAGAGGCGGCCGAGGCCGACGCGCCATTCGCCCGCGGGCCGAGCTGACGGTCCGCCAGGCAGGACTCTCGTTCATCCCGTACGCCCGGCACCGGTGGCCCGAATCAGGCTCCCGAACCGCCCCTCCGACAGCGACTCGGACCCACGCCGCTGGTGCTCGGCCACCACGGCGTGTGCGACCGACCGGCGCCCCAGCTGCGCCACGGGGGTCAGGCGTCCGCGCCGCCCGAGACGTCCAAGCCATCCGCGCCGTCCGCCCCGCGCAGGGCCGCCGCGACCAGGCCCTGGATCTCGTCCGCCCGTAGGGTCCCGCCGCCGACCAGCCGGTCGAAGACCAGGCCGTCCACGCAGGCCAGCAGTGTGAGGGTGCGTGCCGCCGGGTCCGCGACGCCCTGGGCTGCGATGAAGCTGCGGACGGCCGCGTGGCCCGCGTTCTCGCGCGGGACGAGAATCTCGCGCAGTTCGGGATCACGCACGCTCTCCACCGCACAGGCGTAGCGCGCGAGCGAGCGCCGCCGCCCTTCGCCCGTCAGCCGGCGCTCGGCCAGCAGGGCGATGCCCTCGGCCAGCTCGGTGGCCGAACGCGGCGTCGGCACCTGCTCGCCCATCGCCTGGAGCTCGCCCTGGTCCAGCTCGACCAGGCGCCGGACGAGGGCGGTGAGCAGCGCCTGCCTGGTCCGCAGGTACGCCGAGGTGGTGCCGACCGGCAGGCCGGCCGCCGCGTCCACCGCCCGATGGGTCAGCCCGCGCATGCCCGCGTCGGCGAGGACGCCGATGGCCGCGTCCGCCAGCAGGGTCCGCCGGTCGGCCCCTCGCGTCGCCGAACCGTGCCCTGCCGAACCGTGCATTGCCGAACCACGCGTTACCGCCCCGCGCGCCGCGTGCCCGGCGGGGCCGCGTTCATTCGGCCCACGCCCGTCCGGCTGCTTCTGCCCGTCTGCCTCAGCTTCCTGCATCCCCCCTTTCTACACCCGTAGTAAGTGCGAGTACTCTCCCTCTACAGCTGTAGAAGGTCAGCGCGAACGACAGGGGAAGGACCGGGCATGAGCAGCAACAGCGCGGTGGTGGTCGGGGGCGGCATCGGAGGGCTGGCAGCCGCGATCGGGCTCCGGCTCGCCGGGTGGGACGTCACGGTGGTCGAGCGGGCAACGGAGCTGGACGACGCGGGCGCCGGGATCTCGCTGGCCGCCAACGGCCTGCGGGCGCTCACCACCCTCGGCGTCGGCGAGGCGGTGGAGGCGGCCTCGCGCCGCCAGTACACCGGTGGCACCCGCACTCCGAGCGGCCGCCGGCTGGCCCGGATGGACGGCACGGCGCTGGAGCGCGAGCTGGGCGCGCCGATCATCGGCATCCCGCGCGCCGCGCTGCACCGGATCCTGCGGGAGGCGCTGCCGGCCGAGTCGCTGGTGATCGGCGCAGAGGTGACGGCGGTCGAGGCGGCCAAGCCGGCGATTGGCGCCACCCGGCCCCCGCGGATCCGGGTCGAGTACGGCGGCACCGCGCTCGACGCCGACCTGGTGGTCGCGGCCGACGGGATCGGCAGCCGACTGCGCCGCCGGCTCTTCCCCGACCACCCCGGCCCGGTCTACAGCGGCTCGACGGCGCTGCGGGCGATCACCGAGCGGCCGGTCGAGGGGACGACCGGCGACTCGATCGCCGACTTCGAGCTGACCTGGGGCCACGGCGCGGAGTTCGGACACATCGCCTTCCCCGACGGCCGGGCCGAATGGCACGCGGTGCTCACCGCCCCGGCCGGTATGCGCTACCCGGACCCGCTGGCCGAGGTCCGCCGTCGCTTCGCCGGCTGGCACGAGCCGATCCCCGCACTGCTGGCCGCGACCCGCCCGGAGGCCGTCCTGCATCACGACGTCAACGAGCTGGTCACGCCGCTCCCTTCGTTCACGGCGGGCCGGGTCGCACTGCTCGGCGACGCGGCCCACGCCATGACCCCCCACCTGGGACAGGGCGCCTGCCAGGCCCTGGAGGACGCGGTGACCCTGGCTGCCGCGATCGGCTCGGAGCCCGGCGTCGAGTCGGCCCTCGCCCGGTACGACGCCGAGCGGCGCACGCGGAGCCAGGCGGTCGCCCGCGATGCGCGGCGCGCCGGCCGGATGGGACAGCAGCTCGCCCACCCGTTGGCCGTCGCCGCCCGCAACGCGGCGATCCGCCTGACCCCGCCCGGTGCGATGGTGCGCACCGCACTGCGCCACGCCGACTGGACACCGCCACAGATCACCGCCGCAACCACCCGGGCCTGCCCCGGACGCACCCCGCACCTCACACCCCGCGGCAGGCCCGGCTCCAGGGGCCGCCGTGGGGCCGCGGCGGGGCCATGACGGGCACGCCACCGGACCCGCAGCCGCGTCCAGCACCCTCCAGCGCGGCGTCCGCCACCCGAAGGGAGCACCTTTCGGTGTGGCGTGGGTCACGGCCCGGAAAAAAGGCTGACGGTCCGTCAAGCTGACTGACAGCTCGTCACAAATGACTCACAGAAGCTCAGTTATTCGCTGACTTACAGTCAGATTCGGCCAGCTGGGCGCAAGTTGGGTGGAGTGTCGGGCAGTACGCCGTTCATCACCCCGGGCTACCATCGGTCGGGTTGTCCGCTCCGGCCCCGGAGTGGGGTCACCCGATCAGGCGTGTGCTCCCACCGCCCCCAAGGGCCGAGCGCCGGTCGGGACAGGGGCGAGGACGAGGAGCGCACGGGCTGCCATGACAGCTGAACCGAGCCACATCGAGCACCCCCCGCACGCCCCGCACACCCCACAGGCCCCCGCCCCCGGCGTGACGGCCGCCCCCGAGAAGGCCCGGCAGACCCCGCAGGCCCCACCAACCTCCCAGACCCTGCAGACCTCGCACACCCCACAGGCCCTCGCCCCGGCCCTCTTCCCCGGACGCCCGGCCCCCGCGCCGCGCACCCTGGTCGACGTCCTGGACGCCACCGTCCGCGTCCACCCCAACGAACCGGCCCTGGACGACGGCCGGACCGTGCTCAGCTACCGGGCGCTCGCCGCCGAGGTCGAGCAGCTGCGCCGCCGGCTGGCCTCTGCCGGGATCGGCACGGGCGACCGCGTCGGCATCCGCGTCCCCTCCGGCACGAACGACCTCTACGTCTCGATCCTCGCCGTGCTCGCCGCCGGGGCCGCCTACGTCCCGGTCGACGCAGAGGACCCGGACGAGCGCGCGCAGCTGGTCTTCGAGGAGGCAGCCGTCGCCGCCGTGCTCGGCGCGGAGCGCGCCCTGACCCTCACCGGCGCGCCGCAGGAGGCCGCCAACCCGGCCCGGCCCGCCCCGGCCCGCCCGACCCCCGCCCGCCCCACCCCGGCCGACGACGCCTGGATCATCTTCACCTCGGGCTCCACCGGCCGCCCCAAGGGCGTCGCCGTCACCCACCGCAACGCCGCCGCCTTCGTCGACGCCGAGGCCGCGCTCTTCCTCCAGGACGAGCCGATCGGCCCGGGCGACCGCGTGATGGCCGGGCTCTCCGTCGCCTTCGACGCCTCCTGCGAGGAGATGTGGCTGGCCTGGCGATACGGCGCCTGCCTGGTACCCGTCCCGCGCTCACAGGTCCGCAGCGGCGCCGACCTCGGGCCGTGGCTGGCCGAGCAGGAGATCACCGTGGTCTCCACCGTCCCCACGCTGGCCGCCCTCTGGCCGGCCGAAGCCCTGAACGAGGTCCGGCTGCTGATCTTCGGCGGCGAGGCCTGTCCGCCGGAGCTGGTGCAGCGGCTGGTCACCGAGGGCCGCGAGGTCTGGAACACCTACGGGCCCACCGAGGCGACCGTGGTGGCCTGCGCAGCGCTGCTGACCGGGGACGGCCCGGTCCGGATCGGCCTGCCGCTGGACGGCTGGGACCTCGCCGTGGTGGACGAGGCCGGCGAGCCGGTCGCGACGGGCGGCACCGGCCAGCTGGTGATCGGCGGTGTCGGCCTGGCCCGCTACCTGGACCCGGCCAAGGACGCCGAGAAGTACGCGCCACTGCCCTCGCTCGACTGGGAGCGCGCCTACCGCAGCGGCGACCTCGTCCAGGCCGACCCGGCCGGCCTGCTCTTCCTCGGCCGCGCCGACGAGCAGATCAAACTCGGCGGCCGCCGGATCGAACTCGGTGAGGTCGACGCCGCCCTCCAGGCCCTGCCGGGCGTTGCCGGTGCGGCCGCCGCCGTCCGCACCGCGCGCGGCGGCAACCAGCTGCTGGTCGGCTACCTGGTGACCAAGGACGGCTGGGACCGCGAGCAGGCCGTCGAACGGCTCCGCGCCGAGCTGCCCGCCGCCCTGGTGCCGCTGCTCGCGCCGGTCGAGTCACTGCCCACCCGCACGTCCGGCAAGGTCGACCGCAACGCGCTGCCCTGGCCGCTGCCCGGCCTGGAGACGGCCGGGCCCACCGAGCAGCTCTACGGCACCGAGGCCTGGCTGGCCGAACAGTGGACCGAGATCCTCGGTGTTCCGGTGAGCGGCCCGCGCGAGGACTTCTTCGCCATCGGCGGCGGCAGCCTCGCCGCCGCCCGGCTCACCACCCTGCTGCGAACCCGCTACCCCAGCGCCGCCGTGCTGGACATCTACCAGCAGCCGACGCTGCGCAAGCTCGCCCGCCACCTGGAGCGCGGCGCGTCCGACGGCGGCGAGGCCCGCACGGTCGCGCTGGTGCCGACCCGGGCCAAGGTGCTCCAGCTGCTCCTGCTGATCCCGCTCTTCACCGTGGTCGGGCTGCGCTGGACGGTCGCGCTGCTGGCACTGGGCAACGCGCTCACCTGGCTCGGCGACTACCCGTGGGCGCCGACCGCCTCCTGGTGGGCGGTCGGCGCGGGCGCACTGGCGCTCTACACCCCGGCGGGCCGGCTGGCCGTCGCGGCCGGGGGCGCCCGGCTGCTCCTGCGCGGCCTGCGCCCGGGCCGCTACCCGCGGGGCGGCTCCACCCATCTGCGGCTCTGGACGGCCGAGCGGCTCGCCGAGGTGACCGGCGCGACCGCGCTCTCCGGGGCGTGGCTCGTGCGCTACGCGCGGGCGCTCGGCGCCAAGGTCGGCCCCGAGGTGGACCTGCACTCGCTGCCGCCGGTCACCGGCATGCTCAAGCTCGGCCGGGGCTGCGCGGTGGAGGCCGAGGTCGACCTCTGCGGCTACTGGCTGGACGGTGACCGGCTGGAGGTCGGTCAGGTCGAGGTCGGCCCGGGCGCCGTGGTCGGGACGCGGTCGACCCTGCTGCCCGGCGCCAAGGTCGGCAAGGGGGCCCAGGTGGTGGCCGGCTCCAGCATCACCGGCCAGGTGCCGACCGGCCAGCGCTGGGGCGGCGCGCCCGCCGTCAAACTGGGCCGCGCCGAGCGCGCCTGGCCCAAGGAGCGGCCGGTCCGCCGGGCCCGCTGGGCCGCGCTGTACGGGGCCAGCGGCACGGCGCTCAGCCTGCTGCCGGTCCTGCCGGCGCTCGCCGGGCTGGCGGTGCTCGCCCGTTTCGCGCACCCCGGCACGGGCCTCGGCACCGCGCTCGGCGGCGCCCTGCTCGGCCTGCTCCCGGCCACCCTGGCCTACGGGGTGGTGTACGCCGCGCAGCTCGTCGCGGCCGTCCGGCTGCTCAGCGTCGGGCTGACGCCCGGGGTGCACCCGCTGCACGGGCGGGTCGGCTGGCAGGCGTGGACCGTCACCCAGCTGATGGACCAGGCGCGCGAGATCCTCTTCCCGCTGTACGCGGGTCTGGTGACACCGCTCTGGCTGCGGGCGCTCGGGATGAAGGTCGGCCGTGGCGCCGAGGTGTCCACGGTGCTGGCACTGCCCAGCCTGACCACGGTCGGGGACGGCGCGTTCCTGGCGGACGACACCCTGATCGCCCCGTACGAGCTGGGCGGCGGCTGGGTGCGGCTCGGCGAGGCGAAGGTCGGCGAGCGGGCGTTCCTCGGCAACTCGGGGATGACCGCACCGGGCCGGTCGGTCCCCAAGCGGGGGCTGGTGGGCGTGCTGTCCGCGACTCCGGCGAAGGCCAAGAAGGGCGGCTCCTACCTGGGCATGCCGCCGATGCGGCTGCCGCGGTCGGCCGACCAGGCGGACCAGAGCCTGACCTACGAGCCGCCGGCCCGGCTGCTCTGGGCCCGCGGGCTGGTCGAGGTGGCCCGGCTGCTGCCGGTGCTGGCCTCCGGGGCGCTCGGCGCGCTGACCCTGGCGGCGCTGTCCTGGCTGGCGGCCGGCTGGTCGCCGGTGGCGGCGGCGCTGCTGTCCGGCGTGGTGCTGCTGACGGCGGGCGGGGCGGCCTGCCTGGTCGCGGTGGCGGCGAAGTGGCTGCTGGTCGGGCGGTTCCGGGCGGTGGAGCACCCGTTGTGGAGCGGTTTCGTCTGGCGCAACGAGCTGGCCGACACCTTCGTCGAGGTGCTCGCGGTGCCGTGGCTGGTGGGCGCGGTGCCGGGCACCCCGGTGCTGAACCTCTGGCTGCGGGCGCTCGGCGCGAACGTCGGGCGGGGCGTCTGGTGCGAGAGCTACTGGCTGCCGGAGGCGGACCTCGTCACCCTCGGGGACGGCGTGAGCATCAACCGGGGCTGTGTCGTGCAGACCCACCTCTTCCATGACCGGATCATGCGGATGGATACTGTCATCCTCCGCGAGGGCGCCACCCTGGGCCCGGGCGGCATCGTGCTGCCCGGCAGTACGGTGGGCGCGCGCAGCACGCTGGGCCCGGCCTCGC
The DNA here is from genome assembly GCF_045160625.1 of Kitasatospora sp. NBC_00039. Lineage (NCBI taxonomy): Bacteria > Bacillati > Actinomycetota > Actinomycetes > Kitasatosporales > Streptomycetaceae > Kitasatospora > Kitasatospora sp. NBC_00039. Next base: position 144,393 of record NZ_CP108290.1, on the reverse strand, counting down.
TGGTGATGCGCGCCGAGTCCGTGCCCGCGGACTCGCGGTGGCTGGGCAACCCGATCGAGGCGTGGCAGACCACCTCGTGACCGGCCCCGCCTCCCCCGCACCCACGTCCGTCCCGTCCGCCACGCCCCCCATGTCCGCCGTGTCCCCCGTGGATGCGTCCTTGTCCCCCAGCTCGCAGGGAGCGCACGACCCGGTGAAATCCCGCCCGGTGACCCACCAGCACGCCCCGGCGGCCCCCACCGCCGCGCCCGACCCGTACTTCCCGAACAGCGGCGACCCCCGCTACAAGGTCCACCGCTACGAACTCGCGCTGGACTACCGGCCCGGCCCCAACCGGCTGGGCGGCACCGCCCGGCTCAGCGCCGTCGCGGGCACCGCCCTGCCCGAGTTCGCGCTGGACCTCGCCGATTTCCGGATCGGCCGGGTGCTGGTGGACGGCAAGGCCGCCCGCTACACCCACCGGGCCGGCAAGCTGCGGGTCCGGCCGGCCAAGGCGCTCGCGGCGGGGGCCGCGTTCACCGTCGAGGTGCACTACACCGGGAACCCACGCCCGGTTCGCAGCCCGTGGGGCGGCCTCGGCTGGGAGGAGCTGACCGACGGCGCGCTGGTCGCCAGCCAGCCGGTCGGCGCGCCCTCCTGGTTCCCGTGCAACGACCGGCCGGCCGACAAGGCGACGTACCAGATAGCGGTCACCACACCGTCCCCGTACACGGTGGTGGTCGGCGGCCGGCCGCTCACCCGCACCCCCCGGGCGTCCAGCACGACGTGGGTGTACGAGCAGTCCGCGCCGACCTCGACCTACCTGGTCACCGTCTCGATCGGCCACTACCTGCCGGTGGCGCTCGCCGAGCGCCCGGCCGTGCGGCAGACCGGCTACGTGCCTGCGGGGCTGGCGGCCGAGTTCGCCGCCGACTTCGGCCGGCAGCCGCAGATGATGGCGTACTTCGAGGAGATCTTCGGCCCGTACCCGTTCGGCGAGTACGCGGTCGTGGTGGCCGACGAGGAGCTGGACGTCCCGGTGGAGGCGCAGGGCGTCGCCACCTTCGGCACCAACCACCTCGGCGGCGGCTGGGAGAACGAGCGGCTGATCGCCCACGAGCTGGCGCACCAGTGGTTCGGCAACAGCGTGTCGATCGCCGACTGGAGCCACATCTGGCTCAACGAGGGCCTGGCCAAGTACGCGGAGTGGCTCTGGTCCGAGCACACCGGCGGTCCGTCCGCGGCCGCCCACGCCGCGGCCGCGCGCGCCCTGCTGGCCCGCCTTCCGCAGGACCTCCGGCTCGGCGACCCGGGCCGGAAGCTGATGTTCGACGACCGGCTCTACCAGCGCGGCGGCCTCACCGTCCACGCCCTCCGGGTCACTCTGGGTGAGGCCCCCTTCTTCCGGATGCTCAAGGACTGGGCCACCCTCAACCGCCATGGCAGCGTCACCACCGCCGACTTCACGGCGCACGCCCAGCGGTACGCGCAGGGCCTGGCGTTGGGCGGCCTGTTCGAGGCCTGGCTGTGGCACGGCACGCTGCCCCCGGTGTCCGCCTGACCGGCCGCTCCCCGTCGTCGGAGGCTGTTCGGCGGCGACGGCTCGCCCGCTACCATTCGCCGCATCAGAAACGTACATCCGTACGATGGGCTGGGCCGGTCGGCGGGGCGGAGCCCCTCCTCCGGCGCGCGGAACCGACGACGAAGGGGGCAACAGGGATGCCGGAAGGCGGAAACGGCGGCTCGGGCGGGGTCAGCGTCAACACCGGGGTGCTGCGCAAGTCCGCGGGGCACTGCCGGGAGATATCGCCGGCCGTCCAAGCCGGATCGAAGCATCCGGAGGCGCCGGGCCAGCGGGCCGGCAGCATGCTGGCACACCAGGGCTTCGAGCTCGGCGCGGCGCTCCAGACGGCGGTCACGCGCTGGTCCAGGCAGACCGCCTCGATCCTCCAGGCGGTCGACCTCACCGGCCGCAACCTCGACGAGAGCGCCGCCGGCCACAGTGCGACCGACAACGGGATCGCGCAGCAGATGCAGGGCATGGGTTCGCAGTTCCACTGACCGCCCACGACTACGGGCGGATCGCAAGACAGCACGGGGATGAGCATGCTGACATACGAACAGGTGCTGGCCGCACCTCTCACCGAACTCAAGGAGGCGGCCGACCAGTGGTCGAACGCCGCCCGGGCCATGGGCGAGCAGCAGGGCAAGTACCGGGACCAGGTGATCGTTCCGACTCACGCCAGCTGGAGCGGCGCCGACGCGGACGCGGCGCAGACCTTCATGGCGAAGGTGTCCAAGGAGCTGTACGACGCCATGACCGAGGCGGACGCCATCCACGGCGTCCTGCTGGACGCCCACACGGCGATCTCCGCCGCCCGCAAGGAACTGCTCCGGCTGGCCGAGCAGGAGGCGCCGCGGCTGAACCTGGTGGTCGGTGCCGGCGGGAAGGCGATGCCCGCCCAGTGCCTGGCCGAGCCGGACCCGGAGCAGGACGCCCGGGACAAGAAGAACATCGAGGAGCTGGAGCGGGCCATCGTCAACGCCCGCGCAGCCGCCCACGAGGCTGACCGCGCGGCGGCCTGGGCGCTGGGGCGCAACACCGGCGCCAGCGACAAGGAGTTCAACCCGGGCGGGTACAACACGCTCGACAAGGCCGAGGCGGGGCTGGGCGAATCCCACTTCACGGACGCCTCGAACTTCATCTTCGACGAGATGAAGACCAACATCGACTCCGCGCAGGTCGCCGAGATCCGGCGGAACATGGAACAGAGCGAGAGCCCCTGGGCCATCATCAACCCGATCCCGGGCTCGGTCGCCGGGCCGCGCGCGATGGGGCTGGCGATCTGGTACGAGCAGGTCAAGAGCGGTGGTCCGTGGGACCACAAGCCGATCCTGGAGAAGCGCTACGACCTCCAGTCGGCGAACGACTTCTACTTCAAGGTGCCCGACCGGGATGTGGAGGTCTCGTACGACATCTACTCCAACATCCACTACGGGTACGTCGGGAGGTCGGCCGGGATCAGCCGGGTGGAGCTCGTCGAGGCCGCCAACGCCGGTACCGGCGGCACCGGCACCAACGACCCCGGTGACGACATGTCGATGAAGATCGGCATGGACCTCTACGAGAAGTACGGCCCGAACATGACGAAGGAGCAGATGGACGCGGCGGTGCTGCAGCTGATCGACGACATGGAGGCCAAGCGGCGGGCCGGTGACACGAGCATCACCCAGGTCCGCCCGGCCCGGTAGCGGGCCGCGGAGGCCGGTACGCGTCCGGCTCGGGGCGGGGTGGAGTACCTCGCCCGGGTCCTGCCCCCGAGGCCCTCGTCGGTGGTGCCCCGGTCGTCCCGGACCGGGTGCCCGGTCACCGCCGGACTCGCTCAGCCCGCCGGGGCTGTCACCTCGGCGGCTGTGCGGCAGGCGTCGAGCAGTTGCTCGTCGTCGTGGATGACGTGGCTGCTGCCGAAGCCGGCGTTGTGGCGGCGGGTGGCGGCCAGTTCGGCGTGGACGAGTGGCAGGGCGGGCACCGCGGCCGAGCCCATGGCGGTAAGGCAGCCGGCGGTGGTGGCGCGGGTGTGCGGGTTCTCCGTCCAGGCGGCGGTGAGGACGGGGAGGACGGCGCCGGCGTCGGCGTCGGCGGTGATGTGCCAGAGGGCGGTGGCGCCGTCGACCCGGACCCAGACCTCGCCGTCGGCGAGCATGGCCCGCAGGGCCGGGGCGGCCTCGGCTGCGGCCGGGCCGATCGGGGCGAGCGCCCTGGCGGCGGCGCGGCGGACCCACGGGCTCGGGTCGCCGGCCTTGGCGAGGAGCAGCTGAAGGACGGCGCCGGTGTCGCCGGTAGCGGCCCAGAGGGCAGCGGCGGCGGGCAGGGCGTGCGGCGAGCCGGGATCGGCGAGCAGTGTGCGCAGTGCGGGGGCGGCCTCGGCGGCGGCCGGGCCGAGCCGGGTGAGGGCCCGCAGGGCGGAGTCGGTCGGCGGGCCCGCGGGGGCGGCGCGCAGCACGCGCAGGACGGCGGGGACGGCGTCGGCGCCACCGGTCGCGCCGAGGGCGGTGAGGAGTGGGTCGACCCGGTCGAGATGCGGTGGGCGCTCCAGTGACAGGGCGGCGAGGCGCTCGCGCAGCGGGCCGGCGAGCGGAGCGGCGGCGGGGCCGAGTTGGGCGACGAGGAAGCCGAGGTCGTGCGGGAGGGCCGGCCGGTCGAGGGCGGCGGCCAGCGCCGGGAGGGCGCGCGGGTCGCCGAGCCGGGTGAGGGTCCGGAGCAGGTGGTGCGGGTTGGGCAGGTCGTCGGAGCGGGTGTCGGACCAGGGGTCCTCGGCCGTGGCGAGGCAGTCGGCGACGGCGTCGGCCGCGGGGGCGGCGAGGCGGAAGAGGTCCGGCAGGACGGCGGCGGCGGCCTTGCCGACGGTCCGGTCCGGGTCGGCGAGCCGGCGGCCGAGCAGGGCGGCCAGCTCACCGAAGGGGCCGCGCACCTCGTGGAACAGCAGGCCGGCCTGCCGGATGCCGCCATGTCGCAGCGCCGGGTCGGCGGCGGTCAGCTGCTCGGCACAGAGCGCCACCCGGTCGGTGAGGCGGTCGCCGAGGGCGCGGTGGATGATCTGCAGGGCGGCGTCGGCCGACCGGCCGGCCTGGCCGACGGGGATGTGGCGGAGCAGTCGGGCGGTGGACGCAACGGTGTCGGCGGCCAGTGGGCCGGGGGCGCGGGCGGCGAGCCGGGCGGAGGCGGTGAGACGCAGGGCGGCGGGCTGATTCCCGTCCCCGGCCAGGGTGGTGAGCCAGGCGGTGGCGGGCGCGGCGAGCTCGGGGAAGCGGTCGGCCAGGGTGGCGGCGGCGGTGGCGAGGGCGGTCCGGGCCTCGGCCTCGGGTTCGTGCGACAGCCGCCCGCGCAGCAGCGCGAGGGTGGCGGGGCCGTTCGCGTGCAGGAGGGCGAGGGCGGCGGCCGCGGCGCAGCGCACGTCCGGATCGGGGTCGGTGAGCAGGGGGGAGAAGGCGTCGGCGCGCGCGGCCACGGCGGCCCGGCCCTGAGCCAGGGTGAGCCGCCAGACGGACCCCTCCGTGCTCTCCTCCTCGCCGGCCGGGTAGTGGTGGACGGCCTCGCCGATGCTGGTGAGCAGCTCGACCACCGGCCCGCGGTCCGGCCGGGTCCGGTCGGCGATCAACTCGAAGAGGAAGGGCACGCAGGCGAGCGTGGAGTCGTAGATGTCGCACTGTTGGTGGACGGCGTCGTGCAGGTCGTCGAGGGCCGCCTCACGCTCGCCGGGGTGGTCGGAGGCGAGGCCGAGCAGCATCCCGGGCACGTCGTCGGCCGGGCCGTAGGCGTGGTGGAGGGCCGCCCAGTCGATGTCGTGCAGGGTGTCGAACATGCCCGTCCTCCCGGTGGTCCTGTGCACGGCCCACTCTGCACCACCCCGCTGACAGTCCGGCCCGGGCCTTTCTCGACGAGAGGCCCGGGCCGGCCGGCCGGACGGGGTGTCAGCCGGTGAAGCCGGCCGTGACGGAGGTGAACTGCCAGTCGTTCTGGGCGATGCCGGAGCAGGTCTCCTGCCGGCCGCCGCCCGGGCAGCCGCGGTCGCGGTTGACCGACCAGAAGGCGAGCCGGGCGATGTGGTGGCTGTCGGCCCAGTCGCGGATCGCGGTCCAGTTCCGGACGGTGGTGGTCTCGCCGGTGTCGCTGAGGCCGTTCATTCCGGATATGCCGACGTGCGCATAGGCGGTGGCGTCGTCCCAGCCGTAGGTGGACCTGAGCTTGGCCTTGAGGCCTTCGGCGGCGCTGACGGTGGCGGCGTACATGTCGGTGGAGGCGTTGGCGAAGTCGAACGGCATGATGGTGAAGACGTCGGTGTCGGTGCCGAAGGTCAGGATGGTGCGCAGACCGGGGTTGTTCTGCTTGACGATCTTGAGCGCGCCGAGGATGCGGTCCTGGACGGCGGGTTCTCGAACTCGTCGGTGTTCTCGATGTCGACGTCGACCGCCTTCAGGCCGTAGGCGTCGATGACCTTCTGGGAGGCGGCGGCGAGGTCGGCGGTGGCCGCGCAGTTGGGGCCGAGCTTGTTGCCACTCCAGCCGCCGATGGACGGGACGACGTCGCCGCCGGCCGCGCGGACGGCGTTGACGGTGGCCTGGTCCACGCCGTTCAGCAGCGGGCGCTCGCCGTCCCAGGCGGGGTTGCAGCCGTTCTGGGCGAGGACGAAGGCCAGGGTGAACCACTTGACGCCGGCGGCGTTCATGACGGTGGTGGCGGCGGGCGGGTTACCCGGTGACGCCGAGGTGGACGTAGCTGCCGCGAACCCAGCCGGCGAGTGTGTAGGCGGTGTTGGGCTGCACGGGCGGACGGTGAACGGACGGGGCCGGCCGCTCCTCGCCCGGGAGAGCTTTCGGGCAGCACCCTGCGACATTGCGGGACGACGGGGAATATGGGGTGGAGCAGAGCAGGCCGCCGGACTAGGTTGAGGGCGCCCGCCGTCCGCGCCGCCGCCGACACCCCGGTGGCGGCCGGAGCGCTCGCGCCCGACCCGTTCAGCCGTTTCCACCCGATGATGCAGAGGATCAGATGACCGACCAGTACGACGAGTTGCTCCCCGCCACCCGCCGCGCCCTGCTGCACCGGATCGCGGTGGCCCAGGCCGAGGGGCGTACGCCCTCGCTGGTCGCCGCGGTGGTCCGGGACGGCCGGCCGGTCTGGAGCGGTACCCGCAGCATGATCGACGACCACGCCCCCACCACCGACGTGCAGTACCGGATCGGCTCGCTCACCAAGACCTTCGTCGCCGTCCTGGTGCTCCGGCTGCGCGACGAGGGCCTGCTCGACCTCGCCGACCCGGTCGGGCGCCATCTGCCCGGGAGCCCGGCCGACGGTGCCACCGTCGGCCGGTTGCTGGCGCACTCGGCCGGCCTCGCCTCCGAGACGCCCGGGCCCTGGTGGGAGCGGACCGACGGCGCACTGCGCCCCGCCCTCGGCGACGTCCTCGAGAACGAGTGCCCGCAGAAGCACCCGGCCGGGCAGCGCTTCCACTACTCCAACCCCGGCTACGCCCTGCTCGGCGCGCTGGTCGAGCGGCTGCGCGGCGAGCCCTGGGGCGAGGTGCTGCGCCGCGAGGTCCTCGAACCGCTCGGCATGGACCGCACCACCCTGCTCCCCCAGCACCCCCACGCCGGCGGCTTCGCCGTCCACCCCTGGGCGGACGTCATGATGCCGGAGCCGCTCACCGACACCGGCCTGATGGCTCCGGCCGGGCAGCTCTGGTCGACCGTCGCCGACCTCACCCGCTGGGCCGCCTTCCTGGCCGGCGGCGACGACAAGGTGCTGTCCGCCGACACCCTCGCCGAGATGCGCCGGCCCGCCACCGGCCCGGACAGCGCCGACTGGTCCGGCGGCTACGGACTGGGCCTCCAGCTGATGCGCCACGACGGCCGGGTGCTCTTCGGGCACACCGGCTCGATGCCGGGCTTCACCGCCGGCCTCTGGGTCAGCGAGGCGGACGGCCTGGCGGCGGTCGCGCTCTCCAACGCCACCAGCGGCGCCAACACTCCGCTGGTCGCGGCGGACCTCATCGCGCTCACCGCCGAGCACGAACCCCGGCTGCCCGAGCCCTGGCGCCCGCTGCCCTCCGTCGACGAGGAACTGCTCGCGCTCACCGGCCCCTGGTACTGGGGCGCCGCCCCGCACTTCGTACGGCTCAGGGCCGACCGTCTGCTGGAGCTGGCCTCCCTCGCCGGCAGCGCGCGCCGCTCGCGGTTCCGCGCCGAGGCCGACGGCACCTGGACGGGCCTGGACAACTACTACGCGGGCGAGAAGCTGCGGGTGGTGCGGGCCGCCGACGGTTCGGTCAGCCACCTGGACGTCGGCTCCTTCGTCCTCACCCGCGAGCCCTACGGCCCGGCCGGCGCCGTGCCGGGCGGGGTCGACCCGCAGGGGTGGCAGGCCTTCTGAGGCACCGCCGCCCGGAACACCGGGGCCGGGGCCGACACCACTGCCCGGAACACCGGGGCCGGGGCCGACACCACTGCCCGGAACACCGGGGCCGGGGCGGGCCCCGGCCCGCGGTTTCCACCCCATGGAGCGGAGCATGCGGCAACGTCCGAGCGCCCGGCAGGTGGCCGGAAGGCGCCGGGTGCCCCCATTCAGCAGGTGCACATCTGCGCTCCGCCGAACCGCAACGTGGACGCCAGCCGGCTCGGAAAAACATACGGAGACCGGCCCGCAGGCGACGACCGCGCGGGCCGGGCAGGCGCCACGGCGATCCGTGGCCGCCGTCGTCCGTGCTGCCCTGGAGGGTCTGCCATGACCACCGTCCCCACGTACGCTCCGCCCGCAGTCGCCCCCGGCCACCTCACCGGCCACACCGGCGTGGTGCCCACCCCGCGTCAGACCCGTCCGACCGGCGCCCGGCCGACCACCGCCCGGCCCGCCCCCGGCGGGGCACCCGCCGCCTACACCGTCTCGCTGGCCCGCGACGAGGACGACGTCCGCGCCGCCCAGCGGCTGCGCCACCAGGTGTTCGCCGCCGAACTCGGCGCCGTGCTGCACAGCCCGGTGCCCGGCCTGGACGTCGACCCGTTCGACGAGTACTGCGACCACCTGCTGGTGCGCGAGGGCGAGGACGGCCCGGTGGTCGGCACCTACCGGCTGCTGCGTCCCGAGGCCGCGCGACGGGCCGGGCGGCTCTACTCCGACGGCGAGTTCGACCTCTCCGCCCTCGCCCCGCTCCGCGACGGACTGGTGGAGCTGGGCCGTTCCTGCATCGACCCGCGCCACCGGGGCAACGGTGCCGTGATCAACCTGATGTGGGGCGGCATCGCCCGCTACCTCGCCGAGACCGGCAACACCTGGGTCGGCGGCTGCTGCTCGATCCCGCTGGACGACGGCGGCGCCACCGCGGCCCGGGTCTGGGACACCGTCAGCGCCAAGTACCTGGCACCCGAACAGTACCGGGTCGCCCCGCACCGGCCGTGGGACGCGACCGGCCTGCCGCGCGCCGAGCGGGCCGCTCTGCCGCCGCTGCTCCGCGGCTATCTGCGGCTGGGAGCGTGGGTCTGCGGCGCACCCGCGCACGACCCCGATTTCGCCACCGCCGACCTGTACGTGCTGCTGTCGCTGGAGCGCACCGACCCGCGCTACCTGCGGCACTTCCTCGCCGGGCTGCCGGGACCGACCGGTCAAGCCCCTTCCGGCGCCGCAGCCTCCCCGGGCGCAACCGCTTCTTTGGACCCTTCCGGCGCCGCAACCGCCGTCGCTGCCCCTGGGGCTGCCACCGCCACGACCGAATGAGCGTCTGGCTGCCCACGGCTCCCTGCACGCCGGCGAGCTGCCTGACCGAACCGGCCCCGGTCGTGGTGCTCCCCCGGCGGGTGATGCGGCTGGCCGCCTTCCTGCCCGTGCTGGTGGCGGGCATCGCGCTCATCCCGCCGGTGCGCGCCCTCCCCGCGGGGGTGCGCGACCGGCTGGTCCGGCTCTGGGCGCGCACCCTGCTCGGCGCGCTCGGGGTGACCGTCCGGCTCGCGCCGCCGCCGGCCCACGGCGGCGTCCTGGTGGTGGCCAACCACGTCTCCTGGCTGGACATCCCGCTGATCGCGTCCGGCCGCCCCGGCCGTTCCGTCGCCAAGGCCGAGGTGGCGAAGTGGCCCGTCCTCGGACGGCTGGTCTCCTCGGGCGGCACCGTCCTCGTGGAACGGGACCGGCTGCGTGCCCTGCCGGCCGCGGTCGATGCCGTCGCCGGGGTACTCCGGGCAGGCCGGCCGGTGGTCGTCTTCCCGGAGGGGTCGACCTGGTGCGGGCGGGAGAGCGGCCGGTTCCGCCCGGCCTTCTTCGAGGCCGCGGTGCGGTCCGGCGCTCCCGTCCAGCCGGTGACGATCCGCTACCGGCTGGCGGACGGACGGCCGACCAGTGTGCCCGCCTTCGTCGGCGATGACGACCTGGTCACCTCGCTCGCCCGGGTGGTCGCGGTGCGGGGGCTGGTGGCGGAGGTGACGTTTCTGCCACCGATCCCGGCGCCGTTGGCCCCGATCGGGCCGCGCGGGCCGGAGCTGTGGCGGGCCCGGCGTGACCTGGCCCTGGCCGCCCAGGCCGCCGTGGAGGCGGCCGGGCGGTGACCGTCTGCCGGTGGACGGTCACCGGCAGACGGTCCCTGGTCTGCGGTCCCTGGTCTGCGCTCACCGGTGGGCGCGCCCTTGCAGTCGCTCAGGTGCGCGGGGTCACCGGCGGGCGCGCACTCGCAGTCCCTCAGGGGCGGGCGCTCACCGGGCGAGTCGGCGCCGGCCCAGCGGTGCGGGCCGAGGCGACACCGGCCGGTGACTGCCGGCCCCGGCCGCCGACCGGGGCCGACGGCCCGGACCGGGAGCCCCGCCGGAGCAGGACGGCGACCAGGACGGCGGTGGCCGCCAGCCCGGCCGAGCCGCAGCGCACGGCGAGGTGCACGCCGTCGACGAACGCGCCGTCCACCGCTGCCTGGACCGGCCCCGGCAGCGCCGCCCCGGAGCCGCCGTACCCGCCGCCCGCGCCGGCCAGGGCGTCGGCGGCCCGCCCGACCGTGTCCGGCGCCACGCCCAGCCGCTCCAGCGAGCCGGTGAGGCTACCGGTCATGCGGTGGGTCAGGACTGCGCCGAGGGCGGCGACGCCGATCACACCGCCGAGCTCGCGCAGGGTGTTGACGGTCGCCGAGGCCATCCCCGTCCGGGCCGGGTCGACCCGCTGGAGGACGGCGATGGAGACGGGCGTGAACGTCAGCCCCATCCCCAGGCCCATGGCGAAGAGCGTCCACACGTACTCCGGGTAACGCGCCTGCTCGCCGTAGAGGGAGAGCCCGCCGAGCCCCGCGGCGCAGAGCAGCAGGCCCAGGACCAGCGGCAGCCCCGGGCCGTGACGGCCGGTCAGCCGCCCCGCGACCGGGGCGCCGGCGACGATCATCGCCGCCATCGGCAGGCCCGCGTACCCGGCGTCGGTCGGGGCCCACCTCAGCACGCCCTGCATCAGCAGCGGGAGGAAGAACATCGCCCCGAACATCCCGAAGCTCACCATGAACCCGCTGAGCAGGGCCCCGCCGAGGACGCCGTCGCGGAACGGCCCGAGGTCCAGCATGGGTTCGGCCAGGCGGCGTTCGAGCAGGAGGAAGGCCGCCAGCAGCAGGGCGGCCGCCACCGCACAGCCGAGCACCCGGCTGTCCGTCCAGCCCCGGGACGGGCCCGCGATCAGCGCGTAGACGAGAGCGCCGAGACCGGCCGCGGAGAGCGCCAGGCCCCCGAGGTCGATGCGCCGATCCCGCCGGGCGATGGCCGGCAGCACCCGGCTCGCCAGGAACAGCCCCACCACCCCGATCGGCACGTTGATCCAGAAGACGCTGGCCCAGCCCAGGTGGTCGACCATCGGCCCGCCGATCACCGGCCCGACCGAGAGGCCGAGTGCGGAGACGGCCGACCAGAGGCCGACAGCCCGGGCCCGCTCGCGCTCGTCGGTGAAGACATGCCGCAGGATCGCCAGGCTGCCCGGGGTGAGCAGGGCCGCGCCGACGCCCTGGAGCATCCGGGCCGCGACCAGCACGTCCGTCGTCCCGGCGAGCGCGGCGACCGCCGACCCGGCCGTGAACAGCGCGAGCCCGAGCCGGAACACCCGGGTGCGGCCGTAGCGGTCGCCGAGCGCGCCGCCGGTGAGCAGCAGCGCGGCGTAGACCAGGCTGTACCCCTCGACCACCCACTGCAGGCCGCTGATCCCGGCATCCAGGTCGCGCCCGATCCGGGGCAGCGCGATGTTGACGATGACGTTGTCCAGCATGGACATGAACATGGTGACGCACAGTGTCGCCAGTGCGAGCCGCTTGCGCAGGGCGCTCGACTCCCCCATGGGTACTCCTTCATCCTCCAAGCCCCTAACACTGTTAGGGGCTGCCCGGCACGGACAGAGTGCCCCTAACAGTGTTAGATTGCAAGCGGGATTTCCGCGGCCGCGGGAGTCCGGCGAGACGCGGGGGCCGGACCGGCCGAGCCCGCGAATCCACGGGAGGCGAGCGGAGGCCCATGCCGGCGGACGACGACAGCGACACCCAGCCCGCTCTGACCAGGGACGGCCTCGCCGCGGCGGCCCTGCGGGTGCTGGAGCGGGAGGGCCTGGCGGGCCTGTCCATGCGCAAGGTCGCGGCCGAGGTCGGCGTGAAGGCGGCCTCGCTGTACTGGCACGTCCGCAACAAGGACGAGCTGCTCGACCTCCTCAACGACGCGATCATGGCCGACGCCGTCGCGCCGCCTCGCGAGGGCGACTGGCGCACCCAGTTCCTGGAGTACGGGCGCCGCTACCGCCGCCTGCTGCTGGACAAGCGTGACGCCGCCAAGGTGGTCGCCGGGCGGCTCGCCCCCGGCCCGCACCTGCTGAGGCTCATGGAGGAGCAGCTGGACCGGCTGCGCGAGGCCGGGTTCTCCGATGCCGACGCCGCCATGACCACCTATCTGCTGGGCGCCTACGTCCAGGGCTTCGTCCTCCAGGAGCAGTCACCGATCTCCGCCGACGAGACCAGGGGCGCGAGCCGCGGCGAGATCGTCGCCGCCGCCGGCGACCGCTTCCGTGCACTGCCGCCCGAGGAGTTCCCCAACCTCGTCGCCCTGGCCGGCGACCTCACCGAGCCGGTGATGGACACCCGGTTCGACTTCGGACTGGAACGCATCATCGACGGGCTCGCCGCACTTCTTCCGCCGGAGAAACGCTGACACCGCGGCACACTTGACGATCCGTCGGACGTGGTGCTCCGGGCGGGAGCCTGCGCGCCCCGCCGCGTCACCACCGGGATCAACGGCGTCGACGGCCGCCGCGGTGGGCGGGTAGCCTCACCACTCCCCGTCCGTCCGCCCAGGAGGTGCTCCGCATGCCCGAGTTCTATCCGCACAGCGAGCCGTACGCGCAGGGATGGCTGGACGTCGGCGACAGCCAGCAGATCCACTGGGAGGCCTCCGGCAACCCGCAGGGCAAGCCCGCGCTGACGGTGCACGGCGGCCCCGGGTCGGGGCTGCGCACGGGCAACCGGAAGTACTTCGACCCGGAGCGCTACCACCTGGTCCACTTCTCCCAGCGCGGTTGCGGGCAGAGCCGGCCGCACGCCGCCGACCCGGCCACCAGCCTGGAGCACAACACCACGGCCCACCTGATCGCCGACATGGAGCGGCTGCGCGAACACCTCGGCATCGAGCAGTGGCTGCTCTACGGCGGGTCGTGGGGGTCCACCCTGATCCTCGCCTACGCGCAGGCCCACCCGGAGCGGGTCTCCGAGATCGTGATCTGCGGGGTCACCATGACCCGCCCCGAGGAGACCGACTGGCTGTACCGCGGTGCCGCCCGACTGGTCCCCGGCCCCTGGGAGGCGTTCCGGGACGCGCTGCCGCCTGCCGACCGGGACGGCGACCTGGTGGCGGCGTACAGCCGGCTGCTGAACAGCCCGGACGAGGCCGTCCGGCGCAAGGCCGCACGCGACTGGGCCACCTGGGAGGACGCGGTGATCGCGCACGAGGTGCTCGGAGCGCCGAACGCCTACACCGACCGGCCGGACGACGCACTGATGGCCTTCACCCGGATCACCGCGCACTACTTCTCCCACCACGCCTTCCTGGAGGACGGCCAACTCCTGCGCGACGCCGGGCGGCTGGCGGGCATCCCGGGTGCGCTGATCCACGGGGCGCTGGACCTCGGCGCGCCGCTGGAGAGCGCCTGGACACTGGCCAAGGCCTGGCCGGACGCGGAGCTGACGGTCGTCCAGGACTCCGGGCACACCGGCAGCCCGGCCATGGGCGAGGCGGTCTTCGCGGCCATCGAACGGTTCGCCGGGCCGGCTCCGGAGCACAAGCCCCGACACGAGTAGTGACGAGTCATCAACGGTCCGCACCCGGGGGGTGACAGCCCGGGTGCGGACCCCGACACTGGAGGGAGAACCTCCACTTCCACAGGTCGGCCGGTGCCGGCCGGTACCGGCCGCGGAGAGGGCAGGCCGGCCATGAGCACGCCGTCCGCCAGGCTCCCGATCATCTACGTCCGGGGTTACGCCGGGGGCACCTCGGGGATCGAGAAGGCCGTCACGGATCCGTTCTACGGATTCAACGAAGGCTCGACGCACATCCGCGTCGGGCGCGAAGACTCCCCCGTCTTCTACCAGTTCGAGAGTCCCTTACTGCGGCTGCACCTCGACGAGGGCTACCACATCTTCGTCGAAGGCGGTCAGGGGACGTACCTGGAGACCCACGACGACATCCCGCCGGACAGCATCTGGATCCACCGTTTCTACGACCTCTGCTCCGGCACCTGGGGCGCCAAGCCCAAGCCGTTCGACCTGGAGTCCGCCGCCGCCGACCTGCTGGCCCTGATCGAGAAGCTGCAGGCCAGGACGGGCGCGCCGCGCGTCAACCTGGTCGCCCACTCGATGGGCGGCCTGATCTGCCGCTGCCTGCTGCAGAAGACCATCCCGGACCTGCGCCCGGGCCGCCGGGCCGCCGACTACGTGGCCAAGCTCTTCACCTACGGCACGCCGCACGGCGGGATCACCTTCGACGTCGGCTTCGGCGTCCCGGAGGCGCTGCGCGACACCCTCAACGTCAGCGGCGCGGACATCTTCGGCCCTGACCGGATGTACCAGTACCTGACGCCGACGGCCCGGCTCGCCCCGGACGGGCCGCCGGACGGCTGGCGAGCCGTCGACATGCCGGACGACGACGGCACCGGGCCGGCGGAGGACGCCGCCGGCGCGTTCCCCCTGGACCGGGTGTTCTGCCTGGTGGGCACCGACCCGACCGACTACGACGTGGCCCACGGGATCTCGGCGGCGACGGTCGGGCCGCGCAGCGACGGGCTCGTACAGATCACCAACGCCCAGGTCACCGGCGCCCAGCAGGCCTTCGTCCACCGCAGCCACAGCGGGCGCTACGGGCTGGTCAACTCCGAGGAGGGCTACCAGAACCTGCGCCGCTTCCTCTTCGGCGACCTCCGGGTCCGTGCCGACCTGGTCGGGGTGGAGCTGCCGACCGACGACCCCGACGTGACGTGGCAGGCCGAGGTCGCCCTCTCGGTACGCGGGCTGCCGGTGACGATGCATGAGCGGGTCGCACCGCACTGGTGCCCGATCCAGCTCTCCGACCCGGCGGAGAACGGCCACGGCCGTGGCGGTGGCAGTGCCGATGGCGACGGGGACGGCCACGGGGGCGGGGGCGCGGGGAACGGCGCCGTCCGGCTGGCGACCGCCTTCCTCTCCAGCGCCCTGCCGCGACCCGATGCGACCGGACCGCTGCGCTACGCGCTCGACCTGCGGGTGCTCTCCCTGCGCGAGCACCACGGCTTCTTCGGCTTCGGCGACCACCTCGAACGGACCGCCGACTTCTCCGACAGCCTGATCGTCGATGTGGACGCCTCCAGGCCGCGCCCGGCCGCCTGGGCCCACTGGAACTCCCGGATCGCCGGAGCGATCAAGGACCTCCGGCCCGAGGACGCCCCGCTCCCCGACGACGACCCGGCCGCCGACTCCTGGGTGGGCCACGTCGACCTCCCGGCGACCGCCGCCCCACTCCTCGGCCCGCACGCCGCCGTCCGCCTCTCGGTGAGCCCCTGGAACTAGAGCCGGCTGCAGGGCTCGCAGGTGGGCAGGTCGAGGTGTGCTCCGACCTGGTGGCTCACCCCTTCCGGGAGATGTCGTGCATGTGCTGATGGCCTGCACCGCGTGGTGCGGGCCATCGCCGGCAGGCCCGGCCGTCAGGGGTGCGGCTGCCCACCCCGCCCGCTCCCGTCGGCCGGCGCGGGCG
Source organism: Kitasatospora sp. NBC_00039 (assembly GCF_045160625.1). Lineage (NCBI taxonomy): Bacteria > Bacillati > Actinomycetota > Actinomycetes > Kitasatosporales > Streptomycetaceae > Kitasatospora > Kitasatospora sp. NBC_00039. The sequence continues at coordinate 128,658 of NZ_CP108290.1, read as the reverse complement.
TCTCCGAGGCCAGCAGCACCCGGCGCAGCAGGTCGGAGAGGAGACGCCGCTCCTCGGGTGCCAGGACTCCGAGCAGTCGGTGTTCCTCACGTCCGACCACGTCCAGCGCCTCCTGCCAGGCCGCCCGGCCTGCCTTGGTCAGCTCGACGTCGACGCGGCGGCGGTCCTCGGTGGAGGGGGTGCGGACGACGAACCCCCGGCGTTCCAGGGCTTCGAGACGGCCGGTCACCGAGGCCGGTGCCAGGTTGAGGTCGGCCCGCAGCTCGGAGGGGACGGCGCGGCCGCCGCGACCGGCCAGCTCGTGGAGCGTGTCGAACTCGTGCTTCTGCAGGCCGTAGTCGGCGACGCCCTGTTCACGCACCCGGCGCAGGTGACGGGAGAGCTTGTTCATCCGGGTGACGGCGCCCTCGATGTCCGGGTCGAGGTGCGGCAGGACCGACTGCCAGCGCTCGACGTGGCCGTCGGCCCAGTCGCGCGGCTCGTCGAACCGTCGTTCGGGGTGCTCCATGGGTCGAGTCTAGGCGTCGCCGGCCACAGCTGATATTTCGTTGCCGAAATTTCGGCACCGAAATATAGTCCCGTCGTGACTCACCCACTCGGGCTCCTCGACTTCCGCCTGCTCTTCGCCGGCCGGACCATCTCCACCCTCGGCGACGCCGTCGTCCCCGCCGCACTGGCCATCGCCATCACCCGGGCCACCGGCTCCTCCGGCGCGCTGGCGCTCGTACTCGGCTGTGCGATGGTGCCCCGGCTCCTCCTGCTCCCACTGGGCGGGGTGGTCGGCGACCGGTTCAACCCCCGGGTGGTGGCGCTGGTGACCGACCTCGTTCGGGCCGCCGCACAACTGTCCGTCGGTGTCGAGCTGATCGGCGCCGAACCGCGGCTGCTCCACATCGCCGTGGCCGAGGCGATCGGCGGCACGGCCTCCGCGTTCGCCATGCCCACCGCCTCCCCGCTGGTCGCGGCCACCGTCGAGGGACCACTGCGGATGCAGGCCAACGCCCTGCTGGCGTCCGTCACCAGCGCCGCCCGCCTCGGTGGGCCCGCGCTGGCGGGCCTGCTGGTGTACACGGCGGGCGCGGGCTGGGCGTTCGTGCTGGACGGGGCCTCCTTCGCGGTCAGCGCCGCCCTGCTGACGCGGATCACCGTCCGGCACACCCCCGCCGATCGCCGCCCGTTCCTCGCCGACCTCACCGAAGGATGGACCGAACTCCGTTCACGGACCTGGTACTGGACCAGCCTCGTCGCCCACGGCGCGTGGAACGGCGCCAACACGGTGCTGCTCACCCTCGGCCCGCTGATCGCCGCCCGCGAGCTGGGCGGGGACGGCGTCTGGATCGCGATGACCCAGGCCGGGGCGATCGGCATGCTCGCCGGATCGCTGATCGCCGGCCGGGTGCGCCCGGGCCGCCCGGTCCTGGTCGCCAACCTCGGTCTCGCCCTCTACGCGCTGCCGCTGCTCGCCCTCGCCACCACCGCCCCGGCTCCGCTCACCGTCGCCGCGTACGCCGTGGCGATGACCGGGCTCGGCTTCCTCAACCCGGTCTGGCAGACGGTGGTGCAGCAGGAGTTCCCCGAACAGGTGCTGGCCCGGGTCACCTCCTACGACTGGCTGCTCTCGTTGGCCGCCGCACCGCTCGGTTACACGCTCGCGCCACTGGCCGCGGACGCCTGGGGCAGCACCGGGCCACTGCTGGTCACGGCCGCCCTGGTCGCCGTCGCCTGCGCCGGCACGGCGGCGGTGCCGGGCGTACGGAGGATCGGACGGACGGCGCCGGACGGGCCCAAGGAGGCGAGCGGACCTGCCGGTTCGGACGAACAGAGCGAGCGAACCGAGACCGCCCAGGCCCGCGCCTGACCCGGTTCCAGCGGTCTTTCCGGTCCTACCGGGGCACCTACGATACAAACATGATCGCCTATGCCCCAGCAGCCCTCTTCTTCGTCCTGTGCGGGATCGGGGTCCTGCGCGACCGTCGCCAGTTCAGCAATGCCGTCCTGCTCGGCATCGCCGTGTCCTTCCTCGCCCTCGCGCTGCTCGCCGAACTGCGCAAGGCGCCCACGCTGGTGGCCGAACTGGCGGCGGCCGCGATCATCCTGCTACCGGCGATCGGCACCCTCGCGCTGATCGGCTTTCTGATAGCCAACGGCCTGACCATGATCCGGAAGGAGGGCCTCCGGCCCGCCAACCTGCTCTCCCTGCTCGCGGGCCTCGGCATCCTCGCGGTGCTCGTCCTGCTCGCCACGGCGCTGTTCACCCACTCCTACCGGCTCGGCATCCTCGCGGGAACCGCCGTGCTGGTGGTCGGGTACGTCGCCTTCCTGTTCGTCTGCTTCGTCGGCTACGCCTTCCTGTACGGCCGTCACCGGCCGCGCCGGGACGTGGACTTCGTCGTGGTGCTCGGCTCAGGCCTGATCGGCGGCGACCGGGTGCCGCCACTGCTGGCCAGCCGGCTCGACCGTGGTCGCGACGTCTTCGAGAAGCAGGCCGTGCGCGGCAACCCGCCGGTACTGATCACCTCCGGCGGGCAGGGGCCGGACGAGAAGCTCCCGGAGTCCCACGCGATGGCCGACTACCTCGTCGGGCGCGGGTTCCCGGCGGAGCGGATCGAGCGCGAGGACCGCTCCCGCACCACCGAGGAGAACCTGCTGTTCAGCAAGGCGATCATGGAACAGGCCAAGCCCGACTACCGCTGTGTGATCGTCACCAACAACTTCCACGCCTTCCGGGCCGCGTTGATGGCTCGCAAGACGGGCGTCAACGGGCAGGTGTTCGGCTCGCCGACGGCCGCGTACTACTGGCCCAGCGCGACCATCCGCGAGTTCGCCGCGGTGTTCCTCTCGCACAAGCTGATCAACTTCGGCATCTGCGGCGTTCTCGCGCTCTGCGGACTGCTCGCCGCGCTCTGACACCGGCAGCCCTGCCGCCTCACCTCCCTTGGTTCGTTCGCTCCGGGCCCCGGCCGCTTCGACGGCCGGGGCCCGGTGTCTCGGGCCGTGGGCGTCCGCCACGGTCACGACGCGGGTGCGTCGAGCCCGGTGCTCCGGGCAGCCGGACGGGCGGTCAGGATCGCGTGGTCGGTGGTCCGGTGCGCGTTCAGCCACAACGCCGCGGTGCCCGCGGCCACGACCGCGCCATGGCGGTACCGGCCATGACGGGCCGCCCGAGGCCGGGGGACCGTCACATACCTCCCGACGGCCGGACGCGCCACGCTGCACGGCATCCCACCCGAACTCCTCCCCCACCCCGGAGTCCTCCATGGCTGTGCTGCCCACCACCGGTACGTCCACCCCGTTCACCCCGTCGACCCCGTCGACCCCGTCCACCCCGTCCGCGGCCTTCCTCGGCGCTCCGCCACGGCGCGGCGGGCGGTTCGCGCGCTGCACGGCCGCCGCGGCGCTGGCGGCGGGCGCGCTCGCGGCCACCACCGTGCCCGCGGCGGCGGGCCCTGCCGTCACTCCGGTCACCGCCGTCTCCGGCGTCTCCGGCGCCTCCGCGGCCAATGCGGCTACCGCGGTCACCGTGGCCGATGCCGCACCGAGCGGGACGTACCAGCAGGTCACAGGCTTCGGCACCAACCCGGGCAACCTCGCCATGTACGCGTACGCGCCCGCGGGTCTGCCGGCCGGTGCGCCGCTGGTGGTCGCGCTGCACGGCTGTGTGCAGACCGCCGACGACTACTACCGTAGCTCCGGCTGGACCAAGTTCGCCGACCTCTACGGCTTCGCCGTGGTGTTCCCGCAGACCGGCCCCGCCAACAACAGCCTGTCCTGCTTCAGCTGGTTCGACGCGAACAAGGACGGCCGGGGCATGGGCGAGGCCGAGTCGGTGGTCGAGATGGTCTCCAAGGCCGAGTCGCTGTACGGCTCGGACAGCCGTCGGGTGTTCGTCACGGGCCTCTCGGCGGGCGGCGGGATGGCGGCCGACCTGCTGGCCGACTACCCCGACGTGTTCGCCGGCGGTGCGATCGACTCCGGCTTGCCCGCCCACTGCGCCACCTCCCAGAGCGCCGCGTCCGGCTGCCAGAACAACGACCAGCGACTCACCCCCGCCCAGTGGGGTGACAAGGTCCGCCGGGCGTACCCGGGTTACACCGGGCCGTGGCCGAGGGTCGCGATCTGGCAGGGCAGCGCCGACACCACCGTGAAGCCGGTCAACGCGACCGAGCTGCGGGACCAGTGGACGAACGTGTGGGGCATCGGCCAGAACGCGTCCGCCACCCGGAGCCTTCCGGGCGGCACCACCCAGTCCCTCTACAACGACGCCGGCGGCCGGCCCGCCGTGGCGCTCTACTCGGTCGCGGGGATGGGCCACGGGCTCGCGGTCAGCCCGGGCTCCGGCGCCGACCAGTGCGGAGCCACCGGCAGCTACTTCCTCAACACGATCTGCTCCGGCTACTACACCGCGCAGTTCTGGGGTCTGGACGGCGGTGGCGGCCCCACCGACCCCTCGCTGCCCGCACCCACTGGACTGACCGCGACCGCCACCGGCGCGGACACCGTCTCGCTCGCCTGGCAGGCCGTCACCGGCGCCGCCTCGTACGCGGTGTACCGCGACGGCGTCCGGGTGGCGGGCCCGTCCGGCGCGTCGTACACCGACACCGGATTGAGCGCCGGGACGGCGTACGCCTACACCGCGGCGGCCGTCGACGCGGCGGGCGTCGAGGGTGCCCGCTCCGCGGCGGTGACGGCGACCACGGGCGGCGGCGCGCCGCAGTGCTTCACGGACGACAACTACAACCAGGTGAAGGCCGGGCGGGCGACGCAGAGCGGCGGCCTCACCTACGCGCTCGGCTCCGGGCAGGGCATGGGGCTCTGGAACACCTTCACCACCCACACCCTCAAGCAGACCGGCCCGGGCTGGTTCGTCCTCGCCGACGGGCAGTGCTGACGTACCGGCAGAAGGCGTCGCGGCCGGTCGGCCCGGTCGGCCCGGTCGGCCGCCATGGGCCGCACAGCTGAGGCGCCTCATCCGCTCGCCTCCCCGGGGCGCAGGCCGGCGAAGAGGTCGGCCTCGGGGAGCGCCGTGCGCACCACGCTGCGCGCGAGGTGGTAGTCCTCCGTCGGCCAGACCTGGCGCTCGATGTCGCGCGAGTGCGCCATGAAGCCGGCACCGGGCTCGATCTGGGTGGCGTGCGCGAGCAGCGCGGCGTCCCGGACGGCGAACTGCTCGGTGCACGCGATCCGCGTGGTGGTGGCGAGCGCGGGCGGGGTGTCCGGCCAGTCGGCGAGCAGCTCGCCCATGGCCGAGGCGACGCCGTGCGCCGTCATGGCGTCGTGCAGGGTCTGGAACCAGGCCCGGGAGAGCGCCAGGTGGTAGTAGAGCTTGGCCGGCTGCCAGGGCTCGCCCGCCTCCGGGTACCGGTTCGGGTCGGCGGCCGCCTCGAAGGCCTCGACGGTGACCTGGTGCGTCATCACATGGTCGGGGTGCGGGTAGCCGCCGGTCTCGTCGTAGGTGATGACGACGTGCGGGCGGAACTCGCGGATCAGGGCGACCAGCGGTGCCGCGGCGGTCTCGACCGGCTGGAGGGCGAAGCAGCCCTCGGGGAGCGGCTCCTCGGGGCCGGGCATGCCCGAGTCGGTGAAGCCGAGGAAGCGCTGGTCGACCCCGAGGATCTCGCGGGCGGCCGCCATCTCCTCTCGCCGGATCCGGGTGAGGTCGGCCCGGACCTCGGGGCGGTCGAGCGCCGGGTTGAGGACGGATCCGCGCTCGCCGCCGGTACAGGTCGCAACCACGACCTCCACGCCGTCGGCGGCGTACCGGGCGAGGGTGGCGGCGCCCTTGCTCGACTCGTCGTCGGGGTGGGCGTGCACGGTGAGCAGGCGGAGTCCGGGGGGCTTGGTGAACATGCGTGGGTCCTTCTCTCGGATCTCGGTGGTCGGTGGATGGTCGGTATCCGCCCGTCGTATCTCGACGGCCGGTGTCTCGACGGCCGGTGTCTCGACGGCCGGTGTCTCGACGGCCGGTGATTCGATGGCGTGTTTCGGCGATCGGTTGATCAGCGGGGCCGATCAGTGCTGCTTGCGGCCGGCGGGATAGAGCAGGGCGGGTGCGATCGCGAGGGCGGAGAGGCCGAGCACCCACCAGAAGGTGGAGCCGAAGGCGGCGGCCCGGTGCGCCGGATGCTCGGCCAGCGAGTGCTGGAGGACGAGCGTCAGGACCGCGGTGCCGAGCGCGCCGCCCACCCGGTTCAGCACGTTGACCGCGCCGGCGGCTGCGGGGACGTGGGCCCGCTCCACGCTGCCGTACACCGCCGCCATCCCGGGGATGACGATGATGCCCATGCCGGCGCCGCGCAGGGCCAGCGAGGCCGCCAGCAGCCCGTCGGCGGGGCCGGAGCCGGCGCCGAGCCGGGTGAAGGCGAACGTGCCGAGCAGCGAGCAGGCGATGCCGATGAGGATCAGCGGGCGCGGGGCCATCCGGTCGGCGATCCGGCCGGCCAGCAGTGAGGTGACGGCCGTGCCGAGCGCCTGCGGCGCCAGCAGCAGCCCCGCCTCGACGGCTCCGCGGTGCTCGACCTGCTGGTAGTAGAGCGGCACCAGGAACATCGAGCTGTACAGCGCGGCGCCCTGGAGAAAGGAGTTGGCGGTGGCCACCGCGAAGCCGCGCCGGGCGAACAGCCGCAGGTCGATCAGCGGCAGTCGGCCCTCGCCCGGAGTGCGGAGCGCGTGCACGCCGTACCCCAGCAGCAGTGCGGCCCCGATTCCGACGGCCGCCCCGCTCGCCCCGCCCCCGGCGTCGCCGATGGTGGCGAGCCCGTAGACCAGTGCCGCCAGGCCCGGTGACAGCAGGGCGAGCCCGAGGGCGTCCAGCCGGGGCCGCGGCTCCGGGTGTCGCACGTCGGCCGGGATCAGGCGGGCGCCGAGAAGCAGGGTGGCCAGGCCGACCGGAACGTTGAGCAGGAACATCCACCGCCAGTCCAGTTGCTCCAGGACGAGGCCGCCGAGGACCGGCCCGAGGACCGGGGCCAGGCTGATCGGGAACATCAGCACGCCCATGACCCGGCCGATCCGGGACGGGCCGGCCGCCTGCACCATGATCGTCTGCCCGAGGGGCTGGATCATGCCGCCGCCGATCCCCTGCAGCACCCGAAAGGCGATCAGACTGCCCGTCGACCAGGCCAGCCCGCAGAGGGCGGAGCCGGCGACGAAGAGCGCGACCGAGACCAGCCACGTCCGGCGGGCGCCGAAACGCCCGGCGGCCCAGCCGGAGAGCGGCATGACGAGCGATAGGGCCAGGAGGTAGCCGGTGGACACCCACTGGACAGCCGTCATCGAGCTGTGCAGGTCGCGGGCGACGGAGTCGATCCCGACGTTGACGATCGTCGTGTCGAGCAGGGCCAGCACCGGCCCCAGCGCGAGGACGGCCCCCATCCTCATCAGGCCGGGCGGCAGCGGCTCGCGCCCGCTCCCCCGTTGCCCGGCATGCTCTGCGCTTCGCCCGGCACGCTCCACACGTCGCCCGGCCCGTGCCGCGCCCGATGTGTGTGACGTGCGCGAACCTGCCGCCGATCCGGCCATGGCCCCTCCCCGAAGTCTCCCCTGCGACGACCTTCCCGGCCGCCAGGACAGAACTTAGGTCCGACCCACTGATTGGGTCAAGCACAATTTCTGTGTTCGACCCAGCGAGGCTGCGCTAGGCTCACGTCCATGACCGACGGCACCCCGAATCTGCGCGAGCTCAACAAGCGCCGCACCCGCCAGGCGATCTCACACACCGCGACCCGGCTGTTCATCGAGCGGGGCTTCGACCGGACGACGATCGCCGAGGTCGCGGCCGCAGCCGGCGTGGCCAAAATGACCGTCACCAACCACTTCCCGCGGAAGGAGGACCTGGTCCTCGACCTGCACGAGGAGATCGTCGCCGGGCTCGCCCGGACGGTCGCCCGGCGGGCGCCCGGCGAGTCCGCACTGGCCGCACTGCGCCGGGAGTGCCTGGCCGCGATCGACCGGCACGACGCCGCGCTCGGGTTCTCCGGCCCCGCCTTCGCCCGCACCATCGCCGAGAGCCCCGCGCTGGTCGCCCGCCTTCGCGAGATCCACGAGCAGAGCGAGGACGCTCTCGGCACCGCCCTCGCCGAGGCCACCGGCACCCCGCCCGCCGACCTCACCGCCCGGCTCGCAGCCGGCCTGCTCGCCGCAGTCCACCGGACGCTGTTCGCCGAGGTGTTCCGCCGCGTCCTGGCCGGCGAGGAGTACGAGCCGATAGCCGACGCCATCCGCCCGGCCGCCGGCCGCGCCTTCGACCAACTGCAGAGCGCCCTCGGCGGATACGCGGTCCGGCCGGCGCCGTGATCGAGACCTGCCCCAGGACAACCGCCCTGAGCAGCGACGACAGGCGGCAGCGCCGGCGCGGGCCCCTTGACGAAAGGTTGACCTGCTCACGGCAGAAAGTTGGGCAGTGCCGACCCTATGGTCGGCGCATGCCCTCACAGCCCCTCAGGCGGACCGCCCTGCCGGTCCTGCCCTACCGCAAACCCACGCCCGGCCGGGACTACTGGGTGATCAACGACGTACTGTCCGATCCCGACGCCGTCCGAGAGCGCGTGCTGGCCCGCGGCGAGTGGACCGAGGGCTACCCCTACCGACCCGAGGCGTGGCCGGGGCTGCGCACCATGCCCGGGCTGGAGCCGGACGAGCTGGCCCGGGTCGAGGCACTGGTCCGCAAGGCGACCGGAGCCTCCCGGCTCTGGGTGCAGAGCACTCCCGGCGGCGGGACGCTCAACCACAACTGCGTCCAGGTCGTCGGCGCCGGGGAGTCGACCTCCCGCCCGCACACCGACTCCCGCGCACTCTGCCGCTACGCCGCCGTGCTCTACCTCAGCCCCGGCGCCCCCAAGGACGCCGGGACCAGCTTCTACCGCCAGCAGTTCCCGGGCGGCCGGCTCGGCGGCAACCTGGTCAACGCGCCGCACAACAACCTGGTGGAGGCGCTCGGCACCCGCCACGTCCCCGGCGACGCGTTCACCGAGGACGTCCGCGTCCCCAACCGCTACAACCAGTTGCTGCTCTACCACGCCAACCTGATCCACAGCGCCACCACGTACTACGGCACCGAACTGGAGGAGCGGCGGATGACGGCGGTCTTCTTCTGGATGGCCTGACCCGCGACTACGGGTGGCCAGACCCGCGGTTACGCGTGGCCGGACCGCAGCCGGCCGGGCCGGGCGGACCGGACCGCAGCCGGGCAGGCCCGGCGGACCTGACGAGCCGAGCGGGGCAGACCTGACGCGCCGGGCGGACCGGACGGCCCGTTCACGAAGCGGCCCCCACCAGCTCACGCGGCGCGCCGTGGGCCAGCCCGACCCTGGTCAGCGCAGCGGCGAGGCGGTCCAGGTCCCCGGGCGGGACCAGCTCCGCGAGACCCGCCGGGGACTCCGGGAGGCCCAGCTCAGCCGCCACCGCGAGGGCGCGCCCGTCGAAGAAGGGCCGCAGCTCCGGCCAGACGGCCTGGGCCTCGCGGCAGAAGATCCCGGCGCCGACCGGCCCGATCCGCGGGAACTCCTGGAGCAGTTCCACGACCCGCCCGGGTGCGCCGCCCGCCTCGGTCCGCAGGCGCCGGAGATCGCCGTGCCAACGGTCGAGCAGGAGGTCGGCGCCCCGGCCGAGGGCGGTGGCGGTGCTCTCGTCGTACCGGACGTAGTGGGCGCGTCCGAGGGCCTCCACCCGGGACCGCCAACTCGCCCCGGTCATCGCGCGCGGCGTCCGCAGGCCCGCCGCGAAGAGCTCCCCGGCGGCGGCCACGGCGGTGGCGGCGCCGATCCGGACGGAGCAGAGCACGGTGAGGACGAGCAGTTGGTAGAGCGGCGCCGGGGTGTCGCGCAGCGCGATACCGGCCTCCTCGGCGTAGGTGCGGCCGTACCGCTCCAGCAGGGCGGCAACGGTGCGGTCCTGGTTCATGGCATGCCTCCCTCCCCGGGCACCTGCCCGGGTTGACGCCGCCCATGCACGGGGAGGGTGCACCCATGGAAACGCAACCACCCTCGCAGCCGGTGACCGAGGCGGTGCGGCCCGAGTGGGCCGGGATCGACCGGATGGCGACGCTCGATCTTCTCCGGCTGATGAACGCCGAGGACCGCACCGTCGCCGAGGCGGTGAGCGGCCGGCTGCCGGACATCGCGGCCGTGGTCGACGCGGTCGCCGCCCGCATGGGGCGGGGCGGCCGGCTGCTCTACGCCGGCGCGGGCACGGCCGGTCGGCTCGGGGTGCTGGACGCGAGCGAGTGCCCGCCGACCTTCGGCACCGCGCCCGGCCAGGTGGTCGGCCTGATCGCGGGCGGGCCGCCGGCCCTGGTGGGCGCCGTCGAGGGCGCGGAGGACCGCACCGACCTTGCCGTCGCCGACCTGGAGGCGCTGGCGCCGACGCCGGCCGACAGCCTGGTGGGCATCTCCGCATCGGGCCGGACACCCTACACGGTGGCGGCCGTCCAACGTGCCCGCACGGCCGGGGCGCTGACGGTGGGGCTGGCCTGCGCCCGGGGCTCCGCCCTGGTGGCGGCGGCCGAGCTGGGCATCGAGATCGAGGTCGGGCCCGAGGTGGTGGCGGGCTCGACCCGGCTCAAGGCGGGCACGGCACAGAAGCTGGTGCTGAACCTGATCTCCACCGCCGTCATGGTCCGGCTCGGCAAGACGTACGGAAATCTGATGGTCGACGTCCGCGTGGGCAACGAGAAGCTCCGGGACCGGGCACACCGCATCGTCGCCGGGGCCACCGGCGCCGACGAGGCCACCGTCCGGGCGGCGCTGGCCGCGACCGGCGGCCGGGCCAAGGACGCCGTCCTGGTCGTCCTCGCCGGGGTGGACGCGCCGACCGCCGGCCGGCTTCTCGCTGCCTCGGGCGGACGGCTGCGCGAGGCGCTGGAATCCCTGCCGCCGGGGGCCCGGCCGAGGGGCTGACGCCGGCCACCGCGCGGACCGCGCATGTTTGGAATCCCGGGCAGCGGCCAGCCGCTGACCATGGACACCTTCGCGCACATCTCCCCGTGGTCCCGGCGGCTGCGTGGCGCCTTGGACGCGCCGGCGGGCTGGGACTTCCTGGACGCTCCGGCCGGGCCGCTGCACGACGCGGTCACGGCGCTACCGCTCGGGCCGTTCCGCGACGTCCTGCACGGCGTCCCGCTCGGGCACCCGCTGCACCCGGCCCTGGTGCAGGTGCCGCTCGGCTGCTGGCTCTCCGCGGGCCTGCTCGACCTGACCGGCGGGGACCGGCGGGCGGCGGGCCGGCTGGTCGCCGCGGGCCTGGTCACCGTCGGCCCCGCCGCCCTGGCGGGCTGGGTGGACTGGGCCCGGCTGGATCCGCCGCGGCGACGGACCGGTCTGGTGCACGCGGTCTCCAACACGACCGGGGTCGTGCTGTACGCGGCTTCGCTGGTGGCCCGCTGTCGCGGCCACGGGTTTCACGGGCGGTTGCTCGGCCTGGCCGGGCTGACCGCCGTCTCGGCCGGTGCGGCGCTCGGCGGCCACCTCTCCTACCGGCAGGCGGCCGGGCCGAACCGGGCGGCGGCGGTGCACCGGCTGGCGCCCGCGGACTGGGTGGAGCTGGGCGGGGTCGAGGAGTTCCCGCCTGGTGAACCGGTCCGCCGGAGGGCCGGTGGGGTGGACGTCGTCGTGGTCGCCACCGGGGACGGCTTCGCGGTGCTCGCCGAGCGCTGTTCACATCTCTCCGGCCCGCTCGCGGAGGGCACGGTGGTCGACGGCTGCCTGCGCTGTCCGTGGCACGGCAGCACCTTCCGGCTAGGTGACGGCGAGGTCGTACGCGGGCCGGCCACCGCCGCGCAGCCGGTGTTCGAGACCCGGGTGCGCGCCGGCCGCCTGGAGGCCCGGCTCCCGGGCGCAGGCTGACGGAGCCCGGCGCGCGGCCGGTGCGGTCCCGACCGGCCGCGCGCCGACGGACGGCTGACGCCCCGCCGGGCCGCTCACGCACCGAAGAGCCGCTCACGCACTGACGGGGCGCTCATGCACCGCCGGGCCGCGTCCGCGCCCCGAGGAGTCGCTACGCCTCCTGGGCGTCGAGCCAGCTCAGCAGGACGGTCCGCTCGGCCGGCGTTCCCGGCATGGTGGCGGGGTCCTTGGCCCACCGGCGGATCCGTTCGACGGTCTCGCGATCGAGGTCCATGTAGAGGCGCCAGTGCGCTCGCGGATGGCAGTTCGGGTCAGGCGGCTCCTGGCAGTGGTCGCAGTGGGTGAAGAAGGCGTCCACCAGGCGGTACACGATCTCGTCGGACATGGACGGGGTACTTCCTCACTCTCGGGCTCCGGCACCGCGGGCCTGCCCGGGCCGGCGGCGGTGTGCTCCTTCCAGGGTGTGCGGCAGGCCCCCCGCAACAGGCGGTGCGAACGGCCCGTGCAGCCGGGACCAACGTCCCGACCCCACGGAAGCTCGGCTTACGACGCCGCGCCGGCGTCGCCCCCGCCGCCGGGAGCGCCCCGGAGCCGCATCGCGCCCAGCGCGAGGAGCGCCGTGACGCCGCCCAGCACCATGACCGTGGGGGTCGAGGCGGCGTCCACCACGGCCCCGCCCGCCAGCGCACCGAGCGAGATCGTCGCCTGGAAGGAGGCGGTGAACAGCACGGATGCGGCCTCGGGGGCGTGCGGCGCCGCCGCCAGGAACCAGGCCTGCGAGCAGACCGGCACCGCGCCGTACGCGAATCCCCAGACGAGCAAGAGCAGGAGTGCGCCCGGCCGGCCGGTCCCGAGGACGGGGAGCAGCAGCGTCGCCGCGGCGAGCAGGCCGGCGGCGGCGGTGAAGGTCGGGCGCAGGGCGCGGCGGGCGCGCGGGCCGGCGGCGAAGGTGCCGGCGATGCCCGCGGCGCCGTATGCCAGCAGGGCCGCGGTGATGAGCCCGGGGCCGGCATGGGCCTCGTCGGCGAGGAACGGGGTGATGTACGTGTAGCTGCCGAAGTGCGCGGTCACGACGAGGAGGGTGACGAGCAGGCCGGTGCGGACGGGGGTGTCGCCGAGCAGCCCGCGCAGGACGGCGAGCCGGGTGGCGTGCAGGGGTGGCAGCGGGGGCAGCGTCAGCGCGAGCGCGGCGGCGACCAGCAGGGAGAGGGCCGCCATCGCGAGGAAGGCCGTCCGCCAGCCGGCGAGGTCGCCGAGGTAGACCCCGGCGGGGACGCCGAGCACGGAGCCGAGCGGGACGGCGGAGAAGATCACGGCGGTGGCGACGGCCCGGTGCCGCTCGGCGACGAGGCGGTCGGCGAGGCCCGAGCCGATCGACCAGAAAGCGCCGATGACCAGTCCGACCAGGATCCGCGCGAGCAGCATCGTCCAGTAGGCAGGCGCGAGCGCGCTGAGCAGGTCGGCCGCGGCGAGCACCAGCAGCAGGGCCCACAGCATGGGGCGGCGGTCGATCCGCGCGGTGGCGGCGGTCACGGTCGGGGCGGCGAGGGCGGCCAGCAGGCCGGGGATGGTCATCATCAGTCCGGCGGCACCGTCCGAGATGCGGAAGGTCGCGCCGATCGGGGTGAGCAGGCCGATCGGCAGGATCTCGGTGGTGACGAGGGAGAAGATCCCCGCGGTCAGGGCGAGCACGGCGGACCGGCCGCTCAGTGGCGGACGGGCGGTGGGATCGGTACGAACGGTCCGGGCTGTTCGGGCGGGCAGAGGGGAGGCGGAGGCGGCGGCGGATGAGGAGGCGGCGGACATGGTCCCGTCCTGTCGGGGTGGCGGTGGTCACCCCGAGTCCAGCAGCCCGCCCCCACCGGGCTCCGGCGCATTTGCGACCCGGACGTCCGGCCCGACGGTGAGGTCGCAGAACCGCTGCTCCCCCGAACGCCGGAACGGTCCGCTCCCTCGGAGAACCGAGGAACGGGCCGCTCCCCCGGCAGGACGATCCGCTCCCTCGAAAAGGAACGCGAAAGGGAACGCGAAAAGGGAAGAGGCCCGGTACCCGTGGGGGTGGGTACCGGGCCGTTCGAGGGAGGGCGGGTCAGCGCCCGCGGGTCAGCGAGCGCGTGTCAGCGCCCGGGTCAGCCGCGGCCGGAGGACTTCTGGGTGCGGCGCGAGACCGAGTCGAGCACCACGGCGGCGAGCAGGACGGCACCGGTGATCATGTACTGGATCGCCTGTGCGGCGTGGACCATGTCCAGGCCGGTGGTGATCGACTGGATGACCAGGATGCCGAGCAGCGCGGACCAGGTCTTGCCACGTCCGCCGAAGAGGCTGGTGCCGCCGATCACGGCCGCCGCGATGGCGCTCATCAGGACGTTCCCGCTGCCGAGCGTCTTGTCGGCGGAGCCCTGCTGAGAAGCGATGAACAGACCGCCGAGGCCGGCCAGGCCGGCGGAGATCATGAACACCGAGATGCGGACCCGGGCCACGTTGATGCCCGCCCGGCGGGCCGCCTCGATGCCGCCGCCGACGGCGAAGATCTGCCGGCCGTAGGAGGTGCGGCGCAGCACGAAGTCGGTCAGCACGACCACGCCCAGCAGGATGACCAGCGGCAGCGGCAGGCCGCGGTCCTGGTTGAGCATGTAGGCGCCGACCAGGGAGAGCACGGCGAGGGCGCCGGTGCGCAGCGCGATTTCGCTGGTGCTGCGCGCGGGCAGGCCGGCGGCGGTGCGGCGGCGGGCGTCCAGCAGCTGCCCGGCAAGGAAGACTCCGATGGCGAGGAGCGCGAGCAGCCAGGCGTAGACGATGTCGCCGTCGCCGATGAAGTAGGTGTCGAGGTTGGCGACGACGCCGTCGTTGATGTTGTTGACGGTGCCGAGCTTGCCGAGCACGTAGTCCTGCAGGCCGCTCCAGGCGAGCATGCCGGCCAGGGTGACGACGAAGGCGGGCACGCCGATCTTGGCGAAGAAGAAGCCGTGCAGGGCGCCCATGGCCACCGCGGTGGCGAGGGCGAGCAGGATCGCCAGGCCTTCGTTGAGGCCTTCCCGTACCGCCAGGACGGAGGTGACGGCGGCGCAGACGCCGGCGAGGGAGCCGAGCGAGAGGTCGATCTCACCGAGCAGCAGGACGAACACCACGCCGACCGCGATCAGGCCGGGCCCGGCGATCCACTTGGTGATGTTGGTCAGGTTGTCGGCCTGCAGGAAGTGGCCGGTGACGCTCTGGAAGATGACGGCGATCAGGACCAGGCCGATGACGACCGGCAGCGAGCCGAGATCACCGCTCTTGATCTTGCGGCGGAACTCTTCCAGGTATCCGGCGAAGCCGCCCTGGCGGACCAGCAGCCGGGGGTCGGTCGCCGGTGCGGCGGGGGTTCCTCCCGCGGCCGGGGTGGGGGTGGTCTGGCTGGTGCTCACTTCGCTTCCTCCGCTATGCGTGCCTGGCGCCGGGTGACGGCGTTGTCGGTGGCGCCGGTGATGGCGGAGATGATCTCCTCGTGCGAGGTCCCGGCCACCGGGAAGACCCCGTTGTTGCGGCCCAGGCGCAGGACGGCGACGGTGTCGGCGACCGCCTTGACGTCCGCCATGTTGTGGCTGATCAGGATGACGCCGAGGCCGCGCTCGCGCAGTCGCTCGACCAGGTCGAGGACCTGCGCGGTCTGCTCGACGCCGAGGGCGGCGGTCGGCTCGTCCAGGATGACGATCTTGGGGTCGCCGACCAGGGCACGGGCGATGGCGACGACCTGGCGCTGTCCGCCGGAGAGCGCGGCGATCGGGATCCGCACGCTGGGGATCCGGATCGAGAGGGTATCCAGCAGTTCCTTGGCACGCCGTTCCATGGCGACCTCGTCCAGCGTGCCGTGGCGGCGCAGTTCACGGCCGAGGAAGAGGTTGGCGACGACGTCGAGGTTGTCGCAGAGCGCGAGGTCCTGGTAGACGGTGGCGACGCCGAGCGCCTGGGCGTCCTGGGGGCGGCCGATGCGCACGGCGCGGCCCTCCCAGCTGATCTCGCCCTCGTCGATCGGGTGGACGCCGGCGATCGTCTTGACCAGCGTGGACTTGCCGGCGCCGTTGTCGCCGACCAGCGCGACGACTTCGCCGGCGTGGACGTCGAGGTCGACGTCGGTGAGTGCCTGGACGGCGCCGAAGCGCTTGGAGACCTCGCGCAGCGCCAGTACGGGTGCGCCTGTCACGTGAACCATCTCCTGCGGGGTAGTGCGTGGGGTGGGGTGGGGTTGGCGCAGGGCGGCGGGCCGGCGCTCCCCGGATTGGACGGGGAGCGCCGTGGCCACTGCTCCTGGCGGGCGCGTTACTTGATGCCGGCGGCGGTGCAGGCGGCGGCGAAGTCGGCGGTGCAGATGTCCGCGGCCTTGTAGAGGCCGTCGGCGATGACGGTGTCGTTGATGTTCGCCTTGGTGACGACCTTGGGCTCCAGCAGCTTGGCCGGGATGGCCTTGTCGGTGTCGCTGTCCACGCTCACGGAGGCGACGGACCTGACGTCCTTGCCCTGCAGCAGGTTGACGGCGAGTTCGGCGGCGCTGTCGGCGAGCGGCTTGTACGCCTTGTAGATGGTGTACGCCTGGTCGCCCGCGACGATCCGCTGGACGGCGTCGAGGCCGGCGTCCTGGCCGCCGACCGGCACGCTGATACCGGCGGACTTCAGCTGGGTCACGATGGCGCCCGCCATGCCGTCGTTGGCGGAGTAGACGGCCTGGAACCCGTCCTTGCCGAACTGGGTGATGGCGGCGCCGATCTTCTGGCCGGCCACGGTGGGCTTCCACTCACCGGACTGCTCGTAGACGACCTTCTTGACCTTGCCGTCGAGGGTCTTGTGCGCACCCTCCTTGAACTTGGCGGCGTTCGGGTCGGCCTCGTCACCGTTGATCATGACGATGTTGGAGTCGGCGGCCTTCGCGCCGAGCGCGTCCAGCAGGGCCTGGCCCTGGAGCTCGCCGACCTTCTCGTTGTCGAACGAGACGTAGGCCGAGACCGGGCCGGTGGCCAGGCGGTCGTAGGCGACGACCTTGACGCCCTTGTCGGCGGCCTCCTTCACCCAGGACTGGGTGGACTTGGCGTCGAAGGCGTCCAGGATGATCACCTTCACGCCCTGGGTGATCAGGGTGTCGAACTGCTGCTTCTGCTTGGCGGCGCTGCCCTCGGCGTTGCTGTACTGCACCTTGCAGTCCGGGCAGAGGGACTTGACCTTGGCCTCGATGAACGGCCGGTCGAAGGACTCGTAGCGCGTGGAGGAGGCGTTCTCCGGGAGCAGCAGGCCGACGGACTTGGTGTCACCGGAGCTCGCGGTGTCCTTCTTGTCGCCGCCGGCCTTGCCGCAGGCTGCCATGGACAGGGCCATCGAGACCGCAGCGGTGCCGATGACGAGGCGGCGCGTCATTGCGTTCATGTGGGGGGTGCCTCCCTGACGGTGCCGCAACGCTGCGGCGGGGTGGGAGGAGTAAATCCGCCGCCGCGGCATGACGTCAATAAGTAAATCCAACACCGGACCAGTCGAGGGCTTTTCGTTATCTTCATGAACACCTATCCGCGATTGAAACTTGGAGGAACCTCCGAGTACCAATCTGACAGGGCATGACAGAACGGACGAATCGGCACTCCTGACCGCTGTGACCTGGTACGGACCTGAGGGAGTCGGAGTAGGACCAGAGCATCACGACTCCTTCGCGCGCTCTCCACATTCTCTTGACAAGGACAGGGCAAGTCAGGTCTTGCGTTCAAGAGTTTGAGCGGAGAGCGCGAAACAACCGCCCCACCCGCCTCAGTCGGCACCGGATTCACCCGCGACGCGGGCGCGGTAGCGGCCCGGCGTGGTGCCGAAGAGGCGGCTGAACGCGTGCGAAAGGGCGTACGGCGTGCTGTAGCCGACCCGGCGGGCGATCGCGTCCAGCGGATCGTCGGTCTGACGGAGCAGGGTGGCGGCGCGGGTCATCCGCCACCAGGCGAGGTATGCCATCGGCGGCCGGCCGACCAGGGCGGTGAAGCGCCGGGTGAGCGTGGCACGGGAGACGCCTGCCTCGGCGGCGAGGTCGTCGGTGCTCCAGGCCCGGGCCGGGTCCTCGTGCACGGCCCGCAGCGCGGCGGCCACCACCGGGTCGCCGAGCGCCGCCGGCCAGCGCCCGCCGGACGTGGGACCTCCGGACGTGGGACCTCCGGACGTGGGACCTCCGGACGTGAGACCGCCGGACGTGAGACCGCCGGACGTGGGATCGGCCGCCTCGGGCGGCGATGCCGACCGGTCGGCCCCGGACTCCTTCGTCAGCCAGGCCCGCACCATGTACACCAGCAACAGGTCGATCAGGCTGGGCACGGCCAGCGCCGAGCCGGCCCGGTCGGCGACCAGCTCGCCGCCCAGCAGGTCCACGGCAGCCCGCAGCTGGGGGTGGCTGCCGACCCGGTTCGGCAGGTGGACGACGTCCGGCAGCTCCTGCATCAGCGGGTGCGTGCGGCTGTGGTCCAGCCGGTACTTGCCGCAGAGCAACTCGGCGACGGGCCCCGCCTGTTCGGGGGCACCGGCGGGCGGGGTCGGGACCGGGCGGCCGGGACCGAGCAGCCGGTCGACGGAGACCGCCCGCGCGGCCTCCGCCGGCTCCAACGGCGCGCTCGCGATCACGTGGCCCGTCCCGTGCGGCAGCAGCACCGCGTCCCCCGAGCCGAGGCTCACCGGCGCGCCACCGTCCGGCAGCAGCCAGCAGCCGCCCTCCAGCACCACATGGAAACCGGCCCCGTCGTAGCCGGGGATCCGCGCGCACCACCGGCCCCCCACCCGCAGCCGGTTGGACGACGGCTGTCCGATCCGCACGGCGGCAATCGCGTCACTGACCACATCCATGGGCCCATGCTAGTCGTACAGCGCATGGTTGAGCCGCTCCCGTATCCGGATGAGCTGTTCACGCATTGAGCAGCTCACGCGCTGCTCCATAGGCTCTGGTCAGCGGAGGCGAGAGTGCCGCCGCAGGACCTCGCGGGGAGAGACACCATGGAGCGGATCGTGCTCGGCGACGCCGAGATCATCAGGGTGGTCGAGTGGCAGGGGCCGTTCGTACCGGCCCCTGCCCTCGTGCCCGGGGTGGCGGCCGCCACCTGGAAGGAGAACGAGCACTGGCTGGCACCCGACCACTGGGAGCCGTCCACCGACAGCTACGTCGGAACACTGCAGACCTGGGTCATCCGCCACGGGGGCCGGACCGTGCTGGTGGACACGGGCGTCGGCAACGGACGCGAGCGCCCGAACTCGCCGCAGTTCCACCACCGGCAGGGTGACTTCCCCGGCCGGCTCGCGGCGGCGGGCGTACGACCGGAGGAGGTCGACGTGGTGGTCAACACCCACCTGCACGCCGACCACGTCGGCTGGAACACCGTCGACCAGGGCGGTACGTGGGTGCCCACCTTCCCCAACGCCGTCTACCTCATGCCGGCCGCCGACCACGCCGGCCTCGCCGCCGCCACCGATCCGCAGGACGACCGGTACCAGATGTTCGCCGACAGCATCCTGCCGGTCCAGCAGGCCGGGCAGGCGGTGCGCTGGGAGGGCACCCACCGGATCGACGACGCACTCACCCTGGAGGCCGCGCCCGGCCACACCCCCGGCTCCTCGGTGCTCCGGCTCGCTTCGCGCGGCGAACGGGCCGTGTTCGTGGGTGACTTGCTGCACAGCCCGGTACAGCTCCTGCACCCCTCCTGCAACAGCTGCTTCTGCGAGGACCCGGCCAAGGCCGCGGCAAGCCGGCTGCGCGTCCTCGAACGGGCGGCGGACAAGCGCGAGTTGGTCATCCCGGCGCACTTCGGTGGCACGGGAGCCGCCGAAGTGCGGCGCGACGGTTCGGGGTTCACCGTCTCCCGCTGGGCGGCCTGAGGCGGAGCCCGCCCGGCCCGGACCCCCGTGCCGGGCCGGGCCGGGAAGCGGCCCCGCATGGGGGCCTGACCGCCCCCGGTCAGCGCCGGATCGCGTCGACCACCCGGGAGAGGTCCTGCTCGGCGACGTCCGGGTGGGCGAGCAGGACGTCCCGGACGGCGGTGAGGACGGGGCCGCCGCCGGCCAGGGCGAGGTCCTTGGCCGCCAGCCGGACCGGGAAGTCGGAGTCCTCGCTGCGGGCGCGCGCCACCGCGCCGGCCAGCGGCCCCCGGGAGAGCGCGCCGAGGGCGAGCTCCTCCGGCAGGCCCAGCGAGTCGGCCAGCGCGAGCGCCTCGCCGACCACCGCGACCGCCCCGACCATCGCACCGATCACGACGAGCTTGAGGGCGGCACCCGCACCGGGGCCGCCGCAGCGCACCACGGTGCCGAGGACGTCGAGCACCGGCTGCGCGCGGTCGAGGTCCTCGGTCCGGCCGCCCGCCAGCACGGTCAGGCTGCCGGCGGCGGCCGGGCCGACGCTGCCCAGCACCGGCGCGTCCACCAGGGCCACCCCGTCGGACAGTCGGCCGCGAAGAGCAGCCGTGGCGTCCGGACCGATGGACGACATGTCGATCCAGAGCGTGCCGGGTGCCAGCTCCGCCGCGAACTGTCCGGCCACCGACTCGACCGCCGCCGGGTCGGCCAGCATGGTGATGACGACGCCGGCGCCGGCGACGGCCTCGGTGGGCGTCGCCGCCGCGTCGAGCCCCTCGGTCTTGGCGGGGCTGCGGTTCCACACCGTCAACGGGTGTCCGGCGGAGGCGAGTCGACGGGCCATCGGCAGGCCCATCCGGCCGAGTCCGAGAAATGCGATCTTTTCCATGGCCTCCACGCTAGGGAGGGCAAAGACAGGCGACAAGCGAATGTCTCGCATGGTAGCCATGCGGAATGGACATGTCCTGGCTCGAAGTCTTCCGCACCGCCGCCCGCCTGGGCTCGTTCACCGCCGCCGGTGAGCGACTCGGGTTCACCCAGTCGGCGATATCCCGTCAGATCTCGACCCTGGAGGCGGAGTTCGGTGTCGTCCTGTTCGACCGGCTGGCGCGCGGAGTCCGGCTCACCGAGCACGGACGCACGCTGCTGCCGCACGCGGAGGCGCTGCTCGACCGCCTCGACGGCACCCGGCGCGAGCTGGCCGCCCTGACCGGGCTCAACCTCGGCCGGCTGCGGGTAGGCGCCTTCGACAGTGCCAACGCCGCCCTGGTGCCGGGCGCCCTGGCAGCCTTCCGGGCCGCCCACCCCCAGGTCTCGGTCTCGCTCACCGAGGGGCTCTCGGCCGCCCTGCTCGACCGGCTGCGGGAGGGCGACACCGACCTCGCGGTGGTCGTCGGCCCTCCCGACCAGCCCTACGACGCTGAGGCGTTCGACCTCCGGCCGCTGGTCGAGGACGTGGTCCTGGTGGCGCTCCCCCGCGACCACCCGCTGGCCGGCCGAAGCCGCCTGCGGCTGGCCGAACTCGCCGAGGAGAACTGGATCGCCGGCAGCCGCGACGTCGAGTCCACCCTGCTCGCCGCCGGACTGCGCAGCGGGTTCCGGCCCCGCATCGAGTACGTGGTGGCGGGCTGGACCGCCAAGTTGGGCTTGGTCGCCGCCGGGCTGGGGCCCACCCTCATCCCGTCGCTGGCCGCGCGCGCCGCACGACCCGACGTCGCCCTGGCCGCCCTGCACCCCGAGGACACCCCCGTCCGCCTGGTGCAGACGGCCACCCGCCGCGGCCAGTCCCTGCCACCGGCCATCACCGCTTTCCTCGACATCCTCCGGGCGGCAGCAGGAGCACCGGGAGCACCCGGATCGGCACAAGCACCGGGAGCGGCAGAACCAGCGGGAGCAGCCGGAGCACCGGCCCTGCCGTGACGCCGGGCCCGCGGCCGCGCCCGCGGCCAGGCCTGCCGGGGCAGGCGACAGGCGCTACGCCCGCCCGACCCGCACCCCGCCGAGCAGGCCCCAGGCGTCCACCCGGACGGTCGGGCCGCCGGGCTCGGTCGGCCCGTCGTCGCTCACCCCGCCGAGGCGCAGGCCGCCCACCACCACGCGCACGTTCGGCCGGACGGTGAGGCGCACCCCGCCTATCAGGCTCAGCTTGGTGATCCGCAGCTCGGCGCCGTCCGGGAGGTCCACGTCGGTCAGGTCGACGTCCGCGCCGCCGATCAGCGAGGCCGTCACCGTCCGCTCGTGGATGGTCTTCCCGGCCAGCCGGTGACCGCCGATGATGCTCACGTGGAGGTCGGTCCGGTCGGTGTCCTGCTCGATGCTCTTCGTCATGCCCCTACGGTAGGGCTCCCGCCTCGCCGCCCGGCAGTGTGTCAGTGCCTGCCTTTCCCGTGACAGTTGTCACCCCCCGGGCCCCGGCGATGTCACTCGGCCCGGACGGCGATCAGGCAGGTGTCGTCCTCGGTGTCGGCCGGGCTGAGCTCCAACAACCGGTCGAGGTACTGCTCCAGGTCGTCGCCGGGGGCGCCGGCCGCGCGGATCAGCTCGTCCACCGAGTCCTCGACCGGCCGGTCGCGCCGCTCCACCAGCCCGTCGGTGTAGAGCAGCAGGACGTCGCCGGGGTCCAGCCGCCCGGTTCGCTCCTCGTACTCCGTCCCTTCCAGCGCCCCGAGCAGCACGCCGTGCGGCAGTGGCAGCACCTCCGCTCCGGCCCTGCCGAGCCGGATCGGCGGCAGGTGGCCCGCCCTGGCCCAGCGCAGCGCGCCGGTGACCGGGTCGAAGAGCACGCAGACGGCGGTGGCGGTGACCTCGCCGGGTTCGCGCAGGGCGACGGTGTTGGCCCAGCCGAGCAGCCGGCCGGGGCCGGCGCCGGTGACGGCGAGGCCACGCAGTGCGTGCCGGAGCGCGACCATGCCGGTGGCCGCCCCGACGCCGTGGCCGGCCACGTCGCCGACGGCGAGCAGCACCTTCCGGTCGGGCAGCAGCAGGACGTCGTACCAGTCACCCCCGACCCGGTCGTGCTGGGCCGCCGGACGGTAGCGGACGGCGGCGTGCAGCCCGGTGGTGCCGAGCGGCGGCGGCTCGGGCGGCAGGATCGCCTGCTGGAGCCGGAGGGCGAGCCGCTCGCGCTCGGCGGCCTCCTGTTCGGTGTCGGCGAGCCGCTCCCGGGTGGCACCGAGCGCGACCTCGGTCCAGTGCTGGGAGGAGACGTCGTGGTACGCGCCGCGGACCGCGGTCAGCCGGCCCGCGTCGTCGACGACGGGCTCGGCGATGATCCGGGTGTAGCGCTGGGAGCCGTCGGGCCGGACCAGCCGGAAGACCGCGAAGGAGGAGCGGTGGCGCCGCTGGACGGTGTCCAGCAGGCGGCGGACGGCGGGCTCGTCGTCCGGGTGGGCGTGGTCGGCGAGGCGGGCCAGCGGGACGGGCGGGGCCTCGGGCGGCAGCCCGTAGAGTTCGGCGAGGCCGTCGTTCCAGAGGATCCGGCCGGTCGCCGTGGATTCCTCGAACCCGCAGACCCGGGCGAGCCGTTGGGCCTGGCGCAGCAGCCCGGCCTGCTCGCCCTCGCCGTCCCGTTCGGTGGTGAGCTGCCAGCTGACCAGCAGCCGTCCGTCCAGCGGGGCGACGGAGAGCCGGACGGTGGCGGGCAGCGGGGCGTCGCCGCGGCGGAAGACCAGGTGCAGGCGCTCGCCGGGCCGGGGCTCGCCGGTGGTGTGGGCGTCGGCGAGCAGGTCGTAGAGGCCGGCGGCGCAGGCGTCCGGGTAGGTCTCCAGCAGCGACGCGCCCTCCAGGGCGGCCCGGGGGCGGTCGAGCGGGTCGCGGAACCGCGCGTTGGTCCGGGCGATCCGGAAGTCGGCCAACCGGCCGTCGCGGAGCAGCGGTTCCAGCAGCAACGCGGGGGTGAGCAGGCCGTCGAGCAGCGCACCGGCCGGGTCGGGTGCCGGCGGGCCCGGCGGGTCGGGCGGGTCGCTGGTGTCGAGCAGGGTGGCGCAGAGGTCGGCGAGGGCGTACAGCTGGCGGCGGAGGCTCTGGGTGAGGGCTGGGGCGGGCCCCGGCCAGAGCAGTTCGAGCGCGCCGCGGCGCCGGCCGGCGTCGACCAGTGGAAGGACGGCGCGGTCGGCCGTGGGCCCGCCGACCGAGACGGCGGAGCGGCGCCGACCGGTGGGCCAGAGCTCGCGCCCGGTGTGCACGACGTACTGGGCGGGGGTGTCGACGCCTGGCGGGACGCGGCTCCAGGGCTGCGCCTCGGCGGTGGTCAGGCCCGCGTGGCCGGCCAGCGCGAGTGCTCCGCCGGGCAGACGCTGCCAGAGCACGACGGCGCGGGCGCCGAGTGGTCCGGCGCTCTGGTCGAGTACGGCCTCGGCCGCCCGTTGCAGGTCGGGGACGGCGGCCAGGGCCGGGGCGGCGAGGAGGGGGCCGGGCCCGGCTGGTCCGCCGGACCCGCCGGGCGGTTCGCCGGGCTCGGGCGGCTTCACGGCCTCGGGCGACGTCACGGCCTCGGGCGACGTCTGGGGCGCGGACAGCCGCACGGCCTCGGGCGCTCCCGCGAGGTCGGCGGCGAGCACGGCGACGGGCTGCCCGGCCTCACGGGCCAGCCGGGCGAGGCGGGCAGCGGCCTCGGCGGGCGTGCACCGCAGCCGTTCGGCGAGGATCCCGGTGGCGACGTCCACCGCGGCCCGGTCCCGTTCCCCGGCCCGCAGCCGGTCGGCGTCCTGCCGGAGCCGGCGGACGGTGTCGGCGAGCTCCTGCGCGACGGCCCCGGCACCACCCTGCCCGGCACCGTGCCCGGCTGTCATGACACGTCCAGCCAGTGCCGCATCCGGTCGAGCAGGCGCTCGGTGTCGACGGGCTTGGTGATGTGGTCGTCGGCGCCGGCGTCCAGGCTCTTGGCCCGGTCCCCGGGCATCGCCTTGGCGGTGACGGCGATCACCGGGATCCGGGCGAGCCGCCGGTCGGCCCGGATCGCGCCGATCGCGGCGTAGCCGTCGAGCCCGGGCATCATCACGTCCATCAGGACCACGTCGGTCTCGGGGTGGGCGCGGAGTTGGTCGAGCCCGGCCCGGCCGTCGGCCGCGTACAGGACGGTCACGCCGCGCTGTTCCAGGGCGGCGGTGAGCGCGAACACGTTGCGCACGTCGTCGTCCACGATCAGGGCGGTACGCCCGGCGAGCGGCTCGTCGGCGGCCCGCGCGCGGTCCGGCGGGGCGGTGGGGCGCCCGCCCAGGCAGCCGATGATCCGTTCGCGCAGCTCGTCCAGGCCGGTGACGGACTCGATCCCGCCCGGGCCCGGCCCGCCCGGCCCGTCGCCCCGGTAGCCGAGGACGGGCGCCGCGCCGACCCGCTCGCCCAGCGCGGTCGCGGCCGCCCGGAGGAAGTCCGCGGGCAGCGCCAGGTCGAGGACGGTGCAGCGGTACGGGCCCTGGTCGAGCGCGGCCCGCAGCCCGTCCTGGTCGCCGGCGGTGCGGACCAGGGCCGGGGGCGTCCGGTCGCCGAGCGCGGCCGCCGCGTTCCCGGCGAGCAGGGTCAGCAGTCCGGGCGGACCTGCCTCGACCACCAGCACGCTCGGCTCGGCCGGGGCCATGGGCGGGGCAGCTGCGGTGTCCCGCTCCTGCTCCCGGGTGCCGAGCGGCAGGTAGAGGGTGAAGCAGCTGCCCGCGCCGGGGCTGGACTTGACGGTGATGGTGCCGCCGAGCAGCCGGGCCAGCTCGCGACTGATCGACAACCCGAGGCCGGTGCCGCCGTAGCGGCGGCTGGTCGTGCCGTCGGCCTGCTGGAAGGCGCCGAAGACGGTGTCCAGGTGGGCGGGGTCGATGCCGATGCCGGTGTCCTCCACCCGGAACGCCACCGCCGCGCCGGCCCGGCCGAGTTCGTCCGGGAGGCCGGCGCCGGAGACGCGCTCGATCCTCAGCTCGACCCGCCCGGTGTCGGTGAACTTGAGCGCGTTGGACAGCAGGTTGCGCAGCACCTGGCGCAACCTGGCCTGGTCGGTGACCAGTTCGGCGGGCACGGCCGGGTCGACGGTGACGCCGAAGGACAGCTCCTTCTGGTCGGCCAGCGGCTTGAACGCGGACTCGACGTACTCCAACAGCTCGCGCACGGCGAAGGGTTCGGGGCTGAGCTCCACCTTCCCGGCCTCGACCTTGGAAAGGTCGAGGATGTCGTTGATGAGCTGGAGCAGGTCGGAGCCGGCCGAGTGGATGACGCCAGCGTACTCGACCTGCTTGGGCGTCAGGTTGCCGGCCGGGTTCTGGGCGAGCAACTGGGCGAGGATCAGCAGGCTGTTGAGCGGGGTGCGCAGCTCGTGGCTCATGTTGGCCAGGAACTCGGACTTGTACATCGAGGCGAGGCTGAGCTCCCGGGCCCGCTCCTCCAGCTCCTGCCGGGCCTGCTCGATCTCCAGGTTCTTGGCCTCGATGTCGCGGTTGCGCTCGGCCAACAGGGCCGCCTTCTCCTCCAGTTCGGCGTTGGAGCGCCGCAGCTCCTGCTGGCCATCCTGCAACTCCTCGGACCGGGCCTGGAGTTCGGCGGTGAGCCGCTGGGACTCGCCGAGCAGTTCGTCGGTGCGCGCGTTGGCCAGCAGGGTGCCGATGTTGACGCCGCAGGACTCGGCGAACTGCTCCAGGAAGTCGCGGTGGACCTGGCTGAAGGGGTGGACGGAGGCGAACTCCAGCACGCCGATCAGCCACTCCTCCAGGGCGATCGGCAGGATCACCAGCGCGCGGGCGTCCGCCCGTCCGGCTCCGGAGGCGAGGGTGGCGTAGCCGGGCGGCAGGTCGTCGACGGCGACGGTGCGGCGGCTGCGGGCGGCCTGGCCGACCAGGGACTCGCCGAGCCGCAGCCGTTGCGGCCCCTCGCCGAGCGCACGGCCGTAGCAGCTGATCAGGGCGAGCTCGGTGCCGGAGGGGGTCTCCTCGGCGAGGTAGAACGCGCCGAACTGGGCGCCGACCAGCGGCGTCAGCTCGTCGGTGATCATTTCGGCGACGGCCCGGATCTCCCGCCGGGCCTGGACCGCGCCGGAGAACCGGGCGAGGTTGGTCTTGAGCCAGTCCTGTTCCTGGTTGGCGCGGGTGGTCTCGCGCAGCGACCCGACCATCGCGTTGATGTTGTCCTTGAGGTCGGCGACCTCGCCGGAGGCGTCGACGGTGATCGACCGGGTGAGGTCCCCGGCGGCGACGGCGCTGGTCACCTCGGCGATCGCGCGGACCTGCCGGGTGAGGTTGCCGGCCAGGCCGTTGACGTTCTCGGTGAGCCGCTTCCAGGTGCCGGAGACGCCCTCGACCTCGGCCTGGCCGCCCAGCCGGCCCTCGCTGCCGACCTCCCGGGCGACCCGGGTCACCTCGGCGGCGAACGAGGAGAGCTGGTCGACCATGGTGTTGATGGTGGTCTTCAGCTCCAGGATCTCGCCGCGGGCGTCCACGTCGATCTTGAGCGTGAGGTCGCCCTGGGCGACGGCGGTGGTGACCTGGGCGATGTTGCGGACCTGGTTGGTGAGGTTGTTCGCCATCGAGTTGACGTTCTCGGTGAGGTCCTTCCACGTCCCGGCGACGTTCGGGACGAGCGCCTGGCCGCCGAGGATGCCCTCGGTGCCGACCTCGCGGGCGACGCGGGTCACCTCGTCGGCGAACGCGGACAGGGTGTCCACCATGGTGTTGATCGCGTCGGCGAGCGCGGCCACCTCGCCCTCGGCCTCGACGGTGATCCGGCGCGAGAGGTCTCCGCGGGCGACCGCCGTCGCCACCTCGGACATCGAGCGGACCTGTCCGGTGAGGTTGGAGGCCATCACGTTGACGTTGTCGGTGAGGTCCTTCCAGGTGCCCGAGACGCCCCGGACGGTGGCCTGCCCGCCGAGGTTGCCGGCCGTGCCGACCTCCCGGGCCACCCGGGTGACCTCGTCCGCGAAGGCGGAGAGCTGGTCGACCATCGTGTTGATGGTCTCCTTGAGCTCCAGGATCTCGCCGCGCGCGTCCACCCGGATCTTCTGGGTGAGGTCGCCGCCGGCGACCGCGGTGGCGACCTGGGCGATCGCCCGGACCTGGCTGGTGAGGTTGCCGGCCATGAAGTTCACCGAGTCGGTGAGGTCCCGCCAGGTGCCGGCCACCCCGGGCACCTGCGCCTGCCCGCCGAGCCGCCCGTCGGTGCCCACCTCCCGGGCCACCCGGGTCACCTCGTCCGCGAAGGCGGAGAGCTGGTCGACCATGGTGTTGACGGTGTTCTTGAGCTCCAGGATCTCGCCGCGCGCGTCCACCTCGATCTTCTGGGTGAGGTCGCCGCGGGCCACCGCCGTGGTGACCTGGGCGATGTTCCGCACCTGCCAGGTCAGGTTGCCCGCCATCGCGTTGACGGAGTCGGTGAGGTCCTGCCACGTGCCGAAGACGCCGGGCACCTGTGCCTGCCCGCCGAGCCGCCCGTCGGCGCCCACCTCACGAGCGACCCTGGTCACCTCGGAGGTCACCCGGGAGAGTTGCTCGGCCATGCCGTTGAAGACGGTGGCGATCTCACCCAGCAAGCCGGGCTGGTCGGCGGCGAGCCGGGTGCCGAAGTCTCCGTCGCGCACCGCCGTCAGGCCGTCCAGCAGTCGGCGCAGGCCTGGCTCGGCCAGCTCCGCGGGCGGGCCTGCGGGCGTGGCCGACGAATCCACCGGGAGGTCGTCCACTGGTCCCAGCCTCCGGATCGGGCGGGGCGCACGACGGGGCGCTCCGTCCGGGCTGCCCCGAGCTGTGGGGGCGGCGGCGCCGCCCCGTTCCACTCTGCCACCGGAGCGACGGCGGCGACACGTGGACCTCGGCCCGCACACCCCGGCCCGATCCGCTACGGCGGTGCCTCGCCCCGGATCCGGAAGGCATCCGTGGCGCCGGTGAGTTCGAGCATCCGCAGCACCAGCGGCCGGGGGCGGGCCAGTTCGATCCGGCCGCCGTCGCCCTCGGCGCGGGCCCGGGCGCGCAGCATCACGTTCAGGCCGGTCGAGTCGCAGAACTCCAGGCCCCCGCAGTCGATCACGACGACGGTGCCGGGGCTCTCAAGCGCGCGGTCCAGGGCGGCGCGCACCGGCTCGGCGGTGTCGAGGTCGAGTTCACCGCGGAGGATGAGCACCGTTCCCTCGGCCCACGGGCGCGCCTCGACGGTCAGCCCGCCCGGGTCGGCCGCCGGGTCGGCGTTCTTCGGCGTGCGACGCTTCATGGGCTCGGCTCCTCCCGCCCGCGTCTGCCGGGTCCTTCCACGATAGGCCTGTTCCGCCTGGTCCGGGGCGGCCTGCGGGACCGGGCCCGTTCCGCATCCGCCGGGGGCGGCCGGGTCCCTCCCGCCATGGTTCGGTGCCCCCCTCCCGGGTAGACGCGGCGCAGGAACAGGGGACCCGACCGGCCGTACCGGCGGAGAGCCCGGCCGGAGAGCCCGATGGCCCGGGCACCGAGGAGGAGAGCGCCATGCCCCGAGGATCGAGCCCCAAGCGGGAGCGACAGTACGAGCACATCAAGGAGAGCGCGCTCGACCGCGGCGAGAGCAGGGAGCGGGCCGAGGAGATCGCCGCCCGGACGGTGAACAAGGAAAGGGCCCGCCACGGCGAGTCCAGGACGGCGAGCCGCTCCTCCACCCACGACATCTCCTCCGGCCGGCGGGGCGGTCTGCGCTCGCACCAGGGCGCCCAGGGCCCCACCTACGACCAGCTGTACAACGAGGCCAAGCAGCGCAACATCAAGGGGCGTTCGAAGATGAACAAGCGGGAGCTGGAGCACGCGCTCGCACGCTAGCGCCGAGCACGCGCCCGGACGCCGGGCGGAGCAGGCGCCCGGACGCCGAGCGACGCACGGCGCAGCCCGCCCTGCGGAAGGAGGCGGTCGCGATGACCGTACCGACACCCCCTGACCCGGACACCGATCCGTTCCCCCACCCCTACCCCGGCCCGCCCAAGCCCGGCCGGGAGCCCGATCCGGCACCCCCGCCGGTCCCTCCCTTCCCGGACCCGCTGCCGGGTCCGGACCCGGCGCCGCGTCCGGAGCCCCCGCCCGACGCCGCCGTCCGGCGCTTCCCCTCGCCGCCCGGCAGCGTGCCCCGCGCCCGGGCCGGCCGGTCGACCACGCGCAGCCCGTGACCGCCCGGGCGGCCCGGGAGCGTGTCCTCCCCCGCCGGGCGGCAGAACCGGCCCGCGCGGCCGAACCGGCGCGGCCGGGCCGACAGGGGCGCGGGAGGCGAATGCCGTGACGACCCCGGAGACCGGCGGCCCGGCCGCCTCACCCGACCCTCCCCGGACGGGCCGGCACGAGTCACCGGAGGAGCGGGCCGACCGCCGCTGGGGCGAGATGCTCCAGGAGGTGCGAGTCGCACAGACCGGCTCGCAGATCCTCTTCGGCTTCCTGCTGAGCGTGGTCTTCATGCCCCGCTTCGCCCAACTGGGCGACTTCGACCGCGGGCTCTACGTGCTGACGGTGGTCATGGGCGCCCTGGCCACCGGTGCGCTGACCGCCCCCGTCTCGTACCACCGGCTGCTGGCCGGCCGCCGCCTCAAACCACAGCTGGTGGACGGCGCGGCGCGTCTCGTCGGGGTCGGGCTGATGCTGCTGGCCCTCACCGTAAGCTCGGCTCTGCTGCTCCTGCTGCGGGTCGCCACCGGTTCGGCGACGACGGCCGCGGGGATCACCGCGGGCGTCATGCTCTGGTTCGCCGCCTGCTGGCTGGTCCTGCCCGTCCAGGCACTGCGCCGCCATCACGGGCACGGGCCCGACCGGGGTCAGGACCGGCCCTGAGCCCGGCGCGCCGTCAACCCCACCACTGCTCGGGGACGGCGTCCGCCTCCTCCGGCGGGCCGGCCGCCGGCGAGGCCGGTTCGGGGCCGGCCGTGACCAGCAGGCCGTCACTCCCGGCCGCGGCCACCCGGTAGCCGGATTCGCGCAGCACCACGGCGACGGCCCCGCTGACCGCCGCCCGGATGCCCTCGGCGGGCGGCGGCCCCGCCGCACCCTCGTGCCCGCCTGCCACGCCTGCCACGCCGGCCTGACCGGTCGGCTCCGCCCGCTCCGGGGCGGGGGTCCAGCCCACCACCACGCCCTGCGGCCGGTGGCCGATCCGCAGGCCCGACGGGCCCGGCCCGGTGTCGAACCCGGCGCGGGCCAGGGTCGCGGTCACGTCCTCGAAGAGTTCCCGGTGATCCACCATTGGCGCAGCGTAGGCCCCTGGGCGCGCCCTCCCGGCGCACGGCGCGCGCCGAAACGGTTCAGCGCCCCGTCAACAGCACCCGGGCGCACCACACCCGCTCCCACCGGCGGCCCATCACCCCGCACACCCCCCGGACGGCTCGACACGAGCGGCCGTACGGGCCGATGGACGTGCACAGGCGGCCCCCTGCCGACAGCATGACAGAGTAAGCGCTCCATCACTTTGAGCAACGTGGCCAGTGGATCGGCGGATCCGCGCGCCGGCGAACCCGGCGGCCCCGTATCGAGAGGTCCCATGATCACATCAATCCGCCGGCCGGCAGCTCCGCAGGCGGGCTCCCCGGTCGGTACGCAGCGGACGCCGGGGAGCCGGTCGTGAGCAGCCACCAGAAGTCGCGCCCGGGACCGGTCAACAGCACGCGTGCGGCGCCCGCGAACAAGGCCGAGGCCCTCGCCGACTGGACCGACGGCCGGCTCGGCATCTACGCCCTGGCCAAATCCAACATCCGCAAGATCTTCCCGGACCACTGGTCCTTCATGTTGGGCGAGATCTGCCTGTACACCTTCGTCGTCATCATCCTGACCGGTGTCTGGCTGACCCTCTTCTTCAAGCCCTCGATGGCCGAGGTGATCTACGAGGGCAGGTACATCCCGCTCAGGGGCGTCCCGATGTCCGAGGCCTACGCCTCGACCGTGGACATCAGCTTCGACCTGCGCGGCGGTCTGCTGATCCGTCAGATCCACCACTGGGCGGCGATCGTCTTCGTCGCCGCCATGCTCGTGCACATGATGCGGGTGTTCTTCACCGGGGCGTTCCGCAAGCCGCGCGAGATCAACTGGCTCTTCGGCGCGGGCCTGCTCATCCTCGGCATGTTCGACGGCTTCATGGGCTACTCACTGCCCGACGACCTGCTCTCCGGCACCGGCCTCCGGTTCATGGAGGGGGCGATCCTCGCCGTCCCGATCGTCGGCACCTACATGAGTTTCTTCCTCTTCGGCGGGCAGTTCCCCGGCACGGAGATCGTGCCGCGGCTGTTCACCGTGCACATCCTGCTGATCCCGGGGATCATGCTGGGCCTGCTGGTGGCCCACCTGATCCTGGTCTTCTACCACAAGCACACCCAGTTCGCCGGGCCCGGCCGCACCCGTGACAACGTGGTCGGCATGCCGCTGATGCCGGTCTACATGGCCAAGGCGGGCGGGTTCTTCTTCCTGGTGTTCGGGGTGATCGCCGTGATGTCGGCGATCGCCACCGTCAACCCCATCTGGGCGTACGGCCCGTACCGGCCCGACCAGGTGTCCACCGACGCCCAACCGGACTGGTACATGGGGTACTCCGAGGGCCTGATCCGCGTGATGCCGGGCTGGGAGATCAGCGTCTGGGGTGGGCACACCCTCAACATGGGCGTCTTCATCCCGCTGATGATCTTCCCGATGGTGCTGGTGGCGCTCTGGTCCTACCCGTTCCTGGAGGCCTGGATCACCGGCGACAAGCGTGAGCACCACATCGCCGACCGCCCGCGCAACGCTCCCGTCCGCACCGCCTTCGGCGCGGCCTGGATCAGCCTCTACCTGGTGCTGCTGGCCGGCGGCGGCAACGACCTGCTCGCCACCCACTTCGAACTGTCGCTCAACGCGATCACCTACGCGGTGCGGATCGGCTTCTTCGTGGCGCCGGTGGTGGTCTTCGTGATCGTCAAGCGGTGGTGCCTGGGCCTCCAGCGCCGTGACAAGGAGAAGGTGCTGCACGGCCGGGAGACCGGCGTCATCAGGCGGCTCCAGCACGGCGAGTTCATCGAGGTGCACGCGCCGCTGCCCCAGGGCTCCCTGCACACCCTCACCGACCACGACCAGCCGCGGGCGGTCGTCCTGCCGGCCGAGGTGGACGAAAACGGGGTGGCCCGGCGGGCCGGCCTGCTGGCGCGGCTGCGGGCCCAGCTCTCGCGCGGCTTCTACGGCAAGGGCGGCCAGATCCCCAAGCCCACCGCGGAGGAGCACGAGGAGATCACCAGCGGCCACGGCCACCACTGATCCACGGGCGCCGGTACGACAGGGCCCGCCACGCCGTCTCGCGTGTGGCGGGCCCTGTGCCGTCTGCGGACCGGCCCGGCCGGTGCTCCTCCCCCCTCTGCGCTCAGCCGCGCAGAGCGGCTGGGACCACCGCGCAGAGCGCGGCCGCGAACGTCACCGAGAGACAGAGGGCGGCCCAGCGGGCGCAGATCCGACGGCACTCGCCGCGATAGCGGGCCGCCAGCTGCCGGCACCGCTCCACGGCCCGGTCGACCACGTCCTCGGCATAGCGCAACCGGTCGGCCGCGTAAGCCTGTTCGAGGCTCTCCCGCTCGCCGGGCGAGAGCCAGGGGAACCGGTCGGCGAAGGCCCGCGCGTCGCGCTCGGCCGCCGACACCTCGGCCTCCCAGGCGAGATAGCCCTCCAGCCGGGCGATCTCCACCTTGGGGTCCACCCGGCCGCTCCCGGCTTCCGCCCGGCCGCCCCCGCCGGCCGGCCGTCCGTCCGCCTTGCCGCCCACCCGGGCGCTCGCCGCCCCGGCGCTCTTGCCCGGCCGAGCGCCCCGTGCTCTCGGCGGGCGCTGTCTGCCACCCATGACCGCTCCTTGTCCAGCACCCCGGGCACCGCGGCGAGCAGCACTGCGGCAGCGGCGCGCACCTGTCGAGATCGGCCGGCCCGACCCCGCACGGGGCCCGTGGCGCAACCACGCAACTACTATCAGTGACCAGCAATGGAGGGCGGGCCGACTCGCCGGGAGGGCGGCCGCCGACACGGCTCCGACCTGCGAAGACGGGGCTTCGCCCGGCATCGGCGGGGTGCACGCGCGGGTGGCTCGGCGCACTGCGCCGACAGGGAGCGCCCGCGGCGCGGCGAGCGCCCCGCCAGACCGGTGACACCCGGAAAGCCGTCGGTACGCTCCGCACACACGCCTGTACGATCGGCGATCTAGGCGGCCCTCTGCCCGGCCGCCGGCCCGGCCCGCCCTGGTCCGTCCGGGGCACGAACCAGGAGGTCTGCCATGCCCGACGCCGGTCGGTTCAGCGATGTCGGCGAGCAGGGCTCGCGGGCGGTCATGGAGGCGGCCGCGGTGCTGGAACGCGAGCTCGCCGCCGGGCTGACGGAGGCCAAGGCGGCCGGTGACCGGCTCACCGGCGAACACCGTGTCGACCCGGACGAGTTCGGCCGGCTGGTGCAGCGGGTATCGGAGAACACCCACGAGCTGATCGATGCCGTCAGCGACCGGCTGCGCGGCGACACCGCCGGCGAGGCCGCCGAGCACACCCAGCGGCTGGCCGCCAACGCGCACGACGTCCTCGACCTGCTGCTCAACCTGAGCACCCTCGCCCCGGGCTTCGCCAACCGGTCGATGCAGAACACCTTCGGCCCGCAGCAGAGCCCGGCCCAGCGCCCCGACGGGGCCGAAGGCCACCAGGGGTGACGGCCGCGGCGCCACCGCTCCCCGGCGGGGAGCAACTGGTCGAGCGGGTGCTGGCCCGGTACCGGGCGCGGACGGTGACGGCGCTGCTGCGCCACATCCCGGAGCAGAGCCCGCCGTACCTCTACGAGCTGGCCGCCGACTACCCGGCCCGGCCGTGCAAGGGGCTGCGGGCCGCGCTCTGCCTGGCCACCTGTGCCGCGTTCGGCGGCCGCCCGGAGCGCGCGCTCAACCCGGCGGTGACGGTCGAGCTCTTCCACAACGGGTTCCTGATCCACGACGACATCCAGGACGGCAGCGAGCTGCGCCGCGGCGAGCCCACGCTCTCCGCCGCCTACGGTGTCGAGGTCGCGCTGAACGTCGGCAACGCCACCAACCTGCTCGGGCTCCAGCGGTTGATGGCCAACCGGCGGGAGCTGGGCGGCGGGCTGGCCTGGCGGCTCTTCGAGGAGACCGAGCTGATGTGCCGCCAGTCGCTGGAGGGCCAGGCGCTGGAGATCGCCTGGATCCGCGACAACGCCTGCGAACTGGTGCCCGCCGACTACTACCGAATGTGCCTCAAGAAGACGTCCTGGTACACCTTCCTCTACCCCTGCCGAAGCGGCCTGCTGGTCGCCGAGGGCGCGGGCACCGACGCCAACCGGCTGGACCGGTTCGGCTGGTACCTGGGTGCCGCCTACCAGATCCAGGACGACGTGCTCAACCTGGTCGGCACGCTGGCCGACTACGGCAAGGAGATCGCCGGGGACCTCTGGGAGGGCAAGCGCACCCTGCTGCTGATCCACCTGCTGGAGCGCTGCACCCCGGCCGAACGCGCCCGCACCGAGCGCTACCTGCACGGCACCCGGGCCCAGCGCGGCCCCGGCGCGGCGGAGGACGTCCGCTGGCTGCTCGACCGGATGGCCGCGTACGACTGCGTGGAGAGCGCCCGGGAGGCCGCCGCCGGTCTGGTCGCCGCTGCTGAGCGGGAGATCGCGGAGGTACTGGCGGCCTCCGCGGCCTCCTCGGACGGTCCGTCCGAGGAGGCCGCGGAGGCCCGGGAGTTCCTGCTCGCCCTGCCCGGCTTCGTGGTGGCCCGGGGGCGCTGAGCCCCGGCCGTACCCCGGATGTTCACCCGGTGCGCTTCGGGCAAGCCCTTGGCGCGGGGGGACGACGACCGGCAGGTCGACCGGGACGGCGCTCAGTCTGTCGACGATGAGCGCGGCGGCGGGGGCCTCAGCCGAAGTCGTCGCCGTCCCAGCCGTCGTCCCCGGAGTCGCCCCAGCGGCGCCCGTCCGCTCCGTCCTCACCTTCGCCTACCTGCCCGGTGAGGAGACCCTGCTGCGCGGCGTCCACGAGGCGCTGCCCGGGCGGATCCTGCGCCTGCGGGTCGACGGCAGCGTCCACAGGAGCCGTACTGGGAGGCCGCCGAACTCCTCCCCGCCGCGGCCGACAACCTGCCGCCCGCGCAGTGCGCGCAGCAGTTGCGCCTCCTGCTGGAGCAGGCCACCGCGCGCCGGCTGCCGGCCGGCGAGTCCGTCGCGGTGCTGCTCTCCGGCGGAGTCGACAGCTCGCTCGTCATCGCGCTCGCCGCCCGGCTGCACGACCGCCCTGGCTTCGGGCCGGCCGACGGCGTGGCGTTCCCCCCGCTCCCGGCGGGCGATCCCCCTGCAGAAGCGGCGAAGGCGGCCCCGCCCGTCCACCGACGGACGGGGCCGCACCCACGCGTCTGAGTACTTCGCGCCCCCGGAACCGAGTATCCGTCCGCTGATCTCGGCGGCGTCGGGCGGCGAGGATCGGTGCATGACCGAGACCGCCTTCCGGCGCCACGAGAACTGGTGGCGCGCGCCGATGATCTCCACCCTGGTGACGGGGCTCTGCCTGCCGATCGCGCGCGGCTTGCGAGGGCTCGCGGAGATGGCCACCGACCCGTGCGACGGGCCCGGCTCCTGCCCCACCACCTACGCCCAACTGGCCTTCGCCGAGCACCTGTTGCAGGCCGTCCTGGTGCTGGTGGTGGTGCAGTGGCCGGTCGCCTACTTCGCGTCGCCCGCGCGGGTGTGGGCCGCGCTGACGCCGGGAGCGACCCTGGGGCTGGCCGTGCTCACGATGGTCGGCACCCACCCCGGGGCATGAGGTCAGGCGAACGCCGAGGGGCGGCCGAGGGCGACCGGGCGGTGGTCCTTGGTGCCGACGTAGATCCGGCCCTGGTCGGTGGCCGGCCAGCCGCTGCGCTCGGCGCCGCTCTGGGCGTCGACGGCGTGCACGTAGTAGTGCGGGTGCTTGTCGTCGGGGCCGTCGTTGACCTTGCTGGTGAGGTAGACGGTGCCGGTGGCCGGGTCGTACACCGGGGTGGAGGTGGTGCCGACGTTGGGGCCGGGGCCGGAGCAGCCGATGGCGGCGGACGGCCAGGCCGGGCCCATCTCACGGTGCCAGGTGATCTTCCCGGTGTTGGCGTTGATCCCGTAGCCGTGGTTGGTCTCGGTGGCGACGACCACGGTCGGGCCGATGACCAGCGGCTGGGCGAAGACCTGGCCGTCGAGCGGGGTGGAGAAGCGGACGCCGAAGTCGGACTTGGCGACCTCGTCGGGGCCGAGCCCGGGTTCGTTGCGGTCCCAGGCGGTCCGTTCGGTGGTGACGGAGACGGTGGTGACGTCCGCGCGGGCGGCGGCCGCGGGGCCAGCAGGGTGAGGCCTGCGAGTACTGCGGCGGCCCTGGCGGACCGTCTGTTGGTTCGGTTGTTGGCGCCCATGGTTCGGCGTCAGGCGCGGGGCCACCAGCGGAGGTGGTCCAGTCGGCGGTAGGCCGTTCGCCGCGTTCCGTCCTCCCGACGGGCAGGTTGATCTATGGTCGTCGCGGCGC
Organism: Kitasatospora sp. NBC_00039; assembly: GCF_045160625.1. NCBI lineage: Bacteria > Bacillati > Actinomycetota > Actinomycetes > Kitasatosporales > Streptomycetaceae > Kitasatospora > Kitasatospora sp. NBC_00039. The sequence goes on along the minus strand of NZ_CP108290.1, from coordinate 91,561 downwards.
GCGCCACCGGGCGGGCAACGGGAGAGGGCGGAGAAGCGGTGCGATTCGGAATCATCGGCACGGGCACGGTCGGGCAGACGCTCGCGGACAAGCTGGTGGCGCTGGGCCACGAGGTCATGCTGGGCTCGCGGACCAAGGACAACGAGAAGGCGGTCGCCTGGGCCGTGAAGGCGGGCCCGAACGGGCACCACGGCACCTTCGCCGACGCGGCCGCGTTCGGTGAGGTGGTGCTGAACGCCACCGCGGGGACGGTCTCGCTGGCGGCCCTGCGGGCGGCGGGCGCCGAGCGGCTGGCCGGGAAGGTGCTGGTCGACATCTCCAACCCGCTGGTCTTCTCCGCCGAGGGCGCAGCCACACTGGACCCGGTGAACACCGACAGTGTGGGCGAGCAGATCCAGCGGGAGTTCCCGGACGCCCGGGTGGTGAAGGCGCTGAACACGCTGTCCGCGCCGGTGATGGTCGACCCGGGCCGGGTGCCGGGCGAGCACAACCTCTTCGTGGCCGGGGACGACGCCGGTGCGAAGGCCGAAGTGGTGGCGCTGCTGGGCGAGTTCGGCTGGTCGGCCGGGTCGGTCGTGGACCTCGGCGGGATCTCGTCCGCGCGGGGCATGGAGATGCTGATGCCGTTCTGGATCCAGCTGATGCGCACCTTCGGCACGACCGACTTCAACTACTCCTTCAAGCGCGCGCAGTAACCGCCCCGACGGGAGCGTCCCCGGCCCTTCCGCTGCACGGAAGAGACGGGGACGCGGCCTACCGGGGGCACGCCCATCGGAGGCACGGCCCACCGGGGGCACAGCCTACCGGGGGCACGGCCTACCGCGGCCCGGTGCCGGCGGGCACCCGCGCGGCGGGCTCGTCCTCGACCGGTTCGGGGGCGGCACCGTCCCGGGCCTGGCGCGGGACGGCGGCGCGGCCGGTGCCACCCGGCCGGGCGGCCCGGGCGAGCGACAGCTGCCGGTCGGCCGCCGCCTGGATGGCGTCCTTGTCGCCGATCTCGGCGTCCGGCAGCGCGTCCGGCAGCAGGTCCTCGATCAGCCGCAGCGGCCGGTAGGCGAGGCCGAGCAGGCCCCAGACCGCCGGCAACGCGCCGACCAGGACGAGCAGCAGTCCGGCGCCGCGGCCCGGCCCGGTGCCGAGCACCAGGCCGACCGAGTCGGCGAGCGCGCCGCCGGGCCGCATCAGCGGTTCGAAGATTTCACGGATTGTCAGCATCCGCGACATCAAGCCGGGTTGGCGCTACCGTCTTCACAGCAAAGGAATCAGGGGCGGTCGTGCACCGACGCGCCCCGTGCGCGGCCCTGCCCGTCGACCTCCGCATTGTCCGGCGCCCGCGCCGCAGCCCGGCCCGACCCGGACCATCGCACCCCCACAAGGGGCCAGAATGGACGCCATGTCCCGACGCCGCCCCGCGCCCCGCGCCGCCGCCCCCGCAGCCCGGCTGCTGCCCTCCTCGCCCTGCCCGTGCGGCCTGCCCGCCGCCTACGGCGACTGCTGCGGACGCTACCACCGCGGCCAGGCCGCCGCGCCCACCGCCGAGGCACTGATGCGCTCGCGCTTCAGTGCCTTCGCCGCCCACGACGAGGCCTACCTGCTCCGCAGCTGGCACCCCGACACCCGGCCCGCCACGGTCGACTTCGACCCGGCGCTGCGCTGGGTCCGTCTGGAGGTGCTCTCGACCACGGACGGCGGCCCGTTCCACACCGAGGGAACGGTCGCCTTCCGCGCCCACTACACCGAGGGCCGGGAGGAGGGCGCCCTGACCGAGCACAGCCGCTTCGTCCGTCACGAGGGCGCCTGGGTCTACCTCGACGCCCTCACCGTCGACTGACGCCCTCATCGCGGGCCGACGGCCTCACCGTCGACCGACCGACCCCTCACCGACGGCCTCACCGTCGACCGACCGACCCCTCACCGACGGCCGCCCGGCCGCTACAGGTAGTCGTCCAGGCGGGCCAGGGTGAAGCCCTGCGCGGTGACCTCGTTCACGACCTTGCGGAGCAGGTCCGGCATGGTGCCCGGCCACAGGTCGGGGCCCCGGAAGTGGGTGAGGATGATGTCGCCGGGGTGGAGCCGCTGGTCGTCGTACCGGTACTCGACGTGGTCCGGGAAGGCCTCCTCGTTCCAGAGCGGCACCGCCTCGATCCCGCAGGAGGCGGCGGCCCGCAGGGTGTCGTCGTTGTACTCGCCGTACGGGGGCCGGAACAGCCGGGGGCGGGTGCCGACCTGCTCCTCCAGCTGGTCCTGCTGGCGGCAGATCTCGTCGCGCTGCGTGGCGTAGTCGAGCACCTTCAGGTTGCGGTGGTTGATGGTGTGGTTGTTGACCGCGTCACCCTGGGCGGCGAGCCGGCGGAAGTAGCCGTAGTCCGAGCGGGCCAGGTAGTCGGCGACGAAGGTGCTGAGCGGTACCCCGAGCTCGTCCGCCATCCGGGAGAAGTCCGGGTCCTTCTCGGCCCCGTCGTCGACGGTCAGGAAGACGATCTTCTCGTCGGTCGGGACCCGGTACACCACCGGGGGCAGCCCGTCCTGGAGCTTGACCCCCTGCGCGGGCTTCAGCTCCGGCTTGACCGCCGGCCGCCGGGGCGCCCGCGGCGGCAGTTGCTCCAGCCCCCACCGGTGCGCGGTCTCCAGCTGGGTGCGGACCGCCGCCTCCCGGCGGGCCACCGCCTCGCTGCTGCTCTCCTCCTCGGCACGGGCCAGCCCCGGCAGCGCCAGTGGCACGGCCGGCGGCTTGGGCACGCCACGGTCAGCCGCCGGACCGGCCTCGGCCTGCCCGCCCTGCTCCTTGGCCTGTTCCTTGTCCTGACGGGCGTCCTGCCGCCCGTCCTCCCCGGCCGGCGCGGCGCGCACGCCGGCCCCCGAGGACGGCCCGCGCTGTCCGCCCGGAGCGGCGCAGCCGGCGACCACGGCGGCCAGGCAGACCGCCGCCAGGAGACCGGCCCCGGCCCGGCGGCCGGTCCGGTGACTTTCCCTCAGGCCCCCATTAATACGATGATCGGATGGTGTGTCCATGGAGCACTGCTCCCCCGACACGCCCGCTCGCCAATCCCCCCATCACCCGCCCGGCCCTACCTCCCCAGCCGCCGGGCCCACGTCGCGAGCACCTCGAAGTCGGTCTCCACCAGCCCGCGCCCCGGATGCACCCGGTGCAGCAGCGCCGGCCCCGGGTGCTGCGCGGCCACGTACGCCCGGTCCGCCTCCCCGATGTCGTCGTCCACCCACGCGAACGGGCGGCCGGCGGCCCAGCTGACGATCGCCCAGGTCTTCGGGCTGGTGTCGTCCGGCCGCCAGACCGCCGGGCCGGGCAGCGCGACGAACGGCAGCGGGGGGAGGCCGAGCACGGGCCCGATCCAGCGGTTGGCGCAGTCCTGCCAGGTGGTCGCCCAGACCAGGTCGAACGGCAGAGCGCGCAGGCGCTCCCCGTGCGCCTCGTCCAGCCACACCTCCACCGACGCCCCGCAGGCCCACACCGGCTCGGCCCGGTGCGGGCGGTAGCCTGCCGGACGGACCTCCGGGCGCGCGTGGCACGGGTTGAGCGGGCCGTCGACATCCAGCAGGAGGACCGGGCGCGGGAGTTGGTTCACCGTCCGCACGGTACCGGGGCACCACCGGCCCGGCCTCGGAAAACGCCTCGCGGCCGAGGTGGCAGGGCGTCGATAATGCGCGCATGACGATCAGCACGCCGCGTACTTCTGACCTCTGGGCCGTCTCCCGGGCCGATGTGGGCTCCGCGGAGGCACAGGCGTTGCTGCGCGAGTACTACAGCGATGTCGCCAACCGGTACTACCGGCTTCACCTGGGGCGCGACTGCACGGACGAGGAGATCGAGTCCGGCCTGGCCGACTCGCCCAGTGACGACCTGGCCGAGCCCACCGGGCTGTTCCTGCTCGGCCGTCACGGCGGCGAGGCGCACTCCTGTGCGGGGCTGCGCATCCGCGACGCCGACACCGTCGAGCTGACCAGGGTGTTCGTCCGGCACGCCCGGCGCGGCACCGGTGGCGGCGGCCGTCTGCTGGCCGCCGTGGACGAGGCGGCCCGCTCGCTCGGTGCGGAGCGGATCGTCCTCGACACCCGACTCGACCTGGTCGAGGCCCGCGCGCTCTACGCCCGCCACGGCTACCGCGAGATACCGGCCTACAGCAGCGGCCCGTACGCCCAGGTCTGGTACGGCAAGGACATCACGGCACCGGCCACCGGGCGCGACATGGCCGAATGACCGTCGCCCGGGTCAGCTGACCCGCCCGGGGACGGGCAGGGCTGCGGAGCCGAGAGCCGCGCGCAGCTCGGCCGCGTCGGGCGGGGCAGCGCCGGGGCGTGCGACGGTCAGGGCGGCGGCGGTGACGGCCCAGGTGAGCGCCTCGGCCAGGCCGGCTCCGGTGTGGCGGGCGTGGAGGAGGGCGGCCGTGAAGGAGTCGCCGGCGCCGACGGTGTCGGCCACCCTGACCGGGAGCGCAGGTGCCTCGGCGCGCCGGCCGTCGGCGGTGAGCGCGAACGCGCCGTCGGCGCCGCGGGTGACCGCCACGGTGGCGGGGCCGAGGGCGAGCCAGTGGCGGGCGACGTCCTCAGGGGCCTGCCCGGGGTAGAGCCAGGCGAGGTCCTCGTCGCTGGCCTTGACCAGGTCGCTGAGCCCGACGCAGCGCTCGACCCGGCGGACGGCCTGCCCGTGCCCGCCCATCAGCGCGGGCCGCACGTTGGGGTCGTAGCTGACGCCTGCCCGGCCGCGCCACCGCTCGGCCAGCGCGAGAACGGCCGTGGCGCCGGGCTCGGTGACGGCGGCGATCGACCCCAGGTGCAGATGGCCCGGCTGGTGAGGGAGTCGGCGCGCGGCGCAGGCGGGCAGCGTCCAGCCGATGTCGAAGGTGTACTGCGCCCGGCCGTGCCCGTCGAGGCGGACCACGGCGGACGGCGTCCGGCCGCCCTCGGCCGGGTCGGCCAGCACGGTGACCCCGGCCGATTCCAGGTGTGCCCGGATCAGGCGGCCGTTGGGGTCGGCTCCGAGCTGGGTGAGCAAGGTGGTCGGCCGGCCGAGCCGGGCCAGCCCGTAGGCGACGTTGGCGGGGCTGCCGCCGGGGTGGACCCGGTCGGGGGCGCCCTCGGTGCGGACGATGTCGGCGACGCACTCGCCGACCACCAGGACGTGCGGGGCGGGGCTGGTCAAGGCTGCGACTCCTGCCGGTCCGGGCCACCAGCGCAGCGGCGGGCGCCGGGGTGCTTGCGGCTGACCAGCCTACGCGGTGGAGTGCTGCCGGACGCGACCCTGCCCGGGTTTCCGGGCACCGGGCAGGGCGCGGGCACGAAGGACGGCCGCCGGACCTGGCCAGGTTCTCCGACGGCCGTGGCCCCGTCCGTCAGGGGGCGGGGCACTTCGAACGCTATGACAGTCCGCGACCGCTCGGCCACCACAGTCGTCCGTCCGGGGGATGCCGCGTGTCACAACGGGCTGCCCGAACCGTCCGGCCCTTCCGCTACGATCCGTACGCGCATGATCGCAGAGCGATACCGCCCTTCCCTCCCGAGGCCCGCCGCCGGCCGTGACACGAGCCCGCGAAGGACGACACGAAAGCGGTGATCACCCTGTTCAGGCCCCGTTCCGGCCTCGCCGTCGCGGCCGCGCTCGCCGCGCTGCTCCTCGGTACCGCCGTGCCCGCCGCCACGGCGTCCGCCACGGCCGGCGCCGCCGATGCCGGAGGTGTCGGCGATCCGGTCTTCCCCTCGCTCGGCACCGCAGGCTACGACGCGCTCACCTACGACCTCGCCTTCCGCTACCGCCCGGACAGCCGGACCGTGGCCACCACCGCCGACCCGGCGGCCCGCGGTCCGACCGCCGTGCCGCACGGCTCCGGGACGCTCTGAGCACGGGTGGGCCCGCCGTGCGCACGCCGCGGTCCCCGGGCCGCGGCGGCGTCCGGGCCGTGTGAGCCCTCCGATCCGGCCGAGCGCTCCGGGCCGTGGGCTGTCGGTTGTACGCCCGGCGCGCCGGTCCGGTGCGCTCGGGCGCCCTGCCGCGCGCCCTTGGAGGGCAGGGCTCCCGGGCGCATCGTGGTGCCACGGCCCGCCCGCCGCCCGGCCGAGTTCCGGCCGGCTCGCGGGCCGTCCACCGCTCCCGGGCGCAGCCCCCGGCCCCCGGCCCGCAGCCCGCGCAGGGTCCCCGGGCAGGCCCCGGGCAGAGCACCGGCCACGTCCCGGAGAATGTCCCGAGAAAACCGCCACCACCAGGCAACCCGGGCGGGCTCCCACCGCGTTCAGCTGCCGTGAGACGAACACGGACGACACCGAGGACGCGGCCGGCACTGCCGGAACGTCCGGCGGACGCGGCAGGGACGACGGGAACACCGACGGGCACACCATGGCGGGGGCGGGACGATGAGGGAAGCGATACCGGACTTCGAGGAGTTCGTCGCCGCCCGCAGCCCGCGTCTGCTGCGCATGGCGTGGCTGCTGACCGGCGATCCGCACCTGGCGGAGGACCTCCTGCAGACGGCGCTCGCCAAGGTGTGGCCGAAGTGGGACAAGATCTCCATCGAGCGGCCGGAGGCGTACGTCCGGCGCGTGCTGGTGAACTCGCACGTCTCCTGGTGGCGCCGCCGCTGGCAGGGGGAGCTGCCGCACGGCGAGCTGCCGGAACCGCCGACGGACACCGACCCGTTCGAGGACGTGGTGGTCGGCCAGGTGGTGGCCGCCGCCGTCAGGGCGCTGCCACCGCGGCAACGGGCCGTGGTGGTCCTGCGCTACTTCGAGGACCTCAGCGTCGAGGAGACGGCCGAGGCCCTGGGCTGCACCACGGGCACGGTGAAGAGCCAGACGCACCGCGCGCTGCTGGCCCTGCGCGGCACCCTGCCCGCCCGGGAGCTGATGCTGGACGGAGGACGCCGTGACCGGGTCTGACACCGGCCGCTACGGTGACGCGTACGGCCAGGGCCACGACGAGCCCGTCGACACCGAGGTGGAGCGCGAGCTGCGCGTCCTGTTGCAGCGGGCCGCCCCGGACCTCCCGGCCCCCGACGACCGGATGGACCGGGTCCGCGAGCGCGTCGCCCGGACCCTCCGACGGCGGCGGACCGCCGCGCTGGCGGCCGGGCTGACCACCGGTCTGGTCGCCGCCGCCCTGGCCGCCGCCCCTGCCCTCGCACCCGGCCCGTCGGCCACCGTCCTGCGGCCCGCGACCACCGCGCCGCCGCTGCCGGGAGCCCCGGCGGCGCCCGCACCGACCCTCGCCACGGACGCCCCGGGCCCGGTAGCCGGTGCCGTGCCGACTTCCGTGCCCGGAGCCGCGACGAGCGAGTCCCCGGCCCCTGAGGTCAGCGCCCGGCCGCTGCGGTTCCCGGATCTCGGCGGGGTGACCGTCGACCTGCCGGCCGGCTGGTCGAGCACGGCCGTCCCGGCGGCCGAACCGCGCGCCTCCACCGGGTACGTGGCGAGCGAGCCGCTGGACCCCAAACCGTCCTGCGGCCCCCAACAGAGCTCCTGCGGGCCGGTCGGCCGACTGGCCGGCGGCGGTGCGCTCGTCACGATCACCCTGGTCGGCGACCAGGACATGGCCGAGAAGCTCGCCGGTGGCCGCGCGGTGGTCGAGACCGACGTCGACAAGTCATGCGGCCTGCGCGGTGGAACGCGTCAAGTGGTGGGCCACCGGATCGTCGACGTTGCGAACGCGGCGGCCGTGGTCGAGCTCACCGCCTGTCTCAACCGCCCGTCCGGGCAGACCGTGCAGCAGGTGCAGCACATCCTCGACTCGGTCCGCACCACCGGCGACGCCCCGACCGCCCCCGGCAGCACCCGCGGCTGACCGCCGCATCCCCCGCACCTCCCGAAGGCGGCTGCGCCGTGCCCGTACCCGGTCCTGCCCGCGCCGCCGCCTCCCCGCCGGGCCGGGCTGCTCGTGGCCGGGGGCGCACCACCGCGCCGGCCCGGCCGCCCGGGCCCGTGGCCCCGCGGTCACGGGCCCCACCGGACGACCGGGCCGTCGCGGTCACACATCGGCGATCCGCGGGTGCCCCTCCCCGGCCCCGTCCGGGTGGCCCCACCGGCCCTCCCTGAAGGCGCGCTCCGCCCTCGCCACCACCCTCGGCAGGGCTTCCTCGAACTCGTCCAAGCCGCCGATGGCCTGCTGCCCGCTGTGGGTCTGCCCGGCCCGCAGGGCCTCCCCGGCCGACAGCGCACGGCGACTGAGCGCAGCCGGCCCGGAGGCGTCGGCGGCCGCCCCGGGACCGTCCGCGCTCCACGGCTCGAGCACGCCCATCCAGCCCGTGTTCCGTGCGCTGACGCGCCGCAGCAGCGAGAACCGGCGGGTGTCCCGCAGCGCCCACCGGTCCAGCAGCAGGACCGTCGGGCCGGCGGGCGCCCCGTCCTCCAGGAGCCGCTCCGCCTCCGGCTCGAAGTCCTGGACCGAGGGGCTGAACCCCCACTGCCGGGCCAGGCCCTCCGTGTGCTCGGCGAGCGAGCGCGCCAACACACCCCGGTAGGGGTTCCAGTCGGTACGCCGGGGCCCGTAGGCCTCGGTTCGCCGCCCGGGCGGCACTTCGTCCCGCCGGTAGGCGAGCACCAGGATCCGCAGCTCCCGCGGCGGCGTCGCGTCCTCGAACGCGCTGGGCAGCGTGGCGAGGTCGAGCACGCGGCCGACCGGGATCACCGTCTCCTCCGCCACCTTGACGATCCGCCGGGCCAACCGGTGCACCGCCAGGTCGTAGGCGGACCGGAAGGAACCGATCGTCATCAGGGCGTACATGCCCTCGGCCGCGTAGTCCGGGCCGAAACCGCTCTGGTTGACCTGGAGTCGAGCCGCGGTCTCGGGCAGCCGGTGGCGCGTCGGCGGAGTCCACTGGACCGGGACGATGCCGCTGCTGCGCTCCGAGTCGGCGCTCACCGGGAACACCTGCCGCCGGGTGAAGGCGTGCCACTCCCGGCCGCACGGCACGCTGGCGAAGTACCGGGGCGAGTACAGCGGGACGAACACCCGGCAGGTCGCCAGTGCCTGGGCCCGCCGTTCGGACGCTCCCCGGCTGCGCCCGTCGTCCATCATCCCGACCGGCACTCCGTCGGGCACGTTGGTGAGCTGCAGGATCGCGTCGCTGAGGTCCTCGCAGAGTCTGCGCACCCAGAAGCCCGGGTCCATCCGGCCCTCGGTGGGCGGTGCGTGGGCATGGCTGAGGTAGAAGTACGGCCGGACCACGTCCTCCTCGTCCTCGCCCCCCACGGCCGGCAACCGCGGCAGCCGGCGGGTGAGGTAGGCGTCCGCCGCCGCCTCGATCGCCTCGGCGCGGTCGTCCGCGCCGAGGCCCCGGGCCCCCTGGGCGAGGCGGAGAAGGTCCCCGCGGTCCGCGTGTTCGAGCAGGGCCTGCCACAGCGTCTCCGGCGGGATCAGCCCGGGTGGCCGGCGCCTGTGCTGCCAGCCCTCCACGAGCGGATGCATGGTGTACGAGAAGCCGTCGGCGGCAGCGCCGGAGGCCGTGCGACGGTCGGCGCGGAACAGCCCGACGCGGCCGGCCTCCTGCGAGGTCGCGTAGGCCATCGCGGCCCCGAACCAGTCCTCCGGCCCGTTGTTCCGCCCGTACGCGCTCAGGTAGCCGGGCGCCGCCGCCTCCAGCAGCCGGTCGGGCAGCGCGCGCCGGTGCCCCAGCCGGAGGGTGTCCAATGCCGCGTCCAGGACGGCGCGCACCATGACGGGCGCCTGTTCGAAGCCGGCCCGGAGCCCGGGTGCCGCCGCGACCACCTGGACGACCCGGCGATCCCGGGCCACCTGGACCGCCTCGGCGAGCCGGGGGTCGAGCCGGGCGGCGGCGTCGGCCTCCTCACGGGAGAACTCCTCGGGCACGTGGACCCGGGCCCGGTCCAGGAGGCGCTGCAGGAGACTGCCGGCGAACCTCGCCCGCGGGCTGTCGTCCGGGTCCTTCATCCGGAGCGTGCCGAGCACCAGGACGGGGCCGCGGGAGCGGTCGGCGAGCAGCTCCGCCAGCTGGTCGGCCGGCCCGCCGCCGGCCCGCGGGGCGGCGAGCACCTCCATCGCCTCGTCGAGCCAGACGACCGTGTCGGGTCCGATCCCGTCCAGCCCGGCAGCGCCCGCCCCCGGGGGCTCGGGCTCGGGCCGCCAGAGCCGCCACCCGGCAGGCAGGCGGCGCAGCGCCTCGAAGCACGCCCTCGTCTTCCCGGTGGCCCGGGCGCCGGTGACCAGCACGGCCGTGCTCCCGCCCGCCAGGCCACCCCGCACCAGCTCCGCCACGGCGGTGTCCAGTTCGCGCCGGACGTAGGGCACCAGCGTCGGCAGGCCGGGCTCGTCCGGCGGGTGGTCCGCGGGCTTGACGCCGAGCAGTTCGGGCCGCTCCAGGGCCTCGGCGACCGACAGAGCCACCCCAGGTGACTCCCGGCCGGCGGCACCCCCCGCCGACTCGGCGAACGGCAGCGCTCCCGGTGCGACCGCGCGGGCCCGCGTTCCGTCCGCGACGTGGCCGGCCAGGAAGTCGGCGGCGGCGGTGCGGCGCGACCGGAGGTAGGCGGCGACCTGGTGGCGGACGGTCCGGCGGATCTCGGCGACGTCCTCGCGGCGCTGGGCACCGAGCAGGGCGTCACGGACACCGGGCAGGAAGTCGAACTCGACGCCGTCGGGGTCGGTGCCGGGCGGTGGGGCCTCCCAGGGGGCGAGCAGGCCGCCGAGCAGGACCTCGGCGAGGTGGCCGTGGTCGGCGTGCGGGAGCATCGCCCGGCGGACGAGCGTCATCACCGGGAGGACCAGCGGCACGGCGGACAGGTGGCCGGCCAGCTCCTGCGCCAGTGGAGAGGCAGTCTCGCGGAACTGCTTCAGCGCCAGTTCGGCGGTGGCCGGCGGTGAGGCGGGAGCGGCGGCCGGCGGTGCGGCGGGATCGACGGCGGGGACCGGTCCGGCCCCGCCGGCGAGCAGGCAGCTGAGCCGGCCGCGCCGGCCACCGCCGGACACCAGGGCGGCGAGCGCGGCCAGCGACGGCGGGCTCGGGTCCACCACCGGCACCGGCATCGGCCGGACCCCCGTGCCGGCCCCGTCGCCCGGCGCGGCCCGCAGCCTCCGGTGGGAGCGCCCGCGCGGGCGGGTGGCGGCGGCCTCCCAGCCTGCGTTGGGGGCTGCCGGGCCGGTGGCGCGCAGCCAGAGCGGGGTGGGGCGGACGGCGCCGCGGGACCAGAGGCGTTCGGGCAGGACGTTGAGCACTGCGACGGACCCGTGCCGGCCCCACCCGCGCAGCACCACGTCCAGGGCGGGCCCGCCCCAGCCGGCGCCGACGGTGTCGGTGACCACCAGGACCAGGCGGCGGCCGGACGGGTCGGCGATCTCCTGCGGCCGGCGCGGCGCCCCGCCGGGGCGGGCGGCGAGGCCGGGCAGTCCCCCGGCCTCGGTGCCGCTGAGGTACCAGGTGCGGACGTCACGGAAGACGCCGGTCTGGGCGATCACCCGGCGCAGCTCGGCGACCAGGTCGTGCCAGAGGGTCATCGAGCGGTGGGTGTCGATGACGAGGGCGAGGTCGAGCCAGCGGCCGGGGGTGGGGCGCAGGACGGGCACCAGCAGGCGCTGGTCGACGCCGGCGCTGACGGTGGCCTCCTCGTCGAGTTCGGTCTCACCACGGCTGTGGGCGAGGGTGCGGCGGCCGAGCGGGCGCAGGGCGCGCATGACGGCGAGCGGGTCGGCGAGAGCGGCGGCGCGGGCGACGCGGACGAGGTCGCCGCGGGCGGCGCCGGGGCCCGGCTCCGTGCCGCCGGGGGCGGCCAGGTCGGCGGTGGCGTAGTGCTGTTCGAGCGGCCCGCCGATGCGGCCGGGGGCGGGTTCCGGGCCGTCGGCGGTGCCGGGTCCCGGGGGCGGGTCCGCGGCCGGGTCGGCCGGGCCGACGGGACGCTGCGGCCGGTCGAGGGCGGCGCCGCCGAGGCAGCCGGCCAGCCAGAGGACGTCGGCCAGCTCCTCCGCGCCCAGGCCGGCGGCCGAGGCGGCGTCGGCGTCGGCGAGCGCGCGCAGCAGCCGGTCCGTCACGGCGAGGCCGGACCGGTGAGCTTCTGCAGGACGGTCTGCAGGAACACGTCGCGCTCGGTGTCGTCCGACCAGGCGCCGCTGAGCCGGAGTTGGACGGCGTTGAGGAGCTGGTCGGTGGCGAGGTCGCCCTCGGCCCGCCGCTCGTCGAAGGCGCGGATCAGGCCCTGGACGAGGTCACGGCGCCGGTCGTCGAGGTCCGTGGGGAGGTGGAGCCGCTGTCTGATGATCTGTTCGAGCCGGGCCGGGCCGGGTGGCTGGACGTGCAGGCGGATGCAGCGGCGGAGGAAGGGCGGCGGGAAGTCGCGCTCGTTGTTGCTGGTGAGGACGACGATCGGGAAGGCGCGGCACTGGACGCGGCCGTGGTCGACGGCGACGGTGGTGTCGGCGGGGCGCAGGCCCTCCGCGGCGTCCGGGGTGTCGTCGGTGCCGATCCGTACGCGTGGTTCGCGGCCGGCGATCCGGGCGAGTTCGGGGATCTCGAAGCCGCCGTCCTCGAAGACGGTGAGCAGGTCTCCGGGAAGGTCGATGTCGCTCTTGTCGATCTCGTCCACCAGCAGGACGCGCGGGCGCTCCTGCGGGAGCAGCGCGGTGCCGAGCGGGCCGAGCCGCAGGTAGGGGGCTATCGAGCGGTCGGGGGCCGGCTGAGCCGGTGAGCCGCCGTGCAGCTGCTGGAGGTTGGCGTCGTGCAGTCGGCTGATCGCGTCGTAGCGGTAGAGGCCGTCGCGCAGGGTGCTGCGGCTGGTGATCGGCCAGTGCAGGACCGGGCCGAGGCCGAGGTCGGTGGCGATGCTGTAGGCGAGGGTGGACTTGCCGACGCCGGGTTTGCCGGTGACGAGCAGCGGGCGGCTCAGGTAGAGGGCGGTGTTGACGGCGTCGGTCTCGGCCTCGTCGGCGACGTAGCCGGTGCCTCGCCGGGCGGTGCGGTCCCAGGCATGCCCGGAGGGGCCGGGCGGCCGGTACTGCGGGTCCGGCGTGCCGTCGAAGTCGCGCCAGGGCGGCTGCTTGCCTGCCAGCCGGGCGAGGCGGGCGTCCGGGGTGCCCTCGCCCTGGTAGATCCACCAGTCCTTCATGTGCTGCTTCCTTCCCTTCCAGGCCGGAGGGCGATCCCCCGTCAGGACAGCGATGTGGTCCGGGGCCGGTGCTCGGGGTCGTCCCAGAGCAGTCCCAGGCGTGCGCCCGCCGGGCAGTCGGCGCACCCGCCCGGGGCCGATACGACCCGTAACTTCCTTACTGCGTCGGGCAGTCGGTCGAGGTCGAGGGCTGGGGCGAGGCCGGTGGCGGAGGCGTCGGCCGCGTCCGCGGCGCGGACCTCGGCGTCGGCGTCGGCGTCGGCCGCGTCAGTCCCGCCGGTCACGGAGGCGAGGAGGGCGGCGAGGGTCTCGGGCCCGGTGCAGCAGGCCGCCTCCGCGCCGGTCCGCCGCCAGACGGCGATCGGCAGGCCCGCGTCCAGGACCAGTTCCAGCCGGTCGGCCAGCGGTGCGCCGTGCCGGTCGAGGAGGGCGCAGACCGGGTGGCCCTCGGCGCCGAGCCGGTCGGCGAGGCCGGGGCCGGGCGGGGTGCGCCCGGTGAGCGCGTGGACGGCGTCGGGGTGGCGGCCGCCGTGTTCGCGGTACCAGGCCCACTTGCGCCGCCAGCGGTGGCCGGACTGGTGGGTGCGCTCCTCCGGGCAGCGGACCAACACCTCGTAGGAGGTGCCGAGTTCGGCGGTGCGGCGGCCGCGGGTGGGCAGCGGCCAGCGTTCGAACTCCTCGTCCAGCAGCGGTTCGGGGACGTGGAACTCGATCCGCCGCAGCTCGGGGCCGGCCGCGCCGAACACCTGCCGGACCAGCTCCTCCCGGACGGCGGCCAGGGCGATCGGGCGGGCGGACTCCCAGAGGGCTTCGAAGCCCTGCCGGTGGAGCCACATCCGGACCAGGTAGGCGTCCTCGTCGGCGGACTCGGTGAGCTGGACGTGCAGTTCGGCGCGGCCGTCGCGCTCCCGCGCCGGCGGTGCGGGGACGGCGTCGGCGCCGAGCCGCAGGCCGGTGCGCCGGACCCAGTCGGCCAGCCGCTCGGCGCGGGCCCGGTCCTCCTCGCGGGCGGCGAGGTAGCGGACGAAGGCGAGCGGGAGCGGGAGGCGGCGGGAGCCGGACCCGAGCCGGCGGTCGAGGTCGCGCACCACGGCCATCGGTTCGGCGGCCGGCAGCGCCGGTCCGGGCGGGGCGCAGCCGGCCGCCTCGAAGGCCCAGCGGTAGGCGCGGTAGGCGTCCGGTGGCAGGCCGGGCCCGGGGAGGAGCCCGTGCAGCTCGGCCCAGGCCTGGTCGTCGAGCCGGGGCGCGCCGGGCGGCTCCTGCGGCCAGCCGTCGTCGGTGACCGGGTTGCCGTCCCAGTCGCTGATGCGCCACTGGATCTGCTGCCAGGCCTGGCCCCGGCGGGCTAGCGCGGCGAGGTCGGCGTGCACCTCGCGGGCGATGTCGGGCAGGTGGCGCAGGCTCTCGTCGAGGCTGCGGCCGGCCAGCCGGGCCAGCAGGGTGTCGGTGAGCCGGCCGGCGCCGCCGATGTTCTGGGCGGGCAGGCCGGGCCGGGCGGCGTAGAGGACGAAGGTGCTGCGACTGCGCACCGGGCGGCCGTTGCCGTAGTCGACCCGGCCGAAGGTGGGGCCTGCTCCGGTGCGGACGTCGAGGCGGCAGGCATCGCCGATCGAGACCACCCGGCGGAACCGCTGGTTGACCTTGCTGGATCGCCAGAAGCGCAGGGCGGAGTCGAGGTCGAGGTGACGGATCGGCGGGGCGGAGGCGTCGGCGAACGGCAGCAGCAGTTGGTCGTCGTCGCCCGCGTAGCCGTGACCGGCCCAGTAGATGAGGAGCAGGTCGCCGTCGCACTTGGGCAGTTCGCGCAGCAGCGCGTCCTCGATCTCGTTGCCGGTGGCGGGGCGGTGGGCGGGCAGCCGTGCTGCGCCGGCGGTGGCGGCGGCGGCGGGCGCGGGTGAGCTTCCCGGGCCGGCGGAGGCGGGCAGCGGGGAGAGGAAGAGCCGGACGTTGGCGGCGGGAACGCCGGCCGGGCCGGTGAGCCACTCGGCGAAGCGGACGGCGTCCCGGGCGGGGCCGCGGAGGTCCCAGTCGGCGCCCACCCCGTACGACTCGATGCCGACGACGAGGGCGAAGACCCGTTCGGGCGCGAGGTACTCGGCGTCGTCGCCCGCGAGCTGCCTCACCCGGCGGCTCCGGCGGCCGGCCGCGCGGGCGCGCTCCCGGCCAGCGCGGCGGCGATCCGGTCGTAGAGGGCGGGGAGCTTGAAGTAGGCGCTGTGGCAGTACGGGAACGGCTGACGGCTGCTCACCTCGTGGTCGGTGACCCGCCGGTCGCCGGGGAAGACCGGCCCGGCCCGGTAGCCGAGGACGTCCCCCGGGTCGTAGACGTTCAGCCAGTCCGGGAACCCGGCCGGCAGGGCCTCGCCCGGCTCCAGACCGTTGAGCGCGCCGAGTTCGTGCAGGAACGGCGCCTGGGAGCCGACGGTGACCAGCAGCCGCAGCCCGGCCGGGGCCTCCCGGCGGGCCGCGGCGAGGGCGAGGCAGTCGACCAGGGCGATGCCGCCGAGGCTGTGGCCGATCACCACGGTCGGGCCGGGGGCGGCGGCGATCCGCTCGGCCAGGAAGGCCCGGAGCGGGCCGCCGCGCGCCTGGTAGCGGAGGATGTCGCCGAGCGCGGGGGTGGCACCGACGGTCAGGGCACCGCGGTGGCGGTCGAGCAGTCGCTGGCCGCCGAGCCGCATGCCGAGCCGGCCGAGCACTCCGGCCGCCCGGCCGAGCGGTCCGCGGGCGGCCCCGCCGAGGCGGTCGGCGAGGAGTTCGACCAGCCGGTCGCGCTCGTCGGCGGTGCAGAGTGCCCCGGGGCCGGCCGCGGTGAGGAGTTCGGCGGTGAGCGCGCGGGCGGTGACGGCGATCAGTTCGGCGCCGGCGACCGGGTCGACGGCCCGCTCGCAGGCCTCGGCGAACTCCTCGACGGCGGCCACCCGGCGGAGGGCCTCCGACAGGTGCGGGCCGAGCGCGGTGGCGGCCAACAGGGCGTTCAGTTCGGCGAGTTCTTCGGTGACACCGTCGAGCACGTCATGGTCCGCCCCGGGGTGCGCGAACGCAGCCAGCCGGTCCGCGACGGCCTCGCCCGGGGTCCGCGCCCCGGGGGCGCCGAACCCGTCGTCCTCGGCCGGGAGCCGGGCCAGCACCCGCAGCTCGCAGAGCGGGTCGACCAGTAGCAGCGTCCAGCCGCCGTCCACCCGGTCGACCAGTGCCTCCGGCTGTGCCGGGGCCGCTGCGGCGGGCACCGGGAGGCCGGCGAAGCCCGGGATCGAGGCGCCGCCCGCGGCCAGCGTCGCGCCGTGGTCGTCGCCCCAGTAGCAGGGCTCGACGACGGCTTCCGGGAACCGGGCCGTCAACTCGCGGGCGACCAGCTCGAACAGCGGGTCGTACCCCTCACGCCGCACCCCGGTGCCGTGTACGAACAGGAATCGCATGCCGCCCCCACGCTCCGCGCCGGCTCCCCCGGGCCCGGCGGGTCCGATGGTCCGATGGTCCGCTCAGCACCCTAGCGCCGCCCTCCGGCACGCGGCAGCCGGTCCGCCGCACATCCACGCGGCGGCGGGCCCGCCGGCCGAGGCCCGGGGCGACCGCCGCGGCTGCGGACCGGCCGGCGGCCGGACCTTCGGGCCCCTTCGGACCCTGGATTGTCAGTCCCCCTTGCTACGGTCGCGAGCGACGGAACAGGTACGAACAGTACGAACACGTGCGGACAAGGGGGACGTTCATGGGTGAGGAACTGCGGCGGTTCGGCGTCGGCGCGTACGAGCGCTGGACGGCGATGTGGAACGGCGAAACGGACCTGGCGGCGGAGATCATGGCCCCGGAGTTCACCCTGCGCTACGCCCAGGCGGGCACCGAGGCCTTCGACGACGCGCACACGCCCGGACAACTCGCCGCGCTCATCGCCGACTGGCACGGCCGGCGCCCCGGGCTGCGCTTCGTATCCGAAGGAGTGGCGGTGGTCGACCTCGCGATGGTCGACGGCCGGCCGACCGGACTCGTCGCCCGCCCCTACCTCGCCACGTTCACGGACGAACAGGGCGCGGAGGTGGCCCGGAGCGGAACGGACACCCTGCGGATCACCGGCGGCCTGATCAGCGAGGTCTGGTCGGTCTCCTCGGGCGCCGCCGGGCGCACGTTCTACCGCTGACCCGCCGGGGGCCCGGCCGGTTGCGGCCGGGCCCCCGGGACAGGCGGTGGTCAGTACCGCAGCACGGCGGCGATCCGGCCGCGGTCGGCCAGCTCGCCGGCGGGGACGAACTGCACCGTGGCGCCGGTGTCCAGCGCCCGTTCGACGATCTCGTCCACCATGTCCTCGCGGACGTCCGGCTCACCGGCGGCGGCGGGCACGAGGTGGTTGTCCGTCACCCGGACGGGCTCCCAGTAGTCCTCCTCCACCGTCAGCAGGCCGACCCTGCCCTCGGAGACGTTCTGCCAGACCTCGTCGATACCGCTCGCCAGCGCCTTGACGCCGATGGCCTGGTCGAGGCGCTCGTGCAGCTCGGCGACGGCCCGCCGCGCCTGCTGCTCGGCGGTGGGCCGGGCGGCCTCGGCGACGGCGGCGGCCGAGGCGTGGCCCAGGCCTCCGCGCGGCACCTGGGCCGCGGCGCGCTTGACCGCGGTGCCGACCTCGTCCAGCAGGGCGAGCGCGGCGGCCTCACCGAGCACATAGAGCGGACGCGGGTCGGACTCCAGCAGGGCGCCGAGCGCGGTGTCCGCCTCGCGCAGGAACCGGCGGGTCTCCTCGTCCCGGAAGGTGCTCGGAACGTCGCCGATCCGCTCCTGGCGCTCGACGTCCCAGTTCGGGCGGACCTGGTCCAGCGGGAAGCGGCCCCCGGTGTGTTCGGCCAGCCGCGGCCCGGTGCCGCCGAACAGGGCGACCCGGTCGGCGGCGACCGTCAGCACCCAGTACGGCGCGCCGGCGGTGTAGGCGGAGACGAGGTTGCGGGTCAGGAAGGTCTCCGAGACCACCACCCGGGCCGGCACCGTGCGCGGCAGCGACCAGACCTGGTGCTCACCGGGCGCCGCGAAGATCGCCAGACCGTCCTCGGCGTGCACCAGGTCGACCTCCCGCAGGGCCCGGTCCAGCTGCTCGACCACGTCCAGCCGGTCGGCCCGGGAGACCGCCTCGTCGGCGTGCAGCCGGTTCTTGGCCTCCGCGATCAGGTTGCGCAGGCGCACCGGGTCCTGGGTGTTGTCGGGCTCGCTGCGGTGGGTCGGCAGCAGGACGGAGACGGCCGGGTAGCGCCGGGGGCGGCGCAGCTCGGCGAGGACGGCTGGCGTGAGCTCGGCTGCGTGCATCGGATGCCCTTCTTGTCGCGGTTGGCTGGGCGTAGTCGGAAAATTCGGCTTTCGCCGGATTTGCTCCCCGACCCCTCCCCATCCCACCGCCCTCCTATGCCGCCCGCCACCGGAAACCCGTCGGTCGTCCCGGAGCCGGGCCGTAACCCGGGTGGCCGAGCGTCGTTGGACGGGGCATGAAGAAGCGCAGCATGCTCGCCGTCGCCTCGCTCGCCGTGGGCGTCGTGGCCTCCCTGACCGCTCCCAGTGCGCACGCGAGTGCGGTCGGCGGGCAGGGCGACCTGACCGGGCCGCTCCAGCCGGGCGGTGCCATCACCACGGCCCCTGGCGCCGTCCAGGGGCAGGTCGGTGACGCCGGCGGCGTGGTCGCCGACAAGACGGGCTATGTGACGGGTCAGGCGGACGGCCTGGTCGGACTGCCCGCCTGACCACATGTGACCGGCCGCGCGGGTGAGCAGCCGCACGGGTGAGCAACCGCGGTGCCCGGCCGGACTCAGCGGCCGGGCGTGTGCCCGTCAGCCGAGCGGGGCGCCGAGGTCCTGGGTCCAGTAGAGACCCGCGGGCCCGGTCGCGACGCCGACGCCGACGTCCTTGAAGGCGCAGTCCAGCATGTTGGACTGGTGGATCCCGCCGTCCATCCAGCGGGAGAACACGGTGGCGGGGGCGCTGGTCCCCCGGTCGAGGTTCTCGCCCCACCGCGACCAGTGGTACCCGGCCGCGTTCAGGCGGGCGTCGGCGCGGGCGCCGTCCGGGTTGACGTGGTCGAAGAAGTTGCGGGCCACCATGTCGTCCGCGTGCTTCTGGGCCGCCGTGTGCAGCTTCGGGTCGATCCGCAGCGGGCCGCAACCGGCCTTGGCTCGTTCGGCGTTGACCAGGTCCACCAGCTGGCGTTCCGGGCTGGGCGGGGTCGCCGTCGGGCGGGCCGCGGTCGGTGACGGCGCGGGGGCGGCGGTGGCCGGCGGCTCGGTGGGCACCGGCGCTGCCGTCACCGGGGGCGTCGGCGGCACGGACGGCTCCGGGGCGGGCGGCATGGGCATCGCGGCCGCCGGGATGAGGTCGGGAGCGGCGGCCGTCGCGGTCGGTTCGGGCGCGGCCGGTTCGGGTTGCGAGTGCTGCGGCCAGACCAGGGCGAGGGTCGCGACGGCGAGGACCGTGGCCGCGCCGCCCGCGACGGCCGCCTTCCCGCGGGTGAGGGCGCTCCACGGCCCGCTCCCGCCGCCGGTGGGGTCGGCCGGCGCGCCGGCCGCGCCGTTGGCGGCACCCGCGTTCGCGGCACCGCCGTTCCCTGCGCCGGTGTGGGCCGCTCCGCCGTTCGCCGCTCCGCCGCCGGCCGCACTGCCCGGCGTCACTGTGGCGGCCGTGGCCTGGAACGACAACGCGACCGGCGAGTCCAGCGGGACGGGCACCAGCGCCAGGCCGGCCAGCAGCCCCTCGGCGGGGAAGAGGTCGCGGCCGAGCCGGTCGCAGGCGGCGCAGCTGCGGATGTGCCGCGCTATGCGCTTGCGCCACACCGAGTTCGGGGTGCCGTCCCAGCCCTCCGTCAGCTCCTCCAGCTCCGGGCAGCGCGGGTAGGCGGTGAGTGCCCGGACCACGACCCGGCCGGCTTCCAGCTGCTTCTTCATCCGCTGGACGCGGACCGCCGTGTGCTGCGGCGTCAGGTCGAGCGCCTCGGCCAGTTCGGCCCGGGTGAGGTCGCCGCAGGCCTCCAGCCACCAGAGGGCGAGCAGCTCGCGGTCGTCCGGGTCCAGCCACCGGGTGGCCTCGGCGACCTCGCGCCGCTGTCCGGAGAGGCCGAGGCGCAGGATGGTGAGGTCGGTGAAGTCGGCCCGGGGGTCGGCGAGCTCCCAGGCCTCGTCGAGACCGCCGACCGTGCTCTGCTGCTGGCCGGTGCAGCGGCGGCGGACCTGGTTCATGGTGATCGCGACCAGCCAGGAGCGGAACGACTCCGGGTCGCGCAGCCCGTCGAGGCCGTCCAGCGCCCGGATCATGGTCTCCTGCGCGACGTCGTCCACGTCGGCATGGCCGTTCAGCGCGCGCCCGGCGACGTTGTAGACCAGCGGCAGCCAGGTGGCGACCAGCGCCTCCTGAGCCTGCCGGTCGCCCGCCTGGGCCGCCAGCACCAGGGTCGTCCCGGTGCGGTTCTGCACGTCAACGTTCATGGGTCCGCACTCCGTCTTGCCGTCATCCGTCCGCCGCTGCCTCCTCGGAGACCTTCGGGGAATGCTCAGATAACAACAATTTGCGCGGATTCGGAAAACGGGGTCGGGGACAGGGGCCGGGGACGGCCTCCCGACGGGGCTCCGACCGGCCCACCCCGCGTGGCCGGCGGTGGGACCGCCGGGGCCAGGGACGGCACTCCGCGGTCAGGACGGCGAGGCGAACACCTGCGTCCACCAGGGGCCGCCGGATCCGGTCTTCACGCCGACGCCGATCTCCTTGAACGAGCAGTTGAGGATGTTGGCGCGGTGGCCGGGGCTGTTCATCCAGGCGTCCATCACGGCGGCCGGGTCCTTCTGGCCGCGGGCGATGTTCTCGCCCCAGCTGCTCCAGCGGTAGCCGGTGGCCTCGATCCGGTGGTCGGCATGGTAGCCCTCGGGGCTGGCGTGGTCGAAGTAGTTGCGGGCCGCCATGTCCTCGCTGTGGCCCTGGGCGGCGGTGGCCAGCCGCGTTTCGGCGGTCAGCGGGCCGCAGCCGTGCTCGGCGCGCTGCGCGTTCACCAGGTCCACGACCTGCTGGGCGTACTGGGCCGCGGTGCCGCTCGCCGGGGTGGCCGGGGCCGGGGCGCCGGTCCGGCCGGAGGTCGCGGTGGTGCTCGCGGCCGCCTTGGCGGCGCTGCTCGTCGAGGCGACGGGGCTCTTGGCGGACGCGGCCGGGCTCGATGCGGTCGCGGTGGGCTTCGCGGACCCCGTGGCCGAGGGAGTCGGAGCGCCCGTCGTCCCACCGGTGGCCGACGGGGTGGCCGGGGCACCGGAGGCGGCGTGGGCCGCGTCGGTGGCTGCCGGGCTGCCGCCGGCTGCGGCGACGGCCGGGTCGAAGCCGCCGGCGCCGGGGATCTGTATGCCCTCGTGATCGCCGGCCTCCGCCGCGATCTGCGGCTCGAACGCCACCGCGTCCCGGTCGCTCCCGGCCCCGCCGTAGACGGCGTACCCGGCGCCGGCGAGCGCCGCGAGGACCCCGGTACCCGCCACCGCGGCGACCACGGCCACCACCGGGCCGACGCCCCGGCCGCGGCGGCCCCGCCCGCGCCGCCGGTCGGCGGCGCGGCGCGCAGCACGGCCGCCGGCCGCGGCGTGGTGGCCGGACGCGGGAAGGATGGTCGTCCTGTCTTCGCTGTTCACCTGGGCACGCTTCCTGTGTCGGGTCGGCCGGTACGAGTGCCGACACCTGGGAGACCCCGTGGCGGCGGGTCGATAACAGAAAAGCGAACGAATTTCCGACTGCCGGTCGGCTCCGGGGTCGCCGGCCCGCTCCGGGCCCCCTCCGGCTCCCATGGGCGGCCCCCGTGGAGCGGGCGCTCCGGGCGGGCCGTTCGGTCAGGCCTCGTCCGGCGCCATGTCGTAGGTGCCGAACATGGTCCGGGTGGCGACCTGGTCGTACTTGCTTCGTGCCCGGTGGTTGTTGTCGGAGGTGCTCCACCGCACGACGTTCCAGCCGCGCTCGGCGGCGATCTCCCGCAGCCGGGCGAGCAGCGCGTCCACCGCGCCACCGCCGCGCGCGTCCGGGCTGACGAACAGGTCGTCCAGGAAGCCGCCGACGGCACCGTGCAGCGGCCGGGAGAACGGGCGGTAGTGGGCCAGCCCGACCGGCGTGCCGTCGGTGTCGCGGACCAGCAGGCCGTCCAACTCGTGCGCCGGATCAGCCAGCCAGGACCAGACCGGCTCCGCCTTCTCCTCCGGCATCGGAACGCGGTAGAACGTGCAGTAGCCCCGGAACAGCTCGCGCCAGGCGGCGAAGTCACCGTTCTCGGGCGTGCCGACACTCCAGCGGGCGGCGGAGGCGGTCGCGGCGGGGGTCGCGGCAGCAGTCGCAGTGACGGTCGCGGCGGCGGTGGCGGTCTGGGGAGTCATCTCGGCCCCCAGGTATCGGGTGGACCACGGTCGGCACGCGGCGGTGCACCGCGCGCGGTATCGCGCCGGCATGACGGTCCGTCGGGCCGCCGAAGATGGACGTCGCGGACAAGAGCACGGCGGGCTTCGCTCCACAGCGGTGCAGCCCGACTGCCGCCCGCGAAGGCGTGTCCTGTGGTCCGCGACGGGCCCGTCGCCGATGCTGGAGCCCGAGCACGCCCTTGCACCGACGCCCCGCACCGACGCCCCGCACCGACGATCTGCACCAACGCCCTGGCACGCCCTCCCCGGCGCATCCGACCTGCACCACCACCCCCGAGGAGCCCCGTATGCTGCTCCGTCACCTGGCCCAGACCTCCCGCGCCGTGGCGGGCGAGCCCGGCCGCCGGGCCAAGATCACGCTGCTGGCCGACTGCCTGCGCGAGCTCGGCCCGGCCGAGGCCCCGGCGGCGGTGGCGCTGGTCTCCGGCGAGTCGCACCGGCTGCGCACCGGCATCGGCCCGGCCTCCCTGCGCGACCTGCCGGTGCCCGCCGCTGAGCCCTCGCTGGGCGTCCGGGAGGCCGAGCGGACGCTGGAGGCGATCGCCGGGGTGCACGGCGCCGGCGCGCAGGCCGAGCGCCGCCGGCTGCTGGCCGGACTGTTCGAGCGGGCCACCGACGTCGAGCAGGCGTTCCTGCGGGCGGTGCTGGTCGGCGAGCTGCGACAGGGCGCACTCGACGCGGTGGTGGCGGACGCCGTGGCCCAGGCCGCCGGGGTGCCGGCGGCGGCGGTGCGACGGGCGCTGATGTTCCGCGGTTCGGCCCGCGCGGTCGCCGAGGCGGCGCTGACCGGCGGGGCGCCGGCGCTGGACGTCTTCCGGCTGGAAGTGGGCCGCCCGGTCCGGCCGATGCTGGCCGCCTCCGCGCCGGACGTCGCGGCCGCCCTCGACCGGATCGGCCCGGCCGCGCTGGAGTGGAAGCTCGACGGCATCCGGGTCCAGGTGCACCGGGACGGCCGGGACGTCGCGGTGTTCACCCGGAGCCTGGACGACATCACCGCCCGGGTGCCCGAGGTGGCCGAGGCGGCACTCGCCCTGCCGGTCCGCTCGGCGGTGCTGGACGGCGAGGCGATCGCGCTCGGCCCGGACGGACGCCCGCGCCCGTTCCAGGAGACCGCCGCGCGGACCGCCTCCCGGCAGGACCCCGAGCGACTGCGGGCCGAAGTGCCGCTCAGCGCCTACTTCTTCGACCTGCTGCACCGCGACGGCGAGGACCTGGTGGACCGGCCGGGCCGGGAGCGCTGGTCCGCCCTGGCCGAGGCGGTGCCGGCCGGGCTGCGGGTGTCGCGCACCGAGACCGGTGACCAGGAGCAGGCGCTGGCCTTCTTCCGGGAGACCCTGGCGCTGGGGCACGAGGGCGTGCTGGCCAAGGATCCGGCGGCGGGCTACGCGGCCGGCCGGCGCGGCGCCGGATGGGTCAAGGTCAAGCCCCGGCACACGCTGGACCTGGTGGTGCTGGCCGCCGAGTGGGGCAGCGGCCGGCGCCGTGGCCGGCTCAGCAACCTCCATCTCGGCGCCCGGGCCGCCGGGGAGCCCGGGCTCGGTCCCTGGGTGATGCTCGGCAAGACCTTCAAGGGCCTGACCGACGAGACGCTCGCCTGGCAGACCACGGAACTCCTCGCCCGCGAGGTCGAACGCGACTCGTACACCGTGCGGGTACGGCCGGAACTGGTCGTGGAGATCGCGTTCGACGGCGTCCAGCGCAGCCCCCGTTACCCCGCCGGGCTGGCCCTCCGGTTCGCCCGGGTGCTCCGCTACCGGCCGGACAAGAGCGCGGCCGAGGCGGACACCGTGGCCACCGTCCGGGAGATCGCCGCGACGGAGGGGCTCTGAGGGGCAGGCCGCCGTCCGCACACCTGTACTGACGAGCTATCAAACATCCTCCGGGACAAGGGCATTCTCCATCGGAGCAAATCGGCCATTCTGCGCGAGAGCGGCGACGCACCCTTCGTGTGCGACAGAGCGGCGGTTAGGTTGACAACGACTGCGGGGGGCGGCCGGCCCGGGCGATCCGGTGCCACACCACTGAGAGGTGTCCGTACATGCAGGTGAGCGTCGACCCGGACCGCTGCTGCAGCTCCGGCCAGTGCGTCCTGACCGTGCCGCAGGTCTTCGAACAGGACGACCAGGACGGCCTGGTGAGACTGCGCCTGACCGTCCTGCCACCGGCGCTCCACGCCGACGTGCGACTCGCCTCCGAGCTCTGCCCGGGTGGCGCGATCACCGTCACCGAGGACGACCGGGGCGCGTAGCAGCCGCACCCGCCCGCCGGCCCCGCCCCGCCGACCTCCGGACACCGGGCCCGGTTGCCCATCGACACCGGCGTCCCAGTCACCGCCTGCCACCTGCCACGCAAGGAGATCCCACCTTGACGAGCATGCCCACCGCCCCTGCCTCCACCCCGCTGCTGCCCGCCCCCCACGACAGCCGTTGTCCGTTCAGCCCGCCGCCCGTCTACACCGAGGCCGCCCGCGCGGGCTCCGTCACCCGCGCCGAGCTGCTGGACGGCTCCTCCTGCTGGCTGGTGACCGGCTACCGCGAGGTGCGCACGGTGCTCTCCGACCACCGGTTCAGCGCGGACGTCCGCCGGCCGGAGTTCCCGAGCCTCGTCCCGGGCCGGCGCGAGCTCGCCGCCGCCAACCCCAGTTTCCTCCGCCTCGACGACCCCGAGCACGCCCGGCTGCGTCGCATGGTCACCGGGGACTTCCTGGTCAAGCGGGTGGAGGCGATGCGGCCCGGCATCCAGCAGATCGTCGACGAGGCCCTGGACCGGATGACCGAGCACGCCGGCCCCGCGGACCTGGTCACCCGCTTCGCCCTACCGGTGCCCTCGCTGGTGATCTGCCTGCTGCTCGGCGTCCCCTACGAGGACCGGCAGATGTTCCAGGAGCTCAGCCGGGTGCTGATCAGCACCACGACCGGCCAGGACGAGGTCGCCCTGGCCCAGGGCGAGATGCTGGACTACCTCGGCGGCCTTGCCGCGCAGAAGCGGCACCGGCCCGGCGACGACATCCTCAGCAGGCTGGGCGCCCGCGACGACCTCTCGCTCCGGGAGATCGCCTCGACCGGTCTGCTGCTGCTGTTCGCCGGGCACGAGACCACCGCCAACATGATCGCGCTCTCCACCCTCCTGCTGCTCCGCGACCCCGGGCAGGCGGCCCGGCTGGCCGACCCGGCGGCCGTCCCCGGGGCGGTGGAGGAGCTGCTGCGCCACCTCACCATCGTCCACACCGGCTTGCCGAGGCTCGCCGTGGAGGACGTCGAGCTGGGCGGCACCCTGATCCGGGCCGGTGAGGGGGTGATCGCGATGCTCTCCACCGCCAACCAGGACGAGGAGCTGTTCGGCACCCCGGGGACCCGGCCCGTGGACGAACTGGACGTGGACCGGGACGCGCGGCGCCATCTCGCCTTCGGCTTCGGCGTGCACCAGTGCCTGGGCCAGCCGCTGGCCCGGGCCGAGCTGCAGATCGCACTCCCCACCCTGTTCCGCCGGCTGCCCGGTCTGCGGCTCGCGGCGCCGGACGACGAACCGGCCTTCCGCTCGGACTCGCTCATCCACGGTCTGCGGGAGCTGCCGGTCACCTGGTGAGCCGCGGTGCGGGGCCGACGGCGGGGGCGACGGCGCGCGGGACGACGCCGCGCGGGACGACGCCGCGCGGGACGACGGCGGGGCCGCACCGCGGGACGACGCCGCGCGGGCCCGGCAGCGTGGGACGGCGACGCCTGCGACCGGCAGCATGCGGCCCGCGTGGGCCTGGCCGAATGTCCAGGCCCGGTTGGCCGTGGGGCGGGCGCGGGGGCAGGCTGGAAGGGCGAGACAGAGACCCGGTCCGGCGCCCGCCCGGCGCCACCCGCACCACGGCGCACCCGGACGTGCCCGGTCCGGCCGAGGAGACGGAGCCCGCGATGACCGACATGAGCGCACGGTCCGAGGTGAGCGTCGACCGCGAGGAGGATGTCCGCGCCGCCGACCCGGAGGAGGGCATCACCTCGATGCAGAACCAGCACGCGCAGGACACCTCGCAGGCGGAGGGCGAGCCTCTGGACGAACCCGAGGCACGCAGCTGACCGTCCGCGACGAACGAGTTTCCACGAGGCCGCCCGGTGCACGGGCGGCCTCCGCGACCGCGGGTGTCGCTGCCGCATCGGCGGCGGACCGGCGGGGGAGGATGGGCGCATGAGCGAGCAGCAGCAGGGCGCAGCAGCGGCGCAGGGCGGCGGGCCGGCCGAGCCGCCCGGGGATCCGCGGATGTCTTGGGCCACCTGGACCACCCAGTCGATCATCAGCGGGCCCGGCGGGGTCACCACCGCGGAGGTCGGCCCGATCTCCGGCGACCTCACCGTGCACACCACCTGGGTGGACGGCGAGGCCCGCCTGACCGTGCAGTACACCGGTGCACTGGACTGGTACACCGTGTCCGGCAGCCCCGTCCCGGCGGCGGACGAGATCACCGCCAGGGCGATCCACCAGGCCATGGTGAACGCCGTCAAGGCCGGTCGCGGGGCGGCCGCCCCGCAGGCGCCCGGTATCTGACGCGGGCCGCGTTTTCCGGGCCCCGTCCCCGGCTGGGCAAGCCCCCGGCCGGGGCGGGGCCCGGCCTCGTCCCCGGCTCACGGCAGCCCGGGCGCCGGGGTCGGCTGCCCGAAGCCGCCGCCTGTGGGGCCGCCGCCGGGTGTCCCTCAGGGAGCCCTCAGGGAGCCGTCTCGCCCGGCAGGGCCGGGGCGGCGGCGGACCAGTAGGCGGCGGCGGCCGGGCGGCGGGAGCGCAGGTCATCGCGGACCTGGCGGCCCACCTTGCGGGTGTCGCGCCGGTTGACGGTGGCGCCGATGCCCGCGCCGACCATCAGCGGGATGAGTGAGGGCAGGCGGCGCAGCGTACTGCGGGTGAGCCGTTTGCGGACCTGCTGGCGGACCTCCGCGCCGAGCGCCATCGCGGCCAGCCCGGCCGGCTTCACCAGCAGCGTCGGATCGATGCCCCGGCGGTTGGCCCAGGCGGCGACGTAGGCGGACGCCCGCTGGGTGACGTTGCCCTGGGCGCGGACGCCGTAGACCTCGTGCAGCTCGGCGATCAGCTTGATCTCGACGGCCGCCACGGCGAGCGTCTCGGCGGCGATCTCCACCGCCATCGCCGGCGGCACGGGCAGCATCGCCGCCGCCCCGACGCCGGCGCCGAGCGCGGCGGACGCACGGGAGGCGCCGGTGATCAGCAGCGCGGCCAGCCGGTCGGCGTCGGCGGCCGTCGGGTGCTGGGCCCGGAGGGTGGCGAGGTTGCGGACCGGGATGCGCGGCGCCGCCTGCATCAGCTGGTCGGCCATGGCCCGGCCGCCGTACGCGGCACCCTTGGCGGCGGACCGGCTGCCGGCGCCGATCAGCTTGGCGATCGAGGCGACCAGCGTCGCGCCCCGCCGCCGGCCGCGCTCGGCCCGGTACTCGGCCTCGTACTCGACGACCTGCCGGGAGGGACCGCCGTCCGCCGGGCCGCCGGCGGTGGGCTCCTCCAGCTCCTCGACCAGTTCGGCCAGCTCTTCGGCGACTTGCCCCGGGGTGGGCTCCGGGGTGGGCTTCGGCTGCCCGGAGCGTCCCGGCTTCCTGAAGATTGCCATGCTGTGCGGGTACCCGGTGGCGCGCGGCGGTACGCCTTATTCGGTGATCTCCACCCCGCGCCAGAAGGCGATCCGGCCGCGGACGTGCGCCGCCTCCGCCTTCGGATCGGCGTAGTACCAGGCGGCGTCGGGGTTGACCTCCCCGTCGACGTGGAGGGTGTAGTACTCGGCGATGCCCTTCCAGCCACAGACGGTGGTGGTGTCGGACGGCCGCAGATACTCGGTGCGGACCGATTCGGCCGGGAAGTAGTGGTTGCCCTCGACGACGGTGGTGTCATCGCTCTCGGCGATGACCGTGCCCTGCCAGCGCGCTGTGGTCATGCGGCGATTCTGCCGGACGGCCGCGCGCCGTGGGAGGGGCCCCGGGCCCGGTGGGGCGGGTTCGCCGGCGCGGCCCGGTGGGCGGGTGCGCTGCCGCGGCCCGGTGGGGCGGGTTCGCCGGCGCGGCCCGGTCTGCGGGCGCGCCGGCGAGGGCGTGAGGCGGGTGGCCGACGGGGGCGTTACGGGAGCGGCTGTGCGTGGACCGGGAAGTGCGGGGACTGGTGGCCGCCGCTGGCGAGCATCCGGACCTCGCCCGAGTCGCTGATCTCGGCCCGGACGATGCCGCTGGCGTCCTCGTAGACAGGGTGCCCGCCGGGGCCGGTCGCGCTGGTCCGGATGACCACGACGACGTCCTGCGGGGCCTGGGTGCCGGGCGTGCCCGGGAAGGTGAGCGCGTAACGGTCCGCGGGGCTCATCGCCGACCTCCTGTTCATGCTGGTGGGGGCGGCCTCGGTCCGGCCCGCCGCTTGCTGTCACCGCCCGGTCAGGCGGAGGCCTGAACGGTCCGGGTGGGCGCGCCGCGCACCTCCAGCTCCGCCAGCAGCCTGGCGGTCGCCTCGGTGACGGCGTCCACGGCGCGGTCGAAGGCCTCCCGGTTGTGCGCCGCCGGGGCCCGGAACCCGGACACCTTCCGCACGTACTGGAGCGCGGCCGCCCGGTAGTCCTCCTCGGAGGGGTCGGGCGTCACGGGTGGTCTCAGGGTCTTGATACTGCGGCACATGCCCCCAGTTTCGCGCGCGGGGGCCCGGCTGGCGACCCCCGTCCTTAACCGTTCCGACGCGGAGACCACTCGGGGTCGTCACCCGCTCGGATTAGGATTTCGGACGAACTAATCTCTTTCGCCCTTACCCTCCCTCTCCTCTTCCCCGCTCTTCCCCCTCCCCTCCTCCCTTCTCCCGCCGGCCCGACGACCGTGCCGACGACCGCTCCGCCCTGCCCTCGTGCGGGCGTCACCCCGGAGTCCCGCCTTGCCACTCGCGCTGGTCGCCCTGGCCGTCACCGCGTTCGCCATCGGCACCACCGAATTCGCCGCCATGGGGCTGCTCCCCCAGGTGGCCGACAACCTCCACGTCTCCATACCGCAGGCGGGATGGCTGATCTCCGCCTACGCCATCGGCGTGGTGATCGGCGCCCCGCTGCTCACCGCACTCGCCGCCGGACGGTCTCGCAAGGCGGTGCTGGTCACCCTGGCCGGCCTGTTCGCGACCGGCAACCTGCTCTGCGCGGTCGCACCCGACTTCTGGTCGCTGGCCGCGGCCCGGCTGATCACCGGCCTGCCGCACGGCGCGTTCTTCGGCGCCGGGGCGGTCGCGGCCGCCGAGCTGGTCGCACCGCACCGGCGGGCCCGGGCCGTCGCCGTGATGTTCTCCGGCCTGACCGTCGCCAACATCGTCGGGGTGCCGGCCGCCACCCTGCTCGGCCAGCACCTCGGCTGGCGGGCGACCATGCTGGTGGTGGTCGCGATCGCTGCGGCCGGCACGGTCGCCATCGCCCGGCTGGTGCCGGAGCTGCCCTCCCCCGAGCAGTCAGGGCTCCGGCACGAGCTCGGCGCGTTCCGCAGCGGCCAGCTCTGGCTGGCGCTGGCCACGGTGGTGTTCGGCTGTGGCGGGTTCTTCGCCTGCTACAGCTACATCGCCCCGCTGCTCACCGAGGTCTCCGGGTACGCGACCGGCTCGGTGACGTTGGCGCTGGCCCTGTTCGGCGTGGGGATGACGATCGGCAACGTCCTGGGCGGGTTCGCGGCCGACCGTGCGCTGCGGCCGACCGTCTGCGCCGCCTTCCTCCTCTCCGCCGCCACCCTGGCGCTCTTCGCGGTGACCGCCCACGCGGCGTGGTCGGCCGCCGTCACGGTGGTGCTGATCGGGCTGTTCGGCTTCGCGATCGTCCCGGCCGTGCAGACCCTGGTGCTGCAGAAGGCGCGCAGCGCGCCGACGCTGGCCTCGGCGACCGTGCAGGGCGCGTTCAACCTGGCCAACGCCCAGGGCGCCTACTTCGGTGGCCTCGCCCTGGACGCCGGGCTCGGCTGGACCTCGCCGACGCTGGTCGGCTCGGGGCTGGCCGCCTCGGGGGCAGCCATCGCCGTCGTCGCCTGGGCCGCCGACCGCCGGCGCCCTGGGACTGCCGGGCCCGAGCCCGACGGGGTGGGTGTGCCGACCGGGGCGGACGGCCCGGCCGGGGTGGACGCCGCCGCGCCGGCCCCGGCCGGGCGGACGGAGCGCACCGGGGCGAGCACGCCCGCCTGAGACCCCGGCGGTACGCCGTCCCGCCTCGTCTCCAGTTCCCCCCAAAGGCCTGGACGACGACCGGGACGGCGCGCCGGCTCTCCACGGCTCCCCCGCCCTACCCGGCCCGGCGCTCGACCGGCTCGATCTCCCGGTGCCCGTCGGCCAGCAGGCGGTAGCCCTCGCCGTTGAACTTGATCCCGGCCCGCTCCTCCTCCGTCAGCTCACGCCGGACCTTGGCCGGGACGCCGGCCACCAGCGAGCCCGGCGGCACCTCCATGCCCTGCGGCACCACCGCGCCCGCCGCGACCAGCGACCCGGAGCCGATCCGGGCGCCGTTCAGCACCGTGGAGTTCATCCCCACCAGGACGTCGTCCTCGATCGTGCAGCCGTGCAGGACGGCGTTGTGCCCGACCGAGATCCGCTCGCCGATGACCAGGGGGAAGCCCTGGTCCGCGTGGAGGGTGCAGTTGTCCTGGATGTTGCTCCCCTCCCCGATCCTGATCGACTCGGCGTCGCCGCGGATCACCGCGCCGTACCAGACGCTCGCCCCGGCGGCGACCGTCACGTCGCCCACCACCACCGCGTTCGGCGCGACGAACGCCGACGGGTCGACGGCGGGCACCCGGCCCCCGACTGCGGCAATCAGCGGCTCTGCCATGTCTCGTCCTCCTGTTGACGTGCGGCCATCATGTTCCGGGCATGATCGCACCAGGGCGGCCCCACCCCGACCGCCGTCCCCCTCGTTCGAGCTCAGTCGAGGAGGAGGACGGCCGGGCCGGCGGCCGCCGGTATGCCGGCTGTGGCGGGCGGGGCGAGCGGCCGGGCGGTGGCCGGCGGGCGGCCGGCGCAGGTGCCGGTGCCGGTGGCGACGAGGGTCTCGAAGGCGGCGTTGGTGGCGGGCAGGTCGGACATGTCGTAGGGGTTGACCGAGGCGGCGAACTGCCGCCGCCCGTCGGCCGCGCCGTACATCAGGGTGTTGTAGCCCGGGATGCCGCCGCCGTGGCCCCAGAACTCGCCGCACGCCGTCGCCGTCCGCTGGAGCGCCAGGCCGTACTCGGCGGGCCCGCTCAAAGGTGTGGTCCGCTTCATCTCGGCCAGCTCGGCCGGGCCGAGCAGCCGCCCGCCGAGCAGGGCGGAGATGAACCTGGTGAGGTCGGCGGTGGTCGAGATCCCGGCGCCCGCCGAGCCGGCCATGCTCGGGTTCAGCAGGGTGATGTCCGCCGGGCCGGCGGCGAGCTTGTAGTAGGCGTGGGCGTGCGGGCCGGGGACGAAGGGTGAGTCGACCGGCATCGAGGTGCCGCTCAGCCCGAGCGGCCGGATGATCCGCCGCTCCACCTCGTCGCCCCAGCTGCGGCCGGTGAGCCGCTCGATGAGCAGCCCCGCGACGATGTAGTTGGTGTTGGAGTAGTGCCACCCCCGCCCTGGGGCGAAGTAGGGCGGGTACTTGGCGGCGATGCCGATCAACTCCTGCGGCGTGTAGGAGCGCCAGCGGCCGGTGCTGAGCCACTGCTGCAGGGCGGCTGGGTCCCCCTCGAAGGAGAAGCTCGGGTCGTCGGTGTAGTTGGCGAGGCCGCTGGTGTGGTTGAGCAGCTGGCGGACGGTGATCTGCCCGCCGCCCGGCACCAGGCCGGGCAGGTGGCGCTCGACCGCGTCGTCCAGGCCGAGCCGGTACTCGGCGACGAGTTGGAGGACCACCGTCGCGACGAAGGTCTTGGTCACGCTGCCGATCCGGAACCGGCCCTCGGCCGTGGCCGGGGCTCCGGTGGCGAGGTCGGCGGTGCCGGCCGCGCCCTTCCAGACGGTGCGGCCGCGCTCGTCGACCCGCCCGAGCGTGGCGGAGGCTCCGCCCGGGCTCACCAGGCCGCGCACGGCGGCGTCGAGGGCCGCCCGGTCGACCCCGCGGGCGGCATCGGCCGCGGGATCGGCAACACCGAGCGCCGCGCCCGGACCGCCGGTGACATCGCCGCCCGAGCCCGTTTCGTCCGTCACCGTCAACCGGTAGGGCACCGGTTGTGTGGCCTGGGCGGCGGTCATGGGGGCGAGTGCGCCCACCAGGCCCGCGCCCGCGAGCACGACGGAGGCCGCACGCACGGCCGGCCCGCGCCGTCGCCTTGCCCGCACGTTCCGATGTTCGCTCCCCCGTGCCGTGCGCCCCGCCTGCTCGTACGCTGCTTCCGCCATGCCGCTGCCCTCCCGCGGATCGAACGGACGGCCTCCCCCAACAGCCGTCCGGGTTCTGACAGCTGACACTCTGACAGTCGGATACGAAGCAGTCGTCAGCCCCAGGGCCGGAACCTCTCCGCCCCAGGTCTCATCCGCCTCCGGCGTGTCGCTCCATCTCAGGTCGAAGGCGACCCCCGAGAGCACCCAGGGGTGCGCCTGCGCCGGAAAGGCCCTGCGGCCCCGGGCGTCCCGGGCGGGCGCAGCCGCACCCGGGACGCCCGCCGGGTCAGGAGAGCGGGGCCTTCACCCGCAGCACCTCGACGAACGCCCGGATCCACGCCGGGTGGTCGGGCCAGGCACGGGCCGAGACGACCACGCCGTCGACGACCGCCTCGCCGTCCACGTACTCCGCGCCGGCGGCGGCGACGTCCGGCTCCAGTGCCGGGTAGGCGGCGCTGCGGCGGCCGGACAGCACCCCGGCGGCGGCACTGACCAGCGGGCCGTGGCAGATCTGCGCGACCGGCTTGTCGGTCTCGAAGAAGTGCCGGACGATCCGCTGCACGTCCGGGTTGTTCCGCAGGTACTCGGGGGCGCGGCCGCCCGGGATCACCAACGCGACGTAGTCGGCCGGGTCGACGTCCGCGACGGCGAGGTCGGCGGGCCACGTGTAGCCGGGCTTCTCGGTGTAGGTGTCGAAGCCGTCCACGAAGTCGTGGACCACGAACTGGAGCCGCTTCTTGGCCGGCGCCGCGATGTCGACCTGGTAGCCCTCCTCGCGCAGCCGCTGGTAGGGGTAGAACACCTCCAGCGACTCGGCGGCGTCACCGGTGACGAGCAGGATCTTCGATGTCATCGCCGACATCCCTCCACATGATCGACCGTCAGACATGGTGCGGGCCCGTCCCGGTGGCGACCGGCGCGGGCCGGGAACAACCTCCCGCACCGGGCACCCCCGCCGCAACAGGGCGCACCGGAGGCGCAGCAGCGCGTGAGCGCCCGCGCGCGCCCGTCCCCGGCCGTGTGCGCGGACGGTCCTCCACCTGCGCCCCCTCGCCACCAGGACCGTAAACTCCACGGTGCCCACGCCACCGTCCTCCCGGAGGGAGTCCGCACCGATGTCGGACCGCGTCACCTACCTCGTCCTGCCCGGCTACGAGAGCTCGGGGCCCGAGCACTGGCAGACCCACTGGGAGGCGGCCGACCCGGCGTTCCGGCGCGTCGAGCAGGAGGACTGGGACCACCCGGAGCCGGACGCCTGGGTCGCCACCGTGGACGCCGCGGTCGCGGCGGCGGCGGCCGACGGCCCGGTGGTCCTGGTCGCCCACAGCCTCGGCTGCGCCGCGGTGGCCCGCTGGGTGGCCACGGCGCCGGCCGAGCGGACGGGTGTCGTGCGGGGTGCGCTGCTGGTCGCGCCGGCCGACATCGACAACGCCGACGTGCCCGCGCTGTTCGGCTTCCGCCCGGTGGCGCGGGAGCCGTTCCCGTTCCCGGCCCTGGTGGTCAACAGCACCGACGACCCGTGGGTCACCCCGGAGCGCGGCCGCGGCTTCGCCGAGGCGTGGGGCGCGCGTTACGTCGAGGTCGGTGCGCACGGGCACCTCAACTCCGCGTCCGCCCTCGGCGACTGGCCGGAGGGCCGGAAGCTGCTGGCCGAGCTCTGACGGCCGGAGGTACGGCGGGGCCGGCCCGCGGCGCTCAGCCCAGGCCGGCCGCGTGCGCGGTGAGGGTGAGCAGCGCCGCGTTGCCCGCCGCGCCGGCCCGCGGCGGCGGCGAGGAAACGGGCGGGCGTGCCGTCCCGGAACGGGTTGAGGGCCAGGGCGAGGAAGAAGCCCGGCATCGTCCAGAGCGCCACCGTCCACTGCCTGTACGCGTGGGCGGGGCTGGTCCCGGCCCACAGCTCGCGGGCGGCGGCGACGGCGAACGCCAGGGAGAACGCGAGGTACCCGGCGGCCTGCCAGAGCACGGCGGGAACGCCGGGGACGACGGTGTGCGGCATGGGCCCGTCCTGCGCCGGGCGCCGGGCGGCCGCATGAGTGCCCGTACTCAGACGGGCGATCGGTGCGCACCCGTGCGACCCCGGCAACACACGGACGAGCGGCGGAACTTCTCCCGCAGTTCGCCCGTAGGCCACCCGGCCGCGGGCCGCTGCTCCTAGTCTGCGGGCGACGAACGCCACCTCGACGAGCACCACCTCGGCGAACGCCCTCTCGACGAGCACCACCTCGACGAGCTGGACCACGACGAGCACGATCTCGAAGAGCACCCCACCGCGACCGGCACCACCGCGGCCACCACCGTCCCCGCCACCACCGCCGCGCCACCAGCGCGGGCAAGGAGCATCCATGACGTACCGTCCGCTCGACGGCAGCACCCCGGCAGAGCCCGTGCAGGGCGCCGACTCCTCGCGCCGCCTGTTCCTGCGCGCGACCGGCGTCGCCGGCCTGGGCGCGGCCGCGCTGGCCGCCGGCGCCGGGGACGCGTTCGCGGCACCCGGCGCCGACCAGCCCGACCCCGGGCAGCCCGACTCCTCCGACGAGCGCGCGGCCGCCGCCCGCCCGGCCGGGACCCGCCCGCCGGTGCGCACCGGCACCGGCCTGGACCGCCTCCCGCACCCGCTGGTCATCGGCCACCGCGGCGCCCCCGGCTACCGTCCGGAGGAGACCCTGGGCTCCTACGAGCTGGCACTGGAGCTGGGCGCGGACGTCATCGAGCCGGACCTGGTGCCCACCAAGGACGGCCATCTGGTGATCCGGCACGAGAACAACATCGCCGAGACCACCGATGTCGCCGACCACCCCGAGTTCGCGGGCCGGCAGACCACCAAGACCATCGACGGCACCCCGCTCACCGGCTGGTTCACCGAGGACTTCACGCTGGCCGAGCTGAAGACGCTGCGTGCCAAGGAGCGCCTGCCGCAGCAGCGCCAGCGCAACACCCTGTACGACGGCCGCTGGCAGATCCTCACCTTCCGCGAGCTGGCAGACTTCGCGCGCAAGCGCGGGCGCGAGCTGGGCCGCGAGGTCTGGCTCTACCCCGAGACCAAGCACCCGAGTTACTTCCGTTCGATAGGCCTGCCCCTGGAGGAGCGGCTCGCGGACGAGCTGCGCCGCACCGGCCTGGCGGGCAAGCGCGGGCGGGCGATCCTGCAGTCCTTCGAGCCGAGCAGCCTGCAGCGGCTGGCGAACCTGGTCGACAACCCGCGGATCCAGTTGCTCGGCGCCGCGACCACCCAGCCGTACGACTTCGTGCTCGCCGGCGACAAGCGGACGGTGGCCGACCTGGTGACGCCGGAGGGGCTGCGCTGGATCGCCTCCTTCGCGCACGGCATCGGCCCGACCACGCAGCTGATCGCGCCGGTGGACGCGAGCGGCAAGCTCCAGCCGCCGACCACCCTGGTGCGCGACGCGCACGCGGCCAACCTGCTGCTGCACCCGTACACGGTGCGCAACGAGAACGGCTTCCTGCCGCTCGACTACCGCCGGGGCACCGACCCGAACGCGTACGGCGACGCGATCGGCTGGGCCAAGTACCTCTACGAGCTGGGCGTGGACGGCTTCTTCACCGACCAGACCGACACCTCGATCCTGGCCCGGCAGGACTTCTGGGCCGCCAAGGGCGTCAGCTGAGCAACCACTGAGGCCCCGTACGTGACGGTGCCCCGGACCGTGGGCCGGTCCGGGGCACCGTCATCGTCGTGCAGGGGTCAGTGGTCGTCGCCCTGGTCGGTCGGCGGGGCGCTGCGGGGCCGGCCGGGCGGGGGCGTCCGGCCGCCGGGCCGTCCCGGCGCGGTCTCGGGCCGGCTGTTGCCCGGGTCGGCGGTGCCGCTCGGGCCGCTGCTGCCCGTACCGGAGCCGCTCGGGCTCGCACTCGGGTCCTTCTTCGGCGGAGGGTCCGGGATGTAGACGGTCTGGAAGTCCTCCTCCGGCATGCCCTTGACCGCCTGGCTCATCGCCATCTCCCAGATCGGGCCGGGGCCGGTGGCACCGAAGATCTCCTCGTAGTACTTGCCGCCGATCCGGATGTTCTTCATCGGCACGCCCTTGGCCGGGCCGCCGAGCCAGACCGAGGCGGCGAGCTGCGGGGTGTAGCCGCTGAACCAGGCCGCCTTCTTCTCGTCGGCGGTGCCGGTCTTGCCGGCGATCTGCCGGCCGTCGTCCAGTCCCAGGTCACGGGCGGTGCCCTTCTCGGTCACCCCGAGCAGCACGGTGTTGATGACGTCGGCGGTGGACTCGGAGACCGCCTGGCCGCACTTGACCGGGGTGACGGGCACGTCCCGGCCGTCCACGGTGGTGATCTTGTTGATCGCGACCGGCGTGCAGTAGGTGCCCCGGGCGGCGAAGGTGGCGTAGACGTTCGCCATGACCAGCGGGCTGACCTCCTGGGTGCCGAGGCCCAGCGCGGGCAGCTCCTGGAGGGGGTCGCCGCTGGCCTTGCCCGCGACGCCCAGCTTGTTGGCCATCTGCTTGACCGAGCAGAGGCCGATCTCCTGCTCCATCTGGACGAAGTAGGTGTTGACCGAGAGGGCCATCGCCTGCTTCAGCTGGTACGGGCCGACCTCACTGGCCGACTCGTTGGGGACGGAGCCCTCCTTCTTGCCCTTCTGCAGGTTCTTCCAGTTACCCGAGCAGGTGGACATCGTCGGCCAGTCCATCCGGTTCGGCGACGGGTACTGCTGGGTGGGCGACAGCCCGGCCTCCAGTGCGGCGGCGGCCACGATCGGCTTGAAGTTGGAGCCGGGCTGGAAGCCGTTGCCGCCGCCCATCGCCGCGTCGACGTTGTAGTTGACGACGGTCTGGTTCTTGTTCGGGTCCAGGCCGTACGGGCGGGTCTGGGCCATCGCCAGGATCTTGCCGCTGCCCGGCTCGACCATGGTCATCGCCGCGGAGACCGGGTCGGAGACGAACACCTTCTTGGTCACCGCGTTCTGCGCGGCGGCCTGCTTCTGCGGGTCCAGGGTGGTGTAGATGTTGAGACCGCCCTGGTCCCAGAGCTTCTTCCGGTCGGCGGCGGTCTTGCCGAACACCGGGTCCTGCTTGACCACGTGGCGCACGTAGTCGCAGAAGAAGCCCATCCCGGCGTTGGCGGTGATGCAGCCGTTCTGCGGCTCCTTGTAGCGCAGGCCGAGCGGGGCGGCCTTGGCCTCCCTGGCCTGGTCCGCGGTGATGTGCTTGTTCTCCACCATCTTGTCGATGACGGTGTCGCGGCGCTTCTGGGCGGCGACCGGGTGCGTCTTGGGGTCGTACTGCGACGGGTTCTGCACCAGCCCGGCGAGCGTGGCCGCCTCGGGGAGGGTCAGGTCCTTGGCGTCCTTGCTGAAGTAGCGCTGGGAGGCGGCCTGGATGCCGTACGCCTGGTGGCCGTAGAAGGTGATGTTCAGGTAGTTGGAGAGGATCTGGTCCTTCGTCAGTTCCTCCTCGAGCTTGATGGCGTACTTGAGTTCCTGGATCTTGCGGCCCAGGGTCTTGCGCTGGGCCTCCAGGACGGCGGCCTGGTCGTCGCCGGCCTTCTCGACGTTGACGTTCTTCACGTACTGCTGGGTCAGCGTGGAGGCGCCCTGGACGGCGGTGCCGCTCTCGGCGTTCTTGGTGGCGGCCCGGAGCACGCCCTTCAGGTCGACCGCGCCGTGCTCGTAGAAGCGGGCGTCCTCGATGTCCACCTGCGCCTGGCGTATCAGCGGTGACATCTGGTCGGCGGGTATGACCGTGCGGTCACGCTCGTAGACCTTGGCTATCAGCACGCCCGTGGCGTCGTAGATCTGCGAAGCCTGGCTCAGCGGCGGGGTCTTGAAGTCGTCCGGGATGCTGTCGAAGCTGTCCGCCGTGCTCTTGGCGGACAGCCCGAGCGCACCCGCCGCCGGCAGGGCCACCCCTGCCAGCAGGACGCCGGCCAGCGTGCTGTAGCCGAGGAACTTCACCGCGTGGCCCACCAGGCCGAGCGGCGTCTCGCGGCGCGGGGGACGCGGGATCCAGGTGTCACCCTGTTCCGGGGAGACGGTGCGGCGGCTCTTCCGTGACATAGCCGGAACACTACGTCCACGAAAACCGCCTGTGGGGCGGGTGTTGGCCAAGGGATGTCACAAATCTGCGACAGATTCGCCGCATCCGGGCCTGTCGGACACACGTCCGCCCCAACTCGGCGCAGCGGCGCGGGTCGTTCGCCTACACCCGTTCGACGGCTCCGGGCGGGCGCGGTGAACGTCCGTCAGTCCGACCGGCGCTTCTTCCGCAGCCCGAGCACCGCGCCCACCACGGCGAGCAGGAACACCACGCCCAGGGCGCGGTCCGACGGGCCCGCGGAGGAGTCGGACGAGGAAGAAGCGGCCGAGGAGGCCCCCGAGGGCGAGGAGCCGGCGGCCTGGCCGGGGGCCGCCGCGGCGCCGCCCGACGGCGAGGGGGACGCCAACGGCTTGACGGTGTCCGGGAGCAGGTCGTCGTCCAGCGGCTCCCGCCAGACCGGGCTGTCCTTGCCCTCGGTGCCGTAGAGCACCGCCCGACCGTCCGCCGTGAACGTGACCGACTCGCCCTGGCGCTGCAACGGCGGGGAGAGCGCGCCGAGTTCGGCGGGCGCGCCGTCCTTCCAGCGGTACATCTCGGCGGCGAGGTAACCGCGCAGCACGAGCCGGGTGCCGTCGGGCGAGAAGGCGCCGTCGGTGACCCATGGGACGTCGCCGATCCGGCGGAAGGTG
The DNA here is from genome assembly GCF_045160625.1 of Kitasatospora sp. NBC_00039. NCBI lineage: Bacteria > Bacillati > Actinomycetota > Actinomycetes > Kitasatosporales > Streptomycetaceae > Kitasatospora > Kitasatospora sp. NBC_00039. Next base: position 52,121 of record NZ_CP108290.1, on the reverse strand, counting down.
TTGATGCCGGCGGTGGAGAGCTTCTCCGGCCCCTGGTAGAGGCCGCCCCCGCTCTCCTTCTTGCTGGCGATGTACGCGCGGCCGGTGACCGGGTGGACCATCAGCGCCTCGGCGTCGCGCGGCCCGTCCTCGTAGCGGACCCGGTAGCGGACGACGTCCACCGACTGGTCGCGCAGTTCGGCGGGCTCGGCGAAGGAGTAGATCCAGACCTCGGACCACTTGCCGCCGAGGTTGTCGCCGATGTCGCCGACGTAGACCCGCCCGTCGGGGCCGAGCGAGATCGCCTCGACGTCGCGCGGCTCGATGCCGCGCAGGGTGACGGTGGCTACGGTGCGGCCCTGCGAGTCGACGGCGTAGACGTACGGGCCGTCGTCGCTGTCGTTGTGCGTCCAGTAGACGCCGGGGTGGGCGAGGCTGGCGGCCAGGCCGCTGGACTCGGTGATGCGCGGGTCGCCGATGGTGAACGCCTGCCCGGCGCCACCGGCCGCGCGGGCGGGCGGGGCCGCGGTGAGGGCGGCCACCGCGAGGGCCGCCGCGAGAGCGGCCGAGGCGCGCGCCGCCCCCCGATGCCGCTGCCGCCGTGTCTTCGTTCGCATCCTCAGCACCCGCCGATCCTCCCACGACGCGGGAGGATCGACCGGGACCCCTTTTCGTCATCTTGACGAGATTGCCGCGCGCCCAATATCGTCGCAGTGACGAAAAGGGGTCCCGCTCATGGCCGACATCACCAAGCGTTTCGGACTGCGCCACCTGCGCGCCGTGCCCACCGCCCACATCCGCCACCTCGACCAGGGCAAGGTCGCCCACGACGGCGCCGGCCTCGCCTTCTGGTTCCGCCCGCTCACCGCCGCCCTCTCCGAAGTGCCGGTGGACGACCGCGAGCTGGCGATGCTCTTCCACGCCCGCACCTCGGACTTCCAGGACGTCACCGTGCAGGCCACGCTGACCTACCGGATCACCGAACCCGCCACCGCGGCCGCCCGCGTCGACTTCGGCATCGACCCCGACACCGGCGCCTGGCGCGCCGCCCCGCTCGACCAGATCGCCACCCTGCTCACCGAGACCGCCCAGCAGCACGCGCTCGGCCTTCTCGCCCGCACCCCGCTCGCCGCCGCGCTGGTCGACGGCGTCAGCACCGTCCGCGACCGGATGGCCGCCGGGCTCGGCGCCGAACCGCGGATCACCGAGACCGGGCTCGCCGTGATCGCCGTCCGTGTCGTCGCGCTGCGCCCCGAACCGGAGGTGGAGCGCGCCCTGCGCACCCCCGCCCGCGAGCTGGTCCAGCAGGAGGCCGACCGGGCCACCTTCGAGCGGCGCGCCGTCGCCGTCGAGCACGAGCGCGGCATCGCCGAGAACGAGCTCGCCAACCGGATCGAACTGGCCCGGCGGGAGAAGCAGCTGATCACCCAGCGGGGCGCCAACGCGCGGCTCCAGGCCGAGGACGAGGCGGTCGCCGACCGGGTCCGCGCCGAAGCCGAGGCCGAACGCCGCACCCGGCTCGCCACCGCCGAGGCCGAAGCCGCCCGCGCCCTCTCCGGCGCGGAGGCCGACGCCACCCGCGCGCTCGGCGCCGCGAAGGCCGCTGCCGAGGCCGCCTGGCTCACCGCCCACCAGCAGGCCGACCCGGCTGTGCTGCGGGCGCTCGCCCTGATGCGGCTGGCCGAGCACCTGCCGCAGATCGACAGCGTCACCGTCACCCCGGACCTGCTCACCGGGCTGCTCGCCAAGCTCGCCGGCCCGGCGGGTGAGCGGTGACGCTCGCCCCCCGGGCGGTCCTGGTGCACCGCCGCACGGAGTACGAGGAGCTGCTCGCCCACCACGGCACGCCCGGGCAGGCCGCGTTCTTCCTCTCCTCGCGCGGCCGGTCCGTCGCGGAGGTCGGGCAACGTCACCACCGGCAGGCCGAGGCGCTCGCCCGGGCCGCGGCCGCCGTCCCCCTGGACTGGCGGCGCACCCGGGTCGAACGGGCCGACCTGCCGCGCTTCCTGTTCGAGCCGGAGGACGTGGTGGTCGTGGTCGGCCAGGACGGGCTGGTCGCCAACGTCGCCAAGTACCTCGACGGCCAGCCGGTCATCGGCGTCGACGCGGACCCGGCCCGCAACCCCGGCGTCCTGGTCCGCCACCGCGCCGACGCCCTGCCCGCCCTCCTCCCGGCCGCCGTCGCCCGCAGCGGCGCGCGGCACCTGGAGGAGCGCACCATGGTCGAGGCGGTCGCCGACGACACCCAGCGACTGCTGGCGCTCAACGAGGTGTACGTCGGACAGCCCGGGCACCAGACGGCGCGGTACCGGCTGGCCACGGACGAGGAGTCACCGGAGCCCCAGGCCTCCTCCGGGGTGCTGGTCGGCACCGGGACGGGCGCCACCGGCTGGTGCCGGTCGGCCTGGCTGGAGCGCGGCGGACCGCTCGCCCTTCCCGAGGCGGCCGCTCCCGCGCTCGCCTGGTTCGTCCGCGAGGCCTGGCCCTCCCCCGCGACCGGCACCAGCCGGGTGCACGGGGTGCTGGACGCCGGCCGGCGGCTGGTGCTGACGGTCGAGTCGGACCGCCTGGTCGCCTTCGGCGACGGCATCGAGACGGACGCGCTGGAACTCACCTGGGGGCAGAGCATCCGGCTGGGGGTCGCGGGGACCCGGCTGCGGCTGCTCGGGTGACCGGCCCGCTCTGCGCGGCACCCGAAGCGTTCACACGCGGGATGCACAGAAGATTGTTACCTGCCGGTAAGCGCGAGTCCTGTTGCGGGACCTGATGGTGTGCGAGATTTGCCATGACCGCGTCGCGTTCGTCGCGCCGCGGGCTCCCGAGACCATGACAGAAAGGCTCCCCGGTGGCAGGTATGAGACTGGTCGGCAAAGCAGCCGCCCCCGTCGTTCTGGCCGGCATAGTCCTCGCGGGCCTCGCCGGCCCGGCGGCGGCCGCCCCCGTACACCCGGCACCCGCCGTCGCGCAGACCGCGCCCCAGGCCGCGGCGCCGGCCGCGCTCTCCGCGGCGGGGGTGACCGAGAGCCAGTGGCTGGCCGACGTCCGCACGGCCCTCGCCCCGGCCCGCGGCTACATCGAGCAGCGCACCTCCGGCGCCGACGCGGCCGTCCGGCCCGCGATCGTGTTCGACATCGACAACACGACGCTCCAGTCGCACTTCCACCCGTTCAGCCAGCCCGCGGTCGGCCCCTCGCTGGACCTTGCGGCCTACGCGCACTCCCGCGGCGTCGCGGTGATCTTCATCACCGCACGCCCGGACTTCATCGACTCGCTGACCCGCTGCGCCCTCCAGCGCGCCGGCTACCCGGTGGACGGCCTGTACGGTCGCGACCTCGACGACCTCTTCCAGCCGGTCCAGGACTTCAAGACCGGCCAGCGCACCGCGGTCGAGCAGCAGGGCTACACGATCATCGCCAACGTCGGCAACAACACCACCGACCTGGTGGGCGGCCACGCCGATCGGACCTTCAAGCTCCCCGACTACGACGGCCTGCTCTCCTAGCGCGGCCGCGTCACCGGCGCCCCGGTGCCCGGTACCGCCCGACGGCGGTGCCGGGCGACGGGCGTCAGGGCTGCCCGGTACGGCTCGCGTACACGGCGAGGACGGCCAGGTAGCGGCGGCGCACGTCCTCGCGGTCGGCCGGCTCGGTCACCGACTCCGCGCTCAACCGGTCGATCATCGCGGCCTGGCGGAGCAGCACCTGGCGCTGCGCCTCGGTCGTGGTCTCCACCATGATCTCCGCCAGCGCGTCGAGCTGGCGGATCAGTACCGCCGGCATCCCGTGGGCGGTCTGACGGATCTTCTCGAACGCGCGCTCGACCAGCCGCTCGTAGCTCACCGGCGCGGAGATCACCCGGATGTACCCGGCCGCGTCGCGGTGGACCGGGTCCGGGTGCCAGCGGGCCGCGATCCGGCACAGCCCCTCGCCGAGCCAGTCGATGCAGGTCAGGGTGGTGAAGGTGTCGTTCACCGCGGTGGACAGCGCCCGGATGGCGATCTCCACCAGCTGGTCCACCGCGAAGGCGATGTCCTGGGCGAGCGTCCTGGTCGGGCCGGTGATGTGGGCGCGGGCGAAGCTCCGCGTCACCTCGGCCGCCGCCTCAGCGGGCCAGACCGTCGCGAGCTGGTGCCCCTGCACCAGGAAGTGCCCGGGCCGGTGGTCCAGCCGGATGACGGCGTCGAGCTCGGTCGCCATCCGGACCAACGTGCGGTGCCGGACGAACTGCAGGTAGCCGCTGGCCGGCGCCGGCACGGCCGCCCCCGCCGCGTTCAGCCGGGCGTGCAGTTCGGCCGGCGGCGGCCCACGCTCGACGTCGCCGCCCGGTGCGGGCTCACCCGCCCCCGCCTCGATCGCCGCCGACAGCTCGGCCGCGATGTTGGCGATGACCCGGGGCAGCTGGATCGACGTGGCGATGTGGTGGATGAAGTAGATCAGCACCCCGAGGTCGGCCAGTACCAGGGCCATGCACACCGTGATGGACAGGTGCGGGACGAACTCACCGCGCGAGGACGGTCCGATCACCACCAGCGCCAGCACCGCGAAGACGAACGTCCCGACGAAGGTGCCCAGGGTCAGCTGGGTGGTGCGGTCCCGGATGAAGGTCCGCAGCATCCGCGGCCCGAACTGGGTGGAGGCCAGCGTCAGGGTCACGATCATGATCGAGAACACCACGCCGACGACGGTGATCAGCGCCGCCGCGATGGCGGCGAGGATCTGCCGGGCCGCGTCGGCGGTGCCGCTGATGACCCAGGTCGGCAGGGTCAGCCCACCCCGGTAGGCCGCCCGGTCCAGGGACCACGTGAGCAGGAAGAGCAGGCCGGCGAGCAGCACCTCCAGCATCGGCACCACCCACAGGTTGGTCCGCAGCGCCTCCCGGCGCCACTGCGCCTCCAGGTGGACCCCACCGATCACCTCGCCCGCCTCCAGTCCCCGCGCACCGGCCCGCCGAACGCCTGCTCACGTCAAGCGTTGGCCGACCGGGCGCCGACCGCCCGCCGGGCCGCCCGCCCGGGGGCCGGTCGGGTGGTGCCGCGCCCGGCGGCGGCAGCACCGCGGCGACGCGGCCGGGCGGGCGGGACGACGAGGGGCGGGCGGAGTCGGCGGGCGGGGAGCACCCAGGGTGGCGGGGAGCACCCAGGGTGGCGAGGACCGCGAAGGGCGGGCGGCGAAGCCCCCCGGCCGTGCGGAGGCTCAGAGCCCGAGCAGCCCCGGGTCCGACGCCAGGGCGAGCATCGGCTCGCGCGGGTCCGAGAGCAGCCGCCGCTCCGCCAGGTCGAGGAAGCCGCCCACACAGGTCACCCCGGCGGCGAGGACGCCGTCGGCCCGGGTGATGGCCTGCACCAGTTCGAAGGTCTTCCCGGCGCCCCAGACGAAGCGGCAGCTCACGTCCACCTCGTCACCCGCGCGCAGCTCCCGCCGGTACTTGACGGTGGTCTCCAGCACCACCGGGCCGATCCCCTTGGCCAGGAGCTCGGCCTGCCGCACGCCCGCCGCCTGGAGGTACTCCCACCGGGCGTGCTCGGCGTACTGGAGGTACACCGCCTGGTTGAGGTGGCCCTGTGCGTCGGTCTCGTAGCCACGGACGGTGACCCGCACCGTGAAGTCCTGATCCGTCATGGCCCGCACGCTACTCCGGACGCCGGGCCGGCAAAGCGTGGCGTCCGTCACGGACTGCCAGGCGAGCACCGGGGCCGGCAGCGGGCCGCCGAAAGGGCTACCGCAGGGTCAGGATGCGAGGGCCGTCCTCGGTGATCGCCACCGTGTGCTCGATGTGGGCGGCACGGCTGGCGTCGGTGGTGCGCAGCGTCCAGCCGTCCGGGTCGGTCGCGTAGTCGTCCCGGCCGCCGGCGGTGAGCATCGGCTCGATGGCCAGCACCAGCCCCGGCCGCAGCGGGTATCCGCGCCCCGGGCGGCCCTCGTTGGGCACGTGCGGCTCCTCGTGCATCCGCCGGCCGATGCCGTGCCCGCCGAACCCCTCCGGCAGCCCGTAGCCGGCCCCGCGCGCCACGCCGGCGATCGCGTGTGCGATGTCGCCGGTCCGGTTTCCGACCACCGCCGCGGCGATACCCGCCTCCAGCGCGCGGCGGGTGGTGTCGATCAGCTGCTCGTCCTCCGGCCGCGGCATCCCTACCGTGAAGCTGACGGCGGCGTCGCCCGCCCAGCCGTCCAGCACGGCCCCGCAGTCGATGCTCACCAGGTCGCCGTCCCGCAGCCGGTAGCCGTCCGGGATGCCGTGCACCACGGCGTCGTTGACGGAGGCGCAGATCACCGCCGGGAACGGCACCGGTGCGAACGACGGCCGGTAGCCGAGGAACGGTGACGTCGCCCCGGCGGCGCGGAGCACCTCGCGGGCCACCTCGTCCAGCTCCAGCAGGCTCACCCCGACGCCCGCCGACTTCTCGACCGCCGCCAGTGCGTCCGCGACCACTCGCCCGGTCTCCCGCATCCCCGCGAGTGCCGCCTCCGACTTGAGCTCGACCATGCCGCTGATCCCCTCGATCCGTACAGCCAATTCTTATACCGGTATATCTATCACGGTTACGGCGGTATTAGTATCGGCACATGGTGAGGACCCCGCTGACCCCCTGGGAGCGCGAACGCGGCGAGCGCTTCGGCGCCCTGCTGCGCGAGGCGCGTGGCACACGGAGCATGGTCGAGGTGGCGGCCGCGGCCGGCATCTCCTCCGAGACCCTCCGCAAGATCGAGACCGGCCGCGCCCCCACTCCGGCCTTCTTCACCGTCGCCGCCCTCGCCCACGCGCTCGGTCTCTCCCTCGACGACCTCGCCGAGGCCAGCGCCCTCGCGGAGGACGGCGAGGCGCTCACCGCGTAGGCGACGGCCCCCGGAGATCCGCCCCGGACGTCCCCCTGCCGGGGTGCGGCTCTGCCCGGGACGCCGAGGTGCCGGCGTGCCTCGCCGGGTTCCCGGTGCCGGGTCAGCCCCGTCCGTGCTCGGTCCAGGAGCGGAGCTTCTCCGGGTTGCGGACCGCCCAGATGCTCGACATGCGGCCGCCGGTGAGGCTGAACGCCGCCACGGTCACGGTGACACCGGCGACCTGGGCGACCAGGCCGGGCCGGCCGTTGACCGTCCGCTCCAGGAGCGTCAGCCCCGGGGCCTTCCCGGCGATGTGGATCAGGTACTGGGCGATGCGCTCGCTGCCCTCGACCGGGCGCAGGACGGCGCCGACCAGACCGCCGCCGTCGGCGACCATCGTGGCTTCGGGGTCGAGCAGGCCCACGAGGGCCTCGATGTCCCTGGCCTCCCACGCCTCCTTGAAGTGCCGCACCAGACCGGCCTGCCCGGCCGCCGGCCCCGGCGGAGCCTGCGCGGCGCGAACACGCCGACGGGCCGAGGAGGCCAGCTGCCGGCAGGCCGCGGGCGTCCGGCCGACGATCTCGGCGACCTCGGCGAAGGGGTACCGGAAGACGTCGTGCAGGATGAACGCCACGCGTTCGGCCGGAGTCATCGACTCCAGCACGACCAGGAAGGCCATGGTCACCGACTCGTCCAGGGTGATCCGGTCGGCGGGGTCGGCCGGCTCGGCCCTACCGCCTCCCGCCTGCCCGCTGGACCATTCCGTGCGGTCGGGCAGCGGCTCCGGTATCCAAGCGCCGACGTAGCGCTCGCGGCGGGCGCGCGCCGAGCCGAGCATGTCCAGGCAGATGCGGCCGGCCACCGTCGTCAGCCAGGCGCCGGGCGACTCGACGGCCTCCTGCCGCTGCCGCGACATCGCGTACCAGCGGGCGTAGGTCTCCTGCACGGCGTCCTCGGCCTCGGCCAGCGAACCGAGCAGCCGGTAGGCGAGATTGATCAGGTGGCGCCGCTCGTCGACGATCACGCTCTGGCCCGGCTCGGAGCGGGCCTCGGACGGGGTGTTCATGGCTGTGCCCGCTCCCTGGTTCTTCTCGTCCGCGTCCGCTCTCGCCACTTCGACGGATCACCGCACCGGACTGTCCGGCCGGCGCTTCACCTCACATTTCGCGGGCCTGCGTCGTCGGACTGGCGAGACAGTACCGATCCACCGCCGCGAGGCAGAAGAGGGGACCGCATCATGGCCACACAGACGACGGCCGCACCGAACAGGGTGACGTTCCTGCAGGCGGCGATCGCCCTGCAGACCCTGGCCATCTTCTTCCAGGCGGCCACCGCCGGAATGCTGCTGACCTCGCCTCAGGGCGAGACACTGCACAGCGCCGGAGCGCGCGTGATGTACGGCGCCTCGATGGTGTACGCGCTCGCCGCGATCCTGGCGTGGCGGCCCGGCGGCGGGCCGGGCCGCCCCATCCTGTACGCGTCCGGCTTCCTCGTACTCGCCTCGGTACAGGTGGTGCTGGGCATCGCGCACAAGCCCTCGCTCCATGTGCCCCTGGGCGTCCTGATGTTCGGCCTGAGCGTGCTGGCGCTGGGCCAGGTGCTGTTCACCCGCCCGACAGAGCACGCCGGCGCCCGGTCGTAGTCGCGCCCTGCACCGGACCGCGGTCACGGCCTGACGCGGTCACGCTCTGACGCGGTCACGGCCTGACGCGTGCCCGCCGGCAACGGCGCTGCCGGGCACGCGTTCCACCGCTGTCACGGCGACGGCGCGGACACGCGCCGTGGGGTGGTTCATGACCGGTCGTCACGTCTCGCTCCCGACCGCCGGGCCTTCCCGCCGCGCCTGCTAGAGCGCCGTGCGGGCCAGCCAGTGGTCCAGCAGCGCGCGGTCTCCCGCCACCGTGACGCGGTCGTCCTCCGGCGGCACGCGGCGCGAGAACAGCAGCATGAGGTCCGCCACGGCCCCCGACACCAGCACGTCGGCCTCGTCGGCCGGCCCGCGCTCCCACCGCGGTCCGGCGGGCGTCCTGGTGATCACCCAACCTTCCGTGGACGCCGGCCGGAACCCGATCCGCTCGCCCCGGCCGCGCAGCTCGGCGACGGCCGGCCTGGCCGTCGCAAGGGCCGGCGTCGAGAGCAGGTCCAGGTTCTCGCTGATCACGTCGGCCGCGAGGTCGTCGGCGATCCCGAACGCGGTGTCCGTCGCAGACGCCGCGTCGTAGTGGTGGACGCAGGTGTCACTCATCATCCTGCGCAGGCAGAAGACCGCCGGCCGCGGGCCGACGAACGTGTGCGTCCCGGCGTCCGCGCCGCTCTCCCGGATGGCGCGGACCAGTTCCTCCGCGCCTTCGCGCAGCCACCGGGCCCACCCGTCCGGGGCTCCGGGATCGGCCTGCCGCGGGTCGGGGGCGGGCAGCCGCTCCCCCGTGCGCACGAGTGCGGCCGCCCAGCGGTGCTCCTGGCCCACGTGCCCGACGAGGGTCCGCAGCGGCCAGTGCGGACAGGTGGGCACCGCGCCGTCCGGGTCCCGCCCGGCGACCGCGCGGGCGAGCCCTCCGGTCTGCTCCCGCAGGCCCTCCACGAGCCGTGCGGTGTCCAGGGTCGACGTCATCACGAAAGCTCCTCTCACGGGGTGACACCGGTACGGTAGAACCTCCAGTCCGGTGGAGGTTCAAGTGCCTTTTCTCGATGAGACGCTCGGAATCGGCGACCTGGCCCGGCTGACCGGTGTGCCGGTGCGGACCGTCCGCTTCTACTGCGACGAGGGCATCGTCGACTCGGTGCGCAGCACGGGCGGGCACCGCAGGTTCGACCGGGCGGCCGTGGAGCGGCTCGTCCTGGTCCGGCGGTTGCGCGGGCTGGGGCTCGGGCTGCCCGCCGTCCGGCACGTGCTCGCCGGCGACCGCTCCGTGGCGGAGGTCGTCGCGGCCGAGCGGGCCGCGCTCGACGTGCGGCTCGCGGGTCTGGCCTGGCGGCGGGCCTCGCTGCGCGCGGTCGAGGAGGCCGGACCGGCCGACCGCGCGGTGCGGCTGGAGCTGCTGGCCGCCGTGCAGGACGGGGTTGCCGCCCGCGACGCACTGGTCGATTTCTGGCGGCGCGCGATGGTCTCCCCGGTCTCCGATGCGATGCTCGCCGCGTTCGTGACCATGGCCGTGCCCGAGCCGCCCGCCGACCCGACCCCGCCGCAGGTGGTGGCATTCGCCGAGCTGTTCGTCATGGCCGGCGACCGGCAGCTGAGCGGCGGCCTGCTGGCCATGGCCCGGGCCAACGCCGAACTGGTCGCCGACGAGGCCGAGTTGTTGCGCGGGATCGGCGAGGCGTGCGCGCTGGCCCGGCCCGTGGTGCGGGCGGGCGAGCCGCCCCGCGCGGGCCCCGAACTCGACCGGTTCGTCGCGGCGCACGCCTCGGTGCGCGGCGGCAGCGACACCCCGCGGTTCAGGGGCCTGCTGCTGGCCCACGTGGCCGCCGACCGCGTCCCCGGGATGCGCCGCTACTGGCGGCTCGTGGCCGAGGCCGGCGGCGACCGGGCCACCCTCGGCGAGGTCCATCTGTGGCTGACCGACTCGCTCGAACGCTCCGTACGGGCCGACGCTACCGCCGGGGCGGGGCGCGCGGCGCCGACGGCGGCTCCGGCGGCCCCGGACGAGGCGCGAGGCGACTGACTCATTGAAACCCCCCTCACTATATTTACCGTTCGATCCAGAATCTGGACCGGCGAAAACGGCGGCCACAGGGCCACCCGCAACGAATCAGTCCAGCAGCTCGAGCGCCTGCTCCGCCGCGTCGTCCAGGCGGGCCGCACCGTCTCCGGCCTTGCCGATCACGCGCATGCCCTGCAGCAGCACCAGCAGCATCCGCGCCAGCGCCCGCGGGTCGCGCCCCGCGGGCAGCTCCCCCTGCGCCTCGGCGCGGACCAGGGCAGCCGTCAGCGCCGTCTCCAGGTGGCCGAGGCTCGCCGCCACCCGGCGGGCCGCGCCCGGGTCGTGCGGGGCGAGTTCGACCGCCGTGTTGGTGACGAAGCAGCCGCGCCGGAGCCCGCCGTCACCGTCCTCGGCGGCCTCCCGCGCATAGCGGCGCACCAGCCCGCGGACGGCCGGCAGCACCGGGCCGGGCTGCGACAGCTCGGCCAGCAGAGCCGGATCGCACTGCTCGCCGTAGCGCTCCAGCGCACGCAGGTACAGCTCGCGCTTGCTGCCGAAGGTGGCGTAGATGCCGGCACGGGCGATCCCCAGCCCGTCGACCAGGTCGGCCATCGAGGTGGCCTCGTAACCGCGCCGCCAGAACAGCTCGAGAGCCGACTGGAGGGCGGCGTCGGGATCAAATGCCTTGGTCCGCGCCATGACTGAACCCTAGTCATATCGAGACCGCTCGGCCAAGAAAGACCGGAGCCCCCGGAATTCGCTTCGAATACAGCCTATTTGACGGAGTATTGTCAAATAGGCTCGGTGAGGTTACCCTTACCGCCGTTTCTTGCTTCCCGTCCCCTCCCCACTGGAGACCCGCCCCCATGCCGACATCCCTGCAACAGGCGCTCGACTCCGCCCGGCCAATCGTTCTGACGGCCTTTCGGGCCGTCGTCGGACTGCTCTTCGCCTGCCACGGCGCCGCCTCGCTCTTCGGCGTGTTCGGCGGCGCCAAGGGCGGCGGCACCATCCCGGCCGGCCAGTGGCCCGGCTGGTGGGCCGCGCTGATCCAGCTCGTCGGCGGCGTGCTGGTGCTGGCCGGCCTCGGCACCCGGATCGCGGCGCTGCTCTGCTCCGGTTCGATGGCTTACGCGTACTTCACCGTCCACCAGGAGCACGCGCTGCTGCCGCTGCAGAACGGCGGCGAGCCCTCGGTGATGTTCTGCTGGGCGTTCCTGGCGATCGCGGCGCTCGGCTCCGGGCCGTTCGCACTGGACCGGCTCTTCACCGGGCGGGCTTCCGCCAAGGACGCCCACACCGGGCAGAGCTCGCAGCCGACCCCGGCGGCCTGACCGGCGAGCGAGGTGGGATGCCCGGCCCGGCGCCGGCCGTCCCACCTCGCTCCCGTACGTCACCCGGCCAGGTACCGCTCCACCGCGGCCACCTTGGAGGTGAGCCCGTCGGTGACCCCGGCCCGGTCGTCGATCTTGATGACGGTGCTCACCCTGCCGCTGTACGCCTTCACCGCCTCGATCGCCTCACGGATCACCGGCATCACCTCGTCCCACTCCCCCTCGACGCTGGTGAACATCGCGTCGGTGCTGTTCGGCAGCCCGCTCGCGCGGACCACCCGGACGGCGGCGGCCACCGCCTCCCCCACCTCCTCGCCGACCCCCAGCGGGGTGACCGAGAATGCTGCGATCACGGCTCTGCTCTCCTCTCCCGGACGACTGGTCACGGCACCCCGGCCCGACGGGCCGCCGGGCGCCGCGATCAGGCTAGGCCCTGCACCATCGACACTCCGTCAGACCACCGTCGGCAACGGCGGATCGACCGCCAGCGGGGCGGAGCTGCGGGCGCGGTGCTGAGCGGCCCAGGTGGTGAGGGCCACCGTGCAGGCGTGGTCCAGATGGCGCAGCCCGGACCAGTCCAGCTCGACCGGGCGGTCGGCGGGCAGCCGCTCCAGCGCATCCAGCAGCCGGGGGAGCCGCAGGAAGGTCGCGTTTCCGCTCAGCCGGACCCGCATCAGCGGCCCCTCACCGGTCACCGCGCCCGCGGCGCCGTCCCGGGCCGGCAGCTCCTCGACGCCGATCTGCAGGTGCGAGGTCTGCCAGGCCGACTTGACCACCGCCAGGCCGATCCCGATCAGCACCCCCTCGAACAGGTCGGTGCCGATGACCGCGACCGCCGTCACCGCCAGCACCACCGCCTCGCCCCGGTGGTCCCGGCAGAGCCCGATGATCCGCCGGACCGGGACGAGCTTGGCGCCCGCGTGCACCAGGACGGCGGCCAGCGCGGCCAGCGGCACCAGGCCGAGCGCGCCGGGCAGCAGCGCGGTGAACAGCAGCAGCCAGAACCCGTGCAGCACGCGCGAGGCCTTCGTCCGGGCGCCGGCCTGGACGTTGGCCGCGCTGCGGACGATCACCGCCGTCATCGGGAGGGCGCCGAGCAACCCGCAGAGCGTGTTGCCGACGCCCTGGGCGGTCAGCTCGCGGTCGTAGTCGGTGCGCGGGCCGTGGTGCATCCGGTCCACGGCGGCGGCGCTGAAGAGCGTCTCGGCGGAGGCGATCAGGGTGAAGGCGAGGATGGTGCCGAGGCCGGCCGTGCTCGCCAGGGCGCCGAGCGCGCCGCGGTCCGGCAGCTGCACCACGTCCAGCAGGCCGGAGACCCGGACCCGGGCCACCGGGAGGCCGGCGGCGGCGGTGACGGCCGCGGCGAGGCCGACGGCGGCCAGCGGTGCGGGGACGGCCCGAGCCACCCGGGCCGGCAGGTACGTCCAGAGGACGAGCACCAGCAGGGTGCCGGTGCCGAGCGCCACCGCGCTCGGGGTGGCCGCGCCGGTGACGGCGTCACGCAGCAGCACGGGCAGGCCGGCGATCTTCTCCGGGCCGGTGGCGGGCGCCCTGCGGTCGGCGAGCGCGTACAGCTGACCGAAGAGCAGGGTCAGGCCGATGCCCGCCAGCATGCCGTGCACCACGGACGCGGACATCGCCCGGAACCAACGACCGAGACGTAGCGCCCCCATGGCCAGCTGGAGCAGGCCGGTGGCGAGCACCAGGACGCCGAGCGCGCCGGCGCCGTACTCCTGGACGGCCTCATAGACCAGGACGGTCAGGCCGGCCGCCGGTCCGCTGACCTGGAGGCTGCTGCCGGGCAGCGCGCCGACGACCAGGCCGCCGACGATCCCGGTGACCAGCCCGAGCTCGGCGGGGACGCCCGAGGCGACGGCCACGCCCACGCAGAGCGGCAGGGCGACGAGGAAGACCACCAGCGAGGCCGGCAGGTCGAAGCGCCAGGGCACGGCGCGCAGCGCGGCGGCCGGGGCGTGGTGGCGCAGCGAGCGCCGCGCGGGGGCGCGGCCGGGCGGGGCGTTACGGCGCGGGCCGCCCGGCGGGCTCTTGCGGCGGCGGGGCGGGCGGCTCACCGGACCGTCGCCGCGGTGCGAAGGGGGCGAAGGGCGCGAAGGGGACGGACGGGGGGACGGGGACGGCAGGTGGGTCGGTGCATGGGTGCGTTCCTTCCGCGCACCCGCCGGAGGGGCGGGCGCGCCGCTGGGAGGGAGACGTCCGGACCCGTCGGAGCGGCGGCCCGGGCGGTCGGCGGGAGGCACGGGAGGTTCGGCGGGAGAACCGGGCAGGTCGGCAGGAGGCACGGGACGTTCGACGGGGACCACGGCGCCTCGGCGGGGCAGTCCGCGGGACCAGACGGCCGGAGCTCCCCCGCTCCCCGATCGATCCCAAACCCCCCTGCAGCAGCCCGAGTTGAACATGGAAACCATGACGGGCCCGGCGTGCCACCGACGGTACCCAGGGGTCCGGGTCGGGCCAACCTCACACACCAGGCCTTCACCCCGGCGGCACACCGGGGCCGCTTTTCGGCCCGGATCGGGGCTTCCGGAGGGTACGCACGTTCGCATGTCGCGCAGGTGCACGAACGAGAGCACTCCCGCAAGCCCGGCACTTTGCAGGAAGGGACTACGGGCACCCCCGGCCCGGCGCCACGGACTGGAGGAACGGGCGATGGATCGACCACCCCCACCGTGACAGCCTGGCCGAACGGCCGGAACCCCGGCGCACCCCCGCTCGGGCCGCCCGCCACCCGCTACCTGCGACTTCCACCGAGCGGCCGCTTACACATTCTGTTGAAAGTCCCCTTGACGCCCCGACAGGCGCCGCCTTACTTTGTTTCCGCATACAGAAACCGTTCTTCCGTATGGTGGAATTCTGGAGATGAGCCCTCCGACCCACTGCGGGCCGACGCAGGAGAAACCCGATGCCTCGTATGACAGCCGCCCGCGCGGCAGTGGAGATCCTCAAGCTCGAAGGCGTTGAGGTCGCGTTCGGCGTGCCGGGCGCAGCGATCAACCCGTTCTACAAGGCCCTCAAGGAGGGCGGCGGCATCCGGCACACGCTGGCCCGGCACGTCGAGGGCGCCTCCCACATGGCGGAGGGCTACACCCGCGCCAAGGCCGGCAACATCGGTGTCTGCATCGGCACCTCCGGCCCGGCCGGCACCGACATGATCACCGGCCTCTACTCGGCGATCGCCGACTCGATCCCGATCCTGTGCATCACCGGCCAGGCCCCGGTCTCCAAGCTGCACAAGGAGGACTTCCAGGCCGTCGACATCGCCTCGATCGCCAAGCCGGTCACCAAGAAGGCCACCACCGTGCTGGAGGCCGCGCAGGTCCCGGGCGTCTTCCAGGAGGCCTTCCACCTGATGCGCTCGGGCCGTCCGGGCCCGGTCCTCATCGACCTGCCGATCGACGTCCAGCTGACCGAGATCGAGTTCGACCCGGAGACCTACCAGCCGCTGCCGGTCTACAAGCCGCAGGCCACGCGGGCGCAGGCCACGAAGGCGCTCCAGTTCCTGCTGGAGTCCGAGCGCCCGCTGATCGTCGCCGGCGGCGGCATCATCAACGCCGACGCCTCCGACCTGCTGGTCGAGTTCGCCGAGCTGACCGGCGTGCCGGTCATCTCCACCCTGATGGGCTGGGGCACCATCCCCGACGACCACGAGCTCAGCGCCGGCATGGTCGGCGTCCAGACCTCGCACCGCTACGGGAACGCGACCTTCCTGGAGTCGGACTTCGTCCTCGGCATCGGCAACCGCTGGGCCAACCGCCACACCGGTTACAACCTTGAGGCGTACACCAAGGGCCGCACGTTCGTCCACGTCGACATCGAGCCCACCCAGATCGGCAAGATCTTCCCCCCGGACTACGGCATCGCCTCCGACGCCAAGGCCGCGCTTGAGCTCTTCATCGAGATCGCCAAGGAGCTCAAGGCCGAGGGCACGCTGCCGGACTTCAGCGCCTGGGCCGGGTCCGCCCAGGCGCGCAAGGCCACCCTGCAGCGCCGCACGCACTTCGACGACATCCCGATGAAGCCGCAGCGCGTCTACGAGGAGATGAACAGGGCGTTCGGCCCGGAGACCCGCTACGTCACCACCATCGGCCTCTCCCAGATCGCCGGCGCGCAGATGCTGCACGTCTACAAGCCGCGCAACTGGATCAACTGCGGCCAGGCCGGCCCGCTCGGCTGGACCATCCCGGCCGCGATCGGTGCCGCCGTCGCCGACCCCGAGACCCCGATCGTCGCGCTCTCGGGCGACTACGACTTCCAGTTCATGATCGAGGAGCTGGCGGTCGCCGCCCAGCACAAGGTCCCCTACGTCCACGTCCTCGTGAACAACGCGTACCTGGGCCTGATCCGCCAGGCGCAGATCGGCCTGGACATCAACTTCCAGGTCAACCTCGAGTTCGAGAACATCAACACCCCGGAGCTCGGCGTCTACGGCGTCGACCACGTCAAGGTCGCCGAGGGCCTGGGCGTCAAGGCCATCCGCGTCACCGACCCGAACGAGCTGGGCGCCGCCTTCGAGGAGGCCAAGAAGCTCGCCGCCGAGCACAGCGTCCCGGTCGTGGTCGAGGCCATCCTGGAGCGCATCACCAACATCTCGATGAGCAAGACCGTCGACATGAGCAACGTGACCGAGTTCGAGGAGCTCGCCACCCTGCCGGAGCACGCTCCGACGGCGATCAAGCAGCTGGCGCTGTAGCCCGCGCAGTGATCCGGGACGAGGCCGGCCGGGGCCGAGGGGACCCCGGCCGGCCCGGCGCCAACGCGCCCGCCCCGGTGCGGGGCAGGCGCGTTCGGCCCACCGACCGTACGGGTACGTACCGAGGGCCGCCCGCGCACGACCGCCGCGCGCGGGCCATGTCCCCGGGAGGCCCACGCCGTGTCCTTCACCATGAGCATCCCCGAGCGCGAGAGCTTCCTCGTCGCCGCCCACGTCGGCGTCCTCGCCGGCGTCCTCGCCGTCGGCGGTGACGGCGCCGGCCCGGGCAATGGCCTGCTGGCCGTCCCGATCTGGTACTCCTACCGGCCCGGCGGCGTGCTCACCGTCCTCACCGGCCGCGACTCCGCCAAGGCTCGCCGGATCCGGTCCGCCGGCCGGTTCGCGCTCTGCGCCCAGCAGGAGGAACCGCCCTGCCGGTACGTGAGCGTCGAGGGCCCGGTGATCGCGATCGAGGACGCGGTCGACCCCGCCGAGCGGGCCGCGATGGCCCACCGCGACATGCCGCCCGCCACCGCCCGCGCCTACCTCGCCGCCACCACCGGCCAGCTGACCGCCGACATCGCCATCCGGATGCGGCCCGCACGCTGGCAGAGCGCCGACTTCGCCGCCGTCGCCGCCCGCTTCCGCGCGCAGATCCCCCCGGTCCGCGCGGAACACCCGTAGCCCGGTCGTGGTTGGGGGGAGGCGGGGCGGTTACCGTTCCGTGACGAGTCCTGTCCCGACACCGACCATCCGAAGGGGACTTCCGTGAGCCTGTACGACATCCCGCTGCGCACCCTGTCCGGCGAGGCCGCCTCGCTGGGCGACTACAAGGGCAAGGCGCTGCTGATCGTCAACGTCGCCTCCAAGTGCGGCCTGACGCCCCAGTACGCCGGTCTGGAGCGGCTCCAGGAACGGTACGCCGCGCGCGGCTTCACCGTGCTGGGCTTCCCGTCCAACCAGTTCGCCGGGCAGGAGCCGGGCAGCGCCGAGGAGATCCAGACCTTCTGCTCCACCACCTACGGCGTCTCCTTCCCGCTGTTCGACAAGACGGACGTCAACGGCGACGACCGCCACCCGCTGTACGCGGTGCTGACGCAGACCGCCGACGCCGAGGGCAAGGCCGGGGACGTCGCCTGGAACTTCGAGAAGTTCCTCGTCTCCCCCGACGGCACGGTGGCGGCCCGTATCCGCCCGCGCACCGAGCCGGAGTCGGACGAGGTCATCGCCGCGATCGAGGCCGTCCTGCCGGCCTGACCCACACGCCGCACGAAGGGCCCGGGGCACCTGCCCCGGGCCCTTCGGCGTCCACGCTCAACCCTGGCAGGCGAGCGACCCACCTTCACATCCTGATCACCCGCTACGGCGGCACCACCATCGAGCCCGCCGCCCCGACGCCGGTGTCCGCAACTCCCGCCGGGGCTCAGGACGGTACGCAACCGGTGCCCGCCCAGGCGGCCGAGGTTCCGTACGCCGCCACCGCAGCCCTGCCCTCGGCGACTCCACTCCAGCAGCAAGCCCCCGAACCGGCCGCCCCTCTCGCGCCCGAGACCACCGCCGCGCCCTCGGCCGACGGAACCGGGCCCGAAGCCGGGCACGGCAGCGATGGGGATCTGGGCGACGCCGACGACGAGCCCGATCCCGCAGGCCAGGACCCGCAAGGGGGTTCGGGTCAGCTGGCCGACGTCATCAGCGCCGCCCACCCGTCCCACGACGCAGGGGTGCACGACTCCCGGTAGGAGGCGAAGAAGCCGTCGGTGGGCAGGGTGTTCCAGTCGCGGATCTCGCCGTCCTCCGGCGGGTGGAGGCCGCCGAGTCGGCGGACCAGCGCGGAGGGGCGGCCCTGGATCAGCAGCTTGTCGCCGTCCTCCTCATCGCGCACCACGCGGAGGCGGTTCTCTCGGAAGGCCGGGTCGAGGTAGGGCTCCCAGCTCCACAAGGGTTCCATGATGTGGCCGTCGGCGTCGACGACCTTGTGTCCGTGTCACATGGCGGACCAGTCCTTTGCTCTCGGCGAGTGGGATCAGGCGGGCAGGGCGAGGGCCTTGATGTCTACATGGGTACGCAACCAGCGCGGCCGCCCCTCAACTCATCTCGCCGGACTCGCGCAGCGCCTCCATGTCGTGCGGTAGTCGAGCCAGGACAGCTAGAGTCGGCGGGTGAGCGACTCCTCAACCCCAGAGCCGGTGGCACAGCCGCGGGTGGCGGCCGGCGTGCTGTTCTTCGACGAGGCCGGACGCGTTCTCCTGGTCAAGCCGACCTAGAAGGATGGCTGGGAAATTCCCGGCGGCTACCTCCACCCTGGCGAGACTCCCAGTGAGTGCGCGGCCCGCGAGGTCGAAGAGGAACTCGCGATCAAGCCCGGCGTCGGCCCCCTGATCGTCGCGGACTGGGCCCCAAACCCGGGCGAGGGGGACAAGCTTCTGTTCGTTTTCGACGGTGGCCAGCTGACTCAGGCTGATGAGGACGCCGTCACACCGGACGGCGTCGAGATCGGCACGTGGGCTTACCACGATCGGAGCCAGCTGGAGAACCTCCTCATCCCGCGCCTGGCCCGCCGAGTTCTCGCCGCACTCGATCATCGGGGCCAGGGCGGAGCCCAGTACCTGGAGCACGGCACAGCGTGGAACGGCGGAGCGCGGGGCGCTGAGAGCGCCGCCACGGTGAGCTAGGCAGAGGTGCTCATCTGGCCGGGCGCCTTTGGCCGGCGGGGGCGGTGTCCCGAGGAGCCCCTGCCGGGACATCCGCGCAGCAACTACTGGGGTGCCACAGCGTGGCTGGGGTGGGCCGTCGAGCGTCGCGGCTGAACGCCTCCCGCTTTTGACAGCGTGGCGGCGGTGTGCCGGGCGTCGTGCAGCCGGCCGGCCGGGACGATGCGGAAGTCGAGCCGAGGAAGCTGAGGGGAAGCCGCGGGAACGCCACGAGGAGGCTGTGGGGGAAGTGGGCTGATACGGGGTCGACGGAGCCTAGATGTGCTGTGATTATCTGATGATGATTCTGTGACCGCGATCCCGTCCCACGGGTGGTCCCGGGCCGATAGCGTCTGCTCCGGATGCGTGAGGCGGGGACGGCCGCGCCGGGCGTCGAGGGGAGCGTGGGCATGCAGTCGCTGGCAGCGGACGATCCGCGACAGGTGGGCGAGTACCGGTTGCTGCGGCAGCTCGGAGCGGGCGGGATGGGCCGGGTCTACCTCGGCCGGACCACGGGCGGGCGGACCGTCGCCGTCAAGGTGGTCCGTCGCGACCTGACCAGGGACTCCGAGTTCCGGGCACGGTTCCGTCAGGAGGTGGCGGCTGCCCGGCGGGTCGGCGGATCCTGGACGGCGCCCGTGCTGGACGCCGACACCGAGGGCGAACACCCCTGGGTGGCCACCGGCTACGTCGCCGGCCCCGCGCTCGGCACCGCCGTACGGGACTTCGGGCCGCTGCCCGAGCAGGCAGTGCGGACCATGGGCGTCGGCCTGGCAGAGGCGCTCACCCATGTGCACGGGCTCGGCCTGGTCCACCGGGACGTCAAGCCGTCCAATGTGCTGCTGACGCTGGACGGGCCGCGGCTGATCGACTTCGGCATCGCCCGCGCGCTGGACGCGACCAGCGGCTTCACCCAGTCCGGCCATGTGGTCGGCTCGCCCGGTTTCATGTCCCCGGAGCAGGCCAACGGGCAGCCCGCCGGGCCGGCCAGCGACGTCTTCTCGCTCGGCGCGGTGCTCGCGTACGCGGCGACGGGGACGATGCCGTTCGGCTCCGGGCTGAGCGCGCCCGTCCTGCTCTACCGGGTGCTGCACGAGGAGCCCGACCTCTCCGGGCTGGCCGGCCCGCTGCACTCCATCGTCCGTGACTGCCTGGCGAAGGACCCGTCCGTCCGCCCGACGCCTGAACGGCTACGGGAACGGCTGGACGGCGACGGCGCGGCCGCCGCCCGGCTGGGGCACGGGCACTGGCTGCCGCCCGCACTGGCGGCGGCGGTCGGGCGCAGTGCCGTACGACTGCTGGACCTGGAGGGGGAGCGGGAGGCCGGCGAGGGGACTGCCGCGAGGGACGGGGCTGCTGCGCCGGCTCCGGAGACGGCGGCTGGAACCCGGGCTCCCACCGGGGGCCGGACGGTTGTCGAGGCGGCGAGGGCGGCGCGAGTGGCCGAGGCGGCGAAGGCCGTACCGGGCGGCGGTGCGCCCGGGGTTCCCGGTGTGCCCGGGTTCGGGCCGCCGGCCCCGCCGACCGTAGGACCTGCCGGGCCGGTCGGACCGTACACGCCGCCCCCGGTGCCCACCCCGGTGCCGACGCCGTCGGCGCCGGCCACGGTGCCGGGCTACGGGCCGTACCCACAGCAGCCACGCGGCCGGCGCGGTTACGGCGTGCTGGCGGCCGCGCTGGTCGTCGTACTGCTGCTGGGCGGCGGATACCTGCTGATCGAGCGGCTATGGAAGAACGACGGGCAGGCCGCCGCGTCGAACCCCGGGCAGGCCGCCGCGTCCGGGGGCAGGACGTCGGCCGCCGCCCCGGCTTCGAAGAGCCCCGAGTCGACCGGCGACGGTTCCGATCCGGCCGGCGACGGGCCCACGCCCGGCGCGGCCCCCACGGACCCGGGGCCGGGCATCGTTCCCGCGAGGTTCCTCGGGACGTGGGTCGGCGAACGCATGGCTGCCAACGGGGACGTCACCACCGTCACCCTCACCATCGTCCAGTCGGCGCAGAGTGAGGAGAAGAGCAGGATCCACGCCGAGACGCCGAAGACCGGTACCTGGTGCGACGGCGCGTGGACTCTCACCGACGCCGACGAGAGCCGGGTCTCCTACGCGTCCCGGATGACCGGCTCCTCGGCCGGCGAGAAGTGCATCGCCGACAGGTCGATCTACCGACTGGTCACGATGCAGTCGGACGGCACACTCCACTACAGCATGGACCTGCTCAAGCCGGACCAGTACATGGTGCTGCGGAAGAAGGGCTGAGGCGCGCGCGGGCGTCCTCTACCCCTCCGGACAGCCGGACGAACATTTGGAACGTACGTCGGGAGCACTCCCTCATGCGTTCGAATCTCGTCTCCTCTGCACCCGCCCGCCCGGGCAAACGAAGGCGCCCCGACCCGGCAGCACCGTCCCGGCGGTGTGGCGCGCGTCATGCAGCCGAACGTCCCTGACTCCTGCGGCCTGAAGCATGTCCTTCCACTCGTGGTAGTCGGTGTTCGGGTTGAGCGGCTCCCCCGCTGGCGACGCCAGCCTGCGTCACCCACCGCTGCGAGGTCTACCAGGGAGCGAGCCAGTGCTACACACAGTCCGACAGCTCCGAGACCCGCTCCGGCTCTCCTCGGGGAGTTGCGCACCGCCCGACGCGCCCTTAGCGTGTGCGACCGTTGGTCCACTCCGCGGAGGAGGCTCGCCTCGATGAACCGTCAAGTGAGAACCGCAGCACGAGCGGTACTCGCGGCCGCCCTGCTCGTCGCCGGTGCGCTCGTCGGCGCATCGCCGGCGGCGGCCGCTGCGGCGCCGACGGCGCTGCCCGCGTCCGAATACACCCTCACCGCGGACTACCACCGGTTCGACACCCTCAACTCGGCCCTCGTCACGGCGCTGGGGACGTCTGCCGTGCACACGGTGATGGAGCATGCGAACCACGACCGGCAGGCACTCCCCGCGTCCTTCTCCGTCGGCGGCCTGTCCACCGGCTTCCGGTTCGACGACGGCGACAACTCCGACTGCCAGAGCTTCCCGCAGGGCATCACGACGAGCCGGGACGCCGTGGGGACCGCGGACAGCGGCAACTACGACGGCCATCAGCTCGTGCTGGTGAGCTGGTACACCAAGGACGGATGCGGCGGCGCCCAGCAGCGCAGTCGGATCACCCTGGTCGACTGGGACGCCACCTATCCCAACACCTACCGCAAGATCCTCCTGGTGGAGCCGACCGGCACCGCGGCGGCGCCGGACTTCAAGGACATCCCGATCCACGCCGGCGGCGTCTCGTGGTACGGCAACTACCTCTACGTCGCCGACACCGGGCACGGCATGCGCGTCTTCGACATGCGCAAGATCCTCAATACCGACCCCGGCGGCACCGCCGACCAGATCGGCCGCCAGTCCGAGACCGTCTACTACGCCCACAACTACGCCTACGTGCTGCCCCAAATCGGCACGGTCACGTCGCAGACGACCTCCGACGACAACCTGGTGTGGTCGTCGATCTCCCTCGACCGGGTCAGCAAGTCGATCGTGATGACGGAGTACACCTGCCAGTCGGGCTGCACCGACTACCCCAACCGCCCGCCGAGGGCCGTCCGCTTCCCGTTCGCATCCGGGGCGACGACGTTCGCCGCGACGACGACCGCCGGTCAGGCCCTCCGACTGCCCTGGTACAACCTCAACGGCGTGGCCTCCCACAATGGCCGGTGGTGGTTCAACTCCTCGGGGCAGAAGAAGCTCTACTACTGGACACCCACCGCAGGCCCCTCCACCTTCGCCTGGGTGGGCGGCGGCGAGAGCCTCTCCTACTGGGAGGACACCACCAACCCCGACCTGATGTGGTCGCTGCAGGAGACCACGGGCGGACGCAACGTCTTCGCCGTCACCCAGGCCACCTACGGCGGCGGCTGAGCGCGCGCAAGCGTGTCCTGAATCCGGGAAGACGGGGTTCGGCCCGACCGACTGCCCGGGGAGCCGGAGATCTCGCGTCCCCCTGGCAAGCACACCTGACTGGCGTTACGTTCTTACGCGTTCGGCACACTGGAGCGGTCCGGCCTTCGTCGTGCCCGGTACGTTCCCAGCGCTGCGCTCCGGGCGGGCAGGCGGTCGGCTTCGTTCTCACCACACGCAACATCGTTCAGAAGTCGTCCACGGACCGACCTCGACCGCTTCCCTCGGTCGTGTGACGCGCGCGAGCCGCCGGATACGCCATGCTTGAGCTCCCGGAGGACTCCGGCACATGACGATGTTTCTGCTACACGGCGAGGTGTTCCCCATCGGCACGGCGAGCGAATCGACCCTGGCTGCCTGGCTGCACGGTGTCGGCGGACCGCGGTTGGAGCGGGTCCTGGCGGTGCGCCCGGACGCCGCGGCGGCTCCCGAGCCGCGGTCGGTCGGCGAGCTGGCGGACCGGCTTCAGCGCCCGGCGTCGGTGACCCTGGCACTGCCCGGGCTCACGCTGCCGGACCTGCAAGTGGCGGAGGCCGTAGCCGCGCTGACGCCCACGCCCCTGGCGGTCCTGGCGGGCATCCTCGACGCGACGGACGGGGAACGCGCGCGCAGCCTGGCCGCGGTGCTGGAGGCGCTGGCCGATCGCGCGCTGGTGTGGCCGGGCGGCGATGGCCTGCTGCACATGGCGGGACCGCTGCGGCGCGCCTGGGACTCGCCCCTGGAGTTGGACGCGCCGCTGGAACGGCTGCTCGTGGACGCCGGCTCCGACGAACTGGGCCGCATGGTGGCGACGCTGGGCCTCAAGCCGGCCGGTGGCCGCAAACAGCAGCGGCTGGCCGCGCTGGTCGGCCATCACAGCGATCCCGCCCAGGTCGCCTCGCTGGTGGCCAAGGCCCCCGCGGCCACCCGGAAACTCCTTGAGCAACGGGCGGTTCAGGCTCCCGGGCGTCCGGACTTCACCTTGTTCGGGAGTGCTCGGGGCGACGGCGAGCCGGGCGAACGATGGGCGCTGGAGCGGGGGCTGCTGGTCCGGGACCGTCGCTGGTACGGGCCGGCCCGGATGCCCGCGGAGGTGGCGCTGGCGCTGCGCGGCTTCGGCTGGCGCGCGCCGTTCACAGCCGTCCCACCCGTCCTGCGGTCGGCACCCGTCACGGCCTCCGAGATCGACCGGGAGGCCTCGGCCGCCGCGATGGCCTTCGCCGTCCACGCCGCAGCCGTCCTGGCGGCGTGCGCCGCGTCTCCGCCGGCCCGGCTCAAGGCCGGCGGGATCGGCGCACGTGAGCTGTCCCGGATCGGCAGGGCGGCGAAGTGCGAGGAGATCGTCGTACGCCTCGCGCTGGAGACGGCGAACGCGGCCGGGCTGCTGGCCCGCGACGGCGACCGGGTCGCGGCGACGGAGGCCTACGACACCTGGGCCGCGGAAGAACCGGCCGACCGGCTCGCCGTGCTTCTCCGGGCGTGGTGGACACTGCCGCTGACCCCCGGCGGGAGCCGCGACGAGGACGGGAAGACGCTGCCGGCCCTCGCCGGAACACCGCCGTGCGCCGGCTGTGTACAGGCCCGGCACGGGCTGCTCGCGGCCCCGACGCAGCTTCCGGTGGGCGAGGGCGCGACGGATCCGGCGGAGCTGGGGGCGCTGATCGCGTGGCACCGTCCGCTCGCCGACGAACTCCCCCAGGACGTCACACCGTTCGCCACCCTGATCCGCGAATCGGAACTGCTCGGCGTACTCGCTCTCGGGGCCCTGTCCCCGATCGGGGACGCCCTGCTCGCCGAGGACGCCGAAGCTGTGGCGTCCGTCTGCCGGCAGCTGCTGCCCGCCGCCACCGGGACCGCCCGCTTCGGCAGCGACCTCACGGCCGTCGTCGCCGGCACGCCGTCGGCGTCTCTCTGCACGCTGCTGGACTCCGTCGCCGAGCGGGAGAGCGCCGGTTCGGCGTCCGTGTGGCGGTTCAGCCCGGGAAGCGTCCGCCGCGCCCTCGACGCGGGCCACACCCCCGACGCCATGGCGGCCGACCTCGCGGCCGTCGCCGTCGAGCCGCTTCCCCAACCGCTCTCGTACCTGCTGCACGACACCGCGCGCAGCCACGGCCGTGTGCGCATCGTCTCCGCAGCCTGCGTGATCCACGGCGAGGAGCCCGGCCTGCTGGCCGAACTGGCCGCCCACCGCCGGCTCGCCCCGCTCGGCCTGCGACAACTGGCACCGACCGTGCTGGTCAGCCGGACTCCACCGGACGAGACACTCGCGGCGCTGCGGTCCGCGGGCTACGCCCCGGTCGCCGAGCAGCCCGACGGGTCCGTGCGCATCGAGCGGGCCCCGCGTCATCGCGTGGCAGGCCCGGTCCCGCCCCCGCGCCTTCCCCGCGGCAAGTCCCGCCCGCCGCAGACGGACCCCCGGACGAGGCGCACCCTGACGGCCGCCGGCCGGAGCGCCCTTGCCGCCCGACTGCGCGCCGCCCCGCAGGACATCCCGGAACCGGACCCGTACGACGAGCGCCCCTACGACAGCGACACCGAGGAGATCATCGCCGGATACGCGCGCAACCTGTCGTTCACCGACGTCCGCCAGCTCGCCCATGCCGTCAACGAGGGCCAGCCGGTCACGATCGAGTACGTCGCCACCTCGGGCAGTGAGACCGTCCGCACCCTCAGCCGGCTCGATCTCGATGCGCCCTACCTCAACGCCTGGTGTCACCTGCGGGATGACGAACGGATGTTCACCCTCTCCCGCATCCACGGGGTGACGCCCGCGTAGCCCGGAGCGCGAACGAGCTCACCGCGCGGATTCGGCGGTGCTCGGCGGCGCTCGGGAGTGCCGAGCCAAGCCGTCGGACCGGTGCCGTGGGAGGCGACGCGCCGCCAGCCTGATCACCTTCGAGAGCGCAGGGCCGAGGCCGCCGGCGGCGGTCATCGGGACCGCTCGGCCTCGGCCTTCACCGCGTTCAGGAACTGCCGGTGCTGGGCGCGCAGGCGGCCCTCGCCGAAGAACAGCGGGACGAGCGGGGCGGCCATCGACTCCTCCATCCGGAAGAGGGTCGCACCGTCCCCGGTGGCGGTCAGAACGAGGCGGTCGATCGCCTTGACGCCCATCGCCACACCCGTGAACGTCAGTTCCCGGCCGGGATCGACGACGGCGAAGCGCCCGGTGATCCGGGTCCGCCCGATCGCCCAGGTGAACCGGGCGTCGACGGCCACCCCTTCGTCCAGGCTCAGCAGCCGGTAGCCCGGGCGCACCCGGCCCCACCCCGGGAGGTCGACCAGCACCTCCCACACCCGGTCCGCCGACGCCTCGATCCGGATCTCCGAGGCAGAGGTGACCGGTGCGGCCTCGTCGATCCGGCGCTCCTTGGCGTACTCCCGGTGCAGCGTCTCGAGCGACGGGCCGGTGTAGAGCAGCTTGGTCATGACGGATCCCTCTCGATTTGAGAGCGGCGCTCTCTTCTGAGAGCAATGCTCTCCCGTCGGCCGGGGCGAGTCAAGAGCACCGCTCTCGCTCCAGTGCGCAGCTCTCGTTCCAGTGCGCCGCTCTCCTCCTCTGCTAGCGTGCCTCCATGACAGCCAGCCGCAGCGCCCGCGCAGACGTCCGAGCCGAGCTGACCCGGCAGATCACCGACATCGCCCGGCAGCAACTCGCCACCTCGGGAGCGAGCGGTCTCTCGCTGCGGGCGGTGGCCCGGGAGATGGGCATGGTCTCGTCCGCGATCTACCGCTACTTCGCCTCCCGCGACGAACTGCTCACCGCGCTGATCATCGACGCGTACAACGCGCTCGGCGACGCCCTGGAGCTCGCGGTCATCACCCGGCCCGCCGGGGACCCCACCGGCCGCTGGCTGGCGCTCTGCCGCGCCCTGCGGGCCTGGGCGCTCGCCCACCCGCACGAGTACGCCCTGCTGTACGGCTCCCCCGTCCCCGGCTACCGGGCTCCGGAGGACACCGTCGCGCCCGCGATGCGCGGCACGCTGGCCTTCGGCCGGATCGTCGCCGACGCCCACCGTGCGGCGGCCCTCGCCACCCCCGAACACCTCCCCGTTCCCCCGCCGGCCCTCGGCCCGGACGCCGAGCGGGTCCGCGCGGTGATGCCGGAGGTGCCGGACGACGTGGTCTACCGCGCCCTCACCGCCTGGACCGGGCTGTTCGGCTGGCTCGGCTTCGAGCTCTCCGGCCAGTTCGCCGGCACGATCCTCGACCCGGAGGCCGCGTTCGAGCACACCGCCCGCACCCTGGCCGCCCTGATCGGCCTCGCCCCCGCCTGACCGACCGACGGCGACGGCCGGTGGGCCCGGACCCACCGCTCGACGACGGCCCGGGCGATGATCCGCGGCGCCCTCGCCCCGGCACCGTCAAGAGCCGCCTGGCGACCGTTCAGAACAGGCCCGGTGTCCGCGATCACGTCGAGGCCGCCGCCCGGGCACGGGAGAGCCCTCTCACGGACAGCGGTAGGCGAACGAGGCGGCCGCGGTCCGGGTGTCCGGCGAGAGGATCTCCAGTGTCGCAGTGGCCTGGAGCGAGCCCTGGCCCTCGAAGCTCCAGCGCAGCACCAGGTCGGTGCGGTGCGCACCGACGCGGACGTCCTGGGAGAGCTCGCCCGAGGTGGTGCCGTCACTGCGCAGCCAGCGGTACCGGAGGGTGCCGGCCCCGCCGTTGGTCTCCACCCCGGCCGTGATCACCGCCGTACCGCCGCAGCCGGGGCCCGCGGAGTCGGTGGTCACGCCGACACCGGTGACCGCCAGGGCGGGCATGGTGAGGCGCCAGAAGAGGAAGGCCAGGACGGCCAGCAGCACCGCCGCCGGCACCAGCCACCGCCACACCCGACGCGGGCGGCGCGGCTTCTGCGGCTCCGGCCCGGCGGCGCCGTGCCAGACCGCGGCGGCCTGCGGCGGGACGCCGGGGCCGAACCGCCGCAACTCGCCCGGGGCGAGCGGCCGTTCGTCCGGCGAGCCGTCAGCGGGCGTCGGCCTGGGTGACGACGTGGTACCGGACCCCGCCGGGCCGGTTGCCTCCGTGGTCCGGGTCAGGGGCGGGACGGGCACCGTACTGCCGTAGGCCGGGGTCTGTACGCGCGTGGTGGTCTCCCCGGCTTCCGGGGCATCGCCCCAGACCCGGGGGTCGAGGAAGGTCGCGCTCGCGGCGTCGTCGCCGTCGAGCCGGGCGGTGGCCTCGGAGTCGGGCCCGCCACCGGCCGGCACGCCGGCGCCCCCGTCCAGCTTGACGGTCCGCTCGTCCGCCGCCGGCGCGGACCCGAGCCGGACCGTCTGCGCGGCGTCCTCGGGCCCCTCGGGTGCCGAGGCGAGCAGCACGGTCTCCTCGGCGCCCTTCGGCGCGGACCCGAGCCGCACGGTCTCCTCGGCACCCCCGGGCGCCGAGGTGAGCCGCACAGTCCCATCGGCGTCCTCCGGGCCCGCGCCGAGCCGTACGGTCTGGTCGTCGGCCGCGCCCGTGACCGGGGCGGAGTCGGGGCGGGGCGTGGGCATGGCTTTCTCCAACGAGCGGGGCGGGGCGGGTGGTTCGGGGACCGGCGGTGACGGCGCCGGGCTCAGCGCGGCGGGTCGCAGAGGTAGGCGGCCATCGTGGCCGACGTCTTGCCCGGCTTGGCCGCCGCCGGCGTGGTGCCGACGCTCACGCCCCAGGTCGGGAAGGTGTCGGCCGAGCCGAAGTCGTGCGGGCGGGTGACGGTGGCACGGCCGTCGCGGACCACCACCGTGTCCGTCCCGACGGTGACCGGCCGTCCGCCCGAGGTGTGGTACCAGTTCAGCGTCAGCGTGCCGGTGCCCGTGCCCTGGGCGACCACCGTCACCGTCGAGGTCAGGCTCCACCGACCGCTGCAGGTCAGCGAGTCCAGGTTCACCGAGCTGACCGTGAGGGTCGCCGGGGCGATGGTCAGGGTCGGCGTGACCGGGGCGATGGTCAGGGTCGGCACCGCGGTGGTGGCGGTGGGACCGGCGGGCGGGGCCGAGGGCGCCACCGTCGCGGGGCCGCCGCCGGGCGGGGCCGGCGGCAGGCCGGTGGTGGGGCCGCCACCGGCGGGCGGCTTGCCGGGGGCCGTGGGCGTCCTGCCGGTCGGCGCGGCCGTGGCCGAGCTGCTCGCCGTCGGAGAACCGCTCGGGCTGCCGGAGGGCGTCGACGGCGGGGCCGTCGGGGTGGACGGCTCGGCGTTCGGGGTGTCCGCGGCACCGCCCGGCGCGGGCGACGCGCCACCGGTCGGGTCGGGCGCGCCGAGCGTGGTGGTGGCCTCCGGGACGGCGCCGCCGACGACCGTACGGGCACCGCCGTCGGCGGCGCCCGCCATCGCCATGCCGGCCAGCGTGGCCAGGGTCAGGGTGCCGGCGACGACGCCGACGAGCGCCTTGCCCCGGCTGCCCGGGCGAGCGCCGCGACGGACGAGCGTCTCCCGGACGGCGGCGGCCGGCGCGGTGTCGGCACCGGCGGCGGCCTGCGGCCCGGTCGACGCGTCGGCGCCGCCCAGCGCGGTGTGGGCCAGCGAGGTGCCGCCCGCCGCCCCGCCGGAACCGGGCAGCAGCAGGGCGAGCAGGGCGACCAGTGCCGTCAGGTCGAGGCGGCCCTTCTCCTCCCACTCCCGGCCGTACCCGGCCGCCGCGACGGCCTCCAGCTCCTCGACCAGGGCGGCCGCGCTCCCGGGCCGGGCCTGCGGGTCCTTGGCGAGGCCTGCCAGGATCAGCGGCCGGACGGGGTCGGGCGCCAGCTCGGCCGGGATCGGCGCCTCGGTGTGCTGGACGGCGAGCTCGGCGATCGTGGTGCCCCCGTACGGGCGGGCGCCGGTGAGGCACTCGAAGAACGTGACGGTGGCGGCGTAGACGTCGCCGGCCGGCGAGGCGGGCCGCCCCGCCCACTGCTCGGGCGGCATGTAGGCGGGGGTGCCGGAGACGTCGCGGTCGTCGCCGGACGGTACCGCGATGCCGAAGTCGACCAGCTTGGAGATGCCGAGGGTGTCCACCAGCACGTTGGCGGGCTTGTAGTCGCGGTGGACCACCCCGGCGTCGTGGGCGGCGGCCAGGCCCAGCAAGGAGCCCTTCAGCACCACCAGGGCGGCCTCCGGGGTGGTGGCGCCCTCCGCGCGGAGCAGGTCGCGCAGCGCGATGCCGTCCACCAGCTCCATCACGATGGCCGAGCCCCGCTCGCCCTCCACGTACTCGTAGAGCCGGGTGACGTGCGGGGAGTCGATGGTCGCCAGGACCTGCGCCTCCGCGCGGAGGGCGGGCGTGCCCACGGAGCCGTGCAGGTACTTGATCGCGACGGGGGTGCCGGTCTCCCGGTGGCGGGCGAGCACGACCCGGCCGCTCGCACCGGCGCCGAGCTCCCGGTCGTGGAGGTAGTCGGGGAGCTCCCAGGGGCGCTCGTCCTCGATCACCGGTTCGCCGCCCGCGGGGGCGGTGCCGCCCCCGGCCGGTCTGCCGTCCTGCTGCTTCCCGCCGTCCATCGCCGTACTCTCCCCGTGCCCGACTGCCTGCCTGCTCCGCTCTGCGGCGACGCACCCTACGGCACCGCAACCACTGCCTGGGACGCGGCCCGTGAACAGCGGGTTCCGGGGCGCCGGCTCCGTGAGGTCACGATTCGGGTGATTCGCACACCGTGCCAACCATTCACCCGCGCGGCCCGGTCCGGCGACCCTGCCGATGCCTCGGCCGGCGGGGCACGGGGCACCGCGGGCACGGCTCACAGGACCGCGAACGGGCTCACCACAGCGGACAGGCTCGCCAGGGGCACTCGCCACAGGGCCCGACTCACGAGAGCAGCGGCGGGCTCAGCACCGCGGCGCGCTCAGCACAGCGAGCGGCGCGCTCACGAGAGCAGCAGCCGGGTGCCCGGCGGCAGCTCGCCCGCCCGGGCCGCGTCGCGCAGGTGGGCGAGCAGGCTCTCGCGCAGCGCCGACGCCGCCCGGGTCAGCGGCACCTCGTGCCCGTGCGCCACCGCGATGGTCCGCCCGAGCCCGGGCCCGGCGAACGGGGTGACGGCCAGCCCCGAACGGGCGGCCACCATGCCCGGCAGCACGGCCGGCCCGAGCCCGGCCCGGACGAAGCCGAGCACCGCGTCCATCTCGCCGCCCTCCACCGCGAACTCCGGCTCGAACCCGGCCGCCCGGCAGGCCGCCAGGGTGGCCTCGCGCAGGTCGTAGCCCTCGCGGAACATCACCAGCGGCCGCCCGCGCAGCTCCGTCACCCGGACGGTGCGCCGCCGGCCCTGCGCGGACCGGGCGACCAGCACCAGCTCCTCGTGCAGCAGCTCGGTGACGTCCAGCGCCGGGGCCGCCTCGCCGCTCGCCGGGGTGATGATCAGCGCGAGGTCCAGCTCCCCCTCCGCCAGCGTCCGGACCAGGTCGCGCGAGCCTCCCTCCCGGACCACCAGCGCCACCCCCGGGTAGCGGTCCCGGAAGACCCGCAGCACGTCCGGCACCAGGCTGGTGCAGAGGCTCGGCGGCGCCCCGAGCCGCACCCGGCCGCGGCGCAGCTGCACCGTCTCCTGGACGGCCAGCCGGGCGCTCTCGGTGTCGGCCAGGATGCGCCGGGCCAGCGGCAGCAGTGCCTCACCGGCATCGGTGAGGGCGATGTTGCCACGGGTGCGGTGGAACAGTTCCGCGCCCAACTCCCGCTCCAGCGCACGGATCTGCTGGGAGAGCGAAGGCTGGGCGACGTGCGCCGCGTCGGCCGCCCGGGTGAAGTGGCGGGTCTCGGCGACGGCGAGGAAGTAGCGGAGCTGCTGAAGCTGCACAGCTCTCAGAATAGGTCAAGCCTATCGTCACAAGCCGCATCATGTCTTGGACGGACCATCCCCCGCTCCCTACCGTTGCAGCCATGACAACCGCGACTCGGACGGCCCGGCATCCGTCCACCCTGGTGACCCTGTGGCGGTCGACCGTCGGCAAGAAGGCGGTCATGGCCGTCAGCGGACTGGTCATGCTGCTGTACCTGGTCGCGCACATGCTGGGCAACCTCAAGATCTTCTTCGGCCCGGACGAGCTCAACGGCTACGCGCACTGGCTGCGCACCCTCGGGGAGCCGTTCCTGCGCTACGAGTGGTTCCTCTGGATCGCCCGGGCGGGCCTGCTCGCCGCCGTCCTGCTGCACGGCGTGGCCGCGTACCAGCTCAGCCGCCGCGACCTCGCCGCCCGGCCCAGCAAGTACGTTCACCAGCGGAGGCGGGCCTCCTACGCCACCCGGACGATGCGCTGGGGCGGGGTGATCCTGGCGCTCTTCATCGTCTGGCACATCCTCGACCTGACCACGCTCACCGTGAACCCGGCCGCGGAGCACGGCCACCCGTACCAGAACATCGTGGCCTCCTTCTCCCACTGGTACAGCGGCGTGATCTACATCGTCGCGATGCTCGCCGTCGGCCTGCACATCCGGCACGGGTTCTGGAGCGCCGCGCAGACCCTCGGCGCCAACAACGCCCGCCGGGACAAGGCGTTGAAGCTGACCGCCAACGGCCTGGCGCTGGTGCTGACCGTGGGCTTCCTGTCCGTCCCCGTGGCCGTGATGACCGGAGTGGTGAGTTGAGCACGCAGGCGTCGTACAGCGACTACCGGGTCGGCGAGCCCGTCGCCGACACCAAGGCCCCCGCCGGGCCGATCGAACAGCGGTGGGACCAGCGGCGGTTCGACGCCAAGCTGGTCAACCCGGCCAACCGGCGCAAGCACACCGTCATCGTGGTCGGCACCGGCCTGGCCGGGGGCGCCGCCGGTGCGACGCTCGCCGAACAGGGCTACCACGTCGTGCAGTTCTGCTTCCAGGACTCCCCCCGGCGGGCCCACTCGATCGCCGCACAGGGCGGCATCAACGCGGCCAAGAACTACCGCAACGACGGCGACTCGATCCGCCGGCTCTTCTACGACACCGTCAAGGGCGGCGACTTCCGCGCCCGCGAGTCCAACGTCCACCGCCTGGCCCAGGTCTCGGTGGAGATCATCGACCAGTGCGTGGCCCAGGGCGTCCCCTTCGCCCGCGAGTACGGCGGCCTGCTCGACACCCGCTCCTTCGGCGGCGTCCAGGTCTCCCGCACCTTCTACGCCCGCGGCCAGACCGGCCAGCAGCTGCTGCTCGGCGCCTACCAGGCTCTGGAGCGCCAGATCGCCGCCGGGAACGTGGAGATGCACCCGCGCACCGAGATGCTCGACCTGCTGGTGGTCGACGGCCGGGCCCGCGGCATCGTCGCCCGTGACCTGGTGACCGGCGAGATCTCCACCTACACCGCCGACGCGGTGGTGCTCGCCAGCGGCGGGTACGGCAACGTCTTCTACCTCTCCACCAACGCCAAGAACTCCAACGCCACCGCCATCTGGCGGGCCCACCGGCGCGGCGCCCACTTCGCCAACCCGTGCTTCACCCAGATCCACCCGACCTGCATCCCGCGCTCCGGGGACCACCAGTCCAAGCTCACCCTGATGAGCGAGTCGCTGCGCAACGACGGCCGGATCTGGGTGCCGAAGGCCAAGGGCGACACCCGGCCGCCGGGCGAGATCCCCGAGGCCGAGCGGGACTACTACCTGGAACGGATCTACCCCTCCTTCGGCAATCTGGTGCCGCGCGACATCGCCTCCCGGGCCGCCAAGAACGTCTGCGACGAGGGCCGTGGCGTCGGCCCCGGCGGCCAGGGCGTCTACCTGGACTTCGCCGACGCCATCCGCCGGCTCGGCCGGGACGCCGTCGAGGCCAAGTACGGCAACCTGTTCGAGATGTACGAGCGGATCACCGCCGAGGACCCGTACCGGGTGCCGATGCGCATCTACCCGGCGATCCACTACACGATGGGCGGGCTCTGGGTCGACTACGACCTGCAGACCTCCGTGCCGGGCCTGTTCGCGATCGGCGAGGCCAACTTCTCCGACCACGGCGCCAACCGGCTCGGCGCCAGCGCCCTCATGCAGGGTCTCGCGGACGGCTACTTCGTCCTCCCGCCGACCCTCAACGACTACCTGGCCCGCCACCCGCTGCCCGCCGTCCCGGCCGACCACCACGCCGTCACCGAGGTGGAGGCCGAGGTGACGGACCGGCTGAACCTGATCCTCGCCGTCGACGGCGACCGGACTCCCGACTCCTTCCACCGCGAGCTGGGCGAACTCCTGTGGGACAAGTGCGGGATGGCCCGTGACGCGGCCGGCCTGCGGCAGGCCCTGGAGCGGATCCCGCAGCTGCGCGAGGAGTTCTGGCGCCGGATCAAGGTGCCGGGCACGGGCACCGAGCTCAACCAGTCGCTGGAGAAGGCCAACCGGCTGGTCGACTACTTCGAGCTGGCCGAGCTGATGTGCCTGGACGCCCTGCACCGCGCCGAGTCCTGCGGCGGCCACTTCCGCACCGAGAGCCAGACCGAGGACGGCGAGGCCGCCCGGCGCGACGAGGAGTTCGGCTACGCCGCCGCCTGGGAGTTCACCGGCACCGGCACCGCCCCCGTGCTGCACCGCGAACACCTCGACTTCGAACACGTCCACCCCACCCAGCGGAGCTACGCATGAACCTCACCCTGCGCATCTGGCGCCAGGCGGGCCCGGACGCGGCCGGCTCGATGACCACGTACCAGGTCAGCGGGATCAGCCCGGACATGTCCTTCCTGGAGATGCTGGACACCCTCAACGAGGAGCTGATCACCCGCGGCGACACGCCGGTGGCCTTCGACCACGACTGCCGGGAGGGCATCTGCGGCGCCTGCGGCATGGTCATCAACGGCCAGGCGCACGGCCCGGAGCGGACCACCACCTGCCAGCTGCACATGCGGCATTTCAAGGACGGCGACACCATCGACATCGAGCCGTGGCGGGCCTCGGCCTTCCCGGTGGTCAAGGACCTGGTGGTGGACCGCTCCGCGTTCGACCGGATCATCGGCTCCGGCGGCTACATCACCGCCCCCACCGGCAGCGCCCCCGACGCGCACGCCACCCCGGTGCCCAAGGAGGCCGCCGACACGGCCTTCGAGCACGCCGAGTGCATCGGCTGCGGCGCCTGTGTGGCGGCCTGCCCGAACGGGTCGGCGATGCTCTTCACCTCCGCCAAGGTGGTCCACCTCAACGTGCTCCCGCAGGGCGCGCCGGAGCGCAAGTCCCGGGTGCGGAACATGGTCACCGCGATGGACGCCGAGGGCTTCGGCGGCTGCACCAACACCGGTGAGTGCGCCACCGCCTGCCCCAAGGGCATCCCGCTGCCCAGCATCGCCGCGATGAACCTCGAGTTCCTCCGCAGCGCGGCGGGCTGACCGCGTGACCGTAGGGCCCCTCCCGCCCGGAGGGGCCCTACGCATGTGCCGGATCCGGCCCTCCTGCCGGGGCACATGGGGCGGGCGGGGCGTGCGGTCGGACTGCGCGCTCCCCGGAGGAGTGGTGGTTCGCCGGGAGCGGTGCTCCGCCCACGGATTTCGCGCTACGGTGGTCCCCGCGCCGAGGAGGGTCATATGCCCGAGGTTCAGGCCTGTACCGGCTGTGGCGGGTCCGGGGGGACCCAGAAGACCGAGGCCACGGTCGAACTGGACGAGGAAGGGAGCATGGTGCCGAAGCTCAACACCTTCTGGTCGCCATGCGGTCGGTGCCACGGATCCGGGACGGTGATCGTCGGATGAGGATGCTCTTCGAGTGCGTCGAGTGCGGCAGCCACTACCTGCCGCCCGAGGAGATGGCGTACCCGGACGGGCCCGCCTCCCCCCTCTGGTGCACGCCCTGCCAGGCGGAGAAGCGGGCGGCGGGCGTCCACGAGGACCCGCTGCTCGCACGGGTGGCTCTGGCCGCCGCCCGGGCGGCGCTCGCCGGGCGGGCGGCCGCCGAGGCGCCCCCCGCGCGCGACGTCCGGCCGTCGCGGCCGCCGTTCTCGCGCCGGGCCCGGTCCGGTCCGGGCGGGGTGCGCAGCAGGCTGGTGTGAGCCCGCGGGCAGGAGGGCGGCGTGCTCAGAACAGCGCCTCCTGGGTGTCCGCCTCCTGCGGGCGGACCCGGGGCCGTACGGTCAGGCCCGATGCCGGGCGGCCGGGTGCCGGGGTGAGTGTCCAGCCCGTGAGCAGGCGGGTGTCGAGCAGCAGCGGTTCGGCGTCGCCAGGCTGGTCGAGCAGCAGGTAGCGGCCGATCGGCGACCGCAGCGTCCCGGCGACGACCGCGCCGGGGGCCAGGGAGTCGATCTGCCCGTATGCGGCGGGGGCGCCGTCGGCCAGGCCGTAGAGGTCGACGTGGTCGGTGACGGGGTGGTCGGCCAGCAGCTCCACCGCGTGCCCGTCGAGCAGGTGGTGGGCCCGGGTGCGAGCGTCGGCGAGGATCTCCCGCCGCTGCGCGGTGTCGCCGTGCCGCCACCAGTGCTCCGCCTTCGCCTTGCCGGTGAACCGCTCGCGGGCCAGGCCGGAGGCGGCAACGGTGAGTTCGGCCCGGCGGACGGCGGGCAGCGGCCCCCGGGCGGCGAACGTCCAGGCGAGGGCGCCCTGTTCGAGCAGCCGGTTGGTGCCGCGCTGCTCGGCGGTCAGGCCCACCTTGAGCAGGCCCTCGCCGAACCAGGCGAGGTAGAGCCGGTAGGTGCGGCCGTCGTCGAGGATCTGGTCGCGGGCGAGGGCCAGCCCGCGGTCCACGCTCTGGCAGGCGGGGCACTGGACGGCGCCGCCGTCCGGTTCGATGACGGCGTGGTGCGGGCAGGGCGTCCGCTCGGTGGCCCCGGCAAGCCAGGCGCCGGTGCACCGGCGCGGCCCGGCCAGCAGCCAGCCGACCGACGTGCCCGGGACGACGGCGCGCTCGTGCACCCGACGGCCGTTGACCGCGCTCAGCACCGGCCGCCCGTCCTGCCAGTGCAGGCCGGTGGAGATCCACCCGCCGCCCGTCTGCCGCGGTGCGTTCACGCCCGCCCCTCCCTCGTGCCCGCCGTTCCCGTCGTGCGCGCCCTGCCGTCCCACGCAGCCTCCGGCCGGCCGCGGTTCCCGTCCGGTGCACCGTGCGCCCGGACCAGCGAGGTTACCGGCCGCCTCGGACAGACGGGCCGGGTGGAGGTGGTGAAGGCGTGCGGGCGGGGTGCCGGGCGCGGGCCCGGCACCCCGCCGCGGGAGGTGGTCAGCGGAACAGGGTCGTCACCCGCAGCTGCGGCGACGCCTTGATCTCGGCCTCGGTGAACCGCTCCGTCACCCACTGCTTGCGGGAGAAGAGACGCGTCTGGTCGGTGTAGTGCGGCGATGCCGGGTCGACGGACTCTCCGTAGCTGAGCAGCGTGCGGGTGCGTGGGCCCTGCGGCGTCAGCTCGGTGGCCATGATGAAGCTGGAGCCGTGCGGGATGCTCGCCAGGTCGGCCGGCCGGGTGCCGCCGCCGTTGCCCGAGTCCGGGCCGGCGGTGAGGACGTTGAAGCATCCGAGCCCGCCGGGGCAGCCCGGCAGCGGGATGCCCGCCCAGCGCTGGACCAGCCCGATCGGCGCGTCCAGCGGGGTGCCCCGGGAGGCCAGGTGCTGCACCGCGTCGGCCAGCGCACGCCGGGCGGCCGCGTTCTCGCCGTCGATCCCGCGCGGGGTGGTGAGCGGCTGCGCCGGGTCGTACGGCACGCGTTCCCAGGTGTGCGGGCCGCTGCGGGCCAGCTCCAGCCAGAACGCCTGCCAGAGCACGGTGCCCCTGCTGTCGGCGTCGGCCCGGGTGTTCCAGGCGGCGAGCACCTCGCAGGCCGCGCGGACGTCCACCGGGGCGCCGTCGGTCGCGGTCGGCGTGGGGTGGGCGCGGCACATCGCGACCGCGTCGTCCCGGTTCAGCTCGGCGGTCCGGACACGGTCGCCGAACATCGTCGCCTGGAGCGAGGACAGGGTGAAGCCCGCGGTGCCGAGGCCGTCGCGGCCGGACCGGCGGTCGGCGATCATCTGCAGGCCCAGCTGCGCGCGCGGGCCGATCGCGGTGCCGTTGTTGTAGATCTCGGGTAGTCCGACGAGCGGGGCGTCCGCGTTGGTCAGGTACGGGCCGTTGTTGGAGTTGGCGACGTAGTCGGTGCGGGTGAGGGTCGGGTGGTTGGCGGGCCCGTAGACGCCGGGCACCAGTGCGTCCGGGTCGCTGCCCCAGTCGCAGGCGGTGGTCGAGCCGTCCAGGACGCTGCCGAACTCCTCGGCTTCCCGGGCGCACTGCGCGTTCTGCGCGTCGGTGACGTGCGGGACGGCGGAGCTGTCGGTGAAGTACGCGGTGCCGCCGGCGTCGGTGGCGATGGTGTACGTCCAGGGCACGCCCTGGTAGGTGCGCTGGGCCTGCTTCAGCTGGTCGAGGTTGCGGGCCTTGCCGATCGCCAGCCACTCGTTCATCGAGCGCAGGTTGCCGGCGTTGGCGTCGCGGACGGCGAAGGCGTGCTCGGTGGTCCACCCGTCGGCCAGCACCGGCCCGTAGCGGGAGTCGTAGAGCGTGCGGGTGACGGTGGACACGGTGCCGTCGGCCGCCCGGACGGCGACCGGGACGCTCCGGCTGGTCATCTGCTCGGCCCGGCCGTCGACCAGGTAGCGGGTCGGGTCGCCCGGGACGAGCGCGAGCCGGTAGACCGAGGCATGGTCGGCGTAGCTGGTGGTGTGCGTCCAGGCCAGGCCGCGGGTGTGGCCGATCTCGACCAGCGGGGTGCCGTAGATGCCCGCCCCCGCGACGTCCATGACGCCGGGGATGGTGAGCTGGACCTGGTAGAAGCGGTCGCTGCCGGCCCACTTGAGGTGCGGGTTGGCCAGCAGCATGGCGGTGCCGTCGCGGGTCGCGTCGCGGCCGAGGGCCCAGCCGTTGCTGCCGAGGTCGGCGGCCTCGCCGCCGCTCGCGGGTGCGGCGGGGGCGTTCTTCGCGGGGTTCGTGGCGCCGGTCGTGGCGCCGGTCGTGGCGGCGGTCGTGGCGGCGGTCGTGGCGGCGTCCTTCGCGGCGGGAGTAGCGGCGGGGGCCGTCCCGGCGGCGCCCGGCGGCGTCGCGGTGCCGATGGCGCCCTTGTAGGCGACCTCGCCGCCGGCCGTGTTGACGTCCAGGATCAGCGACCAGAGGTCCAGGGCGCTGATCGGGCCGACCCAGTCCTTGCCCCGGCAGGTGGCGTCCGGCAGCTTCGCCACGCCGGTGTCGCTCAGGTAGCGGTTGTACCCGGCCGCATAGCCCTCGACCATCCGGCGCAGCTCGTCCGTCGGGCCGAGCGGGGCCGGCCGGTCCAGCAGCGTCTGCACGGTGCCGGCCTCGCGCAGGCCCCGCTGATAGGTGTCGCTCGCCAGGTTGGGGACGGTCCGGTCGTCGG
Source organism: Kitasatospora sp. NBC_00039 (assembly GCF_045160625.1). Lineage (NCBI taxonomy): Bacteria > Bacillati > Actinomycetota > Actinomycetes > Kitasatosporales > Streptomycetaceae > Kitasatospora > Kitasatospora sp. NBC_00039. Next base: position 12,846 of record NZ_CP108290.1, on the reverse strand, counting down.
CGGTGGTCTCGTCAGGGCCGAAGTAGCGGGACCGCTCGCCGCGCAACGTCACCACATGGTCGGCCAGTTGGCAGAGGTTGTCCTGCGCGAAGGCGTACCCGTAGCCGTAGCCGAGGCCGCCGAAGTCGCGGGCCTGGATGTGCGGCACCCCGTACTCGGTCCGCCGGATCTTGGCGGTGTAGCCGCCTCCGCGCTCCTCGGCCTGGTCGCCCCCGGCCGCGTGGGCGGGCAGCGGCGCCAGCGCCACCGCCGAGACCGACGCGAGGCAGAACGCCACCGCACCGGACCTCAATCTCCCCAGGAGTGCGCCGAACTGACGTTCGGTCACGTGCGTGTTCGCTGTCATGGTGATCAGGCTGCCGGTCGCCGCCGCCGGGGCACATCGCCCCTTCGGACGACTCCCCCGTGGGCCGGTCGGCCTACAGGCGTACATCGCCGGTAGGGGGCGGCGCCGTGGAACCCCGAGGTGTGATCGATCACCCGGATGACCGCCAACCGGCCGCGGCCCGTCCTCGTTGCTCCGGGCATGAGCCATACGAACCAGCCCCGAGTCCTGCACGTCGTCGCCGGTCGGACCGAACGGAGGCCGCCGGCCGCGGAGTTGACCCAGCCGTGGAGCAGCAGCGTCGCCGAGCAGGCTGCGGACGCCCTCGACGCGCTGCGGACCGTCGAGGTTCCGGTGGGCGCTCTGCGGGCCGCGCTGCTGATCCTCGCCGGCCTCGTCGTCCGGCCCGGGGAGAGTGAGGAGATGCGCGCGGCGGCGGGCGAGGTGTGCGGTCTCCTCGCCGGCCTGACCGACGCCCTGTCGGCGTAGGAGCCGCGGAGGGAGCGTCCGTCGGCCGCCCCCGCCGGGCCGGACCGCCTGGCGGGGCGGCCGGGAGGCCGGGACAGGACAGGCCGGGCCCGGCGGCCGCGCTGGTACGGTCGCGCCATGATCGACGAAGCTCCCGAGCCGCACACCGGCCCTGTGCCCGATGCCACCGCCGACCCGGTCTCCCCCGGCCTGGTCTCCTCCGGTCCGCTCACGCCCGACCCGCTCGCGCCCGGTCCGGTGACCGCCGACGACCTCGCGCTCGTCCTGAATCTCGCCGCCGCCACCCTGCGCGGCGCGCCCGCGGACGCCGACTGGTCCCGGCCGGCCGGGGCCGTCGACTGGGACTGCTGGGCCACCGTCGAGCACCTGGCGGACGACCTGATCGCCTACGCGGCCCAGCTCGGCCCGCAGACCCCGCCGCTCGACCGCTACGTCCCGTTCCTGTCCGTCCGTCACTTCCCGGGCGGGCCCAACAGCTTCGTCTTCGCGCAGCGCGAGGCCGGCCCGGCGGGCCTCGTCCAGGTGCTGGAGGCGAGCGGCGCCCTGATGGTCGCGATGGCCCGCACCGCCGCGCCAGAGGCCCGCGCGTACCACCCGTGGGGCATCGCCGACCCGGCCGGGTTCACCGCGATGAGCCTGGTGGAGGCACTGGTCCACCTGCACGACGTGGCCGAGGGGCTCGGCCTGCCGTGGCAGCCCCCGGCCGACGTCTGCCACCGCACGCTCGCCCGGCTCTTCCCCGACGTCCCGCTCGATGCGGCCGCCGGCCCCTGGCCGACCCTGCTCTGGGCCACCGGCCGCGCCGAGCTCCCCGGCCGCCCGCGCCGGACCGACTGGCGCTGGTACGCGGAGGTCCGGGACGACACGTAGTCCATTCCCTCATTCCCCGACGGGAATTGTCGCGACGCCGGGCTCCGGCGAGGATCGGCCCGTAGCCATGAACCGCCACCGGGAAGGACTCCCCATGCGCTCCTACCGTCTCGACAAGCCCGGCCAGACCGACGGCCCCTCCCTCCACCACGGCGAGCCGCCCGCCCCCGGGCCCACCGAGGTGCTGGTGAGGGTGCGCGCCGCCTCGCTCAACCGCCGGGACGCACTGATCCTCTCCGGCCGCTACCCGCTGCCCGCGCGGCCCGGGGTGGTGGCGCTCAGCGACGGTGCGGGCGAGGTGGTCGCCGCCGGGGCCGCGGTCACCAGGCTCCGGGTGGGCGACCACGTCACCGGCAGCTACTTCCCCCGGTGGACCGACGGCCGGCTGCGCCCCGAGCTCGCCGACCAGCTCGGCTGCACCGTCGACGGCCTGCTCACCGAGTACGCCGTCCTGGACGAGCAGGCGCTGGCGGTGCTGCCGGCGGAGCTGGGCTGGGCCGAGGGCGCCTCCCTGACCTGCGCCGGGGTGGCTGCCTGGCGCGCGCTGACCGGCGGCGGCCCGCTCCTCGCCGGCCAGACCGTACTCACCCTGGGCAGCGGGGACGTCTCGCTGTTCGCCGTCCGGTTCGCCAGGATGCACGGCTGCCGGGTGATCGCCGTCAGCGGCAGCGAGGCCGGGGCCGAGCGGCTCGCCGAGCTCGGTGCGGACCACGTGATCGACCGCCGGCGGACGCCCGAGTGGGCCGGCGAGGTGCGCCGGCTGACCGGTGGCGCGGGCGCCGACGTCGTGGTCGAGACCCACGGGCCGGCCACCATCGAACAGTCCGTCCGCGCCGCCGCGCTGTACGGGCAGATCGTGCTGCTCTGGGTGGTCGGCAACCAGCCGGCCGCACTGCGGATCAGCGACGAGGCGTACGCGGGCTCGCTGGCGACGATCCGGCCCGAGTTCGTCGGCAGCCGAGCCGACCTCGAGGCGGTGATCCGGGCGGTCGGGACGCACGGGCTGGGGCCGGTGGTCGGGCGGGAATTCGGCTTCGACGAGGTGCCGCAGGCGTACCGCCACTTCCTGGAGCGCGGCACGGTCGGCAAGACGGTGATCCGGGTGGCCGGCTGACGAAGGGCCCGCCCGGACGGCCGTCACCCCGGGCCCCCGGAGCCTCCGCCCGGCCGGCCCGCCGCCGGCGCGGCCCTCCCCACAGCCCCGCAGGTCGTGGGCGCTTGGCCGGTTCGCCCGTCCACGTTCTATTGTGGCGGGCGCGGCGGCGGCGCGGCCGGGAGGCGGCGCGCGGAGCCGCCCGGGTGTGGAGCAAAGGGGTGGACGGTGGCGGGGCGGCGGAACGACGGGGTGCTGGCGGTCTGGGCGGAGGCGCAGCGGCAGCAGCAGCGCCGGGAGGAGGCCCAGTGGCGCGCCCAGGCGGCCGAGCAGCGCCGCAGCGAGCGCGAGGCTCGCGAGGCGCAGCGGGCGGCGGCCCGGGGTGAGCGCGAGGCGCTGCGGGCGTACCAGCAGTCACGGGAGGCGGAGGCGGCCCGGCGGACGGCCGAACTGGACGCCCGGGTCGACGAGTTGAAGGGCCTGCTGGCGGCCGGTCTGGGCCGGCCGGCGTTCAGCCCGCAGGCGTTGCTGGCGCCGCGGACGCTGCCGGCCTTCGAGCCGGGCCGGCTCGGGGAGCCGGTGCCGATGCCGGACCAGGCGCGCTACCAGGTGCCGCCGCCGGATCCGGTGCAGGCACGCAATCCGGCGGTCTGGCGGCAGTACGAGCAGTACGTGGCGCAGGCGCGGGCCCGGTTCGAGCAGGACTGGTACGCGGCGCAGGCCGACGAGGCGGAGCGGCAGCGCCGGCTGGCCGAGTACCACGGGCAGTATCTGGAGTGGGTGGCCCAGCACCGCCGCCAGGACGAGGAACGGGCCGCCCGTACGCAGGAGTTGCTGGAGCGGCTGCGCTCGGGGCAGCCGGAGGCGGTGCAGGAGTACTTCACCGCCGTGCTGTACGCCTCGGCGGGCTGGCCGGAGGGGTTCCCGCACCGGCTGGTCGCCGCCTGGGAGGGGTCGAGCCGTCAGCTGGTGGTGAACTGGGAGCTTCCGGGCGCCGACATCGTGCCGGCGAGCGGCCGGGTGCGGTACGTGAAGACCGACGACCGGGAGGCCGAGGTGGCCCGGCCGGCCACCGAGCGCAAGGCGCTGTACCGCGAGGTGCTGGCGCAGAGCGCGCTGCGGGTGGTGGCCGAGCTGTTCCGGGCGGACGCCGACGGGCTGCTGGCGTCGGTGGTGCTGAACGGCTTCGTCCGCGGCATCGACCCGGCGACCGGCCGGGAGGCGGAGCGGTTCCTGTCCACGGTGACGGTCGACCGGCCCGAGTTCGCCGGGCTGGCGCTGGACCGGGTGGCGGCCGTGGAGTGCTTCCAGGGGCTCGGCGGCAAGCTGTCGGCGCGGCCGGAGCGGCTGGACGAGGTGCGGCCGGACCGGCTGCCGGAGACGGTCGGCGGCAGTGTGGCCGGGCAGGGCGGCGAGGAGGAGCCGGACCTCTTCGAGATGGACCCGATCGAGTTCGAGGAGCTGATCGCCGAGCTGTTCCGGCTGCGCGGGTTCCGGGTGATGACGACGGCCCGCAGCGGGGACGCCGGGGTGGACGTGGTCGCGGAGGACCTCGACCCGGTGACCGGCGGACGGATCGTCATCCAGGCCAAGCGCTACCGCTCGACGGTCTCCCCCACGGCCGTCCGCGACCTCGACTCCACGGTGCGCCACCACGGCGCGATCAAGGGGATCCTGGTGACCACGGCCGGGTTCGGACCGGGCTCGTACGACTACATCCGCAACAAGCCGCTGACGCTGGTGAGCGGCCCGGAGCTGGTCGAGCTGCTGGCCGAGCAGGGCCTGCGCGGCCGCCTCGGCGGCGGCAACGGCGGCCGGCCCGCCCGGACGGACGGCACGGCCCCCGGCAGCGACAGCTCCGGCAGCGACACCTCCAAGCCTGCCGGCGACTCCGCGAGCAGCGTTCACCTGTCCTGGCGGAGCCGGACGGCCGGCGGGGACGCGGTGGAGCTGGACGTCTCCGCCTTCCTCTGCGCCGGCGGGAAGGTGCTGAGCGACGAGCACTTCGTCTTCTTCAACAACCCGCAGGACCCGGACGGCGCCGTCCGCCTGCACCCGACCCGCTCCGTCCCCGGCGAGCCGGTCCGCGCGGCCGAACTGACGCTGGATCCGGGCCGGCTGCCGGCGGCGGCGGACGCGGTGGTGATCGCGGTCTCCACCGAGGAGGAGGAGCCGCCCGCCCTGCCGCTCGGCTACGTCCACGGGCTGGCCCTCACGGCGGTGTACGGCCCGGGCGCGGCCGGCCCGGAGCGCTGGACGGCCGCCACCGGCGGGGTGCCGGACACCGCCCTGCTGGTGGGCGCCTTCCAACGCAACGGCGGCAGCTGGCAGTTCGCGCCGGACGGAACGACGGTGGCGGGCGGGCTGGCCGGACTCGCGGTGCGCTGGGGCGTCGCGGTCGAGTAGCCGCCCCACCACCCGGCGGACGCGTCTCAGGGGCGGACGTCATACCTGGGGAGGAGAGGACTCCCCGTCGTCCCGCCGGGACGGCGGGGGGCCGCCGTCCCGGGGGCCGACACTTCCGACCTGCGTGGATTGGGAGGATTGAACGGAACACGATCATCCGTGCCCGTTCATGCCCATTCCCCGTCCCCGCAGGAGTTTCCCCGTGACGATGTCCGCAACCGCCGTCCGTACCGGCCGGGCGGCCGCCCGCGCCACCGGCCTGAACAAGGTCTACGGGGAGGGGGAGACCCGCGTCGTCGCCCTCGACAACGTCAGCGTCACGTTCCCCCAGGGCGAGTTCACCGCCATCATGGGCCCCTCCGGCTCCGGCAAGTCCACCCTCATGCACTGCATGGCCGGCCTGGACACCGTCTCCTCCGGCTCCTCCACCATCGGCGACACCGAACTCGTCGGCCTCAAGGACAAGCAGCTCACCCAGCTGCGCCGCGACCACATCGGCTTCATCTTCCAGGCCTTCAACCTGCTCCCCACCCTCACCGCCCTGGAGAACATCACCCTCCCGATGGACATCGCCGGCCGCAAGGCCGACAAGGCCTGGCTGGACCGCGTCGTCGAGACCGTCGGCCTCTCCGGCCGCCTCACCCACCGCCCCAGCCAGCTCTCCGGCGGCCAGCAGCAACGCGTCGCCTGCGCCCGCGCCCTCGCCGGAAAGCCCGACATCATCTTCGCCGACGAACCGACCGGAAACCTCGACTCCCGGTCCGGCGCCGAAATCCTCACCTTCCTGCGCAACTCCGTACGCGAACTCGGCCAGACCGTCGTCATGGTCACCCACGACCCCGTCGCCGCCGCCTACGCCGACCGCGTCGTCTTCCTCGCCGACGGCCGCATCGTCGACGAACTCGCCGGCCCCACCGCCGACACCGTCCTGGACCGCATGCGCCGCTTCGACGCCAAGGGCCGCACCAGCTGACGCCCCACCGCCAGCACCCCGCCCCTCCGCAGACCCCAGGACACCCCATGTACCGCACCGCACTGCGCAACGTGCTGGCCCACAAGGGCCGACTGCTGATGACGGCACTGGCCGTCATGCTGGGCACCGCCTTCGTCGCCGGCACCCTCGTCTTCACGGACAGCCTCGGCAACGCGCTCCGCTCCCAGAGCGCCAGGAGCTACACCGACATCGCCGTGACGGTCAGCGACCGCGGCGCCGTCAGCAACGGCTACGACCGCGGCAGCAAGGGCTCCACCGGCCCCACTCTCACCGAGGACACCCGCAAGGCGGTGGCCGCCCTGCCGGGGGCCGCCGAGGCGCGCGGCGTGGTCAGCGGCTTCGCCGGCATCGCCGACAAGAAGGGCGCGCTGATCGGCAACGGCTTCTCCACCACCGGCACCAACTACGTGCCCGGCGCCGACGGCACCGACCCGCGCTACCCGCTGGTCGAGGGCCGGGGGCCGAAGGACGCCCGGGAGATCGCCCTCGACCGGAAGACCGCCGACAAGGGCGGCTACAAGGTCGGCGACACCGTCCGGGTGGCCGTCAACGGCCCGGTCATGGAGCTGAAGCTCACCGGCACCCTGCAGACCAACGACCCGCGCGTCGTCTCCGGCGGCTCGCTCGCCGCCTTCGACACCGCGACCGCCCAGCAGCTCTACCTGACCCCGGGCCGGTTCGCCGAGATCGACGTCAAGGGCAAGCCCGGCGCCGACGACGCCGCGCTGCTCGCCGCCGTCAGGCAGGCCGTCCCGCAGGACGACGCGATCGAGGCCCGGACCGGCCGCGAACTCGCCGCCGAGCAGGACCGGATGATCGAGCTCGGCACCAAGGGCATGAGCAGCGCACTGCTGGTCTTCGCCGCCATCGCGCTCTTCGTCGGCGTCTTCATCATCGCCAACACCTTCACCATGCTGGTCGCCCAGCGCACCAAGGAGCTCGCCCTGCTGCGCGCCGTCGGCGCCAGCCGCAAGCAGATCACCCGGTCCGTGCTGATCGAGGCGCTGGCCGTCGGCCTGACCGCCTCGGTGGCCGGCCTGCTCGCCGGCATCGGGATCGCGGCCGGTCTGCGCGCGCTGCTCAACGGCCCGCTGGAGGCCAACCTGCCGGACGGCCCGCTGGTGATCGGCCCGTCCACGGTGCTCGCCTCGGTCGGCGTGGGCGTCGCGGTGACCGTGCTCGCCGCCTGGCTGCCCGCCCGCCGGGCCTCCCGGATCGCCCCGGTCGCGGCGATGAGCTCGGCGGAGCAGCCGGCCACCCAGAAGAGCCTGCTGGTGCGCAACACGATCGGCCTGCTGTTCGCCGCGGCCGGCGTCGGTGCCCTGGTGGCCGGCTCGGCCGCCAAGGAGGTCAAGCTGGTCGGCCTCGGCGCCGGTGCGCTGATGATCGGCGTCTTCGTGCTGACGCCGCTGCTCTCCCGGCCGCTGATCGCGCTGTTCGCCCCGCTGCTGCGCAAGCTGTACGGGACGCCGGGCAAGCTGGCCCGGGAGAACGCCGTCCGCAACCCGCGGCGCACCGCCGCCACCGCCTCGGCGCTCACCATCGGCGTCACCCTGATCACCGCGCTGACCGTGGTCGGCGCCTCGGTGAACAAGGCCGTGGACGAGGCCACCGCGAGCGACATGAAGGCCGACTACACGGTCGCCATGCAGAACTTCTCGACGCTCTCCCCCGAGGTCGCCACCCAGGTCGCCCGGACGCCCGGCGTCGCCGCGATGAGCGTGATGCGCACCGTCCCGGTCGGGACCGGCGCCGACGGCGACACCCAGTGGCTGACCGGCGTGGACGCCACCACCATCGACCAGCTGGCCACCGTCAAGGTCAAGGAGGGCTCGGCCGACGCGCTCCGGCAGGGCATGCTCCTCGTCAGCTCCGGCTACGCCGAGCACCACGACCTCAAGGTCGGCTCCACCCTGGCCGTCACCTACCCGGACGGCGCCCGGGGCTCGCTGGCGGTCGGCGGCGTCCTGGAGGCCAACACCGCGCTGGGCGGCCTGATCGCCCCCGACGCCGTCGTCGGCCCGCATGCCTCGGCCGGCTCGGGCCTGGAGAAGGTCCTGGTCAGGGGGGCCAACGGCGCGGACGCCAAGCTGAAGCAGGCGCTGCGCGACGCCACCGGCGGCAACCCGCTGATCGCCGTCAAGGGCGAGAAGGACATCAGGGCGGAGAACCGCCAGATGGTCACCGCCGTGCTCAACATCATGTACGGGCTGCTCGGCATGTCCGTGGTGATCGCGGTGCTCGGCGTCGTCAACACCATGGCCATGTCGGTGTTCGAGCGCCGCCGGGAGATCGGCATGCTGCGGGCGATAGGCCTGGACCGGCGCGGCATCGGCCGGATGGTCCGGCTGGAGTCGCTGGTGATCGCGCTGTTCGGCGGCGTGGTCGGCGTGCTGCTCGGCGTCGTCACCGCCTGGGCCGGCAACCGCACGCTGGCGGACAGCTTCAAGAACATGACCACCGTCGTCCCGCCCCTCCAGATCCTGGGATTCCTGGCCGGAGCCGCCCTGATCGGCCTGCTGGCCGCCCTCTGGCCGGCCCGCCGGGCCTCCCGGATGGACATCCTGGGCGCGATCAAGAGCGAGTAGCGGCCACGCGTGGACGTGGTGGAGCCCCGGCCGGATCGGGTACCGGCCGGGGCTCCGACATGGGGAGAAACGTTTCGGTGGAACGTTTCGTCAGCAGCCGTTGAGGATCGAGGTCAGCGCGCTCTTCTCGGCGCTGTCGATGGTCAGGCCGTAGTAGTACTTCACCTGCACCCAGGCGCGGGCGTAGGTGCAGCGGTAGGAGGTCTGCGGCAGCCAGTTCGCCGGGTCCTGGTCGCCCTTGGTGCGGTTGGAGCTGGCGGAGACCGCGAGCAGCTGCGGGCGGGTCAGGTCGTTGGCGAAGGCCTTGCGCTGGCCGGTGGTCCAGGCCCAGGCGCCGGAGCGCCAGGCCTCGGCGAGCGGCACCAGGTGGTCGATGTCGAAGCTGGAGGCGCTGGTGGTGGTGACGTTGTCGTACACCGACGTCCAGTTGCCGCTGACGGAGGCGCAGCTGGAGTCGGTCGTCACGCCGCTGCCGTCGCGCTTGAGGACCGTCTCGCGGGTGTTGCAGGTGCCGGAGATGGTGATCCAGTGCGGGAACAGCGCCCGGTCGTAGGTGTCGGCGTGGGACTCCGCGGTCGCCGCGATCGAGGCCAGGTACGAACGGGCGGTGGCGGCCGAGACCGGGGTGGGCAGCGCGGCCTGGGCGCTGCCGGCGCCGGCCAGCAGGGTGGTGAGGGCGAGCAGCAGGGCGCCGAAGGCGGCGGCCAGGACACGGTGGGGCGTGCGTATCGCGGACATGCAGGGACTCCTGGGTCGGTGTGAGGGCAGGCCGAAGCCCCCGGGCTGAGCGGCCCGGGCCGCCAACCAGCATGGCGTGCGCGGGGTTTACGCGGGTAGACCCTGGAGGTTAACTTTTGAGCCCCAGTCAGGTCCCGGCTGTGGGAGGGGTTCCGGCCGGCTTGGCCGTCGGTGCCGCGTGGGACGATGTCCCGCTCGGGGACAACGGGGAGGGCTGCATGGAGACGAGCAGGATCACGGGCGACGGCCCGGATGGTCACGAGCACACGGTGCGGATCGTCGCCCGGGGCCCGGACAACACGCGGTACGTGGTCTGCGAGGGCTGCGGCTATCGCAAGCGGGCCGGCATGTTCGCGCGGGCCAAGGCCGAACAGCACCTGTCCGAGTCGCACGACGCGAGCGGCTTCCGACAGCAGATGAGCCCCTGGCCGATCGTCCTCGGGGTGATCGGGGTCGTCATCCTGCTGGTGTTCGCGGCGGGGGTGCGCGGCGGCCACTGACACCCCCGGCCGACGCGCCCCCAACGCGGACCGCCCCGCCCGGCGGGTGCCGGGCGGGGCGGTCAGGTGGTGCGGGGCCGGACGCGGTCAGGCGGCCGACTTGGCGGAGCCCTGCTTCGGGGCGACCGGCTTGGCCGGCCTGCCGCCGAAGACACCGAAGAAGAAGGCCAGCGTCGGGATCAGGTAGGCCGCCCAGACGGCCAGCTGGAGGACGGTCGGGTCCGGCTGGAAGTTGAAGACGCCCTTGAGCAGGGTGCCGTACCAGCTGTCCTTCGGGATGGTGCTGCTGATGTCGAAGGCCAGGTCGTGCAGGCCGCCGAGCCAGCCGGCCTCCTGCAGGTCGTGCACGCCGTAGGCGAGCACGCCGGCGGCGACGACGACCAGCATGGCGCCGGTCCAGGTGAAGAACTTGGCCAGGTTGATCTTCAGCGCGCCACGGTAGAAGAGCCAGCCGAGCACCACCGAGGTGGCCAGGCCCAGCGCCGCGCCGATGATCGGGTTGTAGCCGTCGTTGGTGGCCTGCACCGCCGACCAGATGAACAGCGCCGTCTCCAGGCCCTCGCGGCCGACGGCCAGGAAGGAGGTGACCACCAGCGCGACCGTACCCATGGCGAGCGCCGCGTCCAGCTTGCCGTGCAGCTCGCTCTTCAGGTGCCGGGCGGTGCGGCGCATCCAGAACACCATCCAGGTGACCAGGCCGACGGCGATGATCGACAGCGTGCCGCCGAGCGCCTCCTGGGCCTCGAAGGTCAGCTGGGAGGAGCCGAACTGGAGGACGGCACCGAAGGCCATGCTCAGCACGACGGCCGCCGCGATGCCGCCCCAGACCGGCGGCAGCTTGTCCTTGCGGCCGGTCTTGACCAGATAGGCGATCAGGATGCAGACGACCAGGCTGGCTTCGAGGCCCTCGCGAAGGCCGATCAGGTAGTTGCCGAACACGGCACTCTCCTCGGGGTTGAACGGGGCAGGGGATCAGCCGAAGAGGGCCTGGCCCCACCACTCGCCGGGCTTGCGGACGCCCGCCGGGCAGGCGAAGTGGGCGGAGCCGACGTGCTGGATGTACTCGTTGAGCTTGTCGCTGCCCGCCAGACGCTGCTGCAGCGGCACGAACGCCTTGCGGCTGTCCCGCTGGTAGGCGAGGAAGAACAGGCCCGCGTCCAGGCGGCCGAGACCATCGGTGCCGTCGGTGAAGGAGAAACCGCGGCGCAGGATCATCAGCCCGTTGTTGCTGTCCGGGTGGGCCAGGCGCACGTGCGAGTCGTCGGGCATCGCCTTGAGGTCCGGCGCGTCGTGCTCCTTGGCCTTGCCGTACGGGGCACCCTCGCCCTTGGTCCGGCCGAAGACGTCCTCCTGCTCCTTGAGCGAGGTGCGGTCCCAGGTCTCGATGTGCATCCGGATCCGCCGGGCGACCAGGTACGAGCCGCCGGTCATCCAGTCCGCGCCCTCGCCGGGGGCGACCCAGACGTGCTCGGCGAGCTTCGCCGTGTCGGTACCGGCGATGTTGTGGGTGCCGTCCTTGAACCCCATCATGTTGCGCGGCGTCTGCGCGTCCGGGGTGGTGGAGGAGGTCTTGCCGAAGCCGAGCTGCGACCAGCGGATGTTGACCGTGCCCATGCCGATCCGGGCCAGGTTGCGGATCGCGTGCACGGCGACCTGCGGATCGTCGGCGCAGGCCTGGATGCACAGGTCGCCACCGCTGCGGGCCGGGTCGAGGTTGTCGCCCTTGAACTTCGGCAGGTCGATCAGGGCCTCGGGGCGCCTGGCCTTGAGGCCGAAGCGGTCCACGCCGTCCTTCTCGAACAGGGTCGGGCCGAAGCCGATGGTGAGGGTGAGCCGGCAGGCCGGCAGGCCCAGGGCCTCGCCGGTGTCGTCCGGCGGCGCCTCCGGCAGCCCGCTCGCGGCGCCGCTGCCGACCTCACGCCCGCCGGTCATCGCCGCGGCCGCCTTCGTCCACTCCTTCAGCATCTTCACCAGCGACTCGCGGGTGGCCGTGGCCGACACGTCGAACGAGGCGAAGTGCAACCGGTCCTGGACCGGGGTGGAGATGCCCGACTGGTGGTCACCGTAGAAGGGGATGTCCCCGCCCACGGCGGCGGGCGCCGGTGCCGGGTCGTCCTGCCGGGTGGCGGCGGCGACCGAGCCGACGCCGGCGGCACCGAGGGCGACGCCGGCGCCGGCCCAGCCGATCACGGCTCGCCGGCTGACCGGGCCGCGGGCGGCGATGTCCTGCGCGGCGACGGTGGCAGTGGCGCCGGCGGTGGCAGCTGCGGTCTCGGAGGCAGCGGGGGTGGTGGCGGCGTCGGTGCCGGCCGGAGTCCCGGTCTGCTGCTCGTTCTCGGCGTCCATCTGCGGGCGGGCCCTTCTCTGTACTGAACTCACGGATGCCGCGGCGGCCGCTCGGGCCGCTACGGCGGTGTGGTGGAGGTGGTGCTCTGCCTGGCCGCCCCGGGCGGGAACGGCCGGGCGGGTACTACTTGACGACGACCGCGGCGCCCAGCTTCGACAGCGGCTCGCCCAGCGAGTTCACCGCGTCGGAGAAGGTCTTGCGCTCGACCTCGGTCACCTTGTCGTACGAGGTGTAGGTGCCGTCGGCCTGCTTGTACTTGGCCAGCAGCGCCTGGATCGCGGCGAACTCCGAGTCCAGGGTCTTGGCCAGCTCGGCGTCCTTCTCCGAGGCGACCGGCTTCAGCAGCTCGTAGGCCTTCTGCGCGCCCTCGACGTTGGCGGCGAAGTCGGCGAGGTCGGTGTGGCTGTAGCGCTCCTCCTCACCGGTGATCTTGCCGGTGGCGACCTCGTCCAGCAGCTCCTTGGCTCCATATTATAGTTGGTCGCGGTGATCTCCG